>CAWHJG010000001.1:0-41657 GCA_963829655.1 Pirellulales bacterium
TCACCTTGGCTGAGCCGCGCAAGCTGACACGCGATCCGCTGTTCGGCACACTCTCACACGAACCGTTTGTCGCCGTCCGCCGAGCGGTGGAAAGTCATGTTGCACGTTGCAAAACAACGTCGCCGGTTTCATAACCCGGGTGGCTGTGTTTTGCTCGTCGCCTGTGTTAAGACGGTGAATCAATCACAAGCGTCCGATATCACATACGCATTGAACCGCGAAGCAAAACACGGCGCACGCTCGCATGGTTCCTCGGTTCAAACTCACCGATCTGCTGCTCCTCACGGTGGCCGTCGCGCTCGGCTGCGCTGCCACCCAGGCGGAAAACATCGGTTGGTACGAAGGAGCATTCATCAGCGTAGCGCTGTTGGTGGGCATTATCACCGCGCAAATCGATGGCGCTCGATCACGCTCGCCAATCGATGCCCGCGCTTTCAGCGGACCAGGGATTCGAGTTAATGTTTCTTGCCTGGAGTCGATATGCGGTAGTAATCGGAATGTTTCTTGTCGTTGCAGTCGATTTCCTGGCGAGGCAGGGCGCCATCGCCTTGCCCGAAGACGAGAGTGGTTTTGAGATCACCGGCCAGCGCGCGAGCCGCACTAATCGATCTGAGCTTGCTCATTTGCGTCGTGAATCCAACCACGCTCATGTCGCCAATCCAAAGCTCGTGGTGGCGCTCGGCAATCTGGATTGCCACGTGGGCCGCAGGCACGATCTGGGCAATACTCGTTCTCCTTGATCAAATGATGGTGTACTTTCTTGTTTACATCGCGGTTCAAGGCATCGAATCTGCTCAGCCGTACTGGCTCACTAACACGCCTGCATCGCATCGCGAATGGAACTTCGCATACGCCATTTCTTCGCAGGTGTTCGTAGTCATCGTGTTGCTGGCTGCGATACGGCCTCTGACACAGGTATGGCACCGGCGGCCAAGGCTACGCCGCACATTAATCGTGATCCTGATCGCGGGGCTTAGCGCGCTGACGCTCTGCACAACTTACTTGCTAACATACGACTTCCAGGAAATTGCCACCGCTATGTTCGAGGGGATTGTCGTCGGGCCAATTCATCGATGGATTGCGTGTGGACTGCTTGTTCTGATCGCCATGGTCGCTTTCGCTTATGTGCAGGTGCGCATCGCAAAGCCCCGACACCATCATCGAAGTAGAATTGCCTCGCTCGTCGTTTTCCCGCTGGACCAGACGGGTTCTGGTTCTTATGGTCTACAGCGTTGCAGGCGTATATGCATACGCGGCCATAATCGAAAACTCCTTTTTTAAGCCGCCTACGTGGGAAGAGATACTTTGGTACGCGCTGTACCCTAATTTCTATCTGCCGATCGCGGTCTGGATTACCGCGGCGTGGCAATGCATTCGGTGCTGGCGGCAGCAGGGCACGCCCTCTGGGGTAACGATCGTCGGTTTACCACTCGCCCAATTTGCCACGATCGCCGCGTTTTGTGTCGCCCTAGGAATCGTTGGATCGGCGATTCTCGTTTGGACAGCATTCGCCTTGTGGCTCACGCCGTGGTACGAACTTATCTAGATACGACTCGCTGATAACTTCATGTGCAACAACATACAACGAATCGGGCGGCCCATAGCCGCTGTTAAAACGTTACACAGTTACTCCGTCGTCGGTGTGTACTCGAGCCTGTCCCGCACGCCGGGATATCTCCGTGGTTCAAATGTCTTCTCAAAACGACTAGAGATCTGTTGCTGATTCTCCTTGTGGCAGAAGCAGCCTCCGCCAACGGACCATCGCACAAGCCGTCAACCTACGCCAACCCACTCAACATCGACTACGCCTACTGCCCGATCCCCAACTTCGTCCAGCAGGGCAAGCACCGCACGACCGCCGACCCGGTCATCGTCACCTTCCGCGGCGACTACTACCTCTTCTCCACCAACCAGTGGGGCTACTGGTGGAGCCAGGGACATGAGCAAATGGAACTTCGTCCCGCGCAAGTTCCTCAAGCCGCCCTACGATCGCGGCGAGCGAATGGTCTACGACGAACTGTGCCGCCCCCGCCGCGTTCGTCATGAACGACGCGCTCTATGTGGTCGGCTCGACTTACACCAAGGACTTCCCCATCTGGAAAAGCACCGACCCGCGCCGCGACGAGTGGACCGAGGCGGTCACCGAATTTACCGCCGGCGCACTGGGACCCGGCGTTCTTTCTCGACGACGACGGCCGGCTCTATCTCTACCACGGCTCGAGCAACACCTTTCCGCTCTACGGCCGCGAGATCGACGCCAAGACGCTCCAGCCAATCGGCGGCCGGCGCGACCTGATCCGGCTCCACGACGACGAGCACGGCTGGGAGCGCTTCGGCGAAGCCAACGACAACACCTTCCTCCGCCCGTTTCTCGAAGGCGCGTGGATGACCAAGCACCGCGGCCGCTATTACCTCCAATACGCAGCACCCGGCACCGAGTTCAGCGGTTACGCCGACGGCGTCTACGTCGGCGACAAGCCTCTCGGGCCGTTCATCTACCAGCCCCACAACCCAATCTCGTACAAGCCCGGCGGTTTCGCTCGCGGCGCTGGCCACGGCGGCATTTTCCAGGACAACGGCGGAAACTAGTGGCACACCGCCACGATTGCCATCTCGGTCAAAAACAACTTCGAACGCCGCATTGGCATCTGGCCGGCCGGCTTCGACGCTGACGGCGTGATGTACTGCAACACCGCCTACGGCGACTATCCGCACTTCCTTCCAAGCAAAGCCGAGCGAACTAAGCTCCAGGGCTATTTCACCGGCTGGATGCTGCTGAACTATGCCAAGCCCGTGACGGCTTCCTCCACGCTTGGCGGCTTCGCGCCAAACCTCGCCGTCGACGAAGACCTGCGGACCTACTGGAGCGCTCGCACCGGCGACCGAGGCGAGCATTTCACCGCCGACCTCGGCGCGGTGAGTACCGTCCGCGCGATCCAGGTAAACTACGCCGACCACGATGCCACACTGATGGGCAAACAGCCCGGCTTGTACCACCAATATCTGCTCCAAGCGTCCGCCGACGGTGTAGCGTGGGACACAATCGTTGATAAGAGCGCCAACCGCTCCGATGTGCCACACGACTACATCGAGTTGGCAATGCCGGTCGAGGCCCGCTACGTGCGCATCGAGAACCTGCACGTGCCCACCGGCAAGTTCGCGCTCAGCGGGCTTGCGAGTTTTCGGCCGCGGCCACGGAGAGAAACCGGCGCCGGTCGAACGCTTTGTCGCGCTCCGCGGGCAAGGAAAGCGACCGCGACAAACCGCCCGCCGACCGCCGCAATGCCTGGCTTAAATGGCAAGCGTCACCCGACGCAACTGGCTACGTGATCCTCGCGGGCGTCGTCCCCGACAAGCTCTACACCAGCGTAATGGTCTATAGCGCCAGCGAATACTACTTCCGCGCACTGGACAGAGAGAGGACCTACTACTTCCAGATCGAGGCCTTCAACGAAAACGGTATCTCGGATCGATCCCCCACCGTGAAGGCAGAGTAAGTGCCTAGGTGGCCTCGCCCGCTTGTCGTTGCGCTGCAATTGCTAAAACTCCCTTATCGGGCCGCCCGTTCGTCTGCGCTTCCTCCGCCCAATGCACCTCTAGCTCGCAGTCAAAGATTTCGGTGAACATTTCCGCTCGACGTCGAGCGCCCCATAGATCGACTTCCGGGTTCTCGCGCGCGTGGGCCAACAGCGAGACCTTGCTCACCGAATGGTCGTCGCCGTCGCCCTCCAAACGCAACGAGATTTCGCTCACCTGCTGCGTGTGGCTGCGGTCGAGGCCGCCGGCGATGCGCAGGATCGCCGCAAGCTGCGCAACGCGCCGCTGATCATCCTCGGAAAGCTGGCGGAAATTGTCATGCTTCTGCTTGGGCAGCGCCGCGATGGTAGCGAGCCACATTGGCCACCAGCTCCAATTCCTTTGGGCGGAAGCCGGGCAAGTTGCTGTTCATGATCAGGTGATAGCTGTGCTTGTGATGCTGGTCGTAGTTGATCAGGTAGCCCACGTCTTGCAGGCGCGCCGCGGTCTCGACAAGCCAGCGATCGGCCGGATCCATGCGAAGCGGCTCGGCCAATTGAGCGAAGATGTTGCCAGCCAGCTTCGCGACATGCCGGCCGTGCGCCGATTCGCCGGAGCAGGCGACGGCAAAACGCTCGATCGCTGTCTCGCGTTCGACGGGGTCGGCAGACGTCTTGGCAAGCGACTCGTCGATCATTGTCAACAACAAACCGTCACGGACGCCGCGGTTATGGACCTGAAGCAAATTGACTTTAAACCGAGCCATGACGCGGTCAACCACAGCCAGGCCGGCGACGATGATGTCGGCCCGATCCGGCGCCAGCCCCGGCACCCGCGCCGCGCGGGGCGACATTTTGCGCAGGCGGTCGAGCAGGTGGCTAACGTCGGCGCGCGTGACCGTATACCCGCGCGTTGGCAGGCCGAATTGCCCCTTCTGCACCATGATCATTTCCGCGAGCGCGGTGAACGTGCCGCCGGAGCCGATCAACAGGTGCGGAGCGAAGGGGGGCTTCTTGGTGTATTTGCGGAGAAGTCGCTCGATGCCCGACATCAGCTCGTCGTAGCGATTACCCGGAATGGTGAAGTCATTGCCGTACATTTCCGTGAGTCGCACCGCGCCCAGCGGCGAAGAGTAAATGGCCTCGATCGCCACGCCGGAGGCCAGCACAAACTCGGTGCTGCCGCCTCCGATGTCGGCTAGCACGATGTTTTTGCCCGCCAAATCGAACGCCCGCTGAACGCTGTAAAAGGCGAGCCGGGCCTCACGGTCGGCGGAAATCACTTCGATATCCAAACCGATTTCGTCCTTCGCACGCCGGCAGAACTCGGTTCCGTTTGCGGCTTCGCGGACGGCGCAAGTGGCGATCGTCCGCAGCTCATCCACCTGGAAGCCGCAGGCGATTTGCTTGAAGCGGCGGAGTGCGGCCAGCGACTGTTCGACCGCTTGTGGATCAAGGTTGCCCGAGGAGCTCAGTGCGCGGCCCAGTCGTGTGGCCTCGCGTTCTTCATCGAGAATGCGGTAGTTGCCGCCGCGCAGCGGTTCGGCGACCATCAGACGTATGCTGTTGGAACCGATGTCGATCGCGGCCAGGCGATGGGCCAGATCGTCGGAAAAGTAAATCTGTTTCTCGTCCATGGATGCCTAAGTGCGGGCCGACTGCTCGACACATCATCACCGATTCAACTCTCGGCGTCACCAATACCAATAAGGATACCATACGCCCGCCGCCTGCATCCAATTGTCGAACCGCGGTTTAGCGAACATAATCATGAAATTGGATTCTTTGGTTCTGTGCACCGATCGCGAAGCTGCCTGTGGAACTGATTCGTGAGCAAACCGGCTGGCCCGTGGCGACGCAAGCCGGCGCCGTGGCAATTGGCAACTTCGATGGCGTGCATCAAGGTCATGCGCAAATCGTCAAGCGGCTGCTGGAAGTCGCTCGGCAGGTGGGCGGGCCGGCGGTCGTGTTCACGTTCGACCCGCATCCAGTGCGGATTCTGCGTCCCACTGAAGCGCCGCCGCCGCTAACCTGGACCGACCGCAAAGCGCAGTTATTAGGCGAGCTGGGTGTCGATTACATGGTCGCTTACCCGACGGACGAGGCGTTGTTGCAGCTTTCGGCCGACGAATTCTTTTCTGAAATCGTAGGCCGGCGTCTTGGGCACGGGCGCTCGTGGAGGGTCCGAACTTTTATTTCGGTCGCGGCCGCAGCGGAAATATCGATGTGTTACGGAGGCTGTGCGAGGATGGGGGGCTGTCGCTTCACGTCGTGCCGCCGGTCGAGATCGATGGTGACTACGTCTCCAGCTCGCGCGTGCACGGCTTCTCAATGAAGGTCATGTTGAAGAAGCCCGGCGACTGCTCACGCGGCCGTATCGGTTACGGGGAATGGTCGTGCACGGAGTAAGCCGCGGTCATCATCTTGGGTTTCCGACGGCCAACGTGGGCGCGATCGACACGCTGTTGCCCGCGCCGGGCGTATACGCGGGTTGCGCAATCACTGAGGAAGGAACAAACGTTGCGGCCGCCGTCAACATTGGGCCAAGCCCAACATTCGGCGATTTGGCGCCGAAGGTCGAGGTGCATCTAATCGATTGGCACGGCGATTTGTATGGCGAGCCATTGGAGGTTGACATTCTGGCCCGGCTGCGCGACATTCAGCGGTTCGACGGAGCAAAGGCGCTAGCGGCCCAGCTCGAGCTCGACGTAAGCGCGGCCAGGGCAATTGCCGCGAGCGAAAAAGCAGTATAGCGATCAACCACGCCAATAGGCCGGAACAAATTCGACAGCGAGGAGACAACTACGATACATGGGCGTCAACTGGCCGCGGTTTATCGATGTCGTCCGCTCGCACGAGCGGTTTCTGTTGACGACGCACGTGCGGCCCGATTGTGACGCGCTGGGGAGCTGCCTGGGGATGGCGGGAGTGCTCGAGAAACTCGGCAAGTCCGTGCGGATCGTCAACGGACAGGCCACACCGCCGAATCTGAAGTTCATCGATCCAGACAACCGCATCGAGGCTGTCGGCGTGAATGTACAGCCAAATGAACTGCTGGCCGCCAATTTCGAGGTCATGATGGTCCTTGACACCAGCGCCTGGGCACAGCTTGGGCCGATGGCCGAGGTCGTGCGCGGTACGCGGGCCAAGAAGATCATTCTTGACCACCACCAGAGCAGCGACGATTTGCAGGCAGAAGAATTCCGCGACACCACGGCCGAGGCGACGGGCCGCCTGGTCGTGGAAGCGGCCGAGAAATTGACCGTTACCATAACGCCTGAGTTGCGCGGCCCCTGTTTTGCGCTGGCGACCGACACCGGTTGGTTTCGGTTCTCATCCACCACGGGCGACACATTTCGATTCGGCGCACGGCTGGTTGATGCAGGCGCCAAACCGAGCGACCTGTACCACGACTTGTATGAAAACAATACGCTGGCGCGGACCAAGCTAATCGGACGCATCCTCTCCAGCGTCGAGTCAGAACTGAATGGCAAGATCGTTTACACTGCGGCCATGCTGGACGATTTTCGGGCCACTGGCGCACTACCGTCGGACACCGAGGATGTGATTAACATGACGCTCGCGATCGGCACGGCCAAGGTCGCGATGATCATGGTCGAGCAGCAGAGCGGTGGATTCAAAGTTAGCTTCCGCAGCCGCTCGGCGGTGGATTGCAGCAAGTTGGCCGAGCAGTTTGGCGGCGGGGGGCATAAGGCCGCTGCGGGCGCGTTTATAAAGGAGCTGTTTGAGCCCGCCCGCGAGAAATTATTGACGGCCATTCGCCGGCTTTGCGCGAGGCCGGCGAGGTGTAAGATTCTGGCGAGTCCCGAAGTCATGTCAAACTTACGTCCAAACGCGCCGGACAAGAACCAGCCCCAAATCGAGCGCCGCAGTTTCTTCATGCGCACGGCGCAGTAGTTTTAGGCGGCATCGCGGCGATATTCCCATTTGCGATCGGCTTGTTCACATTCGCCGATCCGTTGCGCCGGCGATCGAGCGGCGAGGGCGACGGATTCATTCGCATCGCCAACCTCGCGGCTGTGCCCGACAACGGTGAGCCGCAGCAGTTTGCAGTCATCGCCGATCGTGTTGACAGCTGGAACAAATTCCCCAACGAGCCGATCGGCGTCGTGTATCTCGTGCGAAAACAGGGGGACGAATCGCCGACCGCCTTCAACGCCATCTGTCCGCACGCGGGTTGTTTCATTGGCTATGCCGCGGGGCGAAGCGTGTTTCAGTGTCCCTGCCACAATAGCGCATTTGCGCTCGATGGCTCGATCATCCAGCCCAGCCCCAGCCCGCGCAAAATGGACGTGCTGGAGTGTACGGTTCGCAAGCAGGGCGGCGAGAGCGAAGTCTGGGTGAAGTTTCAGAATTTTTACGCCGGTCGCCCCGAGCCGATTGCCATGGGATAAAGCCGATGCCCGGATTTTTAGATTGGCTCGACGATCGCACCGGCGTGCGCGGCTTCGTGCACAAAGCGCTGTACGAGCGCATTCCCGGCGGCGCGCGCTGGCGCTATGTGTGGGGCAGTACGTTGGTGTTCGCCTTCTTCGTCCAATTGGTGACTGGCGTGTTCTTGTGGATGGCGTACAGCCCCAGCTCGCAAACGGCCTGGGAAAGCGTGTACTACATCCAGCACGAAATGCAGGGGGGCTGGCTGCTGCGCGGCGTGCACCACTTCATGGCACAGGCGATGATCGTACTCTTGGCGTTGCACTTGATGCAGGTCGTAATCGACGGCGCTATCGCGCCCCGCGAAGTCAACTTCTGGCTTGGCTTAATTCTGATGCTGCTTGTGCTCGGCATGTCGCTCACCGGCTACCTGCTTCCGTGGGATCAGAAGGGTTACTGGGCCACTCGCGTCGCCACCAACCTCATGAGCCTGACCCCCGGCGTTGGTGAGGCGATGCAGCGATTGGTCGTCGGCGGCAACGATTACGGCCATCACACGCTCACGCGTTTCTTCGCTTTGCACGCAGGCGTTTTGCCCGGCCTGCTCGTGCTGTTTCTCGTGCTTCACGTGGCCCTGTTTCGACGCCATGGCATTTGCTACAAGCAGCCGGTATCGCGCAGCGATTGCACGTTCTGGCCGGACCAGGTGCTGCGCGACGCCGTGGCGTGCCTGGCGGTGTTGGCGGTGGTAATTGGATTGGTAGTGATGCCGGTAATTTTGGGGCACACCAGTCTTGCGGAACCGACGCATTTGGGCGCCGAGCTGGGTCCGCCGGCCGACCCGGGCGATCAATATGCGGCGCCGCGACCGGAATGGTATTTTCTATTTTTGTTCCAATTCTTGAAGATATTCGAGGGGCAGGGGCACACCGGAGAGGTGTTGGGGGCGATTGTCATTCCGTCCGCAGTGTTATTGATGTTGTTCTTAATGCCAATCGTCGGGCGTTGGCGGCTGGGGCATCGGTTCAACATCGCGTTCACAATCGTGTTACTGCTCGGAATCGGCTGGCTCACATTCGCCTCGCTGCGCGATGACTATGGCCGAACCGACGCTACGGAGTTCACTGAAGTCGCGCAGCAGATCCGCTTGTTCGGTGACGACGAGGCAAAAATGCGGGCGCACTTCAACGACGATCAGACGAAAATCGACGAGTTTCTCGATCTGAAGCGTCGCTACGAGAATCATCAAAAGTCGAGCGATTACCTGGCGGCGGTCGCGCAGGCAAACCGTGAGGCTGAGCGCGTCAAGGAGCTGGCCGCCGAAAAGCAAATCCCGCCGACCGGGGCGCTCGCACTGTTGCGAGAGGACCCCAAGACACAGGGCGAAAAACTATTCACCAAGCACTGTGCCAGTTGTCACGACTACATTGATCCAGCGGGCAAGGATCAAGTCCGGATCGTTCAGGAACGATTGCAAAGACCCGTCGTGAACGAGAGCGACGACCCCAATGCCAAGCCGGCGATGGTTCGCGACGCGCAGGGAAAAGTAAGATTCCAACCCTCCGGCGCCCGAACTTGTACAACTTCGCTTCGCGACCATGGATCGCCGGGCTTTTAGACCCCAATCAGATCAATCAGTTGGAGACGAAGGATCTCATGCTGCCGGCGGATGCAAAAGAAGAAGATCCAACGAAGTATGTTCGTGAGGTGACCACCGCGCCCTACTTCGGGAATACCGCGCATCGGTTTGGCGGGATGGTGGAATTCGTGAAAGACCCGGATCAGTGGGGGCAGTTGGAGAAAGAAGAGAAGGAGAAGGTCGTAGCCGCGCTCTCGGCGGAAGCAGAGCTGCCTTACCAGCGCGAGGCGGACCAAAAGATGCGAGACGCCGGCGCCATCAAAGAAGGTGAGACGTTGATCGTGGACAACTGCACCTCATGCCATCACCTCAATGCCGATGACCAAGGGGGCGAAGCGCCCGACCTGGCGAAGTATGGATCGCGGCAATGGCTTGTGGACTTTATCTCAAATCCGGAACATCCGCGGTTCTATGGGCCCAAGACCGAGGAGCGGGGCAACGATCGGATGCCGGCGTTCCTCAAGGACAAAGACAACCCGGCCAAGAACATTTTGACCCAGCCCAGATCGAACTGCTGGCCGATTTCTTGCGGCGTGATTACTTCGAGCCGGCGAAGGAAGCCGAGTAACCGCAGTGCGTCGATCCAGCCGGGAGCCGACTTAGCGCCTATTGCGCCTAGATCCGGCCGGGCGCGCCGAGCGGCCGCCGGAAATACGTGCGACCAAATCCAGGTCGCGCGGCGTGGCCGGCCGTCGGAGCTTTTCCGCCAAACGGCGCGCCTCGGCGAGATGTGACTGCGCCCTTTCGGCATCCTCCTCAAATTGCGCCAGGTATTGGTACGCCGCGAGTTTGATATCGCCTGCGAGCTTGCTTCGCCCCACTGCCTCCTGTGCCAGCCGGCGCAGCGCCGACTCGTAACCCGCCGCGGCCGCGCCTGAAAAGCCTGGGCCAGTTGTGCATCGCTGAGGCGCTCGACCGCAAGCCGCGCGAATCGGGCCAGGCGCAGCGAAGTAGCATCTACAAACTCGGGATCGATCGGCTGAGGCGTATCCAATTTTAGACGGCGGCGGAGCTCGTCACAGATCTCGTCGGCCGCCGGATCGGTATCTTCCAGCTCCAAGAGCAAGAGCGCCGCCTGCAGTTTCGTGCGCATGGCTGGATTGTCGGCCGCTTCCTCGGCCGGCTTGCCGCCAAACAGCGGCATCGGGAGCTTGGGCCATACGTCAAGCACCATCCGTCGCCGCTGGTCGAAGAGCAGCTTGCGGCGGTGCTCATCACTCACATCGTCGGGCAGTCGCCAGCGCCACGACAGCGCCAGCTCGACCGCGGACATTCGATCGATCACTTCCTGGTCCTGCCGCTCGGCCAGCGTGTCACCGGCGATCTCGCGCAACAGTGCTTCCGCTTGAGCCAATTGCGGTCGAAATACCTCCAACTCGACACGCGGCGGATCGTCACCGTCGGCATAAAAAATCAGAGCTTCTCCAATCACTTGCGGAACATCGTCGCGCGCGATTTCCGGGGAGCTTTTGACCAGCGGCCGATCCACGAGTGCGTAAATGACTTTCGGTGGAGCTTCATTCACAAAATCCTCGGGATCGATTTCCACCTGCTCCGCGCGGTCGCTTTCCTCCAGGTGACGTTCTAATTCCGCCATGTCCTTCAGGTGATAGGTGACCACAAGATCCTCGGCGATCCCCTCGGTCGCGTTCTTGGTCAAGAGCTGCGCGGTGGCTTCGGCCTCGATCGCGTCCTGTTCGTTCGTCGCCAGCTCGGCATAGCGGCGATAGGCATACGACGCATTCGTGTAGTCGCCCATGTAACCGCGAACAATCGCCAGGTTTTTCCACAACACCGGCGAATCGCTCACCGTCGAGGTCAATGCCGTCCACAAGTCGGCCGCGGCCTGCCACTGCGCGCAATCCAAGCGATAGCGCTGAGTTGAAGTCAGCCGCCCACGGTGCATCCGCCGGCGGCCGTTCAAATGGCACGTTGTCCTTGAACAATACCGGAACGGCGGGCGACGCCGTCAGTCGCGCCAACATCTGCATCGCCTGGTCGGTATTGGCTTTATTGATCGAGGCTTGCAACAACAACAGCCCGCGTGCCGGTAGCATGTGGCCGGCGTGCAAGAACTGCTCGGCGAGCCGCCCCATGGCGGTAAACACCTGCTGCGGCAGCTCGTTTCCGCTCACCCGCACCGCCTTTTGCAGGCTTTGCAGCCCGCTTAGTAGCTCGCCACGCTGCACCTTTTCGACCGCCAGCTCGGCCAGCGCAATCGGATTGTTGGGATGGCGCTCGAGGAACCGCTTGAGCGTTGGTAGCGAAGCCTGCCGCCCCCCCAAACTTTGCTCGAGCGAGAACTTGGAAGCCAGCAGGCAGGCGCGGTTGGGATGCGTGGCATCGAGCTGATTGATCAATTCCAGGCAGCTCACCTGCTGCCGCCCCACGATCATCCGTTGGACCTTGTCGAGATCGGAGACCAGGTCAGCGCAGCAGAACTTGATTTTCTTCCCAGTGCCGCCGGGGCAAGACGAATATCGGTCAATCGACATGGAGGCGCAATTTGTGCGGTCGTGTTCTGGTTAAGCATCCGGCGAAGCAGCAATTGACGCCGCCGCCTGGCAAGCCCACCATCTTAGTGTAGGTCAGACGCGCGCCGCAACGGGCGAAAGAGAGACGCGGCACGCGATTGCCGTGTTACAACCCCCACTCCTTGATCTTGCGATACAACGTCCGCTCGCCAATTCCAAGCATTTGGGCCGCCTGCTCGCGATTGCCGCCTGTAAACGCCAACGTCTCCGAAATGAACATCCGCTCGATGTTCTCCAATGGCTGGCCCACCATGCCAATCAGAAAGCGACCGCTGCCATCACTCGCCGCCGTACTGGCGGGACCTGGCCCCGCGGTTGCGCCTCCGGCAAGCTCCGTGGGCAGGTCGTCGGTATCCAATACGCCATCGTAATCAACTACCACCATGCTCTCGATCACGTTTCGCAGTTGGCGGACATTGCCCGGCCAGTCATAGCCCAATATTTTCATACGTGCCGCGGGGGACATGCTCTTGATCGACTTGTGATGCCGTTTGCTGAACTGCCGAACAAAGTGCTCGATCAACAGCGGAATGTCTTGCGCCGCTCGCGCAGCGGCGGCAGCTCGATGGTGACCACCTTCAGGCGATGGAACAGGTCGTTGCGAAAGGTGCCGGCGGCGATCGCGTCTTCCAGATGGCGATTGGTCGCCGACAACACGCGCACATTGACGCGAATGGCTTCGTTGCTGCCCACGCGCGTGATCTCACCGTTCTCCAGCACGCGCAATAGCTTGATTTGCGTGGCCATCGGCATGTCGCCGACCTCGTCCAAAAACATCGTCCCGCCGTGGGCATAGGCGAATTTGCCCACTCGGTCGGTCGAGGCATCCGTGAACGCGCCTTTCACATGGCCAAACAGTTCGCTCTCGAGGATGTTCTCGCTCAATGCCGCGCAGTTGAGCGCCACAAATGGTTTGCTCTTTCGCGGGCTGTTTTGATGGATTGCCTGGGCGACAAGCTCCTTGCCCGTGCCGGTCTCGCCTTGAATGAGCACGCTGGCGTCGGTGGGCGCGATCCGCTTTAGTCGGTCGATCACCGAATTCATCTGCACGCTGGACCCGACGACCCCCTCAAAGCCGAACTTCTCGTCCAGGCGGCGGTTGAGTTCTACGTTCTGCCGTCGCAGCCGCACCGATTCGCTGGCCCGATTCACAACGACGCGAAGTTGTTTTAGATCGAGCGGCTTTTGCAGGTAATTAAACGCCCCCTGTTGCATCGCCTCGACGGCCGAGGGGATCGAGCCGTGGCCGGTGACAAGAATCACTTCGCAATCGGGCAAGCTTTGCCGGGCGCGTTTGAGGATCTCGATCCCGTTGACGTCGCTCATCACCAGATCGGTAATCACCACGTCGAACGTCTCGTGATCAATCAGCCGCACGCCCTCGGAGCCGCTGGTGGCGACGCCGCAACCGTAACCAACGCGTTGGAGGCTCTCGGCAACGGTTTCGGCGTGTGCTTCGTCGTTATCCACGATCAGCACGCGAATGTCCGCCGGCGTGACGGCCGGCACGTCGGTATCGGCGGTCTGAACGGCTTCCAGTTGCGATCGATCAGCGGTCTTTGCCATGCTGCCGATGATACCGAATTGAGTGCGGGGGGGACTAGGGGCGGCTGTTCGGTACGGCGCGTCGCGGCCGGAAGCGGATGCAAATTGACCAACCTCTGCGCCAACCTAGAATTGCTCTTAAGAAACTAATCCTTTGGCGCGGTCACAATGCGCGGTCTGCTTTCCATCTCGTTGGCCCTGAGCATGGCACTATGTCCGGCGATTTGCCGCAGTCATGTTGCTCCGCATTGCGCAGCCGAACATGGCGCGTGCCATCAGGTGAAAGACACGTATACACCAGCTTGCGAAGCGGCAGTAGCACATTGCTGTGCTGCGACGGATTGCAAAGATTCAACAACGCCAGCGAACGATGAGCCGATCCAGCGCCCCGCGTTGCCGCTCGATCGGTGCTGCGAGGACGGCAACTGCCTGTGCAGCGGCGCCTTGTTGGCGAAGCTTGGAGTTGAGCTTCACGGGTTGAACGAGTTGGTTCTGTATGTTGCCATTCCGACAGCCGATGCTGGCATACACTCAGGCCAGCATGCATCCGCCGAGCATGCTCGTGCTTCTCTTGTTTCTGATCGCGGCGCTTCTATCGGGCGCGGGCTGCGCCTGCGCATCAAATCGCTATTGATCTGATTGCGCCTCCGTTCGATCATTCGCGCTGGTACTCTGCGCGCATGAATTGCGTTCACAAGAGAAGCCGCCCTTTTCCGTCGTTTGATTTATGCTCCGATTTCGACCGCTACCCTGGGAATACGGCGTGCGGAATTTGCTCCGCCGGCCGGGCCGCAGCGCAATCACGCTCGTCGGACTGACGATCGTCGTGCTGCTGATACTGGTGGTTAGCGCATTCGTCCGCGGGCTGGAAGTCACGCTCGCCGTCAGCGGCGATCCACGCGTGGCGATTATTCATTCGCTGGGGACCGCCGAGAACATCGAGTACTCCTCCGTGCCGGCGGCGACGGCGGATCGCGTGCGCGCCAGCGTCGCTGAGATCGACCACCGCCACGGCCAGGCTTGTGTATCGGGCGAGCTGTACCTGGGAACGAAGGTCACGCCTCGCGGCGGCGGTGGTGAACCGACGATGGGGCTGGTGCGCGGCGTTGCCCCGAGTGCGCTTCTGGTTCGTTCGAGCGTCCAGATCGTGGAAGGCGAATGGCCGCAGGGGAACGAAGTCCTCGTCGGCCGGCTGGCGGCCGCCAAGCTCGGTTGGCGCGACGACGAACTGCGACCAGGGAGCACGCTTCAGTTCGAGGGACATTCTTGGCGAGTCAGCGGCCGGTTCACTGCCGGAGGTTCTGCGTTCGAGTCGGAAATGTGGTGCCCGCTGATTGAATTTCAGCAAGTGCTCAAGCGGCAGGACCTGACTATCGTGGCCGTGAAGACCGAGACGCCCGCCGGTTTCTCGGCCGTAAACCTGTTTTGCAAGGAGAACGTGCGCACGCTGGAAATCGAGGCCCAGCCCGAGGTGGCGTACTACGCCTCGCTCCGCGGCCATTATTTGCACGTCCGCTGGCTGGCGTGGATTGTGGTCGGATTGATCGCAAGTGCCGGTGCCTTCGCCGGCTTGAACACGATGTACGGAGCGGTGGTCGGGCGAATACGCGAGCTCTCGATGCTGCAAACGCTCGGGTTCATGCGGCGCGCAATTGCTGCCAGCCTGATGCAAGAGTGCACGATCCTGGCCGCGGCTGCCTCGCTGCTGGCGATCGCCATAGCGATCGTGTTTGTAAGTGATTTGGCCGTGCGGTTCACGATGGGCGCGTTCGCGCTCCGCGTGGACAGCGTGACCGTGCTGGTGGGCTGTTGCACTGGTCTGCTGCTCGGATCGCTAGGCTCGTTGCCGGCGGCCGCGCGAGCGCTGCGAGTGCCGATCGTGGACGGTCTGCGAGCCGTATAGCTGCAACTTTCAACTTTTGGAGATCAATCAATGAATAAGCCCCTGATAGCCGGATCACTGTTACTTTCTGCGGCGATCATCGTTAGCTGCACTTCGAGAAAGCCGGAGAACACATCCGGCGCGGACGCCGCTGCGTCCGTGGCCGTTAGTGCGAAATACCTGGTCGATCAGGAACCGGCCGAGCCCAAGGACGTGAGCGACGTGGTCGAAAACGTTGCCGACAAGGAATTGGTAACAGTGCTGGGCCGAATTGGCGGCGACCGGCATCCGTTTGTTGAAGATGTCGCCGCATTCATGATCGTCGATCGCAAGCTAAAACCCTGCAACGAAATCGGGGGTGACAATTGTCCGTATCCCTGGGATTACTGTTGCGACTCCGATGAGCTCCCGAAAAACTTAATGACCGTCAAATTCGTGGACGACAAGGGGCAGGTTGTGCCTATCGATGCCAAACAGCTCTTCCAACTCAAGGAGCTGCAAACCGTTGTGGTTTCCGGCGAGCTGCAAAAGACCAAGGACGGCAGCGTCGCACTCATAGCAGAAAAAATGTACGTGAGGAAATGATGAGCACCGGCGTTGACTTACAACGATTGGCGGTACACCGCGATGCACCGGACCGCCGCGCGCTGGCGCCGCCGCGCCGCATCTGGTCGCGATACGTCGTGCCGATCGGGCTGTTGCTGGGCTTGCTCGGTGTGATCGCCTGGGCGAGCAAAGACGCTTTGCTCCCCGCGCGTGCGGTGACGATTGCTCCCGTGATCTTTTCCGAGACCGCGGCGCAGGTCGAAGGCGCTCCCTTGTTCAAGGCCGCCGGCTGGATTGAGCCGAGGCCAACGGCCGTGCAAGTCACCGCCCTGACCGAGGGAGTGATCGAGAAGCTGTCGGTCATCGAAGGCCAGGAGGTAAAGACCGGTGACGAGATTGCGCGCTTGATAGCCCGCGACGCAGAGTTGGTGCTGGCCGAGGGGCAAGCCATGTGCGAGCTGCAGTACGCGGAGCGCGACAGCGCCAATGCGGCGCTCGAAGCCGCAAAAACGACCCTGGAGAATCCCGTTAAACTTCAGGCCGACCTGGCCGAGTCCGAGTCGATGTTCGCTCGCATTGACGGCGAGCTGGCCGCGCTGCCCAAGCAGATCGAAGCGGCCAAGGCCAAGCTGCTCATCGCGAAACAGGACTACGACGGAAAGCGCGACGCGGGCGAAGCTGTGTCCGGCCGCTCGATTCAGCGCGCAAGAGCGAGCTTGACGCGGCGCAAGCAGAGCTTGATGAACTTCACGCCAAACAGCCGCGCCTCGAGCGCGAAGAGAAAGCGTTCGCCGACCGCTGCCATGCGCTTCGCAGGCAACTTGAGCTGAAGACCGATGAGAAGCGTGCCGTGGCTGAGGCGGAGGCAAAGGTGGCGGCCGCAAACGCTCGCGTGACTCAGGCCCACCTCATGGTGGACAAGGCCAAACTGGCGCTCGACCGCACCGTGATCCGCGCTCCCAGCGACGGTGTCGTGCTGGCACTGGTCGGCCAGCCCGGCAAACGCGTCATGGGACTGGCGAAAGAAAATGAGGCTGACTCCAGCACCGTCGCCACGCTGTTTCATCCTGAGCGATTACAAGTCCGCGCCGACGTCCGGCTCGAGGATGTGCCCAAAACGCAATTTGGCCAGCGCGTACGAATCGAAACGCCGTCGGCCGGCAAGCCATTGGACGGCGAAGTGGTTTCAATCACCGGTCTGACCGACATCTCAAAGAACACGCTCCAAGTGAAGGTCAGCATCGAGAATCCCCCGGCCACGGTCAAGCCGGAGATGCTGGTTCAGGTGACGTTTCTGGCCCGAAAAGCGCAGAACCGACCGGAGAATTGAAGGGCAAACTTCGCGTGTACGTACCCCGCAGCTTAATCGAAGCAAGCGAGCATGGCTCGCGCGTTTGGATCGCCGATACGACCGCCGGCGTCGCTCGTTCGCGTCATGTCCAACTCGGCAATGCTTTGCCAGGGGGACTTGTCGAGGTCGAGGGACTGACGCCCTCCGACAAGTTGATCGTCGGCGGCCGCGAAGGTCTTGAGGATGGCGACCGGATTCGTGTCAGCGGCGAAGACCAAGCTACGAATTCAAGTATCGAACTACCGAAAAAGTGAGTCTGAAATGCCGCTGGTTGAAGTCCATGCCCTGACAAAGACCTACCGCAAAGGCGATCACGAAATATCGCCGTTGATTGAGGCTGATTTGACGATCGAGCGCGGCGATTTTCTCTCGCTGATGGGCGCGAGCGGTTCCGGCAAAAGCACGCTTTTGAACGTCCTGGCGGGGATCGACCGTCCCACCGCCGGCCGCGTCGTGGTTAACGGCGTCGATGTCCATGCACTGTCTCGCTCGCGGCTTGCCGAGTGGCGCGCGGCAAACGTGGGTTACATCTTCCAAACGCACAACCTGATCCCCGTGCTTACGGCCTATGAGAACGTCGAGCTGCCGCTCTTGTTGTTGCCGTTTGGCAGGCGCCAGCGCCGCGAGCGCGTCGAGATCGCCCTGGAAGCGGTCGGCCTCACTGACCGGGCGCACCACTACCCGCGGCAGCTTTCCGGCGGTCAGGAGCAGCGAGTTGGGATTGCCCGCGCGATTGTCGCCAACCCGACGATCGTGGTGGCCGACGAGCCGACCGGCGATCTCGACTCCGACACGAGCCAACAAGTGCTGGTGCTGCTCAAACGATTAAACGAGGAACTTGGCACCACACTGTTGATGGTCACTCACGATCCTCAGGCCGCGGCGTACGCCGGCCGACAGTTGAAACTCGATCATGGAAAACTCTGGCCGCGAGAAGCATTGGTTCAAAGTTCCAAGTTTAAGGTTCAAGGTTAACCGTGTTCCGCTTCATACCTTACATCCTGAAAAGTCTCTGGGGGCACCGCACGCGGACGCTCTTGACTGTCAGCGGCGCCGCCGTGGCCCTGTTTGTCTTCACCTGCGTCGCGGCCGTGGGCGACGGGCTTGATCGGTTGACTAACAACGCAGCGGCCGAGCGGGCGCTGATTGTTTTTCAAGCCAACCGCTTCTGCCCATTCACCAGCTCGCTGCCGCAGGACTACGATCGCCAGATCGTCCAGGTTGACGGCGTGCGCGATGTGATCCCCATCAAGGTCTACACCAACAATTGCCGCGCCAGCCTCGACGTGATCGTGTTTCATGGCGTCCCGCCAGAGAAGCTGCACACGGCGCGGCAACTAAGCGTTATGCAAGGGAGTTTCACCGACTTTGAGCGGCTGCGCGATGGGGCCCTCGTGGGCCAGGCGGTCGCGCACCGCCGCGGAATTTCCAGCGGCGATCGCTTCAGCATCGGCGGCGTGACCGTCACGGTAGCTGGAATCTTCGCCGCCCCGCATGCGGCAGAGGAGGATTTCATTTACACTCAACTTGAGTTCCTGCAGAGGCAACGCGGGAAGAACGAGGTCGGCCGGGTAACGCAGTTTGAGGTTCTGCTCGATGATTCCGCCGATCCGGAAACGGTCTCCGCGGCAATCGACGCACTGTTTCGCGGCGGCCCCGTAGCCACCGATACTCGCAGCAAAGGCGTATTTCAGGCCGCCACCGTCGCCGATCTGACCGAGCTTGTCGGTTTTGCGCATTACCTCGGCGTTGCATGCGTTGGCCTGGTGCTGATGCTCGTCGCCGCGACCGCCGTCATGAGCGTGCAGGACCGCATTCGCGAGCATGCCGTGCTTCGCACGATCGGCGTCTCGGAGCCGCGCGTATTTGGCTTAATCCTGGGCGAGACCCTGCTTGTGAGTCTCGCCGGCGGCGCGATTGGCGTCTTCGTGGCCCTGGCCGCATTGGCCCTCGGGCATTTCAGCATTGGCACCGAAGGAGTCATCATTGCCTTTGAGCCGTCGCTTCTCACCGCGGCCTGGGGCATGGCGGCTGCGCTAACGGCCGGCGTAATGGCCGGTGTTCTTCCGGCCTGGCAGGCGACTCGCGGTGAAATTGTGGAAGCACTGCGGCATGTGTAGGCGCCTCGGCTAAGCAACTAGGTCACATGCCCCCCTATCGTATACACGCCGTACTTCGTAGCGCGTTACGCATCTTATCATGCCAACGTGCACCGTTTCCTAGCGGCAAATTGTCAGTCCTGTTATAGTAAATTAATTGAAACTTTCTCCCGTGGTTTCGGAAAGAGGGGGGGCCATGGGGAGAGTCAATGGATCAGCGCGTCAAATCGCTTCTCGTCTTGGGTGGCGGCAGCGCCGGATTTCTCGCCGCAATCACGGCGAAATTCCGGCTTCCGGAACTGCCGGTCACCGTTCTGCGCTCCAAGGACATCGGCATCATCGGTGTGGGCGAAGGGACCACTCTCACGCTGCCGCAGCACTTGCACGACTACATGAAGCTCGACATCAAGGATTTCTATCGTGTAGCCGATCCGCAATGGAAGCTCGGTATCCGCTTCCTGTGGGGGAAGCGTCCTTACTTCGACTATGCCTTTTCACACCAGCTCGACACCAAGTACAACCTCCTGTCGCGAATGACAGGCTATTACTGCAACGGCGATTGGACGTATGTCGGCATCCCTAGCGGTCTAATGTCGCACAATCGAATCATGGTCCGCGACCCGCTGGGTAGGCCGGTCGTGACCAACGATCTGGCGTACCACATCGAGAATGAAAAATTCGTCACGTGGCTCGAGGCCCACGCCCGTCAACTAGGCGTCGCGATCCAGGACGATACGGTCGAGGAGGTTCTCCAGGACGAGCACGGCGTGACCGGACTGCGCCTCGCCAGCGGCCAAACCGCCACCGCCGATTTGTTCGTGGATTGCTCCGGGTTCTTTTCGGTCCTGCTTGGCAAGGCCCTGAACGAGCCGTTTATCAGCTACAAGTCGAGCTTGTTCAACGACCGCGCCGTAGTCGGCGGCTGGACTAGAACTGACGAGCCGATCAAGCCCTACACGACTGCCGAGACCATGAACGCCGGCTGGTGCTGGCAGATCGAGCACGAGACGCGGATCAATCGCGGTTACGTATACTCCAGCGACTTCATCAGCGACGAAGAGGCTGACGCCGAATTCCGCGCAAAAACCCGAAGGTTGACAAGACGCGCATCGTCAAATTCCGCTCCGGGCGGTATGAGCGCGCCTGGGTCAAGAATGTTGTGGCAATCGGCAACTCGTCGGGATTTGTCGAGCCTCTGGAGGCGACTTCACTCGGTGCAATTGCCGGGCAATGCCAATCTCTCGCCGAGACGCTGGCTGAGTGTGATCGGGAAGTGCATTCCTCGATGCGACGACAGTTTAATCGACGAAACGCCACGAGCTGGGACCAAATCCGCCGCTTTCTCGCCGTGCACTTCAAGTTCAACGAGCGGCTCGAAACACGCTACTGGCAAGCCTGTCAAAACGACGCCGAGTTGCAGGACGCGGAGGAGTTTGTGGCTTATTACCGCGAATTGGGCCCCAGCGTTCTCTACCGCAAGACGATTCTCGACCCGTCCGACCAGTTTGGAATGGAAGGGTATCTTTCGATGTTGGTGGGCCAGCAAGTGCCGTACGAGTATAAGTTCGAGCCATCGCCTCAGGAGCGGGCTAACTGGCAAAGAATTCAACAAGCGATTAAAAACAAGGTGACGGCCGCGTTCACGGTGCGCGAAGGCCTGTCGATGGTCCGCTCACCCCAATGGCAGTGGCCCCAGGGAATTTACCGCCAGGCCGCGGCGTCCTTGTCGGTCTGATTCAGCCTGAACTTTCTGCTCAACTCTCGCATACGACTCCAACCGAGTGGTCCCGATATGGATTCCCCAGCGATGCTCGAACACGTGTTGGTGCTCGGCGGTGGCAGCGCCGGCTATTTAACAGCCATTACGCTGAAAATCAGGCTGCCGAAGCTGCGTGTGACCGTACTGCGTTCGAAAGACATCGGCATCATCGGCGTCGGCGAAGGGACCACCGTCACCATCCCCCAGCACCTTCACGACTACCTTGGTATTCCGATGAAGGAGTTCTGGCGCGAGGCCGAACCGCAGTGGAAACTGGGGATTCGTTACCTCTGGGGACCGCGGCCGTTCTTCGACTACGTCTTCGGCTTTCAGATCGATACCAAGTACGCGATCTTGCCCAAGGCCACCGGCTACTATATCGACGGCACGCCGTGGGACTATGTCGGTGTGCAGTCGGGACTGATGAGCGAGAACAAGATCTGCTACCGCGATGTCACCGGCTGGCCGATATTTCCCATTTCCCCAGCCTATCACATCGAGAACGAAAAGTTTGTCGGTTACTTGGAGCGCTACGCGACAAAAATCGGCGTCATCACCGAGGATGACACCGTTGAGCACGTTCCGCTGGACGAGCGCGGTGTCGCGGGGCTGAAACTCGCCTCGGGCCGCACGATCACCGCCGATCTGTATGCGGATTGTTCCGGCTTTGTCTCGCTGTTGCTGGAAAAAACTCTCGGAGTGCCGTTTCGCGACTTCAAACGGACGCTGTACAACGACCGCGCGGTCGTTGGCGGCTGGCAGCGGACCGACGAACCCATCCAGCCCTATACTACCGCCGAGACCATGAACTCCGGCTGGTGCTGGCGGATCGACCACGAAGGACACATTAATCGTGGATACGTCTATTCGAGCGACTTCATCAGCGACGAGGATGCCGCGGCCGAGTTCACCGCGAAAAACCCCAAGGTCATGAAGACCCGGGTCGTTCGCTTTCGCGTCGGCCGCCACGAGCGCACCTGGCACAAGAACGTAATCGCGATCGGCAACGCGTCGGGATTCGTCGAGCCGCTGGAATCGACCGGCCTGGGGCTGATCTGCACTCAGGCCGAGTCGCTGGCCGAAGTGCTGGTGGAGTGCGACGGTCAAGCGCCGGAGGAGTACCTGATCAAGCACTGCGACCTGCGGCTAAGCAAGCAGTGGGATCAGATCGTCGCGTATCTGGCAACCCACTTCAAATTCAACACGCGGTACGATACCCCCTATTGGCGAGCCTGCTGGAACGATTGCGATCTGGCCGGGGCGGAAGAAATCGTGAACTATTACAAAGCGGTGGGACCGAGCGTTTTGGCGCGAGAAACGCTACTGGACTACAACGACCAGTTTGGAATGGAAGGATATCTCACCATGCTCGTGGGGCAAATGGTGCCCTGCAAGAAGAAATACGTGCTTAGCGAACAGGAGCAAGTGAACTGGCAACGGATTCAAAAGGCAATCAAGAATCGAGTTGCAGGCGCCTACACCGTTCCCGAGGCCCTCAAGTTGGTACGGAGCGACGCCTACCAATGGCCGCGGGGAATGTATCACGTCCCCGCCGGCCGCGGTTCCACCGTCGGCACCTCCCGCGAAATCATGAAGGTCTAGGCTGCGGTGGAGGTCGGGAGTCGTTTTCCGCCGACGAGTGTCGCGTCCGTAAACGGCGCTCGGAAATCGACTCCCGACCCCGTTGCCTTTTTCGCTCTACGTGTCGTGCAGTCGATTCCTCCGCCCGCTATCATCAGTCAATTCACTTACCGTTCCGCAGCGGCTCTAAATTCCGGAGTTCTTCAATGAACCTCCCCATCATCTCGTTCTTCATTGCCTTCGCAATCGTATTTCCGGCAGCCTCGCTCGCGCAGGCGACAAAAACTAAGGCCCAAAAACTGCCCGCCGCCAAGACACAACCAGGCAACAACGCTGGCGCCAAACAAAACGCGGTGGATCGGTCCGCTACGCCAAACCGCGCCACGCGCTTTCTAACCAAAGATGACTTTGCCGTCACCGTGATTCACCCCAAGAGTTTCTTCACCGAACCCGCTAACGAGCTATTGCCGGTCGAAATCATTACCGCGCTCGGTCTCAAGGAAGGCGGCATCGATCCGGTCAAGATCGAGCGGATCACGTTCACTTTCTCTGGCATCGACCGCTTCCCCGCGCCCCCAACGCTCGCCGGCGTGATGGAAATGTCCGAGCCGGTTGACCCCACCAAGGTGTTTTCCCGCCAGGCGCAGTGGGGCGAGCCTCAGAAACTGTCCGGAGGTGTAATCGTCCGACGCGGCGCAGCGGCCAAACGAACCCAGCATTGCGTTCGTAGATGATCGCACGATCGTGTTCGCCCTCGACGAAAAGCTCGACCGCCTCCTCACCGGCGCGGCCGTCGATTCGCGCGTCGCCCGCCTGCTCGCGTCCTACGACGGCAAATCCCACGCGTTTGCCGTCATCGATCTCGAAGCTGTGCGCGAGCTTCTGGCGATGCTCAAGCCAATGGCCGCCCAAGTGCCGCCGCAGTTTCAGGAGTTCTTTAAGCTCCCCGACCTCCTCACCGCCATCGAGCTCAAGCTCGCAATCACCGCCAGCACCACCGCCGAGTTGGTTCTCCACGCGCGTGATGAACCGTCCGCCGCTGAAGCCGAGCGACTAGTAAATAAAGCGCTGTTGATGGCCCGCGAGATGGCCCTCGCTTCGATGGCCGAGAACATGCGCGGGCCCGATCAAGAGCTACAACAAGCCACAGCCCGCTGGCTGCGCCGCATTTCCGAGAAGGTCGTCAAGTCACTTACGCCGACGCGCGATCGCAACCGAGTGACGATCACCGCCAGCGTCGATTCGGGCTACGCCGGTCTGGCCATCATGCCCGCCTTACTCCTCCCGGCGATCAACGCCGCACGCCAGGCGGCCCAGCGAAATGCGTCCAACAACAACATGCAGCAGATCGCGCTGGCGATGCACAACTACGAAACTGCCAACAAGAAGTTTCCCGATCGCGCAAGTCTAGATAAGAATGGCAAGCCGCTCCTTAGTTGGCGCGTCCATATTCTCCCCTACATCGAAGAGCAACAATTGTATAAGCAGTTCAAACTCGACGAGCCTTGGGACAGCGAGCACAACAAGAAAATGCTCTCCAGAATGCCCCCCGTGTATTCCAATCCGATCGTGCCGTTCGACGACAAAACGGTTTACCTATTGCCTGTGAGGAAAGGAACGGCATGGGCGGAGAATGAGGGACCGCGCAGTGCGCAGACATTAAGGACGGGACGGCTAACACAATCATGCTTCTGGAAGTCGATAACGATAAGGCCGTCGAATGGACCAAGCCGGAGGACATTGAAATCGATCCCGATAACCCAATTAAAGGCCTCGGAGGTTTGCGCCTGGAAATATGTTTGGCGCCGCGCTATTTGATGGCTCCGTGCATAGCATCACCAACAGTATCGACCCTCGCGTACTCCTCCGTTTGATTGATCCAGCCGACGGCCAGGTCGTTGAGATTCCTTGAAGGCGCGCAATCCCGTTCCGCGCTCCGAACTCCGCATCCGCCTGCCTCTCATCAAAACGCCAGCGATCGGTTATCATGTCGAGCGCTGCGCACGGAGGCTGCTCGTAAGTCGCATCGGCCCGTGCAACTGCTGGATGCCTAGACCCGACGTTGGGGAGTTGCTGCTGTGACGACGCTCGCCCCGCCCGCGCGAACCGCGATTCGCCAACTGCCGCCGAGCGTGGTCAACAAGATTGCCGCCGGCGAAGTGATCGAGCGGCCGGCCAGCGTCGTTAAGGAGCTTCTGGAAAACGCTGTAGATGCCGGCGCGACGCGGATCGACGTCACCGTCGAGCAGGGTGGCATGGAGCTCATCCGCGTGGTGGATGACGGGTGCGGCATTGCCGCCGCCGAGCTTCCGCTGGCAGTCGCGTCGCACGCCACCAGCAAAATCGATCAGGCCGATGACCTGTTTCGGGTCCGCACGCTCGGCTTCCGCGGCGAAGCGCTCGCCTCGATCGCCGAAATCAGCCGCGTGGTCCTCCGCAGTCGAACGGCCGACGAAACCGCCGCTGCCGAGCTCGAAATCACCGGTGGCCGTCTGGGCGATGTAGCGCCGTGCGGCGCACCACCGGGCACGTCGGTCGAGGTCCATCAGCTCTTTTTCAACACACCAGTCCGCCGCAAGTTCCTCCGCGCCACGCAAACCGAAATGGGGCACACCACCGAGGCGTTCACCCGGCTGGCCCTGGCCTACCCGCCGTCCACTTCACGCTCCGTCACGGCGGCCGCACCGTTTGCGACCTGCCCCCGACGGGCGACCTCGTCACGCGGATCGCCGGCTTCTTCGGCGAGGAGCTGGCCCGCGATCTATTATCAGTCGAAAGCCACGACGCCCGCGTGCGGCTGTTTGGTTATGTTGCGCCGACCCCAGCCAAAGCCGCGGCAACGCGCAAATGCAGTACCTGTTCCTCAACGGCCGCTCGATTCGCGATCGCGCATTGCGCACGCGCTCGGTGAGGCGTATCGCGGACTGCTGCTTTCCGGCCGCTATCCGATTTGCTTCCTGCAAATTGCCATGCCGCCCGAAGACGTGGACGTGAACGTGCACCCTACGAAGCTCGAGGTGCGTTTCCAGGACTCGGGCCGGCTCTACAGTCAGCTCCTCGGAACGCTGCGAACAAAATTTCTCACCGTCGATCTGACCACGCGCCTTCAGCCGGCATCGCCGGCCACCGAAGCCGCGGCCGCTCACGATCCCACCGCCGCGCAATCGCTGCGCGGCGATCTCGTCGCCTGGGCGCGAGGACAACTTGCTTCCCAACAGCCGCCAGGGCAGGGGGGCACGGCACGAGCCGACGATGACCAGCCCGAGTTCACCGGCACGCGCCGCGAACCGTTGAGTCTCGTGACGCTGGATCGAACCGCGGCGGTTACCAATCGCGCCGCGGCCCGACCCTTGCCGTCTTCATTGCAACCCGGTGCCGCCGCGCCTCCGCCCGCCGCCGCGCCAACCTTCTCGGCCCCCGCCGCGAGCGAACGTCCCCGGCATCCGCCCGCGGATCCTTTCACGACCGACCGCTCAAGCGCGATACAAGTCCATAATCGCTACCTGATCGCCGAGACCGACGAGGGTATGGTCGTCATCGATCAGCACGCTCTGCACGAGCGAATCTTGTATGAGCAGATCCGCGAAAAGGTGCTCGCCGGATCAATGGAATGCCAGCGGCTCTTGGTGCCTGAGCCGGTCGATCTTGGTCCGACCGAAGCGGCCGCCGTCCTCTCGGCGCAGGAAACGCTCGCGCACCTCGGCGTGCACGTCGAACCATTCGGCGGCGACACGGTCCTGATTACCAGTTACCCGGCAATGCTCGCCAACTTCCGACCGGTCGAGGTGCTTCGCGAGCTGGTCGATAAGCTGCTTACCGGCGGCAAGGTGCCCGAGCACCGCGACCTCTTGGACGAGCTTCTGCACATGATCAGTTGCAAGGCGGCGATCAAGGCCGGCGACCGCCTCAGCCAGGAGGAAATTGCGGCCTTGGTCGAGCAGCGCGCCTGTTCCAGGACAGCCACCACTGCCCCCACGGCCGCCCCACATCCCTCGTCTTCACCCGCGAGGAGCTGGATCGACAGTTCCTGCGGACGTAAGTCCCGTCGATCTTGCCCGAACAAGCTCAGAAAGAGCTAAGAGTAGACAACTGCCGTTAAGAACTCGCATCCCGTCTCGCCGCAAATATAATGCATACCCGTCGGAAGCCCTTCACGCTCCTCTCCATCCACCCTTAATCGGAACAGAACTCGAATCCAGCCCGTCGGGGCTGGCCGACTCGCCTTAGGCCCCTTACCCCCTCCTGCATGCTCTGCGTCAGCATCGGTCGCGGTCGTCATCGGCACATGATTGCCGAGCACAAGCACCTCGTGGAACGCGGGGCGAAGCTCGTTGAGCTTCGTTTGGATTACATCAATGGCGATGTGAACCTCAAGCGCCTCCTGGCCGAACGTCCTTGCCCAGTGATCATCACCTGCCGCCGCCAGGCCGACGGCGGGCGCTGGGCGGGAACCGAGCAAACCCGGCAATTGCTGCTGCGAACCGCCATCGCCGAAGGTTGCGAGTGGATCGACCTTGAAGAAGATATCGCCCCGACCATTCCGCGCTTCGGCAAAACCAAACGCATCATCAGCTACCACAACTTCCGCATCACGCCGGAGAATTTACAGGACATCCACGATCGACTGGCTGCGATGGACCCCGACGTGGTCAAAATCTCCACGATGGCCAACCATCCGCACGACAACTTTCGTGTCCTGCAACTACTACGCGACCAGCGCGTCCCCACCGTCGCCATGTGCATGGGCGACATGGGCACCCCCTCGCGCATCCTCAGCGCCCGCTACAACCCTCCGTTCGTTTACTCCACGTTCCACCACGAGCGGCTGCTCGCCCCCGGCCAGCTCAGCTTCCAGCAGATGTCGGAGATCTATCGCCACGAGGAAATCAACCGCGAAACGGTTGTCTATGGCGTGATCGGCGACCCAATCGGCCACACACTCAGCCCGCATATCCACAACGCCGCGCTGGCCGCGGCGGGCATCAACGCGGTATATGTCCCTTTCCGCGTGCCGGCCGAGAACCTCGATAAGTTCATCGACGATTGTCCCGAGCTCGGCGTCCGCGGTCTGAGCGTGACGATCCCGCACAAGGAGAACGTGATCAAGAAGCTCAGCAAGGTCGATGCGGCCGTCAAGGGCATCGGCGCCGCCAACACCTTGGTCTTCCAGCCCAACGAGATCCTCGGCTACAACACCGACTGCCGCGCGGCGGTCGAAAGCCTCGAGCGCGCAATGCAGCCGGCGCAATACGAACGCGGCAACTTCGAGGGCAAGCTCGTGCTCGTCCTCGGAGCCGGTGGCGCCGCACGCGCCGTCACCTACGGCGTCCGTTCCAAGGGGGCCGACGTCGTCATCTCCAGCCGCACCGCGCAACGCGCCCAGGCGCTGGCCGAAAAATTCGAGTGCAAATGGATCGATTGGAACAATCGCTACGGCGTCACTCCCGATGTGATCATCAACTGCACTCCGATCGGCATGCACCCCAACGTGGACGAGTCGCCGTACGACCGGCTGCACTTGCGGCCATTCATGGTTGTGTTCGATACCGTCTACAACCCGGAGAGCACTCTCTTCATCAAGGAAGCACGCCTGCAAGGCTGCACCGTCGTCACCGGCGTGGAGATGTTCATTCGCCAGGCCAGCCTCCAGTTCAAGTACTTCACCGGCCAGGACAGCCCCTGGGAATTGATGCGCGATGTGCTCAAGAAAATGACCGGGCCGGCCAAGGTGTAAACTGCCGCCATGAACCTCTTGCTCATCGGCTACCGCGGCTCCGGCAAAACGGCCGTCGGGCGAATCGTGGCCCAACGCCTCGGCTGGGACGCAATCGACGCCGACGAAGTACTCGAGGGCCGCGCGAGGAAGTCAATTGCCCAAATCTTCGCCGATGATGGCGAACCCGCATTTCGGGACCTTGAAAGCCAGGTGCTTTCCGACCTGATCGCGCGCGAACGCCAGGTGCTCTCCCTCGGCGGCGGTGTGGTCTTGCGCCTGAGAACCGACAGCTCATCAAGGTCGCAGGCGCCGTCGTTTGGCTGGCCGCATCGCCTGAAACCTGCCTCGCTCGCATTGCCGCCGATTCGGCGACCGCCGCTCGTCGGCCAAATCTGACAACCCACGGCGGCCTCGAAGAAATTCGCGAGCTGTTAGCCCAGCGTGAGCCGCTCTACCGCGAGTGCGCGACCCTGATCGTGAACACCGAAGGCAAATCGCCAATCATCGTCGCCACCGAAGTTCTGGCGGCCATGAAGTCCCAGCTCGGTCGCAACGAATAGGCCACTTCTTCGGGTTGTTGGATTTCCCGGGCGCCGATACGGTAAGGGCCACGAACTAGAACAAAAGGGGACTGGCTCCGAGCCAACATTGCACATTTATCGTTGAGCAATGCTGACGGCGAGGTGCCTGTCCCCTTTTGAATGCTCCTAAAACCGTCGCACGTGGCTTTCATCCTCGCCATCCCGTTCGAAGTCCGCCTGATCATCCTGTTCGTCGCAGGCTGCGCGCTCGGAAGCCTTTGCAATTGGGCGATCTATCGTCTGGCATACACACAACGTTCGATTTCCCCCTTCTCCGCGCCTCCAACCGGCGCACCCGCCGCGCCGCTGGACTGACCGGATCCCCGTCTTCGGCTGGCTCGGACTCGCGCGAAGACAAACTGCATGGACTCGCCTTCTGGGTCCGCCCGATGCTGGTCGAGCTGCTCACGGGCGCGCTCTTGGCAGGTCTCTATTCGTGGGAAACCGAGCACCTTGGCCTGCTCACGCCAGCGCTTCGCCAACTGCACGCCGCAGGTCAGCCCGCCCTCCGCGCCGATATCGACTACCTGGTTCACGCGCAGTACCTGGCCCACGCCGTTTTGTTGCTATTCATGATCGTGGCTTCGCTGATTGATATCGACGAAAAGACGATCCCCGACCTGGTCACGATCCCTGGCACGCTCATCGGTCTGGCGCTCATCACCGCTCTACCGGCCGCCATGCCGCCGCAGGAGGTGGCGCTGCGTGGCGCCACCCGGCGCAGTCTGGATCGAGCCCCTCACGCTCGCCTCGCCGAACGATTGGCCCCCCGTACTCGCCGGCGCACCAAACATCAATTCACTCGCCATCGCGCTCGGCTGTTATCTGCTCTGGTGCTTCGCCCTCCTGCCGCGCGTCTGGCGAACGCGGCACGGACTGTCTCGCGCCTGGGCGATCTTCGCCGCGCGGCTCGCGCGAGCCGTTCACAAAAATCGTTGCGGGCCTCGCCGTACTGGGTACGATCGGAATCACCGCGGTCTGGTTCACCGCCGGCGCGACCATCCATTGGCACGGGCTGCTCTCGGCGCTGGTCGGCCTGGCCGCCGGCGGTGGCATTGTCTGGGCGGTGCGAATCGTCGGCCAGTTCGCGCTCCGCAAAGAGGCGATGGGCTTTGGCGATGTCACCTTGATGGCGATGATTGGCAGCTATCTCGGTTGGCAGGCTTGCCTGTTCATCTTCTTTCTGGCCCCCTTCGCGGGCCTGCTGCTCGGCGTCGTGCAATGGCTCTCCCGTCGCGAGCACGAATTGCCCTATGGCCCGTTCCTCTGTCTCGCTACTCTTTTTGTCCTGGCGTATTGGGCGGCGTTATGGGAATGGGCCGCGCCGCTGTTTGCCATCGGCTGGCTGGTCCCAGCGGCCGTGATTGCCTGCATGGCCCTCATGCTCGTGCTGCTCACATTTATCCGCTTCCTTCGTGGCGGATGAGATCTCTACTCTTTATCCACTGCCCCCTGTTGCCTATCTTCCAAACCATCCCCGATCCGCACGCCAACGCCGATGTCGTCCGCGCACGCCGCTATGGCGTGATCGACGTTGTCCAGGGCCAGCTCGTCGGCATTCAACTGCGGCCATTTCCAAAGTTCGTTTCCCTGTTCGACGTACTGTTGTGGGGTCGTTTCTACCACAAGCGAATTGCTGGCGACCGCTGCCGGCTGTACTACAACCAGCCGCAGAATTGCCCCGACTTCCTGGCCCTCAAGTACGTGCTTTCGTCGCGCGATTCAAGTTTGGCCACTTTCTTCGGCGCGTTAACGGTGCTCGACGAGGTCGCTCGTATCAAGCAGAGCGACGCGATCGTGACCGATGTCGCGAACTTCCGCATCTCCGATCGCCTGTTGGCCCGTCTCGGCTGGGAACGTCACACCACGAGCCGCTGGCGCCGCAACTACATCAAGCGCTTCTACGGCCAATATCCGCAGTCGCGTTACATCCCGAGTTTGACGGTGTCACGCGAATTGGAAAGCACCCTCTGAATGACGAATGCCGAAGTCCGAATGACGAACTAAGCCCGAATGGCGAATGACGACGCCCGCTGATCTGCTAGCACGCGTATAGCGCTTGTCACGCATTGCTCTTGTAGCCCGTGCGCACGCCCGCTACCATCCCCCGCCTTCACTGGGTCACTCCGCCCGTTGCGTTCATTTCCCCGTCGATTCCGACAACGTCATTGGAGCCCCGCAATGCGCAGGGCGCTATACCGGATGTTGATTCTGCTCCCGCTCGCCACCGCGGGCTGCGTTCAGAATCCGTATGGAACGCAGGCGCAGGCCAACAGTCTCCAGCAGCAGCAAACGGCCCTCGCCCAGCAAAGTCAGCAGCTTCAAAGCCGCGCCAGCACGCTCGACCAAGACAACCAGGAGCTCGAGACGTTGCTGGCCCAATCGCGGCAGCAAAACAAGCTGCTCCAGGATCAGCTCGCCGTCCTGCGAGATCAGTTGACCAGCACCACTCAGCAGCTCACGAGCACCTCTCAACAGCTCGGGCAGGTCCGCACCGAAAAGAGCACGATCGAGCAAAAGGCTCAGGCCTCGCTGGCCTCGACGCCACGCCGCGCCGGCGCATCGATCTCGGCCAACAGCAGCCTCGGTCGCGATCTGCCGGTCTTCAACATTCCCGGTGTCGAGGTTCGGCAAGACGGCGACGTGGTCCGCATCGAGCTACCGGCGGAAAAGATGTTCGATGCCTCAGCCGCTCGCCTGCGAATGGAGTCCACGCCCATGATCGACCAGGTCGCGGCCGAAATCGAGCGCAATTATCCTGGTCACTTCATCGGTATCGAAGGTCACACCGATACCGATCCACCAGCCAACACGCAGTGGCTCTCGAACCACCAGCTTTCGCTCGCCCGCGCTCAAGCGGTGTTTGAGTATCTTGTCGCCCGGTCGAGATTGAAGCCCAACTCACTCTTCGTCGTGGGCCACGGCGGCAACCATCCGGTCGTCTCCAACGCGACCACCGCCGGCAAGCTCCGCAACCGCCGCGTCGAGTTGGCCATCTACCCCGACACTGTGACGCGCTGATTCGCGCTGTCATTCTCTCGCCGCTGTCGCTTCGTCATTCGACCTGCGACGAGCTCAGTCGAGTCGGTTCGTGCTTCGTTCGTCATTCGGATTTCGCCATTGACCATTGCAGCATCCCCATCATCCCCGCCCGATCCCCTGATCCCCCTCTCTGGGTTGAAATTGCGTTAGCTCCGCCGCTCAAAGTCGATTACCGAATACGCGCCTCCGAGCAAATTGCCACCCCACTCGTTGAAATAATCATCGCCGTTCCCGCCGAAGGCCGACATGTAACCCCACACTCGGCTGTGAATGAAATACATCGTGTCGCCGCCTTCGCCCAGGTCGGCATAAAAGTTGTCGATATCCGAGTTGCGGATTGTGACATGGTCCCATTCGCTTCCGGTCAACAGTACGACCTCGCCCAGACCGTGCGAGTAAATTTCAACCGCATCGTAACCGCCGCCGGTCGCCACCAGGGTCTGACCGACGCGGCAAGAGGTCAAAGAGACCCAATCGTGATCCTCAGCCGTCGCTAATCCGCTGAGATTCGAAGTATCAACCTGCAGCGACGCCGCGCGGCACGTTGGAAATCCAGGCAGTGTCGTCGCCCGCATACGTGTAAATCCGAATGCTCCCCGACGCGATCACCCCTCCCATCCATAGAAAATCGTCCTCCGCCGCGCCGAGCTCTCCGCTGATCTGGAGGTTTCGGCACTCCAAACTGAATACGTTCCCGTTGGCACTGCCGCGAACCGTGACGTCACCGCCAACGCGAGCGGGCAATGAATTGGCCGTGCTAATTGTGAACACGTTGTGGCCATCGGCGAAGTCGATCGTCGCGTTGTTCCCCACTTGCGTGCACAGCAAGTATGCCGCTCCGTGGCCGTCTTCCAGATCTGCGATCACCAGATTGACCCCAATCCGCGTGGCCGTCATCGCCGTCGCGTCGCCCACCCGGATTCGGTCCACGCCCGCGACCCCTTGAACGTTCAGATCGCCAAACGTCGTCAGCGAATGCGCGGCGACGAGGTCATTGCCTCCGCGAGCGTTGATCAAAATCCCTCCCATCACGCCGCGAAATGTCGCCGGCCCTACCGCCGCCATTGATCAGAGTCGCGCCAGCCAGGTCGAGACCGATCACCCGGAATTCGCCGGGCACTCCAGTGCCCACGACCTCGATGTTGTTGTGGTTGTCGTCGCCGGAAATCACCAGGTTGCCGCCGACCATGGCCGCGGTCACATTGCCGGCCAGCACTTCACGCTTCTCCAACGACTCATACCTCAGTCCGCGCCACGTGGAGCGCAACACTTTCGACGCATGGTTAACCTCGCTTAGAAGGAATAATCCTGCCCTCGGGGACTGGCTCCGAGCCGACGCTAGACATTCCGTTTAGAATCCATTCCATGGCGAGGTGCCTGTCCCCTTTTGGAATCTCGCCATTTGCCATTTCCGAATTCGCCACTCGTCTTGTTGCTTCATATCACTTGCAGAGAACGGGATGTGGAGATGCTGGAAATGGGGGGGATAAAAGAGAAAACTACAGCATCCCCATCATCCCCGTCTGATCCCCTGATCCCCCTCTCTGGCTGCAATTGCCTTTCGTCATTCGTGCTTCAAAAATAGGGCGGGCTGACCGCCGGTCCTGTCACTGCTGCAGATCAAAGTGCCGCGTATCAGCCCGCCCTCAATCGCTCGTGCCGGCCCAAACGAGTCTCAACGCAAAAAGGGGACTGGCTCCGAGCCACCGCGTCGCGATCCATTCTCAAATCCACACTGCGGCGAGGTGCCTGTCCCCCTTTGTTCTGCCATTCGTCATTCTGTTTTCGTCATTCGTTCGACATTCGGATCTCGTCATTCTGGTTTTGCAAAAACGGGTGAGCTGCTCGCCTGTCCCATCATTTGCTGTCGAGCGTGTATTGCGAATCAGCTCACCCGCCGCCACTGTAAGGCAGGTGGTGTGCCACAACGCTGTGCGCCACCGATGCGGTTTACCGCACGGCGCAAAACACGTGGGAAACGCAGAAACTCGGCGAATCGTCTATTTCGCCAGACATTGACGCAGCCGCCAGCGCGTCTCACTCTGAGGGCAGTAATCTCAAATCAAGACAGCCGCGCGTTGCTGCCACCAACCGCCCCGCGCCGTTAGAATGTTGCGGCGAACCGCGCCAATCCCGAGGGTGTCTGTCCCTCGCCGTCTTTTTCTGAACCCTGAACCCTGAACCCTCCCACATGCTCGCCATCATCGACTACCAAATGGGCAACCTCCGCAGCGTCCAAAAGGCCTTCGAACGCGTCGGCCACGATGCGACAATCACGAGTGACCCGGACTCTGTTCGCCGCGCAGACAAGGTCGTACTCCCGGGCGTCGGCGCATTCGAAGACGCCATCGCCGAGCTGCGTAAGCGCAATCTCGTCGAGCCGATCCGCGAATCAATCGAGCGCGGAAAACCATTTCTCGGCGTTTGCCTCGGCCTGCAACTGCTCTTCGACGTCGGCCACGAGAACGGCCGGCACGAAGGAATGGGCGTACTCCGCGGCGAGTGCGTCCGGTTCGACATACCCTCGGAGTACAAAGTCCCGCACATGGGTTGGAACCGCGCCATCTCGCACCGTCGCCCGCCGATCTTCAACGGCCTCTCCGACGAGCCGCACTTCTATTTCGTGCACTCTTACTATGTCGTGCCGCAAGACGCAGGCGTGATCGCCACCGAAACCGACTACGCCGGCCCTTTCTGCTCGATGGTCTGGCGCGACAACCTCTTCGCCACCCAGTTCCATCCCGAAAAAAGCCAGGCCGAAGGCCTGCGGCTCCTAAAAAACTTCGCCGAACTGTGATGGCAGCGCATGCCAAAGTGGGACATCCGCCCTTCGGTTTCACAACGAACTTGCGCGATGTACAATTGCGGCAAGCTGTTTGATTCACTTCGGAGCTGCGCCGCTATGACGATCGAGCAACTTCGCCACTTCTACCAGGCGCGTCCCTTTCAGCCCTTCGTAGTTCACCTGGCTGACGGACGGGAAATCCCGATCGATCACCCTGAATTCATCATGTCGTCGCCCAGCGGACGAACCGTTTCGGTCTATCAGCCCGATGACACGCTCAATGTCATCGATCTATTGCTGGTCACCGATCTTGAGCTCAGGCCTGCTCGCAACGGCTCAGGCAAGCGCCGCAAGCGGTAACGACCGATACGCGACCTCGGCGATTTCCCGGTTGCTGCTAATCGCAGGATCCGAGGTGTCTGGAACTCCTTGTACTCGCGGCCGCAAACCTGGATAACGGTCCCGAAAATATCCCGGACACCTTCGGCTGACCTTCGTCGTTGATCCAAGCTCTCCTTGCCAAATGGCATCAGAGACTTCCAGTTGATGCATCGGAAGAGCAATTACAAGTCAGTCACCAGATTGATGACTCACCAGAATCTTCGTTAGCAGCTTCTCTTTGTTGAAGAACAGCGTGCCCCTTCGGTCCTCGTAATCGAAGCTGTCGTAATAATACAAAGGTTCCCAGTCTGCCGGCGGTTCCTTGTAAAACACCTCGCTAAGCGGCTCATTGGCGTCGTAGTACTTCTTCGCTTCGTCGAATTTCATACCTATGTAGAACTGATGAAACTTGACGGTGTCAGCTTCACTGGCAACATTTTCACAAGAACATCCCACTACCAGGCCAAGAAACAGCACGCAAATCGCCTTGGTTGCTGCCCTCACAGTTATGCAGATCATCATTTGAGATAGACTCATTTGAGGCGTCTCCTAACTATATCGCTCAGTGTGCCGAACCGCCATCTTCGGACGCAGCAGATGAGGCTAGCCGGGGGCCCAGGGGGCGGCAATCAGCGCCCCTGGTCCCCCGCCGCGGCGGGCGAAATGCTTTGCATGGATGCAACCAGCCAGCCTTTCCGCCACAAAAGCGTCTTACGATCGGGCAACTCCCACCCTCTTGACAGGCACATGTTACTGTGTATACTTAATGACTTAACGTTCACTGAAAGACGCCAAAAACAGCCATGCCACCCATGCATGATGCCGCCGATCCGTATGCGACTCCGTTGTGTGCCGTCCCGGCGTGCGCAGATGCTGCTGCCGAAACCCCCACTCCCAAGCGTCCTCGCGGCCGGCCCAGACGTTTCGACGCCGATAAACAACGCCGACTGTGCTTGCTGATGAGCATCGGGCTGAGCCGCCGCGCCGCCGCTCGACACGTCGGCGTGCCACCCAGTTCCATCGTCTACGCCGCCGGCCGCGACCCCGCGTTTGCGGCACAACTACAGGCCGCTGAGCACGCCCGCGCCAACCGCCCGCCCGAGCTGGCCGACATCGGCCGCCGTGCGTGCGCGCGCAGCGCAGATTGCTCCAATCACACAACATCAACGGCACTCGCCCGTCAAACCCCTTGTTCTTTCATCCCGAGTTTCGGCCGACCGTGCGCAACTTGTCCGCAAATACTTCCGAAAATGCCTCGCCGAATTGAGCATATTCGAAAATTCCACCGACCCGCCGTTTCCTCAAATCGATCGCACCAAACAACTTGCCACGTCGCGCTCCCCCTCCAACCACGATTAATGTTCCAAAACCCCTGGGGCCCCACCGGAGTGGCAATTCAGTGAAACAATAATCACCGCACCCTTTCCCGTCGTCATTCGAGCTTCGTCATTGTTTCGTCAACCTGTCCCCGTGCGCCGGGATTCGGTCTTCGTCATTCGTCATTCCATCATCCCCAATATCTCCACCTATCCCCTCATCCCCTTCTCTGGTTCTCCGGGCCGGTTGCATCACGCAATCCCCTATGCCATATTGACCCTTTCCATTCTTCTCAGTGCATCCTGCTGGGGGAGTCCCGTCGCGATGCAAGTCTGGCCGGCCATTGATCTTCGCGGCGGAAGGTGCGTCCGCTTGCAGCAAGGCGACTACGGCCGCGAGACCATCTTTGGCGACGACCCGGCGGCCATGGCCCGCCAATTTGTTGACGACGGCGCCGAGTGCCTGCACCTCGTCGATCTCGACGGGGCAAAGGTCGGTCGGCCGGCCAACATCGAAAGCGTACGTGCGATCCTCAAGGCCGTCCGCGTCCCCTGCGAGCTTGGTGGCGGCATCCGCGACGAGGACACCATCGCCTCGCTCCTCGAGCTTGGCCTGTCGCGCCTCGTAATCGGCACCAAGGCTCTCCGCGAGCCGGACTGGTTCCAAAAACTCTGCCGCCGCTTTCCCAACCGGCTGGTCCTCGGCATCGACGCCCGAGACGGCCTCGTCGCCACCGACGGCTGGCTGGAGACGAGCAATACCTCAGCGGTCGAGCTTGCAAAACAGTTCGACGCTGAACCCGTCGCCGCCTTGATCTACACCGACATTGCCACCGACGGCATGCTCGCCGGCCCCAACGTACCGGCGATGCGCGAGATGCAGCAGGCCGTCCGCATTCCGGTAATTGCCTCCGGTGGAGTGACAACCGCCGCCGACGTGGCGAGCCTTGCCAAGGCCGGCCTCGCCGGCTGCATCATCGGCCGCTCGCTGTACGAAGGACGGCTCACCATCCGCGACGCCATTGACGCCGCAGCGCAAACCACTTAACCACCAGGTCACCAGACACCAGGTCACCAGACCACACCGAAGGAATCCACGAAAATGGCGATCCGAAAAGTCGATGACATCCGCAACATTGTCCTCTGCGGCCACGGGCACTCCGGCAAGAGCACCCTGGCCGACAAGATTCTCACGGTCACCGGCGCCATCACGCGCCCGGCCAGCGTTGACGACGGCACCAGCGTCTGCGACTTCGATGCGATCGAAAAGGAGCACCACTATTCGATCGAGTCGCACATCGTTCACTTCGACTACAAGGGCAAGCGGTTCAACGTCATTGACACGCCGGGCTATCCCGACTTCATCGGCCAGGCCATCGCCGCCATGCACGCCGCCGAGACCGCGGCGATCGTGATCAACGCCCACGCGGGTATTGAGGTCAACACGCGCCGCGTGTTTCACGAAGCCGGCAAGATCGGCCTCGGCCGGATCATCGTCATCGACAAGATGGACGCGGAAAACGTCGATTTCGCGCGGCTCGTTGAGCAAATTCAGGACACGTTTGGCAAGCACTGCCTGCCAATGGAAGTGCCGATCGGGCAAGGACACAGCTTCAAGGGCGTGGTAGATGCCCTGCACCCCCCGGCGAGCGCCGACGGCGCCGTGATGGACCCTAAGGCGGTCAGCACTCCGCTAATTGAAACCATCATCGAGGTGGACGAAGAAACCACCATGCACTATTTCGACGGGCAGCCGCCGACCGACGACGAGCTCAAGCGCGACATTGTCGAGTCCATCGCGCAAGGACATCTTGTCCCCATCCTCTGCGTCTCCGGCAAGACGCAAGCCGGCCTCACCGAATTGCTCGACGCGTTGCTGCTCTGCTCCTTGCCGCCAACGCGAATCAAGCGCGTCGCCCTCGACGAAAGCGGCAGCGAAGTCGAGCTCAAGGAAGATGCCAACGGCCCGCTCGTCGCACAGGTCTTCAAAACGCGCATCGACCCTTACGTACAAAAGCTAACCTACATCCGCATCTACAACGGCACGCTCAAGAAAGACGACAGCGTGCACATCTCCGGCGGCCGCAAGAACATCAAGATCGGCCAACCGTTGGAAGTGCAGGGGGGAGAGACTAAGCCGGTGGACGCCGCCGGCCCCGGCGACATTATCGCGATCGCTAAGGTCGAGGAGCTCCACACCAACACCACACTCGGCAACTGGACGATGAGGCCGATCAAATTCCCACGGCCAATGGTCGGTCTCGCCGCCACCCCCAAGAGCCGTGGCGACGAAGGCAAGCTCTCCAACGCACTGCACAAGATCGTCGAAGAAGACAGCACGGTGCATCTCGATCGTGATCCGCAGACCAAAGAGCTGGTCATGACCGGCATGAGCGAGTTGCATCTGACCGTGGTCAAGGAACGCTTATTGAAGCGCGACAAAGTGGAGATCGATACCCACGAGCCGAAAATTCCCTACCGCGAAACGATCCAACAGAAGGCCGAGGGAATGTATCGCCACAAAAAACAGACCGGCGGCCGCGGTCAGTTCGGCGAGGTGCATATTCGCCTTTACCCCCTCCCCTTGGGCACCAAGGTCGAGGAGTTTGCCACCAAGGAGCGTTTTCCGCACATGCGCAATTCGCGCTTCGACGACAAAAACAACTTCCTGTTCATCGACTCGATCGTCGGCGGCACGATCCCCAACAACTTCATCCCCGCCGTGGAAAAAGGCTTTAGGGAGCGCATGGAACGTGGCGTAATCGCCGGCTATCACGTGCAAAACCTGGCCATCGAGCTTCACTTCGGCAAGTACCACGACGTCGATAGCTCGGAGGCCGCCTTCAAAACCGCGGGTTCCATGTGCCTGCGCAACACCTTCCAGCAGGCAAAACCATCGCTCCTGGAACCAATTGTCACGCTGCATGTCACGGTGCCCACTGGCAACATCGGCGACATCAACAGCGATATGTCCACGCGTCGGGGCCGCGTGCTCGGCATGGAGAATGCCGGCGGCGGCATGCAGACCGTCAGCGTGCTCGTGCCGCTGGCCGAAGTGATGACTTATGCCCGCAGCCTTTCCAGCATCACCGGAGGGCAGGGGAGCTACACGATGGAGTTCAGCCATTACGACATCGTGCCCGGCAACGTTCAGCGCGAAATCATCGAAAAGGCCGCTCTCAAGGAGGAGGAAGAGGAATAGCAAGCACCAAAGGCTTGGGATTTCCCTCGACTTCGTCCTTACCATTCGCCGACAGAATACCAAGGTTGTTGATTTTGCCGTTCCTGCGGCCTAGGATGCTACCGCACCGTCGCGATTGGCCTACACTGTAGGAAACGGAACGCAAACCGTATTGGTTCTGCCGATGCGCCGCAAAACTTCGCCATCCTGCCGCGCCATGTGCGCGTGTCGATGCCGCCATTAATGGCGGCCCTCTTCGTGTGCGCATCCTGTTGTGTTCCGCGGTTCATCCACGATCGACTTTGCTCGCGGCTTGAACCTGACCCCGAACCCTGAACCCTGGCATGGCTTCCGACTTCCGCCTCAAAGAACAACTGCCCGAGCTCACCGAGCGGATCGTGCAGACGTATACCGAGATCGGCTCGATCAACCATCTCGGCCATTGCCCGCTTCCCAATTACGAAGTGATTATCTCTTCCTGTGAGGATCTCAAGGAGATCCTCTACCCTGGCTTCCGCCGCCGCGAAGGGTTGCACCTGGGCAACGTCGGCTATCACGTCGGCGACCTCATCGATCGCTTGCATGACAAGCTCACCCAGCAGATCGGCCGCGCGCTGCGGCACGACGCCGGCGCGACCAGCATGTGCCACGACGACCGCGACTTCGAAGCGCTAGGCCAGGCCAAAGCCATCCAGTTCCTCGAACGGCTTCCCGACGTCCGTCATATGCTCGCCATGGACGTGCAGGCGGCGTACGACGGCGACCCCGCGGTAAAGAACAGCGACGAGATCGTTTTCTGCTATCCCGGACTGGAGGCTGTCACGATCTATCGCCTTGCACACGAGCTGCACGTACTCGGCATTCCCTTCATTCCACGGATGATGACCGAGTGGGCACACAGCCGCACCGGAATCGACATTCACCCGGCGCCACGATCGGAGAAAACTTCTTCATTGACCACGGCACCGGCGTCGTGATCGGAGAAACCTGTGAGATCGGCAACCACGTCAAACTTTACCAAGGCGTCACGCTCGGGGCGATCAGCTTTCCCACCGATGGCGACGGCCAGCTCGTCCGCGGCATGAAGCGGCATCCCACTATCCAGGACCGCGTGGTGATTTACGCCAATGCCACGATCCTAGGCGGACGGACCACGGTCGGCCACCATTCGGTGATCGGGTCAAACGTATGGCTGACCCGGTCGGTTGAGCCGCACACGACGGTAGTGCTCGAGAAGCCCAAGCTGCAGATGCCGCGGAGCACGATATCTTGCAGCCTGAGCTCGACTATCAAATCTAAGCAACCGGAACGGGACGGACCGAAAGCTTTAACAGGCTTCGTCGCTTGCCCTAAGTCGCCAACCGCGCACAGAAGGCATCGTATTCGTCGTTAAGGTCGCCCTCGAGCGATTCCAGGTTGCCGGCGACGGTCTCCTCGATTTCGCGGGCGACTGGCAGCGTCCAACGTTGGAACGCTCCTCTAGCCAAGCTGCCAAACAGCACCACCGATAGCTCGGCGGTCGTCTCGACCTCGATGATTCCGATGACCTGCGTGGGATTCGGCATAAGATCGCGAGTCCTGCCGCCTGAAGATGGCCGGTCTGGTCGGAGCTTCCTGCTCGGGCACCTCGCCGACCGGTACTGTGATTCTTCGTCGATGGCGGGCTAAGTTGATGACGTGTTTTCCGTAAACGCCAAAGAATAACAACCGCCTCAATGCTTGCACCTCGCTACGCGTGGCATAGCCAATAAGCACGGTTGTTGAATTGCCGCCGATTAAACCCGATCGCTATTGTCGCGCATTAGTGCG
>CAWHJG010000003.1:0-575854 GCA_963829655.1 Pirellulales bacterium
ATCGCATCTGCTTGTCATACTGCAAGCGCAAGAGCGTACCACGACTACGCACGCCAGGTTTGTAGCGATGCTACCCCTGATCTACGATCAAGCCCGTATGGCCTTCCGCCACATCCCCCGAGACGCCAAACAAGAAATGATTGCCGAAGTAGTGGCCAACGCGTTCTGCGCATTCCTGCGCTTGGTCGAGCGAAACCGAGTGGATCGCATACTTCCCACTGCCTTGGCTAAGTACGCCATTCGCCAGGTCCGATCCGGACGATGTGTCGGCGGCCGACTCAATATCCATGATGTAACCTCACGCTATGCGCAGCGTGCCGCCGGTGTCACCGTCGTGCACCTCGAGGAACTCGACGCCGAAAAGGGCGATTGGCGCGAGTTCCTCCTGGAAGATCGACGCGCGGGACCTGCGGAGACCGCGGCTGCCAGGATCGACGTAGCATCCTGGCTCCGGTCGCTCTACCGCCGCAAGCGGCGGATCGCTCAGGCGCTGGCCACGGGGGAAGCAACGGCCATCGTGGCCCGATACTTCGGACTCACGCCCGGACGGGTCAGCCAGCTACGCCGAGAATTGAAAGCTGATTGGGAACAGATTCCAGGGGGTGCCTGCATCCTGAAGAAGTTTGACGATCTACGACGCCCTCCGCCCGACCGGCACCGATGCGGCCGGTCAGGCCGGGGGTTGCGTCGTATTGGCGACTGCCGTAATAGATTCACTCTTGACGACTTTGTTAGTGGTCAGGAAATGCCTCGTAATGGATTGCTTGACCATCTTCCAATTGCACGAACTCTTGCACCGGCTCGAAGTAGTCATCAACTTTTACCAGGTCCGTCCAAGATCGGTGCAATCAATTTCTACTATGCGACTCCGACCACGGCTCAAATTCATCGTCTGACGGACGCTCGCGGGGATTGCCGTGGATCTTGCGATCGTGCACGAACAAATCGAGATCGATGTCCAGAACCTGCATGCAGCGCATTCTACGCCGCGAGTGCAACCGGCTGTTAAATCAGAACTATTGGCGGCGACCTAGGGCCTTCGCAATGGCGTCCGGCGACGCAGCGCCGTTCGAGCGCCAATATCTCGACTGCGATCCGTTACAACGGAACCGCCTCTTCCGAAACAGAAAGAAGCTCCCCGTGAACAACCCTCTTACGGGAGATTTTCTCTCCGGGGGAGCAGCTTCTACCGTACGGAATTTGGACTTCGGACGCAAGCAATTCGAGTGCCGATTAGTAGTAAGGACATCAACACCATTGTGGCCAGTAGCCAGGTACCCGGTTCTGAAACGGCGGCGAGATCGACATCGACAGTCAAGGGCGTACCCTGAAAGAAGAACGCCTGATCGACGACTGAGTAATCGTCGAAGTTGATGAGCCCATCGAAATTGATGTCGCCGGTGGCCCAGCCGAGGTTTGGAATCAGGCCGAAGAATGCGTTGTCCATGCCCACGTAATCATCGAAGCTGACCAGGCCGTCCAGGTTTGCGTCGCCAATGTAGGTGTATTTCACGAGTACATCGTCGGGCGTCACGGGCTGGCCACTGAACGAGGTGTAGTTCGAACTTGGCAGTCCGCTGGTGATGTCCAGGTCCGAGTTGCGGATCACACCGAGGCCGACGAGGTCGAATCCGGTGGCGACATTGGCCGTGCGAGCCGAAGTGCTGGTTACACCCGGTCCATCCCACTTGATGATAAAGTTGGCATCGGCGCGATTTTGAGCGGTAACGATTTTCGCTTGAACCTCGGTGTGGACCCGTCTTTGGTGGGGTGACGCCACCGATAAGATAGTTGTTATTCAAGTCGAACTTGCTGGTTTCGTTGAGGATCAGAGCCACACTCGACGTGCCGGCGTTCCGCCGTTGGAAGCAATGGCGAGTGAGCCGTTCAAGATTGAGTATGTCACCGGCAGTACATTGAGTGCGCCGACAGTGATTGTGCCGGGCGAAATTCCTGGCATGAGATTGCCGCCCGCGTTCACGGTACCAGGCCGCCGAATGTCGAAGTGCCGCTGATCGTGCCATTGGCGCGAATCGTCTTCCGTTGGTGGTGGTGAGCGTGATGCCGCTCACCAGATTCAACGTGGCGCTGGCTGTCTCATCGCCGCCGATCGGCAGCGATTTGACGGTGCGGTCCGGCGCGGGCGGGAGACCTGAGGTCGTTCTCCGCAACGATCAACGCGTCATAAGGCTCTCTTGGGGCGAAACCAGCGACCAGTTGGCGGCCGTTCTCCAATTGTCGCTGTTTGGGTTCGCGAATAAAGGGACGAATCAAAGCGAGCGATCGATTCGCGGCCGTCGGCGAGGTGCGCGATAGGCGATCTGCATGTTGTCGTTTAGCGGCGGGCCGATTCCCCAAACCGTTAAAGAAATCGATGTCAACGTGCTGCGAAAAAGCGACTCACCCTTGCGGGCCACTTGCACAATGTCGTACTGTCGAAGAGGAAGAGGCCCTCATTGTCGCTGGCTCCTCCGGCCGTATTGTGCAGATCGGTGGTGAAGGCAATGTGGCCTTCGTTATTGATCGCGTATGATTGAATACGTCTTCCGATCCGCTGAATGTGCCGTTGCCATCGGGTACCGCCTGTCCGCCGCGCACGATTTCGATCAAATTCGAGGCTTTTGCCGCGGAACAACGCATAGAACACTGCGTCACCGGATTCGACGCGTCCGGAGAAAGCAACCTGGTCAGCGTCGTTTAGCTTCGGGACAAAATCAACGGCTTTCAGAATTCCATCCTGAGCGGGCGAACCTCACCGGTCCGCGCGATCTGGATCATTGCATGTATCTCCGAGATAAATCCCGCGTTCGAAATGTCCACTACCGGAGAGTTTCGACGCTGGAAGAAAATGCGATCTTTCCGAATTGTTCAATCCGGCTCGCTCGGACTTATAAATTGCGCATTTGTGGGGGGCATCCGGTCACCGCGATCGGTGTAACCGTGCCAATTGCAACAAAGTAAATTGCCCGTTCATCGGTTGCAGCGCTCCCCGCAAAAAATGCCAAGTGGCCACTGTTGTTCAGCTCCGGATTGCTGAAGAACGTGGGGGGTGCAGTCATTCCGGGGGCGGCTTCGCCGCTGCCGATGACTCCAGTGAGGCCGTTTTCGTTGCCATGGAGGAGAGCGAGCCAAATCGTTCAAGGCCAGGGTCAAAGAATCCGCCTTGGAAGGCGATTCGCCCGAGTCATTGATATCTGGAGTGTACAAAAAGTGAGACACGTTACCGTCGGGAAGGGTGTGTTCAATTGAGGCGATTTCGACAACGCCCGCCGGCCCCGCACGAAGTAGACGCGCACCCTGAGTTGTAAACGCAACCTGTCCGACGCTGTTCGCCCGGTAAATTGTCTCACCAAGGATTATCGGTCCAGTACCGTCCGGAAGGAGATCTCCTTCGCGACGAGTTTCTGCGTCTGCGAGCCGTTGCCACAGTGATAGCCACAAAGTAGAACATCCTCGAAGAACTTGTCCGCCTGTGGGTTCGAAAACTACACCGCCACTATTGTCGATGAGGGGCGGCAGGATTAGTCGGGAGAGCGAATCGAACGCGCCGTCTCGTTCGGGATTAAAATCACCGGTGCGCGCCATGATCGTCGTCACGGCTCCTTGTCGCCGATCGATGATCTCGGTGGCACCTTCGAAACTTTGGTCTCAGTGAAATCATTGTCGGTGTTGTATTGATTGAGAACCGGGTGGCCTGTGAATCCAAGTCGATCGAGGAACGAAGGTCAAGTCGTCGGGCAGCTCCGTGATATAGAGCGTTTGAAGCGCGGGATTAGGATCGACATATGCGGGACTGGCATCGGCCGGAGCGATGATAAATCCAGCCGCTCCTGCAGAATTTGCCCCCACGTTGATTGCCCCAGTGTCCGGATCAGTGAGATAACGTCGCTCGCAGCATCGAAGAATCCGGACTGGATTTCTCCAGTCCAATTGATCAACGATGAAAGGCCTGATACTTCGGCCTCGTACAGCCGGGGTGGTCCACCTTCGACGGTCCGGCTGAATTCCAAAGTCCAATTTCATAATTCGGGTTGTCCGGATCGACTTTCACCGATTGCGCCGCTTGCAGCCGCAGGTCGCCGAGGTTGGACAGGATTTCGATGTTTGACTTCTGAAAGACAATTGGGTCAGCAGTGACGTCGTCATTCGTGACGGGGAAAGTTTCCTTCAATAGTCAATCGTTGCCCGGGGATGGGAATTGTAATGGTGTCCTTATAGATTGGCCCGAGTGTACCATTGAATGGCGGGAAGTCTCCGGTGAGACTTGCGCCCTCGACATCGACCAGCAGCGAGACATCAAGTCCGGTATCGTTCACGACTCGCCGTTCAGGATATACGTCGGCGTCACCGAAATGAAATTCGAGTTGCTGAACAGCGGAGTCCAGCCGATTTGGTCATCCAGGTCGAACGTGTGCTCGTAGGTGGGCGTACTGCTGGTGCCGATCAGTACCGGCTCACTGAAGGTGAGTTTACCTTTGCATCGGGAGTAACGTCATGTCTTGATAGAGGCCGATCTGCGGGCCGCCGTCCAGGTTCAACAGGTCGTATCCGAGCGGGCCGATCTGTCTTTGCAGGATTGTGCCGACAAAGGGGATCAACTGTTCGAGATTGCCCGTGAGCGTGACCAGCGGCTGGTATTTATGCGCGGTTAGCACCTGACCGTTGATGGGCATGCTGGCCACATCCAGTTTAGGGATCTGAATGGTTAGGTCCGCCGCGCCGCCGAAAAGCGGGATTGGGCCAATCGGCTGCGTCAGATCGATGCCGCCCAGCGGCTCATCTTCGCCCAACACATACAAGCCGGACGGATCGATTTCCACGAGACGGCCACCCACCTGCCCGCCGCCTTTAATGTCCTTGCGCCATTCTTTGAGTCCGGACAGCACCGAAACTTTGGTGTGGACGCCGGCGCGGATGTCGGCCTTGGCTTCGAGCCAGGCTTGGGCCCAGGGGGAAGTGGTGTTAAATCCAGGCGCACTGTAAGTCGTAAAGCTGCGGAACGGATCGGTAAAGTATCCGTCCCCGCCCTCAACCTCTACGAATTCGGGTGGTACTGTGCGCTGCGTGACGCCGGGCTGAAATCCGCCGTCAATTCCGTAGGTCTCATTTGCCCGGACGCCCAGCTGGCCTGGAATGGTTTCAAAGTTTAGGCTGGAGCTAGCCGGGTACGAAATGTCGAGGCGGCCGGCGGTGACGTAGTAGCCGAAGTCCACGTTCGCCTGACCGGCCAGGGTGGCACCGACCTGCAACTTAACAAGACTCGGTAGCTCGACGCCAAGCAGCGCTTCCAAAATGATTCCAGCTGGATCGGCAGTCTGCGGTGGGATGTCCGCTTTAAATGATTCGTCGAGCAGCGGTACTATGTCGGAAAACTCCCAGGCCGGGCCCTTGCCGTAGGGGTTAAGTTTCTTGGCGTTGAACGCGACGTTGTGCTGGGCGGTGTAGTCCGCGGTGGCCGACGCGGCCAAAGCCACAGTCAAAAACGCGACGATACAAGCTCTCAACAGGACGCAAGTTTGCTTGGACATCGCTTCAATCCTCGCAATCCATATTGAAATATCTAGTCGCTCTTCTTCGCTTCTATCGCTGTGGTCTTTTTCTGGACGAACGTACCGATGAGATGGTGGTGCCACTCCTGCCTTTGGCGTCGTGGCCATTTCCGGGCTCGGCTTTGTCCCACGTCGTATACAGTGCGGCCATCGCCACGGCGCGGGCGAGAAAGGCATCCGTTGAGCCGAGGATGCATTGCGCTCGACAAGCTGTGCTTCCGCCTCGGGAAATTTGTCCAGCGCGAGCAAATTCCGACCGAGCTCAAGTCGCGCAAATGCGAGCGCCCACACGTCTTGGGGGACAGCAAGCTGGTGTTCGGCAACCGCCTCGCGAGCGAGCGGTTCAGCCTCGGCGTAGCGGGCCAGGGTGATCAGCACGTTGGCCAGATTTGCGGCGCTTCGCCGATCGCGCGATGGTCGACAGGAATCGCGCCTCGATGAATTTCGTAGGCCTCCCGGAACAACGGCTCGGCCTCATTGAACCGATGCTGCGGTCTGACGAGAAGCGCAAGTTTGGTTAGCGCGTCGGCAATATTCGGATCGCCTGGTGGGAATGCATCGCGATAGGCGGTCAGCGCCTCTCGGTGCAGCTGCTCGGCTTCTGCGGCGCTACTCCGATCACCTACTACCTCTGCGAGCCGCAAGTGCGTGCGCACGGCCTGCTGCCGGTCCGCCGACATGGCGCCGCTGGGGATTTCCAGCCCTTGGCGAAAAAGAGCCTCCGCTTCGGCGTACTTCCTTTGCGACTGAAGTGCACTCGCCAAATTGAGCAGCATTTCAGCACGCTGTCGCTCGGCAATGGAGCGCTGCCGCGATTGGCTGACCAGACCGATCGTTGCACCGATAACAGCGGCGATCAGCGCCAGCAATACTGTCGCAGACGCAATCACCGGTCCCCTATTGCGGCGGACGAACTTGCTCGTGCGATATAGCCGCGAGGGCGCTAGGGCGGACACCGGCTCATCGCTCAGGAAGTGCCGGATATCGGCAGCTAGACCACTGGCCGTTTCGTATCGGCGGTTGCGGTCTTTGTCGAGGGCCTTCATCACGATCCAGTCGAGCTCGCCGTGAACGGTTTGCCAGAGGCGGCGCACGTCCGTGCGACGGTTCTCGGCGACAGTTGCGAGATCGACACCGTTTTCGTTCGCCGTCTCCGCCTCCCGAGCCCTCCCACAAGGGGGAGGGTGCTAAGCGGGCGCTGGGGCATGGCGGCTCCTCTTCGCGAATGATTCGACGCAGCTCGTCGTACGGCACTGAATGCAGGCGGTCCTTGTCGAATGGCGTGGCGCCAGTGAGCAGTTCGTACAGCAACACGCCGAGAGATAGATGTCGCTACGCGTATCGACGCCCAGCGGGCTAAGTTCCGCCTGCTCGGGGCTCATGTACAGAGGCGTGCCGACGATCTGTGCGAACGCGGTCATCACCGCGTGTTCTGTAAGCGGTTGATTGATTGCCTTGGCCACGCCGAAGTCGATGATTTTTGGGGCGGGCCGACCGTCCTGCATTGCCACCAGCACGTTGGTCGGCTTGATGTCGCGATGGATAACCCCCTTCTGGTGGGCGTGCTGGACCGCCTGGCAAACGGTGCCAAATAGCTCCAACCGTTCGCGAGTCGTCAGATTGCACTGGTCGCAGTACTCGGTAATGGGGACGCCCTGGACCAGCTCCATCACGAAGTAGGGCCGGCCGGTGTCGGTCGTTCCGGCATCGAAAACTTTGGCGATGTTGGGGTGGTCCATCAATGCCAGCGCTTGGCCTCGGCCTCAAAGCCACGATCACCTGCCGCGTGTCCATTCCCGGCTTGATGATCTTCAGCGCCACGCGACGCTTAACTGGCCGCTCCTGCTCTGCCAAATACACCGCTCCAATCCGCCTTCGCCGATCTGCTGCACTAGCTTGTACGGGCCAATTTGGGTGCCGGGCTGTTCGGTGAGTGACTGTCCGGTTGTGCGGGTACTCGAACTGCCGGCGACTCGAGAAAACTCGCTGCATCGTCGTGCCTCTTTCAGCAGGCGATCGACGCGCTGGCGGAGCTCCGCGTTGCCGCCGCAGGCGTCGTCGAGAAAAGCCCCGCGCCTCCGGACCCGCGGGAAGTCGGAGGGCATCCGAAAAGACTTGATCGACAGTTGGATGGGAAGCGTTCATGGAATCGGCTCTCCTGGCGAGCAACCGTAAGACAGTGCGAGAATGGAGAATCAATTGCCTCAGCGGCGAAACATTTTTTTCAGCCCGCCTCAGCGTCTTGCAACGCGGCGTATAAGAATGCCTTTGCATAAGACCAGTAACGGTCGGCCGTTGCCCGGGAAATGCCCAGGGCGTCGGCCGCCTCCTGGTGACTCATGCCGGCGAAGTACCGAAGCTTAACCAAGTCGGCCTTGATCGGCGACTCGTCGGCCAATGCGGCCAGTGCGTCGCTGACGGCCAGGATCTCGGCACTCCGCTCATCAGCGAAATCGCAGGCCGCGTCAAGACTCACTCGCGTCCGATTGCCGCCGCGGATTGGACCACGTTTTTGGCGTGCGCACTCCACGAGGATGCGCCGCATCCCCTCGGCTGCGGCGGCGAAGAAGTGCCCGCACCGTTCCACTTTTGCTCGGACGGGCTGCCGACCGGGAGCAGATAGGCCTCGTGTACCAGGCCCGTCGCCTGCAGCGTTTCCCCCGGCCTCTCGTTGCTAAGTTTGCGAGCTGCAAGTTTCCGCAGCTCATCGTAAACCAGAGGCAAAAGCTTGTCAGCGGCGTGCGAATCGCCCTGATCAATTGCATAAGAATACGTGTGACGTCAGTCATCGTTCGCACCGCGGTATAAAAGACGGTCGCCATTGTAGTCTCTGCCAAAGCGCCGTTGCCGTTTGTGAAGGGTGGCCGTTCGAAATGACGACCGGACAATCACCTGGCCCGCGGCTAATATAGAGAAGGCTCCGAACTGAGACGGTATTGACGTGCGGTATGGCTAGGACTAAACCGGGCCGAGCTCAGCCAAACTCGCCGCGCTCTACCGCTCCCGCCCCCCAATCCCATGCCACCGCTCAAGGTCGATCCACGGTCGGCCATCTGGCCGGGTACTCCCTGCCGCGGCCGCCATATCCGCCAGCGATCGCCGTTGCCGTTTTGCAGGCACGGGCTCATCAAATAGCCGCACGCCAGCGTAGAATCCCGCGCATCCTGCTAGGTACGGCGCATCGAGCCAATGGTTCTGCTTACGAATGCGCTCCCATTTTGTGACTACCCCTTGCCAGCAATAAACTCCTCCGTCTTCCGCTCGGCCGTAAGGTGCTTGGCGATCGGGAGATCGAATTAGCGGTGCGTCAAAGAATGTCATTGCACTGGTTGATCCAGAGGCTGTGTTAGCCTTTGATGAGTCCAAGTCTTCCAGAAGTCCGCGTTGATCTCGACGAGATGGAGTCTCTCGGTTGGCAAGTGGTTGATGTGGAACTCCTTGCCGATGCATTTCACCGTTGAGCCGGTCTGCGTCGGCCGGTTGTACCACTGTTGCCGCTGCTGGCCGGCACCGCGGCCGACACAGGGAACGAAGCGGTTACCGGCCTGTCGGCAGAACTCATAGACGACCGGCGTCATGTAACCGGCGTCGATCCATGCTTGTGGCGGGATAACCATCTCCCTTTCGGTGCCCTCGCGTGGCCAACCGATCTGAACCATGTCACGGAACTGCCGAAGCCAACCATCACAGCCTTTTCGACTCCAAGGTCATCAGTCGCGACTTCGATTCGTCCGTAATCGACGACGTGGCCCGTGGCCCCTTCTCCCATCCGACGACCACCCAATGCAGCAGGTATTTGCCGATATCAAGTGCCGCCGTGACAACCTTCGCTGCCGCAGGCACAATGCCGCGCGGCTAGGACGTTTAAACACCACGCTTCCCCGCCCCGCTCTTGGCCACGGTCGCCGCGCCCGTGAAGATCGTTACACCCGCCGTTCGTTGAAACCGCACCCTCCCGCCGGTGCTTTATGACAGGCAGGAACAAAACTCTGATTGTACGGCTTGTTTACCCGGCCTGCTCTCCGAAACCCGGTTATGCGATAGCGCAGGTACAGCCCTTCCGGGGGCTCAACACGTGGTGACGTCTTTAGGCTCGACAAAGCCACGACAGTTCGATGCACCTCTATTGCCATGTTGCGAGGCGGCAAATGGATGAGCGGTCACGGATCAGAGCCGAGCGTTCTAGTTCACTCGGGGTTGGACTCGGACGGCGTCGGTCCGACAAATAAATGGCACTCAGATTTGATAGCGCCTTTCGCCATCTTGCGTTTGATCTCAGCGCGTGGCGTTGTCACCCAGCCGTAGTGATTGCGTAGCTGCTTTTTCACGCGAGGTTTGTAGCAATCTGATCAGTCAGTGACTCGATGGGTGGCGATCGCATCCGAACTCACTTTCGATGCCGGCCATGGTCGAAAAAGGCCGACGTGCGGCTAACTCGGTCCGGGACGTCAACGCGTGCATTCGAATTTGTAGCGTCTTTGTACGCCGGGCTTGCAAAATCGGCGGAAATAGGTAAATTCGCAGACAATCAGGAAAGGCCAAAAAGCGGCTTTTTCCGGGTTTCGCTGCAATCGGACCTACGCGGCAGGCAGCCGTTCATGGACTCCTGTCCTCTCCGCTGCTCGCAAAATGGCTCGTCGCAAACCCAACTGTTTGCGACGAGCTTTTTTCTTGGGCTTCCAAACAAGTTTCAGCGTGCGAAACATCCCTGCGACTACACCTTCCCCGTCGGCACCAGTGTCGATCCGTGCAAATAGCTATCGTCCACCGGGTAGTTTCGCCAGCGAATCGAGTAACACTTCTCGAACCATTCCTGGATGTCGCTCTCGACGTTGCGATCATACTCCGGCGCAACGTGCAGCGTGTTGCCGTTGACCGGCTCGCGCATTTCTCCTTGTTCGATAATAACGCGGCCTCCTTTGATCACCATCCGCGGCAGCTCGAACATCGTTTCCTTGTTTTCGTGCGGCGTGTAAATCGTGATGTCGGCGTCGGCCCTCGGACCTAGGTGGCCTTTGTTTTTCAGACCGAGAATACGCGCGGGGCCGGCGCGAGTGATAATCGCAATATCGTTAAGCGTGTACTCGCGCGTCAGATCGCCGAGTTGGCAACGGTCGCGAACCGACGCGTGGCACGTCTTCAGGATGTCGGCTCGATGCGTGCGGTCCATCAACATGCGAATAATCTGCGGATAAGCCAGGAACGATCCGCCGTTGGGGTGATCGGTGCTCATCACGACCTTCCACGGATCGTTCACCATCAAATACCACTCCAGCCCGATCGCCCATTGCAGGCCGTGAACGAGCGATTTGTTCTTATACTTAATCGGTGTGATTCCGCAGCCGGCCTCCATTTCGGTGTCGCTTGAAAACCATTTCCCGCCGTACACCTTCGAGAGAAAGTAACCCAGCGGTCCGTCGCCGGTCATGCTGGTTGTTTCGCCGAACAGCACCTGGCCGACATCGACCGTCACGTTCTCGTGCGAGTTCACGTAATCTACCAGCGGCGCAACCTTGCTGTTGAACGTGTTTTCGTCCCCCTCGCCTCCGCCATAGCTGTGAAACTGCACGTGCGTAATATGCCCGCGGCGGCTTTCCAGCGCCTGCATCGTTTCCAGCGTCGTAATCCAGTTGCCGGGCATGCCCAGGTTGTTGCAATGGATGTGAACCGCATGCGGCAGGCGCAACTCGGCGGCCGCCTGCGCGACCCCACCGATAATCTGCCGCGGTGTAACGTTGAAGTGATCAACCAGCGAATCCAGTCCGCTGACGTTGCCTGACGGATGGCTCTTCCACACCTCGACGCCGCCGGGATTGACGAGCTTCGGAGCAAATCCCTTCGCCGCGGACAACAGCCACCCAATGAATGCCTTGAGCTTTTGGGGTTCATTCTCCTTGAGCGACCGCATGACGTAATGGTTATTGCCCATCAGGACGTAAAAACCCTTGTCGATGCACGGCGTGTCCTCAAGCTCTTCGTGCGCATGGCGAGCGCCCAGCGGAGGAATCGCCGCATCGAACGCGGTCGTATATCCCATTCCGGCATATTTGTACCCGGTCGCAAACGTGCTCGGTACGCTGCCCAACGTGCCGCTGTGCGTGAGCGGCGTGCGGTGCAGCACCTCCCCTTTGCGTTTCTCTTCGGGCCGCATCTTTGCGGGCGACGTTCACCTTCGGGCCAGCAATGTGGCAATGCATATCGATCCCGCCAGGCATTACGACCAAGCCGCGAGCATCGATCTCGCGATTCGGACGAACGGCCGGATCGCTCGGCGGGGCGACAATCTTGCCGTCGGAAATCCACAGGTCGCGCACCTCGCCATCGACCCCGTTGGCCGGGTCGTACAGCGTGCCTTGCGAGATCTTGGTTAAGTCAGATGTGACGGTTGGCGACATGCGCTACGCTCGCACTCCAACCAGCGCTTTCACGCGCGATTTCAATGCCGGTGAGCACGTCGTAGTCGCTGGGGTGAGGCGACGGAAACGCCGGCCGCAGCGGAATCGGCACGTCGTCCATGCGGTAGACCGTGCCCGCCCGTATTGATGCCATAGGTCGCCACGGTAAAGGCAACGGCCGCAGCCCGCGTTGTCGGCGTTTCCTTGGCGTCGAGCGCAATGAAGGGGATCGACGCCAGATGCTTCCGCGCGGGCTCGGAAAAATTGGCCATCGGGTCGCAGGCGATCATCATGGCGGCGTCCGCCTCGCCGCGCGCCAACGTGTCCGAGGTTGTGTACTCTCCGGGGTTGAAACGCGGATAGCCGCGCGCATGGTTCACGCCAAACTGATAGCCCGTCCTCCAGGCGACGACGTTATCCGCGCCCGTCACGTTGCCGTGGCCGCGGTTCGGCTTGGCGGTGAATCTCGTGAACGCGTTCATATCGCGCGTCAGCGCCAACAGCGCTTCGCTGTTGCAATGCTTGCCGCGCGTCATCGTCAAACCCATGCCGAAGAAGATCACTCCGAACTTGCAGGCCTTCATCCGCGCCATCAGGTCCGCAAACACGGCCAGCTCGACGCCCGTCTCGCGCAGCACAAGGTCTGGATCGAGCTCGATGCCTTTTGCCAGCACACGCAGCGTCCACAGCGCTTCGAAATCTTTGCGCGGCTTGATCTGAATAAAGATGTCCGCCGCCTTGGCGCTCTTCGTCTTGCGAACGTCCACTATCACGCACGTGCGGTCTTTCCGGCCGTTCGGCAAAAACATCCCTTTCGGCATCAGGCTGTACTTGGTGAAATGCCGCGGGTGGCTTTCGGCCGGGTTCGATCCCCAGAAAATGATCATGTCGCCGCGGTTCGCGACCTCGCCCAGAGTGCAGGTCACCTCGCCGACGCTCTGAAAAGCCATGCCCGATGGGCCATGGCAGACACTCGTCGTGGTGTCGATGATGCCGCCGATCCAATCGACGATGCTGACGGCGACGCGTTGCGCCTCGCAGGGCGAATCGCTCAGACCATACACGATCGGATAATTGGCCGCGGTAAGAATCTCGGCCGCGCGTTCGTACCCGGCGTCAAGCGACGCCGGCTGTCCATCGATCAGGCAGCTCGGCCGCTCTTCGATGCTGTGATTGAGAAACCACGCCTTGCCGAGCACGCAGGCTCGCTTCGCCTCGATGATATGGCTGTTGTCCTTAACCGTGAGATCAATATCGTCGCACACGCAGCCGCAAAAAGTGCACGTGGCGTCGGTAATGACCTTCAGATCCGCCGACGCAACGGGTGCCGACTCGATCACTGTTGCCATGAGAGAACTTGGGGTGATTGTGCGGGTGCTACGGCGTTACTCGCGCGACGCCTTCATTCTGACATTCCGCGGCTTATGTCGCCAGAGATTCTGAATCTGCTCTTATGACTTCTTGAGCACTTCCAACTCGACATCGATGCCCTTGCTCGTCGGCATTCCCGACCCGTGCGTGTCGCCGCCCATCAGCCGGCTCGATAAATCGCCGTAAGCAATGAACAGCAATCCCTCGGGTAATTCATCGGCCCTTGCTGGCAAGACACACACCTCGACCTCGCCACTTTCGCTCTTCAGACGCACAGAGTCCCCCGCCGCCAGGCCCAATCGCTTCATATCGCCCGGCGAAACCTGCAGCGTGTTGATCTCGCGCTGATACTTTTCCTGGAATTTCCCCTCGCTGATGCCGCACCCCTGATCGCTGGTCCGGCCCGGTATGAGAATGAATGTTTCTGGCATGTTATTATTCGTAGCCGAACTCGTTAGAGTTCGGGCGGCCGAATTCTCACGAATTCAGCTACTTGTTTCTTGCGGCAGCCAACCCTCCACGCTCCAACCTCGCGTCTGATTATACGCGGCAACCAGTGCACCCAGCCGCTCGTGCGAAAGCTGCGCCCTCGCGTCCTCCGGCAGTGCGTCGCAAAGCAGCCGATCCGGCAGCGTGTCTTCCGCGGGCGTCCAGCCGGCCAGGATATTGAAACGCTTCTTGGCCGTGACAATCCGCGCCGAGGTCTGGCGAAGTTCCGCCGCCGTTACGTCCCACCCAGTGACCAGCCGCAGCATCTCGGCCGCCTCGGCGAAGAAGTCGCTGAACACACCGCGCAAAAACTTGCACAGGATCAGCGAATCCATGAGAGCCGCCTTGTCCTCCGTTTCAACGGCCAGTGCGGCGGCCTCGGGTCCAACGTTGAAGCGATCGACTGCCTGCGAAAAATCAACTTCGTACGCACCCGACCGGTTGTGATCGGCGCCGCGGCTGCCGACGGCAAACCCCAGCGCCATCGTTTGCAAGCCGCGCGGATCGTAGCCAGGGATTTCGAGCCCTTTCACTTGCGGCGCAAAGCGAATCGATTCATGGCCCACCTCCATTGCCATTCCGCGGCTTCCCTCGGCCAGCAGCCGTCCAACGCCTTCGCGGCTAACGATCAATTCCAGGGCCGCGAGCAGCGACATCCCCATCGCCAAAACGCAGCCAGGGCTCGTCAATGTAGCCGCGTTCGGCACATTCCATCGCGAAGGCAATCGTGCCGCCGCCGCTAATAGTGTCGATTCCCAGCTCGTCGCACCGTCGACAGGCCTCCAGCACCAGGTCTGGGATCATCGACGCCGCACAACGGCCCCAACGCAAAAAGATTCTCGTACTCCAAGCGAACTTCGCCCCGCCCGTCCCTCATGCCGTAAAGATGTTCGCAGCCGATCGTGCAGGCCGCACACGACGCCCGCGACTTTTCCCGCGCAATGCCGAGTTCCTCAGGCGAGATGGCGGCGGCCCCCGCAAAGCTCCCTTGCTGAAAGTTTCGCGTCGGCAGCACATTCAGGCGGTTAAACGTCAGCAGGTTCGAAGCGGTTCCCAACTCACGGTACTTCGCGGTCGCCGGACCGAACGATTTATCGGAGAGCCGTTTGGCAAACGCGACCAGCCCCGACGGATCAGCCCAGTCGCAACGCCGCGAGCCGCGCACGGCGATCGCCTTGATGTTCTTCGATCCCAGCACCGCCCCGCTGCCGCCTCGACCGGCATGCCTGCCGTCGTGCGAGATCGTGGCGTAGCGGACCAGCCGCTCGCCCGCTGGTCCGATCGTGGCAATCTGATAGTCGCTGCCCAACTGCTCGCGCAGACGCGTCTGCGCGTCGTGATTCGAAAGTCCCCACAAGTCGCCGGCCGGCTCCAGACGAAAACCGTCATCATCGATAACCAGAATCGACGGCGCCGGCGCTTTGCCAACGAGCACGATCGCATCATGCCCCGTCCGCTTGCCAGCCAACGCAAATCCGCTGCTGGCCAGTGAATCGTTGATCCGCTCGGTCAGCGGGCTCTTGCTCACGACCGCAAATTTCGCGGAGGTCGTCAACGGGCTGCCGACCAGCGGGCTAAAGACAAAGGCCAACGCCGCCTCGGGCGATAACGGCGCAACGGCGGCCGCCCCTTCCGCAAGCAAGATGGCGACGCCTAGTCCACTGCCCCCGAGAGAACCGCGCAGCGTGCCCTCGTCTAAACTGACGCGCCGCGACGACCCGGTCGAAAGATCGACTCGCAGATATCCGCTGTGATAACCGGGAACCTTACGTGTCAAAGCAATCTCTCAATGGCTCTCAAGACCGTTCTCGACTACCCGCCGGCATCCACCGAAACAGCAGCACCGTGTCGCCTTCGCACAGCGGAGTCTCCGGTTCGCTGATAAACCGCTCCCCTCCCAGGTTGGCAATATAACTGGGACGCAGTTGGCGCCCGTCAATGCACGTTTCGGCCAGCGCTGGAAATCTGTCTGCCAACTCGGCGAGCACGTCACCCAAGCACGGCCCATCGGCTATCGTGTGCGCAATTCCCGCCCGCGCTCGGGGGATTCCAAACAGTTCGACAGTCACCTGCATGCGTAATCTTGCCAATAGCGTCGCGAAATGATGCTTGCTGCCTAGACTATCGATGATAGAACCGCCGGCGCGCTAGGGCAACGGCCGCGAGCAGCGTACATAATGGGCGTTATGCCAGCGCCGCCGAGAAAAACTACCAATACCGACGTTCGCATGCGAGGTTTCGCCGAGCGGACGACGGTCGAAGACGCACTTGAGTGGCTTGATTCGGTCTTGCCACAAATGGCCGATCTGCCAATGGAAGAGGTCTCGCTTGGCGAGGCGGCCGGCCGCGTCTTCGCGCACGACGTCATCAGCCCCGTCAATGTACCGAGCTTTGCCCGCTCGATGATGGATGGATTTGCGCTGCGAGGTGAAGACACCTACGGCGCGTCACCCTACAATCGTCTCCCGTTGAAAATCATCGGCTCAAGCATGCCGGGCAGGCCTTTTCTAGGCGACGTCGCTCCCGGCCAAGCCGTGCGAATCATGACCGGCGCGCCCCTCCCCGCTGGCGCCGACTCCGTTCTGCCCGCCGAGAATACGCAGTTCGACGGCGCCGAGCTATTCGCGCTCGACCAAATTTCGCAAGGAAAAAACGTCGGGCAGGTGGGAGAAGATCTCCGCACCGGCGAGATTGTAGCAGCCGCCGGCCGCACGCTGCGGCCACAAGACATCGGCCTGCTCTCATCCGTGGGATGCAGAGTTCTTCCGGTGATTCGCAAGCCGCGCATGCGCATTCTGATCACTGGCAATGAGATTCTGCCAGCAGGCACGCCGTCCGGGGGTTGCCGCATTGCCGACGCCAACGGTCCGATGCTCGCCGCGCTCGTGTTGCGTGACGGTGGCGAGCCGCTCTTGTCGGAGATCATCCCCGACGATCCCGGCGAAATTCGCACCGCCCTCGAACAACCGGCCGATATCATCGTCGTTTCCGGCGGTTCGAGCGTCGGACAAGAGGACTATGTGCCGACGCTCTTGGCGGAGCTCGGCGAACTGGCCGTTCACGGTGTCGCCATGCGCCCAGCAGCCCCACCGGCATGGGCCGCCTGCATGGCCGTCTCGTTTTCCTGCTCCCAGGCAATCCCGTGTCGTGCCTCTGTGCTTACGACTTCTTCGCCGGCCGCGCGGTTCGCGCCGCCGGCGGCCGCTCGCGCGACTGGCCCTATCGAACGATTCGCGCCCACTTGACCCGAAAACTGGTCTCCACGGTCGGCCGCCTCGACTACGCCCGCGTCAGCGTCTTGCGAAACAACGCCGAGCCGCTGGCCATCAGCGGCGCTTCCATCCTCAGCTCCACTACCCGCGCCGACGGCTTTGTTCTCGTACCCGCCGACAGCGAAGGTTTTCCAGCCGGCGCCCAGGTCGATGTCTTTTTATATTGATTGACGATTTCGTGATGGGAGGGCGAAGCTCCTGCTGATCCTCACGGTCTTATGTCCGACCAAGAACAATTCCTCGACGTAATCGACCGCGACGAAGCCGAAAGGCGGTTTCACGCCGCGATTTCCCTCGCGCCGCTCGGCGTCGAAGAGGTCGCGCTGCGCCAACGCGCTCGGCCGCGTCCTGGCCGCCGATGTCACGGCGCGAGTCGATGTGCCTTCGTTCGACCGCTCCAACGTCGATGGTTTCGCGGTTCGCGCCGCCGACACGTTCGGCGCCACAGAGCTTGCCCCTAAGAGCGTCCAACTGTTGAACGAACCGATCGACGCTGGCGTCGCGCCCCGTATCCATTTACAGGCGAACCAGGCTGTGCAAATCGCCACGGGCGGAATGCTTCCCCGCGGCGCCGACGCCGTCGTGATGGTCGAGCACGCCGACGTCCACGGCGGCAACCTCTTCATTCGCCGCGCCGTCAGCCCCGGATCCGGAATCTCGTTTGCCGGCATCGACATCGCCGCCGGCGAAACCGTCCTTCGCGTCGGCACGCTACTTACCAGCCGCGAGACCGGTATGCTCGCCGCGATCGGCGAGAACCGCATCACGGTCTGGCGCCAGCCGCGCGTGGCGATCATCTCCACCGGCAACGAGCTGATCGCGCCCGGCGAGCCCATGATCCCCGCGCATGTTTATGATTCCAACTCGCAAATCCTCGCCGACGCCGTTCGCGAGCTCGGCGGCCTGCCGCGCTTCTGCGGCATCGTTCGCGACAACCTCGATGAGCTGCGCAAAGTTCTCCTCTCCGCGCTCGACAAGTCCGACATCGTGCTCCTCTCCGGCGGAACGAGCAAAGGCCAGGGGGATCTCTGCTACCGCGTCATCGCCGAGCTGACCGACCCCGGCATCGTCGCGCACGGCGTGGCGCTCAAGCCGGGCAAACCGCTCTGCCTCGCCGCCACCGGCGGCAAGCCGGTCGTCATCCTTCCCGGCTTTCCAACCTCGGCGATCTTTACATTTCACGAGTTCGTCGCGCCCGTCATCGCGCGCCTCGCGGGCCGTCCCCCGCAACAGCAGGAAACCCTCACCGCGACCTTGGCCGTGAAAACCAACTCCGAGATCGGCCGCACTGAATATCTGCTGGTTGGCCTCGTCAGCAACGCCGCCGGTCTCTCCGCGTTTCCAATGGGCAAAGGCTCCGGCTCGGTCACCACGTTCAGCCGCGCCGACGGTTTTGTCACCATCTCGCGCCACGTGGAGATCATCGAGGCCGGCGAGACAGTCGAAGTGCGGCTGATCGGTCGCGGGCTGGCGCTGGCCGATCTCGTCGTCGTCGGCAGCCACTGTCTGGGTCTCGACTATCTGCTGTCCGAGCTTCAACGCCGCGGCATCACCGCCAAGCTGCTCAATGTCGGCAGCTCCGCCGGCCTCGCCGCCGCCAAGCGCGGCGAGTGCGACCTCTCGGGCATCCACCTGCTCGACCCCGCCACTGGCGAGTACAACCGCCCGTTTCTTTCCGACGCGCTTACGCTTGTCGATGGCTATCGGCGATTGCAGGGGATTGTCTTTCGCCGCGGCGACGCGCGGTTTGAAGGCAAGTGCATCGCTGAGATCGTCGCCACCGCGCTACGCGAACCGGGCTGCGTTATGGTCAATCGCAATCAAGGCAGCGGCACGCGGATCTTGATCGATCGGTTGCTGGCGAGCGGCGGTGGTAAGTTGCGCAAAAACCGCCCGGCTACTTCAACCAGCCCACGAGTCACAACGCCGTCGCCGCCGCCGTGGCCCAACACCGCGCCGACTGGGGCCTCGCCATCGAATCTGCCTCCCACGCTCTCGACCTCGGCTTCATCCCGTATCAGGACGAACACTTCGACTTCGTAGTGCCAAACGACCGCCTTTCCCGCCCCGCAGTCCAAGCCTTCATCGCGCTGCTGAATGAAGAAACAACCCGCCGACAACTGGTTAAGCTAGGATTTCGTTTGGTGTAGATGGTTCGCCAGCCGAGCACCGCCCGCCATCCAAACCTTGATTGCCCAGGTCTGATTTCCGCCAGATTCGCACGCCGCATGTTTTTTGGTTATCCTTTGAGCGTCGGGGGCAATCTCTCCGTCAGTACCCTCAAAACTACTATCGCTGTAACAACGCTCACTCGCCTTTCTTTTTCAGGGTTTCGAAACATGGCAACCTCCTCTCGTACTTCGCGTCGTCAGTTTCTGCAAACGATCACCGCCGCGGGCGCCGCAAGCATTCTGCTCCGGCCGGCCGACCGCGCCTTCGGCTTCCAGTCGGCCAATGACCGTCCGGTGTTTGCGACCATCGGCCTGCGAAACCAAGGATGGGAGATCACCGGCAAGTCGTTTCGCTTTGCCGATTTCGCGGCCCTGGCCGACATCGATGCGAACGTCCTGGGCGCCAACGTGGAAAAGGTGGAGAAACGCCAGGGCAAAAAGCCCGACGCCTACAGCGACTACCGCAAGGTCCTCGACCGCAAAGATATCGACGCGGTGATGATCGCCACGCCCGACCACTGGCACACGAAGATCGCCGTCGAGGCCATGCTCGCCGGCAAAGACGTCTACTGCGAGAAGCCGCTCACGTTGACCATCGACGAAGGCAAGCTCATCGAGAAGATCGTCAAGCAGACGGGCCGCGTTTTTCAGGTCGGCACGATGCAGCGAACCGAGTCCGACCAGCGTTTCCTGCAGGCCATCGCGCTCATCCGCGACGGCCGCATCGGCACGGTGAAGAAAGTCACCTGCGGCATCGATGCGATGGAATCCTCGCCGGTCATTCCCGAGGCGCCAGTTCCGAAGGGACTGGATTGGGACTTCTGGCTCGGGCCGGCGGCCGAAGGTTCCGTATCGCGCCTTGCCGGAGCTTCGAAAAGGCTACGGCGGCGGCGTGCCGCTCTTCAGCAACTGCCACTACTCGTTCCGCAACTGGCACGAGTACTCCGGCGGCAAGCTCACCGACTGGGGCGCCCATCACGTGGACATCGCCTGCTGGGCCCTCGGCGCCACCGACACGGGGCCGAGCAAAATCACGCCGATCAATTACAAGTTGCCGGTCGAATACAAGGACGGCCACCCGTTGGTCGGCGATCGCTACAACGCGGCGACCAGTTTCAACATCCGCGTCGATATGCCCAACGGCGTGGAGATGATCATCACCAGCGAAGGCGACAACGGCATTCTCTTCGAGGGGACGGAAGGCCGGTTCTTCGTCAACCGCGGCAAGATCAGCGGTAAGCCGGTCGAGGACTTGAAGGACAAGCCCCTGCCGGAGGATGCGATCGAAAAGGTTTACGGCGGAAAGGTCAGCGAGAACCATACCGCCAACTTCATCGAGGGCATGAAGGCCCGCAAGCAGCCGATCTCCGATGTCTGGTCGCACAACCGCATGCTCGAGATTTGCCATCTCTCGAACATCGCCATGCGTCTGGGCCGCGAGGTCCAGTGGGATCCAGTCAAGCGGGAAATCATCAGCGACGCACAGGCGAACTCATTCCTCGCGCGTGAAAACCGCAAGGGGTTTGAAATCAACATGTAGGACGCCCCAGCCAAAGGCGCTCGACCGCAAGCATGACCTAAATCTCGCCCCGCATCTTCGCAGTTGGATAGCCTGTTCATCGACCGGACACGAAGTTGCGAACACTTTTTGTCTGTTTGTTGTCAATCGCACCGACTGGTGGATGAGTAAGCGACTCTGAGCATAACGTCTCCCAACGTATGCCTCGCAACGCGGAAAACACGTGGACCTCGGACGCCCTTCAACGTGGCGACATCGAAGCAATCCGCGAAAGGAGCCTTAGTGAATCGGCCTACATTCACGAGCGAGACTACCTTGGTGACACGCCGTTAATAGCCGCTATCGCTTTCGGCAATCTCGAATTGGTGCGATTTTTACTCAAGCATCGTGCCGACCCGAACGTGGAAGTCGACGACGGCTACACGTGTATTCTGACGGCCATCGAATCTGACGCGGATGAATCAACGGAGATTGTCGCCGAATTGATCCGGGCCGGTGCCGATATTCATGCTGTTGGCACGAATGGCTGGACGCCTTTGCATATGGCGGCTGCCCGCGGGCAAGTTGAAAAGGCTCGTCTTTTGATCAATGCTGGCGCGGATGTGAATCGGACGAAGGTCATTGATGCGTCGGAAACTCCCTTGATGGAAGCGGCGTACACGGGGCAGCCTGCAACGGTTCGCCTTCTGCTTGAGCACGGCGCCGATCCATCCAAGCGCGACACAATCAATAACCGAACTCCGCTTGAAATCGCGCAGTACGTTGCAAACGGACCTGATCCTCACGTTGTTAACTTTCTCAAGAATGAAAACATCCAAGTCGATGTCGACGAGTTATTTGGCGACACGGACTTGCCCTCCGACCAGATTGAATTGATGAAACAAACCGTGAAGGAAATCGACATGACGCAGCAGTACGTCGACACTTCTCACGAACTCGTTAGGACAGGGAGTCATGCTGAAGTCATCCGCATTCTTACCGAACACCGCCTATGAACAAACACATACAACGGAGCCGCGGCCGCGCCGGATTCATGCGGAAGGTCGCCGCCGCCGTCCCCTCGATCCGTGACGTTCCGCAGCGCTGGAGTTCGCGAGACTCGAAATCCCAGCTTTGTAGCCGGACGTCGAAATGAGCGTCATGACGCAGCTCTTTCGATTCCCAAACGCGGTCAGACGAGATCCAGCGATCGAGGCCTGGCTACGTGAGCATGCGGGTGAGTTGGGCGCGATGGCTCAGCATTGGTTTGAGGTCATGCGCGACTGCGGAGACGATGTTCGCGAGGTGTTGCATGACGGACATCCCACCGCCTGTGTCGAGGATGCGGCCTTCGGCTACGTCAACGCCTTCACAGCCCACGTCAATGTCGGGTTCTTTCGTGGTGCCGAAATCGCCGATCCGGACGGTTTGCTGGAAGGCACCGGAAAACTCATGCGCCACGTGAAACTCATGCCCGAACATAACGTCAATATCAGTGCGCTAACGAAGCTCATCAGAATTGCTTACACTGACATGAAGCAGCGTCTGCAAGCGGAGTAGTTCGTTGCACATTTTCGATCCAATTGACTGTTTCTCTGTTTTCTCCGTTACCTCCTGTTCTGTCTTTCCCTGATTCGTTCAGCCACTACACGCTCTCGCCAGCCAGCCACCCGGTGCTGAACGCGGCTTGAAAGTTGTAACCCCCGATTGGGCCGTCAAGGTCGAGGACTTCTCCGGCCAGGTACAAATTTGGCGTCCATTTGCTTTGCATCGTGCGCGAGTCAACGTCCGCAAGCGACACGCCGCCAGCGGTCACCTCGGCCTTCTTGAACCCCAGCGAGCCAGTGATTGGGATCGCCGTGCGCTTGAGCGCGCAGACGAGCGCCGTGCGTTCCGCTCGCGAAAGCTCGGCAAGACGGCGCTCGACCGAAACACCCGCCTGTTTCATGAGCGCTTCGACAAGCCGCCGCGGAGCCCACTCGGCCAAGACATTCACGACTCCCTTCTTTCCGGCGGCCGATGCCTCGGCGGCCAGGCGCGCCGTCGCTTCTTCGTCTTTCATCGCCGGCACGAAGTCGCACATTGCTTGCCACGACGCCGTCTGCGGGCGCTCGGTGATCACACGGCTGAGATCCATCACCACGGGACCGGACAGGCCAAAGTGCGTGAACAGGAATGAGCCGCGCCGCAGAGCGACTGGCTTGGCGCCCGCTTCGGCAACTGCCACCGCGACGTCCCCAACGGTCACGCCGCGCAACTCGTGCACCCAGGCCGCGGGCGACAACAGCGGCACCAGCGCCGGCCGCGGCGGCACGATCGTGTGGCCAAGCGGCTTCGCCCAGGCGTATCCATCCCCGGTCGTGCCACAGCCAGGGTACGACTGGCCGCCAGCGGTTACGATCACCTTCTCCGCGCTGAGCACGCGCCGGTTGGTTCGCACATGAAAACCCGTCCCGTCCCCTTCGATACCGTCAACGTCGATGCCGCTCACGGCCTCGTCGAGCACAAGTTGCGCACCGCCGCGAACCAGCATCCGCTCCAGGGCGCGGAGCACGTCGAGCGCCCGATCGCTCACGGGGAAAACCTTGCCGCCGGGCTCGACTTTCGTCGCGACCCCTTCGGCGTGAAACATACTAAGCAATTCATCGGGGCCCAGCGCCGCAAGCGCCGAGTGCAAGAACGGCCCTTGGTCGCCAAAGGCGGCGACGATGCCGCGGCGGTCGGTCGCATGCGTGATGTTGCAGCGCGTCCCACCCGACATCAGAATCTTGACGCCCGGCTTGCGGTTTTTTTCCACCAGCAGCGTGCGCCGCCCGCGCTCGGCGGCACGCGTCGCGGCCAACAGGCCCGCGGCACCGGCGCCGATCACGATCACGTCGAAGTGGGGAAGCATGGCGGAGATCCATCGTATCGCGACGTGCGATACCTGGCCAACGCCGCCCCAATCTGCCGCCGCCGGTTGGACTCGTAGCCGCCGACGTGCGTCCGCGGATGTCTTCGCTCCCCGGGTGCCTGTGTTTTGCGCCAACAACACGCGCCCACGTTGCGAATCGCTTGACGTCTTCACCAACCTCCAGTCGGCCCACCAATGCAAACACAGTCTTTTCGCACCTCCGCTGCTCTGCCGCCGACTCACGCGACAGCCCGCGGTTATCCTCCCTCCACTCCTTCTCCGCTCGATCGGCCGCCGCGCGTCTGCGTCACTCCTCCGGCGAATGGTCCCAGGAGTCCGGCGCCGTAAATCGTACGCGACGGCACGGCCCCGCGTCGCCTGTGGTCTTTTGTTGCTTATTGCTTCCGCGGCAAGTAATCTGGTGCGACACCTACTTCGTGAGGCTTGCGAATTCGGGTCGTCACCCGCGAGCTTAACACCATGATTGCGACGAGGAGAACTCATGAAACAGGGCGAACCGGTCTGGGTGGCGCGACGAAAAACCTCCACGGTGCGATGTCTTCAAGCGCTAACGCTGGCGCCAGCGGTGGGAGCGGGCGCTGCGTCGAATCTCATGAACGCAAACGCGGCGGTCATCGTGCGCGACCGCCAATCGACAGCAATCGCCAGCGCAACGACCGGATTCGGCTGCTGCGCCCCCACCAGCGAAACCGACTTCGACCCCAAAGTCACCGACCGTAACGCACCCGACTTCAACCCCTTCAACGAGTCGGCCAGCGCTAACGCCTCCGTCACGTTCGACAACCGGCCCGACGGTGGCCAGGCGTTCTTTAGCGGGTCTGCCGTCAGCACGGTATCCCAAAACTCTCGGCTGCGGTTCAACGCCACAAGTAACGAGCTCTCCGGCGCGGTCTTCAGCGCTCAAGCCACAGCCAGCGCCAGCGGGAGCGGCAACGTGTTTAACGCTGACAGTCGCTCGTCCGGGACCGCAGACTTCAACCTGATCTTCGATGTCACCGGCTCGCCCGCGGTTTACACCCTTCGCGGCTCGGCGATGGGAGACCCAGTCAGGGACGACGGCGAACTGCGGCTGGCGCGAGTCGATCTGCCGCCGGGGGCCTTCAATCGCTTTCCGCCAACGCTGAGCCGCATCAACGTCTTTGATCTGGCGGATGGTTCAGGACCGTTCGACTTTACCGGCCAATTGGACGTCGGCACCTACCAGTTGTTTGCCACCATGTCAGGCCGGGCGGGCGGTTTGTCCGGCCCGCCGGGAAGCGCCCGATTCAACCTTGATCTCGAGTTCGAGGACATCGTTCGCGAAATGCGGTGGGTCGGCCCGAACGGCGGCGCCGCGCCCGCAGACGGGTCATTTCAAGTGGCCGGCAACTGGAGCGCCCCGATTGTTCCCGGCCCGGCGGACGTTGCCGTCTTCGACCTGCCCGGCACGTACACCGTGGACCTCGACCAGGATGTAACCAACAAGCGGCTCCGCGCCAACGGCACGGGGGTCAACATCTCGTTGGACCTGAATGGCAATGACTATCTTCTGGATACGATCAGCGTTGGCGGGCTGGAGGGGGACAGCGTGTCGCTTGCGTTCGACGATTCAAGCGGTCCGGTTAGCGTGCCGCCAGCCGGCTCGGGCGAAGGACCGGCCCCGGCCCCTCCAGACAGCGAGACCGCCCGCTTGCGGGTTGCCCTGGTTAATGCGGGTAAGGGCGGATTCGCGGACGTGAAGATACCGATCGCGACGAGGTTTGGCCAAATCTTGGGCGGTGGGAAGGTCAACGTGCGGACGAGTAAGGGAAAATGGGAAGTGGAGGAACTGTCGGTCGGCATCGGAGATTCGGGCCTGCTCGACGTCTTCGACGGTGGCAGCATGAAGACGAAACAGGTGCTACTGGGCAAGAAAGATTTTGTTTTTTTAGGGTCAGCGGACGTCGATGTCCAAGGTCGGGGCACTGTGTGGGATAGTGAGAAGTTTGTCGTGGGTGATGCGGGCGAGGCTGTTTTGAATATTGGAAATGACGCGCTCGTCACCGCGCATGAGATTGTGATCGGCCAGTTGGAGGGCAGCTCTGGGGTGATCAGAGTCTCAGACGCTTCGCTCCTGCAGGGCCGTAGTGCTAGTGAACGGCTGACGGTCGGGTACTCGGGTTCCGGCGCTCTAGAGGTCAAGAACGCGGCGTTAGTCGAAGCCCGCTCTCTCCGGATCAACTCCTCTTTCTCGCCCGGCAGCCTCAGCCCTGGCAACGGCAGGGTGACGGTTGAGAGCCTCGGGGAGCTGCGGGTTGATGGCGACCTGGAAATCGGCAAGAGTGGTACCGGACGGCTCACCATAAACGGCGGCGCGCAGAACAGTTAGCCGAGTTTCTTGGCAACACCCAGATCGGGCAAAGAGGCGTCCTGGAGGTTCTCCGGGGTCACTTTCACGAACGTCACCTGTTGGTGGTGGATGGGACTTTGGCGATCAATGCCGCGGCAGGTTCTGCGTCGGTAGGTCGAAACAAGGTCGAAAACGCCGGCGAGCTCACCGTGGGACCGGGGGGTTCGCTCCGCGGCGGGTCCGGCGGCATCATCCGAGGCAAAGTGGTCGTGCTCCCGCGTGGCGCGAATCAATTTGGCGGACAAGTCTTTCCGGGCACGTCGCCCGGTACGCTCACGATCGATGGCGACTACGAGCAGACCGGGGGGCTATTGGGGATCGAGATTGGCGGCACGGCGGCGGGGGAGTTCGATGTGCTCGCCGTGACGGGCGATGCCACGATCGGCGGCGAGCTCTTGCTGGAGTTCATCGACGGCTTCGCTCCGCGCCAAGGTGACATGTTTAAGTTTCTGGACGTCGACGGGGCGCTTGGCGGCGCTTTCGACGAGATCGAAGTTCGCAATTTGATGTCCGGCTTCCAGTTCGATCTCCGCAGCGATGGCGACGGATTGACCATGGTCGCGCTCAACGACGGCGTGTTCATCCCCGAGCCGGCGACGTTGGCCATATTCTGCGCAGGCCTGTTGACGATTCTTTTCCGCAGATTCGCGACGATCAGTGTCGCGTTAGCCGCGTAGGTCAGATACCCCGTGCCTGACGAATACGTTGGTCACGTCGGGTGCCTCTGTTTTGCGCCAACAACAGCGCCCACGTTGCGAACCGTTTGACTAATTCACCACCTCGGCCAGCCCACCAATGCAAAACACAGTTCCTACCGAGGCTTCCCACTGCCTTCTTACTTCGTCCTCCGTCATTCGTTGCTTCGCAGCATTGGACCTTGGTCAGCCTGTCCCCAGAGCACCGCGGTTTGAGCCGAAGCCCGGGTGCCGTAAATCGTACGCGGCGGCACGGCCGAGCGTCGCGTGTGGTCTTTTGTTGCTTATTGCATCGGCGGCAAGTAGGCTGGGACACCTATTTCGTGAGGGTTGCGAATTCGGGTCGTCACCCGCGAGCTCAACATCATGATTGCGACGAGGAAAACTCATGCAACAGGGCGAACCGGCCAGGGTGGCGCGACGAAAAACACGGACGGCGGGCTATCTTCAAGCGCTAACGCTGGCGCTAGCGGCGGCAGCGGGTGCTGCAACGAATCTCATTGAAGCAAACGCGGCGGTCATCGTGCGCGGCCGGCAATCGACAATTGCCGCCAGCGCATACACCGGAATCGGCTCCGTCCCGTCCCCCACCGCTGACGACGACTTTGAGGGCAAATTCACCGACCCCAACGCACCCCCCGACTTCACCCCCTTCAACGAGTCTGCCAGCGCGAACGCGTCGGTCTCGTTCGACAACCGGCCCGACGGTGGCCAGTCGTTTTTTAGCGGGTCTGCGAGCAGCACGGTTTCCCAAAACTCTCGGCTGCGATTCAATGCCACGACCAACGAACTGTTCGGCGAAATCTTCAGCGCCCAAGGGACAGCCAGCGCCAGCGGGGGCGGCAACATTCTGGGCACTGACAGTCGGGCATCGGGGAGGGCAAGTTTCAACCTGATCTTCGAGGTCACCGGCTCGTCGGTGGTTTACACCCTGCGTGGCTCCGCGATGGGAGACCCAATCAGGGACGACGGCGAATTGCGCTTGCGCACCTTTGGCGTGCCGAGCCCCATCAACGACTTTGATCTGTCGGATGGTTCCGGACCGTTCGACTTTAGCGGCCAATTGGACGTGGGGACCTACCAATTGTTTGCCGAAATCTCAGGCCGGGCGGCGGGTTTGTCCGGCCCGCCGGGGAGCGCCCGATTCAACCTTGACCTCGAGTTCGAGGACATCGTTCGCGAAATGCGGTGGGTCGGTCCGAACGGGGGCGCCGCGCCCGCGGACGGGTCATTTCAGGTGGCCGGCAACTGGAGCGCCCCGATCGTACCCGGCGCGGCGGACGTTGCCGTCTTCGACCTGCCGGGCACGTACACCGTGGATCTCGACCAGGATGTGACCAACAAGCGGCTTCGCGCCAACGGCACCGGGGTCAACGTGTCGTTGGACCTGAACGGCAATGATTATGTTCTGGATACGATCAGCGTCGGCGGGCTGGAGGGGGACAGCGTGTCGCTTGCGTTCAACGATTCAAGCGGCCCGGTTAGCGTCGCTTCGGCCGGGGCAAGCGACGGCTTTTTTCAGGCGGCCGCGGACCCCGGAGCCCGCCTTCGTGCCCGTCTCTTGAACGCAGGCAAGGGCGGGACCGCCAATGTGAACATACCGATCTCGACGACGACCGGCGTGGCCGGCAATGATGGCGGAATAGACGTGAACGGCCCCAACGGCGATTGGGACGTGCTCGAACTGAGGGTCGGCATTGCCGCGAGCGATCTTGCCAGTCTTAATGTTCGCCGTGGTGGCCGTCTCGGTGGCGCCAATCAACAGGCGGTGCTCGGGGATGGAGTGAGTAGTCTTAATCTCGTCACGATCGAAGACCAGGGCAGCCGTTGGGAGACTCGCGAGCTGATCGTGGGCAAGAGGGGCGGCGCCGGTTTGTTTATCAAAAACAATGCCATCGTCATCGGCAGCGACATTACCGTTGCCCAGCTGGAGGGGAGCCTTGGCGGGATCAACGTCACAGATTCTGCTTCATTGATACAGAATTCCACCGGCAAAATAACGATCGGGTCCGGAGGCAACGGGAATTTGAACGTGGGGAGCAGGGCGAGAGTCGCCGCCGGCGATCTTTTCATCGGCGCTGGCAGCACTGGCGACGGAGCGGTGACGGTCAGCAGCGGGGGGCGGCTGGAAGTCGCCGGTTTGCTGTCGATCGGTTCCGCCGCTGAGGCCGTGCTCACCGTGGATGGCGGGCATGTTGAAAGGATTTTTACTGATGAAGTTACCCAAATCCACCCCAAGGGTAAGATCGCAGTCATCGCTGGCCAGTTCCACGAACGGCTCGAATTGATTGTAAACGGAACGTTGGCCATCAATGCTACGAATGGGGCGGCATCGGTCGGTACACTTCCGATCGGCATTCCCGGCCAAGTCTCGGTTCGCAGCGGCGGCACGCTCAAAGGCACCGGCACGATCATGGGCAAGGTAGCTGTGTTCGGTGGCGACAACGATTTCGACGGTAGGGTGTTACCCGCAAACTCGACCGGTACGCTCACGATCGATGGCGACTACGAGCAGACCGGGGGGCTATTGGGGATCGAGATAGGCGGGACTGCGGCGGGGCAATTCGATGTGCTCGCCGTGACGGGCAATGCCACGATCGGCGGTGAGCTCTTGCTGGAGTTCGTCGACGGCTTCGCGCCGCGACAAGGTGACATGTTTAGGTTTCTGGATGTCGAAGGGGCGCTTGGCGGCGCTTTCGACGAGATCGAAGTTCGCAATTTGATGTCCGGCTTCCAGTTCGATCTCCGCAGCGATGGCGACGGATTGACCATGGTCGCGCTCAACGACGGCGTGTTCATCCCCGAGCCGGCGACGTTGGCCATATTCTGCGCAGGCCTGTTGACGATTCTTTTCCGCAGATTCGCGCGACGTTCCGTGTGCCCTTAGCGGCGAATCCTGTCCAGCGTACGAACGCTCCTTGCACGTGAACTGCAAGCCGCGAGGGCACACACCCCGTGTTGGACCTTGAACGTTCAAGCCGTTCAAAAAAACGAGCGAGCCGGCGCCCTTGCCGGGCGCCGGCTCGTAGGAGTCGGTCGAGATCTCCGACCGGCATGGGGTTCTAAGTTAACACGTCGATGACGGACTCGACCGCGTTTCCGATGCCCACGCCCATGCTCCAGCCGGCCGCACCCCCCTTTTCGCCGCCCAGCGCGGTGCCGATGGCGATCCCGATCCTACCCAAGGTGAAAGCGATTTTGCCGCCTCCTTCAACCGAGGAAAGCTCCGCGACCGGCACGTCCTCAAAACCGTCGGCTGCCGGAACAATCTTTGACTTCATGGTAATTCTCCTTGCATGGTCGCCTCTTAATAAAAATGGACCGCCCGACGCACGAGAGGTACCGGCGTCGAAGGGATCATTCTGGGATCCATCTTGCTAAACGCAGGAATCGTCCAACTGTTACAGAAAAACGTGAATGACCCGCCCCATCCGTCTCCCGCAGCGCTTTGCCGCTATTGGACATTCAGTGCTCGACGTTCAGCGTTCAGCGTTCGACGTTCGACGTTCGGTGCCCGCGCTAGTCCGGCCCGGGCGACGCGGTGACTCTTCGCGAGCAGCCACAGTCAGAGTGCGCTAACGATTAATGGCCAGATGCCCGGCTCCGGGATCGTATAAAACACGTCCGACTGCAGATTCGTAACCCCCGTGTTCCGCGTGATGATGTCGGATAACGTGTCTGACGCAGAGCGTCAACTTCCCATTGGGCGAAGTCGGGGTCATGTTCGTACCAGAATCGGTCCCCGTCGCGTAGCCGTTCGAACTGCAGGCGCAGGCCGGCCGCAACCAGTGGGCCGACGCTCGCGCCAGGCAATTGCCGACGGAGCCCAGTTCAACGCGGTCTACCCGACGCCGGAGGCATCGTAAGAAATTCGATCGCCCGTCACTTGCGTTTGCTTGCAACCGTCTTATCCGCCGGCGATTGGTAATAAAGCCGCACGGTCGAGACGACTGCAATTTCCGGTCGCATCGCGGCCTTGGTCGCTTGTATGTCCGAACGGCTTTGCAGTCCCTGAAAGTAAGTCATCTTCGGCCGGTAGGCTTTGATCGCCGGTATATTGTTCCAATTACTGTTGTATTGGATCTGTTCTTCCAAGGCATTTTCGTACGTGCGGTAGAGTGAATGCGGCAAGAACACGGCGGTGCTCTCTTGAATATTGATAACTTTGGGCGGCTCGGCAAAAACCGCTAGCAATATCTTGGATTTCTCCTTGGCCGCTTCGATGGCCGCCGCCCGAGCTTTCACCTTCTGTTCGTCTAATTGGGAGCTCCAATAGTCAAACGTCACGATGTCGGTTACGCCTTGCTTAAAGGCCCGATTGATCGCCACCATGGCGTCCGCTTCGGTATCGACCGAAACGTGCAGGTTGGTTTGCATGCGATAGCCCTGGCGCTGCTGAACCCGGAATTGTTCGCCGTCCCGTTGAGTTTGTCGCCATTCATACACCGGCAAAACGCTGATGAAATCCTCGACAATGTTTTCTTTGGCAATTTTCAGATCAGCCCAGGCTTTCAAAACCGCTTGCACTTGAGCGGAATTTTTCTCCTGACAACTATCCGCCGTCTCGCCTTCAGAAGTAATGGCCAACACGACGCGGATGCCTTCCGGAACAACGCGAATATCCGCGGTTCCATCGATCGTTATCACGTTCAGCCGCGTTTTCTGGAGGTAGTAACGGAGCTTCTCCCGCCGGGTGCCATGTGCCCTCCAAATTGCCGGCTCTTTCCGAAGAGTTCCCCGCGCCGCCAAACCCTTGTGCGCGTATGGCGCTCGGGTCCATGCACCGGCAGAAAATGAAAATGATCACGAGGCCGGTAAAACGCGTCATTGATTATTCTCCTGTAGCTTGTGACTACCTTGCCGCAACCAATCCTAATTGGCGGCAGGAGGATAATCGAACTCTTCGCCATATCGCCAGGTGCCTATGTTTTGCGCCCTGTGCCGGTATTCGCGCCAACAACTCGCCCTCTCGCACCCAGGCTCCGGCTGGGTGCGTCCGCCGCGGCGGATCCGCGCGGCTCCGCCGCCCCAGTGCGAAAAATCCCTCACCCTTCGGTCGTTCGAGACTCGACGTGTCTAGGACCCGCCATACTGCCGACGCCCCTTGGAGATAGCGCTCTTCACCGGAGCTGTGAACGGGAAGCAGTAGAGGACTATCGCGTCTCCACCGTCACTGCCATTACGATTGGAGCGGTGGCGTCGGGCCCCTTCACAAGTTCGACACTGCCGATCGTGTCTGATCGCTTCGGCTCGATAGCTAAGTACCGAATCTGCTGCCCTCGTAGGCGAAATGCCAACTTTGACTCTGGCACGTCCACCACTTGGCTGTAGTCGGCAATGTGTATGCCATTCTGCAGTTCGTGGTCCTCCGTCGTACCGTCGGCGTAATGCAGCCGGACAATCATGGAGACGGAACCCTTTGCGCCTGTCGGCGAAGCCGACCCTGCCACTCCGCTCAATAAGTGAATCGCCTTCGCCGACGACCGGCATGGGAGCGTGACTGACTTCGGCATGCGCCTCGGGATCGTGCCGCTCGTACTGTAAAGCAAGACTGCGTTCGACCGCCGGTCACCCTCCGGATCGACAAGATAGAACGGAATCCCCTCGACCGTTTTCGGAGACCAATCGCTGAAGATCAGTCGCTCGCTGTCAGAATCCTCGGAGTTGAACATCCCTTTGGTGCTCACCACCGTCGCCACTTTGGTCAAGTCGAGCGGGAAGAACCTTCCGCGAGTAGCGAGAAATTCGAGTAGGTCGCGAAGCTCCTCGGGTTTCACCTGATTCTCAAAGCCATCGGGCATCAGCGACTTGGTCGAAGCCTGCAAATTATCGATATCTTCACGTTGCACGACGTGTTTCTTTGCTTGGCTGTCGATGAGTTCGATGGAAGTTTTTGTTTCCGAAGCCAATAGGCCGCTGATTACCAGTCCCTCTGTGGTAACGACTGAGTAGACACGGAAATTCCCTTCGACGCTCCGGCTGGGGTCAATCAGGTGGATGAGCAATTCGTGTTTGGGATGGGCGGCCGTTCCGGTAAGGTCGGGACCGATCTTCTCTCCTTCACCGGAGTGCATGTGACACTTCGCGCACTGATTCTTAAAAACAACCTTGCCCGCCGCGGGGTCTCCCTTCTCCTCGGTCAGATGTTTGAGCTCATCGAGCACTTTTTGCCGGTCGGCATTCGGGAGTCCACCGCCGGCCGCAAGTAGCCGCGCGCGCGGGCGGCAATGCGTCGCGTCGGGTGGCTAGCCAGAGCCTGTTTCTGATCGAGCGAGAGATCTGCAAGCGGGACGTTGCCGCTCTCGATTGCTTCGAGGAGCTGGCCCGTCCAGTCATTCCGCGCTAGCAACACTCGCAGCGCGACGCGACGGACCGCGGGCGTGAACTCTGGTAGTCGATCGGCCAGCGCCTGGCCCACTTCATCGGTTTCGCAAGGTCCAAGCGCTTCGATTAGGCCTTGCGCGATTTCGGGCGAGGTCTGCGGTGTCACTAGGTCGAGCAGTTTCGCCGCGGCGGCATCAGCCCGCAACAAGTCAGCATACTCCTTGGCTGCTTTAAGCCGGGCTTGGTCGGACGCTTCGGTATTCGCCGCTTCCTTGAGGAAGCTAGTCGTCAAAGTGGCGACGTGTTTGCCGAGCCCCTCGCTTCCCCAGCGGGTCGCGAGCGTCACAAGCTGCGACTTGCCGGCAGCTGGCAGAGTGGCGAAGAGTTCACCCAGGCTCGCTTCGAGTTCCGCGCTGAGCATTGGCTTGACATCGCGCGGCCAGTTGCGGGCGAGGCCCGAGAGGATCGCCACAGCGACGTCGGGCTGAGCCGTTTTCAATCTCGCTAACAGCGGAACCGGATGTTCGAGGCCGCTGCGTGCAACGTGGCCGGCGACGATCGATAGGCGCTCGGTGGCGGCGGTGACACACAGTGCCTTGTTACTGGACTTTGATGCGGAAGCTAAAGCGAGAGGACCGTTCTGAGCCGCGGCGGCCGTGGCGGCATCAAGCAGGTGACGGTCTTGCTGCACGGCACGATCGCCGAGAGCGTCGATTGCAGCTTGGGCGGTCGCTTCGCCCGCTGGCTGATCGGCGAGAGCCAGGAGGGCAGCAAGGCGCACCTGCGGATCGCGGTCGACAATCACGCCGCTCTCAAGCAAGGCGGCCGTCTGGCCGCTGGGCGCAATGACTTGGACCGCATTACGGCGCACGCCGGCCGAGGGATGCTTGAGCGCAATGACAGCTGCGTCGGCTGCGTCACCAGACTGTCGTGCCAAGACACCGACGCCACTCAGCGTTTGTAGGGCGTGAATCGCGGCGGTATTGAGGCCGATCGCGTCAACGCTCTGGTCGCTGATAAGCAGCAACAAGATGCGGCACGGCGTCGGTCTGGCCTCGTTCAACCAAGAGCCGCTGAGCGTGTGTTCGCCAGAACATGTTATCGCTCTTCAGGGCGGCGACGAGTTGCTCCGCAGTCGATCCGGCGAGCGACTTGATTGCGGTCTGCTTTGCATCCTGACCCGCCATCACGAGCCGATACACGCGTCCGTACTTTTTGTCGCGCAGCTCGGTTTCGTACGCGGCTCCCTTGCCGGTGCGAAAACCCTGCGGGGTCGGATTGTGCTGGACAATGAAGTTGTACCAATCGCTGAACCAAACGTTCCCGTCGGGGCCGACTTCGGCTTGAATCGGCGCGGTCCACTCGTCGTCGCCGGCCACGAGATTCCAGGAATTCTTCGACTTGAAGCCCGCACCGTCCGCGCGAATAACGAACGTGGCGACAAGGTGCCCTGTCGGTTCGGCGACGAACGCGGTCCGGTTCCAGTAGGGCTGCGGATAGTTGCGGGCGGTGTAGAGCGGCGTGTCCCGCGGCCGCCGTGAATCCGCCGTGCCAATCGACCTGCCGCACTTTGTCGGTGATCGGGAAGTACTGATTGCTGTCGGCGATGCCGGTCAGGACCGAACTGCTCCAGCCGCGGACCGCTTCGTAGTAACGGTTGGGAATCGGCAGGAACTCGCTTGGATTGCCGTTCGCCGTCGAGCCAAAGATCAGCCCCTCTTCGCTAATTCCCAGGCCCCAGGTGTTGTTGTTTGTGGAGCGGAGGAATTCGAGGTCGGTAACCGCGGTCTTTTCCCCTTCCCCTTCGACCTTGAACCGGAAGAAGCCCTGGCGAAACGACTGTACTTGTTTGCCGTTCGTCAGCACCGGGCGCGAGTCGTTGTACCCCTGCATGGCGTAGTACCAGTTGTCGAGGCCGTAGCGAAAATTGCTCACCTCGCCGTGCGTATCGCGCATGCTCCAGCCGGTGATGAGTGTTTTCCGCAGGTCGGCCACGTCGTCGCCATCCATATCCTTCAGATAAACTGTTTCGCCCCCTTCTTGGACCAGGGCCCCGCCCCGATAGAACGCAATTGAAGTCGGGATGCTCAGCTTCTCGGCAAAAACCTTGAACCTGTCGGCCCGGCCGTCGCCATCGGTGTCTTCACAGATTCGGATGCGGTCGCGGCCCTGGCCTTTGGGTTGCAATTCGTTGGGGTAGTCATATGTTTCGCAGACCCAGAGCCGGCCGCGCTCGTCCCATGTGATGAAGATCGGTTTGCCGCCGAGCTCGGGCTCGGTGACAAACAGCCGTGGTTCAAGATCTTTGGGCGTGACTAAGTGCTTGAGCGATTCGGCCGGGTCAAGCGGCTTTTGTATTTGTTTTTGAGGGGCGCCTAAGGTCCCCCAACGCGCGCCGGCGGTGTAAATGGGCACATTCGCCGGCTGATACTCAAACGGTTTGACGTCGGTTCGCTTGGCGGTCATCTCGGGCCGGTAGTCGGTTGTGTTGGCATACGCCGCCACGAGTCCAGAATCGTCGCCAACGGCCCAGCGGATGCCGCGCTCGACCAGATTCTGAAAGCCGGCATTGCCCCAAGTCCGTTGATCATGGCCCCACGCCGTGTAAAACACGCGGCCCTGTCCATGAGTGCGAACCCAGGTCCAAGGCTCCTTGCGGCTACCTTCCTGCCGCCATTCCAGCACCGTCCGATCTTTCTCGTTATGTTTGGTATGGACGTAAGTCTCGTCCCAGCTCTCGAAGCCCTCGAAGCCGCGCGTGATCGGATGTTGCCGATCGGCCAGGATCGTGCGGAACGTGCCGGTGCCGTGGCGTTGGAACTGCGCCCCGACCAGTTCGATGTACTTGGGCGAATTCAGAAAACAGAACGAAGCGCTGTGCAGCGCGACGAGCCCCTTGCCCCCCGCGACGAAGTCCAGCAAAGCTTTCTCCTGCTCGGGTGCGATCTTCTCCTGATTAGCGTAGATCATCAGACCCGCATATTTGCCGAGCGTCTCGGGATTGAGGTCGGCGATCCTATCGGTATAAGTCAGTTCGATGCCCCGCTCCTTTAATACTGGCTGAAGTTGCTTGAAGCGGTCAGCAGGGCGGTGAATGCCTCGGTCGCCCAGAAACAAGAGCCTTAGGGGTTCTGCGGACGATGCCGGTGTAAAGTCTGCCAGGCCAAAGATCACGACCAAGGCTGCGAAAATAGTTCGACTACATGTCATCGAGAGATACCTGCGAAAAGAGGGGCGTGGAGCGGCTCGGCGTGTTATTGTTTCGAATTCACTTCTGATTCCTTAAACAGTCGCGGCGCGAAATCGTGCAGCGCGTAACGCCAGGTTTGCCATTCATGCGCCAATCCCTTCGCCTCCTGAAAGACGACGTTCTTGATGCCGGATTGCGCAAGTGCGCTGTGCAAATTGCTTACGCACTCATGGATTGTAGCATCCAGTCCAACTGTTCCGGAGTGGAGGTACAGGAGACTCACCTTCTGATCGAAAGCCGCGGGGTCGGCAAACACGCCGCCAAACGCCGACTTCACATCGACGTTGCGGCCGGCGCCGCTGAACGCACCGATGGCGGAGAACGTATCCAGATGAGTCAGCCCAATCCGCATGGCTTGCCCGGCGCCCATGGACAGTCCCGCGATGGCGCGCTTGTCTCGGTCGCGGATGGTCCGATACGTCGAGTCAATGAGGGGAATTAAGTCTTTGAGCATCACATCCTCGAAAGCACTGCCGTCGCTGCGCCCTCTTTCTGTCGGCGCCGCCGGTTCGCCCGCCCTGGTTGCATACCCCTTCTCCATGACAACGATCATCGGCTTGGCTTTGCCGGCGGCAATCAGGTTGTCCAGGATGAAGTTCATGTGACCCTGCCGGACCCAACCCGTTTCGTCTTCACCGCCACCATGTTGCAGGTAGAGCACGGGATAGCGCCGCTGCTGATCGGCGTCGTAGCTCGGCGGCGTATACACCGTGATATGCCGTGTTTTCCCAGTCACCTGGGAGTTGTACCAACGCGAGCGAACTTCCCCGTGCGGCACGTCCTGGGCGAGATAAAAATCGACGCCCGTTTCCGGAATCTCGATCCCGCTGGTCGGCTTGCCGGTCCCGAAGAACACGTCGCTCGCCGGGTCATTGACCCGGACGCCGTCCACGACGAACGCATAGTAGTGAAAACCCGGGACAATCGGCGGCGACGTCAACGCCCAAACACCATCCTCACCGCGCTCCATATTCCACGGTCCGCCAGCGCCCAGTCCATAATTGGTAAAAACCTGCACCTGCTTGGCGTCGGGGGCTCTCAACTGGAACGTAACCCGCCGGTCCGAGTGAATCCGCGGGTACGGAGAATTGCCGACGTTGGTTGATGCAGGCTTCGATTCGTCGCCGCTCTTGTCCGGCGTCTCTTTCTCCAGCTGTGATTCGTCGGAGTTCGTTGCAGGCGCCTTTGTCTCCTGTTCCGGTCCGCGGAACAAAAGCTGTGCGAAGTGGTACAAATCGCTCTTCCACACTTTGAAATCGTGCCGACCGCCGGAAATGACATTGTAGAGGTGCGGAACCTTTTTCTCGTCGAGCATGTTGTGAACGCCTTGGCTCACCCTGAACAGTCCGTCATTGTCGCCACAGGCGATGTACAACAATCGCAGCTTCTTGGTCGCCTCCGCGGGATCTTTGATAAGGTCGGCCGGTTGCTTGGTATTCGGTGCGGACGAGAAACCACCCACCCAAGCGAACGTGTCAAGGTTGTTTAGCCCGAAGTTGAGCGCCTGCCCGCCACCCATCGAAAGTCCGGCCAATGCGCGCGATTCACGGTCGGCCTTGACCGAATATGCCTTTTCGATGAACGGAATCAAATCGGTGATCAGGTCCTTCTCAAACGCGGCAAATGCCGGTGACTGCCTGGGAATCGGATCTCGCGCCGTGATGTCCTTCGCGGCCCGGCCGTTCGGCAGCACAACGATCATTGGCACCGCCTTCTTGTCGGCATAAAGGTTATCGAGGATCACATCGGGCGATCCGCCGCGTGTCCACTCATTCTCATCCCCCCCGATGCCGTGGAGCAGGTACAAGACCGGATACTTTTGATCCTTGGTGTATCCCGGCGGGGTATAGATCCGCGCCTTGCGTTTGAGCCCCACAGTCGTCGAGTCGTACTCGACTGTCTCCAAGTTGCCCTGGTCGATATTCTCACGGCGCTTGTCAAAACCATCAGGCGGCGTGGGAAACTTTCCGTCGCCGGATTGTGCCAACGCCGGCACAGGCGCGAATACCAGCACCGCAAACGCGACGAGCGCAAAGATGCGTTTGCTCATGTTCAATCCTCTTGAGAGTGAAAGGTAGTTGATGCGCCGACCGACACACACTCCGCATTCAGCGCCTCCGCGACGCGCGTAAGAAGAACAACCAACGCTTCAGCCTCCTCAGGCGGGAGCGAGCTGAACATCTGCGTCCGGATCGGCTCGCCCGCCGTCCAGAGTTTCCGAAGTTTCCGTTTTCCCGCCGCCGTGAGTGAAACTGTCCGTGCGCGAGCGTCGGTTGGATGTGTGTCTCGTTGAACTAATCCATGCTTTTCCAACAAAACGAGCATCGCCCTAACGGTGCTGGGATCAGACGGCATGCGGCGGGCGAGTTCCCGCTGGGTGAGCGCTTGTCCCCGTGCGAGTGTTGCGAGGAGAACGAACTGGTCGGCTGTGACGCCATATGGCGCGAACTGTGCCTCCGTCCGGCGATGGAGCGCCATATATGCCGAACGCAGCGCCATCGGAAGCTCGTTCTTGGTCACCACCTGTGCCTCTTGGAAAGTCGTGCGTACACGCACGTTTTCGAGAGTCTAACAAAGCAACAGATTGAATACAAGAATCTGCACCGGTGTCATTGATACACCGACACGGTCGTCATTTTTTTGTCTTAATGTGGAGCGATCTCAATTCTGCCCCACTCGTAGTTGGTTCAGGCGTCGGCGTGTCGTGCCGCAGCAAGTCTGGTGTCGCGGGGGGGCGCAAATGACACGCCCTCCTGAGCACGCCCGAACGTAGCGGTTTCAGCGCTTTGGTCGCGGTCGGGCGCGTCCGGGTTTGTTGCAAAGGATCCCGGGCCGCAAAGCGAATCAGCCCGAAGAGTGAGGCAGGAGAGACGGCGATCGGGTCCGATTGATCTTCCGGCATTGTCGTGGTGTCAGTTTGCATCGCAGGATACTTAGCCCTTCAGGAGCCTGCGTTTTACTCTGATCTGCGCGCCCAACAGTTTTCCGAGGGCGACCAGTTGGCCGCGAAGATGTTTTTCCAACAAATGGAGAAGGATCTCCGGCTATGGAGGGATCGCTCCCTAGCCCGTCAGGGCGAGCGATTGTCAGATTCAACGACGCCAGCGGCAGCGATTCCCGATGCATTCGTGGGTGAGTGCGATCCAACGCAAGACACGCACTCTATCAGCATCACGGAGAGGCAAATCAATGCTCTGTTAGCTTCGGATAAGGCTAGCGTTAGAGGCGAATGGCAAAACCCTCGAATTCGAATCCGACAAGACCACGTCGACTTTGCATTCGAGTTCGCAACCTCGAAGGCACGCTGCGTTTTTTCTGCGGAGCTGAAACCGACATTGAGTTCGGAGGGTCGTTTGCATCTTGATCTCGTGGCGGTTCGCATCGGGAAACTTCCGCTTCCGCTGAGGACAATAATGCGCTGGGTGCCTCGTGACGTTCATTACTCAGGAAGCGATATGGAAGTGGACCTGACTGCTGCGACACCCCACATCTGCTTAAATCTTTCTGACAATAATCCAGAGTCTCCTTCGGTCAAATCCATTAAGTGCATGGAGAGCGAAGTTACTATTGAGTTCCTCGTCCCCAAGTGAATCGTCAGCAAAACGAACGCGCTACAACACCACTTGATTTCCGCCGGGGCTAGAACTAGCAAGCGTCGAGAGGCGCTTCTGCGGCAAAGGTCGCTCTCATTGACCAATGTCCGACCGTCATTGTGCGCGGGTTCAAGTAATATCACGCCCTCATGTGTCGAGAGAGTCGAGACCGTGGCGGTGCCACGATGGCCAGGGCCTCGCTGTCGTCGAGTAAGCGCTCGGCCCGTCCATGAGTTGGAGCTATCGGAGCCGGGCCTCAGCGCGGGCCAAGATGTGCGCAGACTTCCCAAGTCATGCGCAATTTGCCTTTCGCCTATCCTGCTTACATAATAGGTTGTATTAAACAAATGCTGTGATTTCGAGCTGGTGCGAAGGCATTCAGAAGGAATTCCTTGCCCGCACTCCAAGCCAACGTGCCTGTTCTTGCGTAAGGGAGTGCTGCATCGTTGTGGTACCGAGGTGGGTCTGCGCCTCGACTCGCGTGACGAGCGTTTTTACATCGGAGATTCGCCATGAGTATTACTACGTTGTTCCGCAAAGCACTCGGTTCAAAGTCCAGTGCAGTACAGCGTTTCAAGCATCGCAGGCTGCGTGGCTTCCGCCGGCCGCTTTTCATGGAATCGCTTGAGGAGCGGCGTTTGTTGGTGGCCAATGTGGCAGTCCTCGACACCGGCGACGATGCCGCCTTTGCCGCGATAGCAGCGCAACTAAACGACAACACCTACGGCCTTGACCTGATTGCCACCGTCGTCCAGCCGAGCCAAATCGATACCGTCAATGAATTACTAGCGTTCGACGTGGTCGTGCTGGGCGACGACGGCACCGATCCCAGCCCGGATACATTCACTTCTGTCGCTTTTGCACTGAACGATTGGGCGAACAACCACGACGGCGGCATCGTCGCTGTCGGCCTGGCCCACTTTGGCATCCGCGGCGAGCCTGAAGAAGCGGCATTGGACGAAATCATCCCTGTCGACATCAGCGGAAGCTCGACGGGCTTCGAACCGGCTGGCCGGACCCTCGAAATCGACACCAATCATCCGGTCAGCAACCTCGTGAACGATATCACCATCGCTCCCGGAATGTCACCGCTGACAAACTTGTCGGAGTCGGTTCCGGTTGCCGACTCGTGGGGGACCGTGCTGGGCACCTTCTCGGACGTCTCTGGTTTTGTGGGAGTTGTGGTCGGCTATGTACCAACGGGTCCTAACCCGGGTAGTTCCGTGTATCTTGGTCCTATCTATTCGGGCAGCTCGTTGCTCTACGACACCACGCAATGGCGCTCAGGCGACGGCGATCGATTGCTAGAGCAGGCCGTACACTGGGCCGCAAACGTGACTGGCAGCGCCTTGCTCCCGCCGGATATCGTCACCAATACCGGTTCGACGGCCGAGCAAGGCGGCACCGACACGATCACCTTGGCTGAGTTGCGGACCAACGACCAAGACACAATTTCGAGCGAGATTATCTATACAGTCACCGTAATGCCGACCAAGGGCGTCATGCACCTGAACGGAGTCCCGACGACGACCTTCAGTCAAGACGACATCACCAACGATCGGCTAACCTATGTCCACAACGGCGTGGATTTGAGCAGCGATAGTTTTGAGTTCACCGTCACCGATGGAACCAGCACGGATGGTCCAGCAATCTTCAATATCACCGTCGTTCCGGCCGTGCCCACGACGGTGACGGTTGACGGGAACGGCAACCTGATTGTCGAGGGAACCCCTCAGCATGACACCGTGACGATTACCGGCGTTGGCGCCGGCAGCGGTACTTACGATGTGACGGTGCAGGATGGCAACGGTCCGGTGACAACCACCACGGTCACCGGCGTCACAGGCAGCTTCGAGATCAACCTTGAGGTCGGTAACGATCACCTCACGATCAACAACGCTCTCGTCGCCGGCGCCATTTTGATCAGAATGGAGACGGGAAACGACACCGTGATTCTGGGCAACCAAGAAATGGTGTCGAGCGGCGATCGTCTACAGGTCAGCCTCGGCGACGGCGACGACACGATCGACGGCAAGCGGCTGTTTATCGGCCGGGAGCAGCTCATTTATGGCGGCGGCGGCGACGACCAGCTCATTTTCGAGGGATTCGCCACACCGCAGTTCACGCTTGGGACCTCGGCCAGGGGCTTCGCCTATTGGACGGGCGACACGGGAAACGATATCGTGCGTGTCGACTATGCCTTCATTGTGCAGGCGTTGGTTATCAGCCTGGGCGATGGGAACGATTCGCTCGAGGTGTTCGGCTCGGCCGTCTCGGGCGACGTGATCTTCTCCGGCGATGCCGGTAACGACACGTTGACCGTCGATACCAATTTCTTCGACGCCACGCACGTGATCCGCGGCCTGGGAGGCAACGATATTGTGCTTTTGCGGGCCGGATTGGGGACAGAGATCACATCGATCGAGACCGGCGGCGGCAGTGATCGCGTGACGATTCGTAATCAGACGACGAACCAGTTCAGCGTGGACACTGGCGCAGGCGAAGATGAAGTCGACGTCCAGTCCTCAGCGTTTGATCGATTCTTCGCTCAGTTGGGCGACGACAACGATCGGCTGACAGTCCGCGGCAACCTGGTGCGGCTCGGGACCGCCCTCGATGGTGGCGCCGGCGCTGCCGACAGTCTGTTCGATCAAGGCAACGACTTCCGCGGCGGCTTCAGCAAGAGCGGCTTTGAGCTATGAAGCCAAGCTCACGCTTTGAATCGCTTGGCCGCATCGCACGGAGGCATTCTGCAGGGCAGCAGTCCATCGCGCGGGCGCGAGTGATCGGGAGCGCAAGTGCGCACCGTCCACTCTAAGCCGTTGGCGAGATCGTGATCCCACTCTGGGACAAGCGGGCTAGCCCGGATAATTCACGGCCGCGGAAGCAAAAAGGCCTCTTGTGTGCGAATTGGCTTTATGCGTGCGGCACGTGCCGGACTTCCCGGCGTCTCGGGTCTGTCGTTACGGCAGTGAACGAGGTTTGTGGTCATCAGGCCCGCCGCAATCCTGGTTTCCTGGATTCCTTAGAGATGCATTCCTGTTTGCGGCTTCGTCATTCGTGATTGGCCGCTATTGGACGTTGCGCCAAGTAATATACATATGTGTATATTATTCTTCCCTTGCTGAGACCCTTTCGCCGCGTCTGGCGAGTCATTGCACCACGCCTCTTCGACCCCCAAAACCCCCGTTTTCCCCGGCAAATACGAGCGCCACCTCAATTCCGTGCTGAGTGGTTCATCGCACCTGCATAAAACCCCTTGTTTTCCCGACCCGAATGCCCTCACAAATCCCCGACACCCCAAAACACTTCATGTCCTCGTACTCCCCCTCAAAAACACCTCGCCCTTCCCCAGCGCAACCAAATCCCCGTGATACAGATCAAGCCCGGCCGCCTCCAGCGCCTCATCGACCGCGAACCCGCGCGAGCGCAGCCCGCGCAACAACATCCGCATGATCACCGGCTGACAAGTAGCCCCGAACCGAAACGTCGGCAACAGTGCCGGCGGGTTCGGACCAAACAGCGCAAGCGTCCCGCGGCGCATACCCGCTCCGGGCCGAATTCCGCACTCGCCAAACACCAGCACGGTGCCGGCGAGCATGTTGAACGCCAGCATATCCCCCGCCGTGCCGCCGATTGCGATCGTGCCGCGCCGCATCGTGTGGCCGATCTCGTTCCCCGCGTCACCATCGATAAGGATCGTGCCGCCGGTCATTCCTGTGCGCGAGCCGCGATACGCCGCGCCCACAAGATGCCCCGCGCTGCCGCGCACGTGAATGAATCCGCCGTGCATCTCGGCACCCACCCAACCGTCTGCGCTTCCCTCCACGTGAATCTCGCCCCCCTGCATTTCGCTGCCCAGGTGCCGTCCCGCCGGCCCGTGGATATGAATCTGGCCCGACTCCATGCCCGCCCCGATCCAATGCACACCGGCGAGATTGCCTTCCAGGTCGAACCGTTTGTCCGCCGGATCCCCCGTCACCGCAAACATCTCTGCCAGCGGAACCTTGCGGTTGCCGTGAAAGATCACGAACTGCTCGATCTCGGCCAGCGACTTTTCGCAGGCCCAGTCGGGCGTGAGCCCTTCCACCTCGACGGGAACCGATGTTTTTCCGTGATAAACCAGCCGCAAAGCCATCGTTGGCGCTCTTATAATCAACAGCCACGCTTAAAACCGGCCATTATTCAACACCGCAAAGCAATTCGCCAGATGATCAAAGGCGCAATCATCCTCTGCGGCGGCAAATCCAGCCGTATGGGTCGCGACAAAGCGACGCTTCCCTTCGGCCCCGAGCAAATGTTGCAGCGCGTCGTCCGCCTGGTGAGCGAGATCGTCGAGTCGGCGAACATCGTGGTCGTCGCGGCCCCGGACCAAGCGCTGCCCCCCCTGCCCTCGCCCGTGTCGATCGCGCGCGACTTGCACAAAGACCGCGGCCCGCTGGAAGGATTAGCGGCCGGTCTGCGACAACTTGCCGGCCGCGCCGACGCCGCCTATGCCACGGCCTGCGACGTGCCGCTCCTGGCGCCCGCGTTCGTCGCGCAAATGTTCGAGCTGCTGGGCGACCACGACATCGCCGTGCCGCGCGACGGCGAACATCACCATCCGCTGGCTGCCGTCTATCGCACGACGATCCTGCCGCACGTCGAGCGCTTGTTGAACGCCGACCGGCTCCGTCCGCGGTTTCTATTCGACGAAGCCAACACGCGCGAAGTTTCCGTCGAGCTTTTGCGCTCGGTCGATCCTCAACTCGCCACGCTCCAGAACCTGAACTACGAGACCGACTACCTCGCCGCACTTTCCGCTTCAGGCTTCACATAACCACTGCATTGCGCGGCGAGCCTCGATATTACGGCTGTCAAGAGCGCCAGCATTTTGCCACTTCGAATTGCCGCGATATACTCCGTCCATTGGTTTGCCGGTTTACCGCTGTGAAACGCCGAAGTGCTGTCCGGGTTCGCGGTGGTGGCGCCGGGGCCGAGTGCTGTTTCTTACTTAAAGGGAACTGAAGTGAATCGCAAGACGATGCAATTCGGCGCGATCCTCTGTCTCGTGGCAATGGTTTCTTTCGCTATCTGGCCGGTTTGGCAGTGGCTCAGCATAAAAGCGGTGAATGCGTCGTTGCGCGACAGGACGAAGGCGCTTGCCGATAGTAACCCGCAGCTTAAGGCGGCATGGACAATCGCCATGCAGGACGACGTGCTGACTTTGCCGGAGGCGAAAGCGATCGTGGAGGCGGCGGGCGAGAAAGTCGAGCCGGAGGAGTGATTCGCCGAACCGTCCACTGTTCGCGGGGCGCATAGGATGGGAGCCAGAGGCCTGACGGTAACTCGAATCGGTCAGCGATATCGCGGCAGCAGCAGCCGTCTGCGTAGCAGCACAATCAAGCACGTGGCGACGACGACTATCAAAAGCCCCGATGATGGCTCGGGTACGGTGCTCGTATATAGGTAAGCCCGGGCGACTGGCGCCTGATCGTTCAGGTTCCATGAGCCAAGCGCGCCGACTTGCGGACCGTTACGTCCCCAGAATCGACCGTAGTGCCCGTTCGGGTCGCGCTTGTTTTCGTGCAGCCAGACGAGCGCGCGATCGACTCTGTCCAGCCACAGCGGGTTGCGATCGTGTGCATGCAAGTTTCCAAGGGCATCGACCAGTTCGAAAGCCCAGAATCCCTCGTCGTTGATTCGGCCCGTGCTGGCGTCGAAATAGCGCGACAGCGTTCGGTTGGCCAGCCGCTGAGCCTCGGTTAAGTAGCTCGGATTCCGCGTAGCGTCGTAGAGTTCGAGATTTGTAGAGATTCCCATGCCGGCGGAGTTGACCAGGTCAAAACCCTCGGGGGCATTTGTCGAGATTCGCCAGCGCTCGCTGAACATGCCATCGGGGCGCTGGATATGCGTTTGCGCCCAGGTTAGCAATCGCGTTGCCGCGGTGAGATAGGTTTGCTCACCGGTGGCGCGATACAGCATCGCGGCGCCGCGTGCTGCTTGGATCGTGGAGATGGCGTCCTTTGACGTAAAGTCAAACTGCTTGAAGTAGATGCCTCCGCCCGCGACGGCGTCCTCTCCCTCAAGAACGAAGGAGAAGGTGTCCCGAGCGCGGTTGAGGTAGACGCCGTCGTTGGTTAAGCGATAAGCCTCGACGAGCGCAACGACGAGGTGCGCGTTGTCATCGTAGAAGCGGTCGCCGCCGCCAGCCCCCGAGCGGTAGCCGCTGTCCCAATAGGCGGTATGCAACTCGTCGGAAAACTGCCGGAGGGTGGGCGTGTAACCCAGCGGATCGAACTGCGCCAATGTGTTGAAGACGCGAAACTGCGTGCTGGCCGGCCAGACGAACGCGCGACCGCTGCGGCCGCCGGATTGTACTCCACTGAGCGACACAGTCTCCGCAAACAGTTGCGTTCCCGATACGCGCAGAGTGCGATCGATCTCGTTGTAAGTTTCCAGGCCCCACGTGCGCAAACGGGCGAGATCCGCCGCCGCAGCCGGCGCTTGCCATGTGGATACGGCGAACGCCATCGCCGCCAGGCGCAGCGCCCGATGCATAGAACAGCGGCCGGAGATCGGGCGGAGAGTATTGTCTACGTTGTTCATGTTTGATTCGCGCGATACGACCTGAACTGCGTAACGGGAGCGGTGTACCAGCCCAATCGTAAACGGGGCGCGAGGCTGGAGCAATTATTCAAACCCACGGGAACGCCAACGGTTGGATTGGCGTCTCATAGGATGCGGAGCCCTTCACCCCGTCGTCTCGATCAACAGCGAGTAATCGACCATGTTCTCCAATTCCCGCAGCTTTACCGCACAAACGGTGATTGCCGTAGCCGGCATTGCCGGGTTGTTTGTTCCGTTGACCATCGCGCTGGCCAAGCAGGCTGGCGAGCCGTCTTCCGAAAAAGCAGCGAACGATGTGGCCGTCAAAGAAGCTGCCAAGCTGGAGGCGCTCGAAAAGGATGTTACGCAGGGGGCGCTCCGAATCGTGCGTCCCGATGGCCAGGTCGTCGAATGCCCGCTGAAGCACACCGACGTGCAGGCTGACATTTCCGGGTTCATCGCGCGGGTGAAAGTCACCCAGACATTTCACAACCCCACGAAAGAGAAAATCGAAGCGGTGTATGTGTTTCCGTTGCCGCACGAATCGGCGGTGGACGATATGACGATGGTGATTGGCGAGCGGAAGATCGTTGGTGTCATCAAGAAACGCGATGAGGCCCGTGCGATTTACCACCAGGCGCTTGCGCAAGGCCAGACCGCGGCGCTATTGGAGCAAGAGCGGCCCAACATTTTTACTCAATCGGTGGGCAATATCGGCCCCGGCGAGGTGGTGAAGGTGGAAATCGCGTATGTCGATGTGCTGCGCTACGATGTTGGGCAATACGAGTTTCATTTCCCCATGGTTGTTGGCCCGCGCTACAACCGAGAGCGCCGATTGCCAGTCCGACGCAAACGCCCAAGGAACTGGCAGGGAAAGTCTCGCCGCCGCAAGCGGACACGAACCGAGTGCCCGACGCCTCGCGCATCAGCCCGCCGGTACTCAAGCCGGCGCACCGCAACGGACACGATGTGATGGTGCGCATCAAGCTTGATGCGGGTGTGCCCATCCAGGATCTGGCATCGACCAATCATCAAGCACAGATCGCTCGTGATGGAGACCGCCGAGGGACGATTGAACTGGCCGGCGGCGACACAATTCCGAACAAAGACTTTGTACTGCGATATGACGTGGTCGGCGAAAAACCCGAAATGGCCGTTCTGGCTCACACCGGAAAACACTCGGCGGATTCACGGGCGCTGGGCGAAGGCTATTTCATGCTGATGATCCAGCCAAAGGAAGACGAGCGGCTCACCAAAAGCCCACCGCGCGAGATCGTCTTTTTGGTGGACGTGAGCGGATCGATGTCGGGCGAGCCGATCGCCAAAGCCAGCGCCTGCATGCGAGAAATGGCCAAGATCTGCCGGCCTGAGAAAGACACGATGCAAGTGATTAGCTTTGCAGGCGACACGACCAAGCTTTTCGAGAAGGCGGTGCCCTCGACCGAAGCGAACATCCTGAAGGCGGTCGAGTTTGCCGAGGCGATGAGAGGGGGCGGCGGCACTGAGATGCTCAAGGGCGTGAAGGCGGCCATCGACGAGCCGCTCGATAAAGAGCGCAGTGCGCATCGTCGTGATGCTCACGGACGGCTATATCGGTAACGAGGCCGAGATCATCGAGCATGTCGGCAAGCACTGCGGCGACCAGGTACGGTTTTGGGCGGTTGGGATTGGGCAATCGCCCAACATGTTTTTGGTCGATGGCGTGGCCAAGCAAGGTGGGGGCATGGGCAAGAAACTGGGATTGCGAGACGACAGCAATGCACTGGCTCAAGAGGTCATGACGCGCATTCAGCGCGCGCAATTAGCCAAGGTCAGCATCGATTGGCGTGGGCTCGATGTGGTCGAGACGTATCCCGCCAAAATACCGGAGCTTTGGGCGGGCCGGCCGGTAATTCTCTTTGGACGTTATCGCGGCGCGGGCGATGCGGCAGTGAGCGTGAGCGGAGTGGTGGAAGGCGAGTCAGTCAGTTGGCCGCTGCAAGTGAAACTCCCGGAGAGTGAAGTTGCACACGATGTTCTGGCGAAGGTTTGGGCTCGTCAAAAGATTGAAGACCTGATGCAACAATCCTTCTACGCCGGTTCGCCGGAAGTGGAAGAAGTCGTGACGGCGCTGGCGACTTGACTACAAGCTGATGAGCCAATACACGAGCTTCGTAGCGGTCGATACCGAAAAACCGGTTGAGTCCGTCGAACTGGCCACGCCGCCGCGGCGCATGCTTGTGCCCGTGCCGCTGCCGGAAGGAACTCGCTGGGAAGGGTTCTTTGGCCCCAACGGCGATGGCGACGCGCTCAGCCCCGACGAACCGATGCCCGTGTTGCGGTTGGGATTGCAGGTCCAGAGCAAGAAGGAGATCGCAAGACTTGGCCAGTTCGACGCTTTCTCGTTTGAAGAGAGGGCCGGTCGTGGCGGCGGGGGCGGACGCGCGCATTTTGGTCGAGTAGACGCAAGGCCAATTGATGAGCGCAAAGTGCTCCGAGAGTCAGCGCGCAGGCATACGACAAATCAATGCACCGAAAGGTGAAGTCGCCGCGTCGACGCCAGCCGCAGCACGACCCGGCGCGTCATTTCGAATGAAAAGCGGCTTAGCCCGTGGCGATTATGGTGGGTTTAGCGGAATCGCTGCCAGTGGATTACCGAAATTGCCACTCAACGAGCGTCTGCACACAGCAGTCATCCGCGGCCGTTACTTGACCGATGGCGAAGCGAAAAATGAGGGCATCCAAATTGTTAACGCGCTGGGCTACACGCAGCAGGCGCTTCACGCCAACTTAGAACCTGCGGTCCAAGCGGCCAAATTGGCTCAGGATGCCGCTAAGCAAGCTCGGAAGAATGGCAAGGTGGAAGCTGCCCGAGAATTGTTCACCAAGGCCTACTTCTTGTATCAGTCGGCGGAGAATCTCGGTCATGGCACGGGCCATCTAGCAAACGAAGCGCTGGAGTCCCTTGAAGACCTGCGGGCCAGTCAAGTAAAGGCGTGGTCCGAGGAAGTTCCGGAGTTGAGCAAAAAGGTTGACCTGGTGCTCCGCGATCAATCGCTCGAGGAAGCGGTCGCTCAGATTGCCAAAGCGGCTGGTTTGAAAATCAATCTGGTGCCCGGCAGTCTAGCTGATGCGGCGGCAATGACCGGCGCGAAGGAAGTGCGAGTAACGTATCTCGACTTGCGGCGGGCGACGGTGGCCGAAGCACTTGATTGGCTATTGCTACCCGAGCGACTCAACTGGTGGACAACCGAGGGAAGAATCGCCGTGGGCAGTGAGCGCCGGCGAGGGACGAATTCAGCGTGGGTATACGACGTATCGTTGATCGCTCTTCCCGATGGAGCGGAGCTAGAAAAGCTGGGCGATTGGCAAAAAGGTGCCGATGCCGCGCGGAAAGACGCAGACGACTTTCTCAAGGTGACGCTGAAGGAGTTGGGCACCAAGGAGAGTGATCAATCGGTCGTTTGGTATGCGCCGGGCCAGTTGCTGGTCATTGGCGCCCCGGAGCAGCACGAAAAGGCGGAGAAGCTATTTGCGAATCTAGCCGACGGAAAGGCCAAAATTGCCGGTGGCGCCGCGGAGCTACAGAAACAGACCGCGAAGCGTTTCGCTGATCGTAAAGTCCAAGCCGAGCGAGCGGCAAAGGCAAGTGCACTATTGCGAAACGCGAGCGCGCACCAACGATTTGGCTGGCAGTTGCTGGCCGCTGCATCATCGGGAAGGCTGGATACGGAAGCTCTGACGGAACTGCAAATCGCCTGGAAGCAGCCGGAGACAGTGCAATTGCTTAACGGCGAAGGTCGCGCGGCGGTGCTGCGGTCGTGGTGGATTGTAAGCGAAGCGCTGGCGGCAATCGGCAACAACGAGAGCGAACTTTCGGCGCTGCGCAGTTGGCTACCCGGACCGTTGAGCCGGCAGTTCGCGACTCCGTAGCAGCGTTGGAAAAGAAGCCCGACGATGCCGAGACGTTTGCCAGCGTGCTTTACGCGTCGCTGGCGATGCGCGACAAGGCGTTTACCGCGAAGGTTTTGCCGCTGTTAATAACGTCATCAGGCAAGGACGATTCGCTGCTCACGCTGCGCACAATAGCGAAAGCTTTGCTAGACGGCGAACAGACTGACACGGCGGCATTGGCGAAGGTGGTAAGCGACGGCGTGGCCGGCGAGGATCTCACCTTGCTCCTGGCCATGGCCTGCAAGCGCACCAGCAACGAGGCTTGGGACACCTTCCGCGGCGCATCGCGCGAACTTGTTGGCGAGCAGCCGCTCGACGGTAACCTCGTGGTGCTTGTCAACCGACTTGCAATGGGGCGATTGCCGCTAGTGGCCAATCGGTAACGACCAGCAGGTAGTTGTTTTCGCGGCGTTTCGCCGGCGCCATGCCATCACGCATATTTGCCTTCCGCGCGGCGGCTTTCTTTTTACCGGCCAGCAACTAGTCTGGAAGGGGACCGGATCGCGTTCGCGCGATATGGACCTAAGGTTGCCGACGCGGAAGCGCCTGTGAAATGTGACTTAGAACTGATCTCCGTGGTTTAAAGGAATTGACAATGCACGTGAATGCCGGAGAAATGTATGTAGCGGAGTTAGAAGGCGAGGAGAGACTCATTCTGGTGATCAACGAACACGCCGATATGCCGTTCGTCGGCGCAAGAGACATGCTGACCGGCACAATCGTGCGTGTCCCCCTCGAGAACATCCTCCGGCACCACGCCTAATCAAATTGGATGTGCGACCTCGTAACGGCGCTGGTTCGAGAGACCGAGTAGTATTCCCCTCGGCTTCCCTGTCCACGCCGCTCAGTTGGATTCGACCAACAGCCGCCGCAACTCGCATTCGAGCATGGTGATGTGCTGCATTGCCGCGCAGTGATCTTGTTCCGTACAATGCGGCAACGATTGACAATTTTCAAATGCCAATAACTCGGCAATGAAGCGCCGCCAGTTCCTACAATCCGCGCTCGCCGGCGCTGTCGTTGCTAGTCACCACCGCCTCCAGGCAGAGCATTCGCTCGACGGGCAGGTGATCACAGTGACCGGCCCCGTTGCCCCTGATCGGCTCGGCGTGACGCTGCCGCATGAGCACGTGATGGTTGACTTTGTCGGCGCAGACAAGGCTAGCCCGGATCGGTACGACCGCGAACAGGTCTACAACGCATTGCTTCCGCATCTCAGGCAACTTCGGCAGGCAGGCTGCCAAAGTTTTGTGGATTGCACGCCCGCTTATCTGGCGCGCGATCCGCTACTGCTCAAGCGGCTAGCGCACGCTAGTGGCTTGCACATTTTGACAAACACAGGGTACTACGGCGCTCGCCAAGGCAAATTCCTGCCCAAGCACGCGCTTGCGGAAACGGCGGACCAGCTCGCCGTGCGATGGCTTGCAGAGTGGAAGGACGGCATCGGCCAGACGGGCATTCGGCCGGGCTTTATTAAAATCGGCGTGGATGGCGGCCGGCTCACCGACGTCAACCGGAAGCTGGTCCAAGCGGCAGCACGGGCGCATCTTCAGAGCGGACTAACGATCGCCTGTCATACCGGCGACGGAGTAGCGGCGATGGAGGAATTGGAAGTTTTGCGCGCCGAAGGCGTCGACCCGTCGGCGTGGATCTGGGTCCATGCCCAGAACGAGCGCGATCTGGTTCTCCACGAGCGAGCGGCCTCGCGCGGTGGTTGGGTGGAATTCGACGGCGTCGGGCCAGAAACAATTGAGCGCCACGTTGAGCTGGTGAGCCACATGAAAGATCGGGGCCAGCTTGGTCGCGTGCTGATTTCGCAAGACGCCGGCTGGTACTCGGTCGGAGAACCAGGCGGCGGCAAATTCCGCTCGTACACCAGTTTGTTCCAACAGTTTCTGCCAGCGCTCAAAAAGGCCGGGTTCACCGACGGCGAGCTTCGGAGTCTCACGGTTGACAACGCCGTTCAGGCATTCACGATTCGCGTTCGGCGCTGACCAACATTTTCGAATGAGCGGCGATTGGGAGCACCGCCGCCAAATCGGAACGTCGGTGGTCACCAGCACTCAGCAATTTGAGCCGTGAGTTCCACAGCTCCTCTCACCCGTCGAAGCTTTCAGAAAACTCCAAGATAACCTTGGGCAAAACGAAATAGGATCAAGAGTAACACGCGAGCCCGGTCACGGACATTCCGGTTGGCTGCCCATTTGCCATCAACATTTGGTACAAAGTGGTTTGGCCCGGTCGAAAAGGGCCACCTGTGCAAGATTCAAGTCTCGGACCACCGGCCTTTTAGAGTCATGGTTGAGAACGCCGTTGTAATTCGTCGCGTGACCAAGACATTTGGCGCCCACACCGCCGTGGACAACCTGGATCTGGCGGTGCCCAGGGGAAGTGTCTATGGATTTATCGGGCCCAACGGTTCGGGCAAGACGACCACGCTCCGCATGATCATGCGAATCTTGCACCCCGACCGCGGCCAGATCGAAGTGCTCGAACAACGGAGCCACGAAGCGGCCACCGATCGTGTCGGTTACTTGCCGGAGGAGCGGGGGCTATACAAGCACATGACGGTCCGCGACGTGCTTACATACTACGCACAGCTTAAGGGAATGCGGAAATGCCGGGCCGCAGTCGATTCGTGGTTGGTTCGACTAGGCCTTGCTGAGTGGGGAGACAAGAAGGTAGAGGCATTGTCCAAAGGAATGGCCCAAAAGGTTCAGTTCATCGCCGCCGTGGTCACTCGTCCCGAATTGGTTTTGCTCGACGAGCCGTTCACTGGCCTGGACCCGGTGAATACGGATGTCCTGCGTGACGCCATACTCAGCCTGCGTCAGGAAGGCGTGACCGTGATCTTTTCGACCCATGACATGAGTGTCGCCGAGCGAATGTGCGACGCAATCTTCATGATCTACCGAGGTCGCAAGGTGCTCGACGGGACGTTGCAGTCCATCCAGGACTCGCATGGCAACGACACGATTCGAGTGCGATTCGGCGACGGCGCGCCGCCTCTAAATGATCTACCGGACGTGCACTCTGTCACTGACTTTGGCCGGTCGCACGAGCTGCGACTATCGGCAGGCGCCGATCCACAGCAAGTGCTCACCGCTTTGCTGAGCCGGGGTCGTTTGGTGCACTTTGAGGTAATGCGACCCTCGCTGCATGACATCTTCGTTCGCATCGCGCAGCCGCACACCGAGGAGAACGGCGATGCATAAGATGCTCGTTGTTGCGCGGCGCGAATACAGCGCGGCGGTCAAGACGAAGTCGTTTTTGATCAGCCTGTTTCTGATGCCGCTATTAATGGGCGGCGGAGCGATAGCACAACTGTTCCTCCAAGATCAAGTAGACCTTCAGGAAAAGCGTTTCGCCGTCGTCGATAGGACTGAGGGCGAGCAACTCGTCGCGGCTTTAGAGTCCGCGGTAGGCGCTCGAAATTCCGAGACGATTTATGACGCTGCAACCGGCGAGCAAATCAAGCCAGTCTTCGAAATCGAACAGGTCGCTTCCGCCCGCTCTTCGCCTGAGGCCATCCAGCAGCAGCGATTCGAATTATCGGAGCGCGTCCGGCGGGGCGAGATCTTTGGCTTTCTCGAAATTGGGCCGCTTGTATATGAACACGGCTCGCGCGGCGCCGATTTAGCCGCCCCCGAAACGAGAAATGAAGAGCGCTCGGATTCCAACATCGTGCGCTATCAATCAAACAGCCCGACTTACGACGACTTTCAGAAATGGGCCCGGCCGATCCTGGACCAAAAGGTTCAGGATTTTCGATTCCAACAAACAGCATTGCCCGCCGAAAAAGTGCGGTCCGTGTTACAACCCGTGCCGTTAGTGGTCAAAGGATTGTCGGCGAAGGATTTGGAAACGGGCGATATTCGCGAGGGGAAAGATGAGAACCCGGTGGTTTCGATTCTCGTTCCGGCCGCGCTCATGATTCTGATGTTCATACTCATTCTGATCGCGGGCACTCCGGCTATGCAGGGCGTGGTGGAAGAGAAGATGCAGCGCATTGCGGAGATGGTGCTCGGGTCGATCCGCCCCTTTGAGCTGATGATGGGGAAGCTCGTGGGCTTAATGGGTGTGTCATTAACGCTCGCGGCAATCTATCTTGGCGGCGCGTACTGGGCCGCTCAGCATTACGGAGTGGCTGAGTTGGTGTCGCCGTCGGTCTTAGCGTGGTTTCTGGCCTATCTGGTGCTCGCGATCGTGATGTATGGAGCGCTGTTCATTGCGGTCGGCGCGGCGTGCAGCGACATTCGCGACACGCAAACCATGGTTTGGCCCGTGATGCTCGTGGCCATGCTGCCGATGTTTGTGTGGATCAATGTGGCCAAAGAACCCACCAGCACGTTTTCGACCGTGGCCTCATTCATTCCGACCGCGACACCGATGTTGATGTTAATTCGTCTGGCCGTTCCACCCGGAATCGGTTTCTGGCAGCCGATGATAGGGCTCGTGCTGATGCTGTTTACCACGCTCGCCTGCGTCTACGCCGCGGGTAGAATCTTCCGCGTCGGTATTCTGATGCAGGGCAAAGGCGCCAGCATGCGCGACCTCGCGCGGTGGATGGTTCGCGGATAAATGGACTTTTTGAATCAGAGACGTAGCCCAACCGTATTCTTTCCCTAAAGCAGCTTTGACTCTGCTAAACGCTCCCGTGCTATTTCAATTCAAAGACGTAACTAAGACCTACGGGAACGTCACGGCGCTCGATGGCCTATCGGTCGATGTTCCGGCAGGCGCGATCGGTCTGCTCGGGCCCAATGGGTCGGGCAAGACGACGATGATTCGCACGCTGTTGGGACTCATCCCCATCGATAAAGGGTCGGGAAACGTGCTCGGCATGGACTTTCGCCGGCAGCAGCTCGAGATCCGGCGAGTTGTCGGATTTGCCCCCGAAGACGAGTGCCTTTTCCCGCATGTGGGCGGTGTCGAATTTGTCGCCTATGCGGGCGAGCTGGTGGGTATGTCGGCGAAGGATGCATTGCAGCGCGCTCACGAGGTGCTCGATTACGTGGGGCTTGGCGAAGCGCGCTACCGTAAAGTGGAGTCTTACTCGACCGGCATGAAACAACGGCTCAAACTCGCGTCGGCCATCGTGCACGATCCCAAGCTACTCATCGTGGACGAGCCGACCAACGGCATGGACCCGGCCGGGCGATTGGACATACTCGAGCTGGCGCGGGACCTGGCTCACAACAAGGGGATTAGCTTGTTGTTTTCGAGCCATCTATTGCCGGACGTTGAGACGGTCTGTGACTACGTGATCGTGCTGGGAAATGGCAAGCTCCTCGCTGCGGGCGAGATTCGACAGCTTAAACAGGTTCACGACCAGTGTTTCGAAGTGCGCCTCAAGGGAGATGCCGAGCCGTTTGCGAAGCGGTTAACCACGTTAGGCTGGTCCACGGAACTACGGGACGATGTTTTGAACGTGCGAATCCCAGCAGGGCAATCGCCGCAGGTGCTCTGGCAAGTGGCTGCCGATGAGCGTCAGCAGATCCGCCATCTGCGTCCACAGCGCAGCACGCTGGAAGAGGTTTTCTTGAAGTCCGTGGAGCAATCGTAATGCCCATCTTTGACCAGGGTTATCAACATTGGACGGGAACGCTGTCCGGACACACCTGGCGCTGGTTGCCGATCACGCGTCATGGCGTGCGCGTCGGCAAGTCGGGACGCGTGCTTCGAATTGTGCTTCTAGTTTCATGGCTACCCGCACTCGCCTTGGGCGTGATGCTATGCCTATGGGGCTTGTTCGAAAGAGGCTCTGATCTGGTCGATTTTTTGAAGCCGATGCTCGAATTTCTTGGGCCGGGCGTTCAACTCGATCCGCGACAGTACCGAACCGAAGTTTGGACGCTGTGCTTTCATTACTTCCTTGCGGCGGAACTGACTTTTTCGATGATTCTCGTGCTGCTGGTGGGACCGAACTTAATCAGCCAGGACCTCCGCTATAACGCTTTTCCGCTTTACTTCTCCCGGCCGCTGCGCCGCATCGACTATTTCCTCGGCAAGCTGGGCGTGATCGTTGCGTTTTTGGGAATGGTGATCATCGTACCGTCGCTGATTGCGTATGCACTTGGCTTACTTTTCAGCCTGGATATCTCGATCGTGCGCGACACGTTCCGGATACTTGTCGCCAGCGTGGCTTACGGGTTGGTGATCGCCATTTCCGCCGGCATGCTCATCCTGGCACTTTCGTCGCTCTCGCGCAATTCGCGATACATTGCGCTGTTGTGGCTTGCCGTCTGGATAGGGACTGGCGCGGTGGCGGGTATCCTCACATCGGCCGATCGCCATCAGCGCGGGCAACAGGCTTGCGCGCCGCACAGGGAATGGGAGATCAGGACTACATGGCCGACGAGCTCCAAGCGGCCAGGTCGGATTGGCGACCGCTCGTTTCCTACACGGCAAACTTATCGCGGATTGGCCAGCAGCTCCTGAATACCGACGCGGTGTGGGAAAAACTCAGCCAGGTACAGCCGCCTAATCAGCGCAGTTTGTTCGTGCTACGATTCAACCCAATTCAATTCCCCTGGTATTGGTCGGCCGCGGTATTGATTGGACTATTCGGACTATCTGCATGCATCCTGAAATTCACAGTCAAATCGGTGGACCGCCTGAAGTGACGCCGGTGATCGCCTTCCACGAAGTTTCGAAGTGGTACGGCAATGTCATCGGTCTCAACAAGCTGACGCTCCAGGTGCGCCCCGGCGTTACGGGTTTGCTGGGGCCTAACGGCGCCGGGAAGTCAACGCTACTTCAACTTGCAACTGGCCAGCTTCGAGCCAGTCAGGGCACGGTCCAAGTTTTGGGTCAAAGAGTCTGGAACAATTCGGCGCTGAACCGCTGTATCGGGGTGTGTCCCGAACAAGATGCGTTCTATGAGTGGATGACAGGGTGGGACTTCGTGCATACCTGCGCGGCTAAGCGGCTTGCGCCGTACTGACACGCGTGAGGCTGCCAAGGCAACAATCGAAGCGGTTGGAATGACGAAGAACAAGGACCGCGCTATTCGCGGCTATTCGAAGGGAATGCGCAGCGCATCAAACTCGCCCAGGCGTTTGTTCACAATCCGACCGTTCTGTTCCTCGACGAGCCGCTCACGGGCACCGATCCCGTCGCACGGCGCGACCTGATGAACATCATTCAAAGACTAGGCAGCGAAGGAAAGAGCGTGCTGGTTTCCAGCCATGTGCTGCACGAGGTGCAATCGCTTACGTCCAACATCGTGCTACTAAATCACGGCCGCCTCGTGGCGGAAGGGCATGTCCGCGAGATCCGTGACCTGATCGACAAACATCCGCACCACATTGTGCTTGTCTGCGACGAGTACCGCAGGTTGGCTGGCCGATTGCTTGCTTGGGAGGATGTCGAGGGCGTCAAGGTGCTGGCCGGTGAAAGCGGCTTGATGGTGGAAACCCGCTCGCCGGACGCCTTTTATAGCCGGTTGCCCGCAATATCACTTGAGGACGGCATGGCGATCAAGGCGGTGTATTCGGATGACGACAACCTGGAAGCAGTTTTTAAGTACCTGGTGAATCGATGAACTCGGCGCCTTCCATCACTTCGAATGACGAGCAGCACGGCGCCGCCGCCTTGACCTCCAATCGGACTTCCGGGGCTTGGCTATTGCGCGCTTTGGGAACGCTCTACCTTTTCACGTTGCAGCAGCACCTACACGGCAGGCGCCTAACGATCATGGTACTGCTGTTCATGGTGCCCGCAGCACTTGCCGTTCTCGTTCGCGCCACGGCGCCTAAAGCGCCTGAGCCGGCACTTGAGTTCCTATTGCTGATGATGTTCATTCCCCAAGCGCTGCTCCCGCTTGTGGCGCTGCTCTATGCTTCGGGGATTATCCAGGACGAACAGGAAGAGCAAACGATTACCTACTTGCTGGTCCGTCCAATCCCTAAATGGGCACTTTACGTCGTCAAGCTCTTGGCAACGGTTACGACTGCGGTATTCCTCACTGTCGTTTTCACGGTCCTTACGTACTTAGCAATCTTCGTGGGTGCTGATTTTCCTGGACAGAGCGTGCCGCTGCGGTGTCTCAAGACGGCATCCATCCACGCTTTGGCAGTCACCTGTTATTGCAGCCTGTTCGGCCTAATGAGCATCCTCACAAATCGAATTCTGGTAGTGGGTATCCTGTACACGGTGGTCGTTGAGGGATTGTTGGCCAACCTGCCGTTTAGCATTCGATTAGTGGCCGTAATTTACTACACCCGATTGATTGCGTATCGAACGATGGACTTCGTTATTCCGGGACCACAGGGACGTATGGAAGACGTCGCGGCGGAGGCATGGCAATTTGACCTCCGGCGGGATCCGAATCTGCTTGAGCACCCACAGTTGGATACGTGCGTGATGGTGCTATTAATTGGAAGCCTCGTCTGCACGATCCTCGCTGCCTGCCTATGTACTCAACGGGAATTCCACGTCAAAACGCCGGAAAAGGACTAGCGCAGGATAGCGAGCTTCGATTGCGGTGACGGGCCGGCGGCAGCCCACTCTCGAAGGCTACTTCAACTGCGGCGCTCGCAAACGGTCGCCGTCGCCCACCGGCACGTCAGCGTTACCGTTGCCGTTTCCCAGCGGACTCGAACCCAACGAAGCCGGCTCATTAGGCATCTTCGACGACGTGTGCGCAAGAGTCGCCACACGATCTGGAACGCGTTGTACCGCCGCTTTACGGCTCATGGACTTGGCCAAATCATCAAACAGCGTGTAAATCACTGGTGTGGCTAACAGCGTCAGCGCTAACGATAGCGTTTGGCCACCCGCCGCCAGAACCGCAATCGAACGCCGCTCCTCGGCGCCGGGACCAACCCCGATCAAAAGTGGCAGCATTCCCGCCACAAAGGCGATGGTCGTCATCAGAATCGGCCGCAATCGATCGCGGTTGGCTTGCAGGATGGCGGGAGTCCGCTCCATGCCCGAAGCGCGGAGTTGATTGGTGTGGTCTACCTGCAAAATCGAGTTCTTCTTCACTACCCCAAACAGCACGAGGATGCCCAGCGCGGAATAGAGATTCAAAGTCTCGCCCCCAATCCACAAACTCAATAGGCCGAACGGCACGGCCATCGGCAATGAAATCAGAATAGTCAGCGGATGCACCAGATGTTCAAACTGCGCTGCCAGCACGATATACATAAAGACGAACGACAAGACAAAGGTCCAGACAAACTCCTGCAGCGTCCGCTCCAATTCACGTCCTCGGCCCAGCACACGCGTGTTGTAACCCGCGGGCATTCCCAATTCGGCCGCCGCTGTGCGAATCGCCTCAATCCGGTCGGCCAGCGCGTAGCCCGGAGCAACGTTCGCACGCACCGCGATCATCCGTTGTCGGTCCACGCGATCAATTCGCGGCGACGTTTCCGCATTATGGAACTGTGCAACATTGTCCAGGCGAGTTCGACCGGGCGCTGTGCCTGTTGAGGCGGGGTCGGCATTTGGCAAAGCGCCACGCGATGTCTCGCCAGGCTTGGCATTCGTGCGAACGTACAGCTGCCCGATCGCATCCGGGTTGGCACGGTCGATGCCAATCAATCGGAGTTCCACGTCGTAAGCATCGTCCAAAGCGGCGTCGTGATACCGCGAGACTCGATCGTCACCACCCACGGCGATCCTCAGCGTTTCGGCGATTTCGCGGACGTCGATTCCCAGCGCCGCGGCGCGCTCACGGTTGATCTCCACCTGTAGTTCTGGCTTGTCCCGTCGAAATGTCGTATCCACGTCAACGATACCCGGGATCCCCCTTGCTTTTGCGGCCAGCCGCTCGCTGTATTCGGCTAAGGCGTTGATCTCGGGACCCTCGATCACAAAATCAATGTCAACCGGGGCGCCTTGCCGCAAGCTGGTAAGGTTGCGCACCGACACGCGCAAGTCCTGGAACTTCGCCAATCGGCGGCGAACTTCCTGCATCTTGTCCCGTTGAGAAAAGTTTCCCTCCCAGGCCATCGATGGTTGTCCCGCGAGCGTTTCACGACCGAGCCGCGACAGGCTGAACACTCGCTCGTCGATGTCCTGAAGTCGCACATAGACGTTGGCGTTATTGATTCCACCCGTTCCGCGCGTGCCAATGGTGCTCAGAATCCGATCGACCCCCGCGACGTCGCGCAGTTCTGCTTCAACGGCGGAAAGCGTGGCATCCATCGCGGAGAGCGTAGCTCCCTCCTGCGCGTTGATGCTGACTTCAAATTCCGATTCATCCACGTTCGTGGGGACATAGTCCTGATGGATCAGGCGATACAACGGCACATTTGCAAGCACGACCGCGATGGCAATCAGGCACACCACCCAGCGATGGCGAAGAGACCATCCCAGGCAAGCCATATAAGCAGTTTCAATACCGTGATACAAACCGCGCCGCGATGCCGGGACGTTGCCGCCCGTCCGATGCATCGGCGGCAACAACCGCGAGCACATCATCGGCGTCAGCGAGAAACTGATCACCATGGAAACCAAAATCGCGGCGACGCTGGTGATCCCAAACTGAAACAGCATCCGGCCGGTTACGCTCGAAAGGAACGACACCGGCAAGAACACAATCACCAGCGACAGTGTCGTGGCCAGCACGGCCAGACCGATCTCGCGCGTCCCTTCGATCGCCGCCTCGAACCTCGATAAGCCTTTCTCCTCGATCGAACGAAATACGTTTTCCAAGACTACGATCGCATCGTCGATGACCACACCAACCATCAAGACCAGCGCCAGCATGGTCATGTTGTTCATGGTGAAGTCCAGCGCCCGCATCACCGCAAATGTGGCCAGAATGGAGCCAGGTATCGCCACCGCGGCGATCAGCGTCGAGCGCCACGATCGCATGAACAGCAATACGACCACGCTCGCCAGAATACTTCCCGCGATCAAATGGCCCTGGATTTCATGCATGGCCGCCGATATGTATCGCGACTGATCCTGGATTACGTCCACGGCCACGTCGCCGGGCAGCATCGCCCGTGATCGTTCTAGCTTCGCCTTAACCGCCTCGATTACTTCGACGGTATTGGCGCCCGACTGTCGTTGCACTTCCAACACCACCGCCGGCTTACCGTCCAAACGTGCCAACGTGCGAACTTCCTTCGAGCCATCGACCACTTCGCCCAAATCCCGCAGGCGTATCGGCGCCCCATCGATGTTGGCCACCACCAAATCCAGAAACCGCTGCGAGTCTTCCAAGCGTCCCAACGTGCGCAGCGTCAGTTCACGCGTCCCGGTATCGACGCGGCCTGCCGGCACCGTCGCGTTTTGCCTCGCGATTGCGTCACGAACTTGAATGATCGACAGCTGGTACGCTGCCAGCCGCCGGGCCTCGATATTGACTTGCACTGCGCGGTCCGCCGCTCCGGATATCTGCACCTGACCGACGCCCTGAGCCGACTCGATGACGTTCTTCACGTAGCGGTCCGCGAGCAAATACAGCTCGCGACTGTCACGGGCGCCCGACACCGCCAGCGACATAATTGGCGACGCATCGACGTCTTGCTTTCGCACAACCGGCGGATCCACGTCCGGCGGCAACCGGTTGAGCACGCTTCCCACAGCGTCACGGACGTCCTGGGTGGCGGCGTCGATGCTGCGAGAGAGATTGAAGGTGATCATGAGGATCGACCCGCCCTCGCGCGAAATCGACCGCAGTTCGTCGATGCCATCCACTGTGGCAACAGCGTCTTCAAGAATCTGGCTTATTTCCGATTCGATCTCTTCGGGCGTGGCGCCTGGGTAGTCGGTTCGCACGAAGATCGACGGCAAGTCCATCTTGGGGAACCGATCGGTCCCTAACTGCATGTAAGCAGCCAAACCGGCCACAACCATCGCCGAGACCAACATCAAGGCGAAGACCGGCCGCCGCACGCATAATTCAGCTAGCCACTGCAAGACTGTTTTCCCTCAAGTCAGGCAAACGCGCGGCATATTACTCCGACGCGGCGAAAATGACCCGCGATTGGTGGATGCACTCTTGGAACCGTGGTTACTCGCTTGCCACTGTAGCGCGGTCGGTTACGGGCGCCTGTGCGATGCGCACCGGCCCTTCGCGACCATCATGGCCGTCGGAGATCACCACATCATCCGGCTGCAGTCCCTCTACGACTTCAATCAACCCCGCTTCACGGCGCCCGGTACGAATCCGTCGAGCGGTGGCCTTGCCGTCGCGGACGATCCAGACCTTCTCCACGCCGGCAAACGATACGACACTCGACTGCGGCACTGCCAGCGTGCGGTCATTGGGGTCCACAACCACTTCCCCTTCTGCGAACAAACCGGTCCTGAACCGTCCGGCGCCATTGTCAATATCCGCCTCGATCAGCAATGAACGGCTCGCAAGGTCCAGCGACGGGCTCACCCGCGATACCGTTGCATCGACGATATCCGTCTCTCCCTCCACGAACACGCGCACGGTTTGGCCCACGCGGATGCGTGTCGAGCTTCGCTCCGGAATCGCGGCGCGAAAGCGAAGTGGATTTGCACGAACCAACGTCGCCACCGGATCGCCGACGTTAACGTAGCTGCCTGGTGCGATGTGCTTGGCTTCAATTACGCCGGCGAAGGGCGCCTTGATCACTGCGTCGGACCGTATCTGCTTCGCCGTGGCCAGCTCCGCCTTACGAACGGCCAACAGCGCCAGGTTCGCGTGAACCATGTTCATTGCCGATTCGTACTTGGCCTCGGCCACGCGCAGTAGCGATTCGGCTTGCTGGAGCTCTTCGGTTGTTATCACCCGCTTGCCCATTAGTGAGCGCCGGCGCATCAAATTTAGGCGTGCTTCTTCCAGTACAGCCTTTTCTTGCAATACGGGCGCCGCCTTGGTGGGATCCAGTGACTCTTCCGGCTCGCCAGCCGAAAGGCCCAACGCTGCACGCGCCTGGCCGACTTGTGCTTCGGCCTGAAGCACGCGCAGATCGAACTCCTCGGCTTCAAGCCGTGCAATCACCTGGTCCCGTTCGACGCTCGATCCCAGATCGATCGCGACTTCCTTGATCCGGCCGGCCACTTTAGCCCCAATGAGTGCGTGCTCGTCTTCGACCAGGCTCCCCTGTGCCCGCACGACACGCGGCCACGGTTTCAGCTCAGCCTCGGTCACCGGCACGACTTGCTCGCTGGCAGCGGCTTTATCCTCTGCGGCAGAGAGCGAGGCCTCGCGATGCCCGCATCCAACACAGGCACAAATCGCGGCAATCGCGCAAGCCAGCGCAGAAACTAACCGCGGCAAATCTTCGTCGCAAAGGTAGCGGCACGGTTCGCGACATTTTGCCGAAAAAACGGTGGGGCTTGGATGGAATTCGACAAGGCGGGTCCGATTCCCATTCTAGTTAATTGTCATGTGGGCATCCACCGTTCGCGGCCTCTCAGGTATCGAACAACCGGAAGAGCCAGGCAGGTCGGCGGCGTTGGCGGCGCTACTGACGCGGGAGGAAGATCATACTACACTGCCCTTAAGCTGACGTGAAATCATTGGGGCGGCGTTAGCGCTGCACCAATCGATAACTCACAAACGCCAGATTCCGACTGTCCGGCGACCAGGATGGAACGTTGATCGTGCCCTGGCCCCCAAAAAGTTTGGCCAGCACTCGAATCTCGCCTCCCTCAACGGGAATTAGGCGGCAACATAACGTCTTGGTTTGCCGGATGTCCTTCTACATTCTTGTCGTACGACAGGACAACAATCCATCGGCCATCGGGGGAAGGATGGGGAAACCAGTCGTTGTATTCGTCGTTGGTGATCTGTATCGGGTCGCTCCCGTCGGAATTCATTCGCCAGATCTTCATGCGTCCCGTGCGATCGGAGTTGAAATAGATGAACTTCCCATCGGGCGAGTAATCGGGGCCGTCATCCAGGCCAGGCTCTGTGGTCAACCTCCGTTCCTCGCCGCCGTCCGCGGGGATTGTATAGACGTCATAATTCCCCGTTCCGCTCGGCGCAATAAGCCAGAGTCTTTCCATCAGGCGACCAGCCGTGCCAATACGACGGTCCCGACTCGGAAACACCCCGCGGCTCTCCACCCTTGGCGGGCAATACGTAGATGCGCGACTTTCGGTCCCCTTGGGATTGGTCGCTGATGGCTAGCAAAGTTCCATCGGGCGACAATCCATGGTCATTGTTGATGCGCGTAGCGAAGCCCGTATCGATCGATTGCGGATCACCGCCTGCGACCGGAAACTTAAAAATGCGACCGCCGCGGTTGAAGAGCAGGTACTCTCCATCGCGCGACCAATTGGGAGCTTCAATGTGCTCGCGCGCATGGTAGACAACCCGCCGATCGGCCGAAGCAATGGCGACTCTTTCCAGCGTGCTCTCGACGACGGTACGCTGGGTTGAATCAATAGGTTTGGTGGAGGAGATTTCGACATCTGAAAACACTGCACTTTTCTAACCGGTTGTTGTCGTGAGCGCAAACGCCTAATCCGATCAGGAACGAGTCTCCCAGCTTGATCCTGAACGAACCCCCCGCCGAACGAAGTGTTTCGTTCTCGCCGGCAATCGACATGAAGACGTAGTCGCCGTCTTTCTCGATTCGGATTCTTTCGGGCTAGTCACATTGGATTGGATTTCACGTGTGGGGCCGCCACGCGTTTCCCGGTACTGAAGGGATGCGAGTCCATCGCCATGCAGGACTGCGTCCGCGTAAGGCGAATCGGGATCCAGACTCTCGCGTATGAGCAAGCAGGCTTTTCGATGAGGGTCGCCACCGCTGCCAATCCAGCGAATGTCAGACGCTAATCGAAACATCGCCCGACATTCGTTTCCAAACGAAGTGAAGCGCGTCACGTGCCGCCCACATGTTGTCGCCGCCGCCGGACACGGTATAGCGTTTCTCTTTGGCGTCGTACTCCACCGAACCTGGCTTCAGAACGTTTCCGACATCAGCGCTTTGCTCGAAGATTCCAATTGCGGTTTGCTGACCGAAGCAGTAATTGCTCGGTAAAAGCACAGACGACCAGAAGTATCAGGAATCGTTGGAGCAAGACGTGCATGCGCAATTAGGCCTTTCGTCAGAGCGTTTATGAATGGGGTCTCAGATCTGTGGCAAAACCAGAAGACCAGCAGAACTCAGCCGAACCGCAGTGCCCACGAGCATGAACGTCATCTTCACTTGGCCAGGCCGGAACGGATTCGTCGTGAGCTTCGCAACGGGTTCAGCATACCGACCAGATGTCGTCATATCTACACGCGACTGACGTCATCGAAATGCCAGCCGGAACTACGGGTCGCAGGTTAATCCCAAGCTACCGTTAGCCGGATTCCGTGGTCGCGGCTCTAAGCCGGATCAGGGCGATGCGTCGCACGGCGGGCAGTCCGCATCAATCGATTGGTCGAGTCTCTGGCCCTTCTTCAATCGGCCAAGTTTTTCACTTTTTTCTGTCGCGTGGTTTGGCCGGTGCGCAATTAGGGAGCAGGCACGAATTGGTCGTATCGGGAGGCACTGGGATGAGCGGGTGTATCCGACGTAAGGAAGTGATCTTGCACACGATTACCGTCATCCGGTGTTTTGGATTCCGAGTTTACCTGCGCTGCCTGCTTGCCAGGCGCGGAGCGACTTTTCTCTCCGTCCTACGAGCGTGTGGTCGGATCTGAACGATTGGCCCAAACGACTGCGAATGGCTGATTCAGCACCTGCGGGGTTGGGCACCGTCACCTTCGACTAACGCAGAGTTTAACGAAACTTAACGACTTTTGTCACAAGGACCCTATCCATGACACAGAGAGCTTTGCAGTGCGCCGTCGCGGCAAGAACGGGCGAATCGATTCGCACGATTGTTCGCCGAGGATTCAACTACTACGTTCCAACGCCTCCTGAGTGTGACGAGGACACGGCCGACGTTGCGGGGCATCCGTTGTTGCCTTCGGCACACGAGCGCACGCATCGTCCGGGAACCTGAGCCGCAGCCGATCGAGAGACTTTTTTCATTTCCCGCGGATTTCCTGTCGCGGACGATGGCCTGCCCGCAATTAGATCTTCGAACAATCACTCGACGCAATTTTGAAAGTGCTAGCCATGTGGCGACGTTACGCATGTGTTCGACAATACGATCAGAGCGATTGCGGTGCCGCGGCGCTGGCAACCATTGCGTTGCACCATCGAAAACCGGTAGGCCTGCAGCAGATGCGGCAATTGGCCGGTACTGACCGTATAGGGACCAACCTCTTGGGTCTGCTGGAAGCCGCTCAAAAGCTCGGATTCGCAGCCAAGGCGGTCAAGGGGCCATTCGAGGCGCTCGATCGAGCGCCTCTGCCGGCGGTCGCTCACGTGCGGAATTCGGAAGGTCTCGGGCACTTTGTCGTTCTGCACCGTGTGAGTGCAGGGAAGGTTATCGTCGCTGACCCGGCACGGGGTGTCGTTAAGCTGTCTCACGACGAATTCCGCCAGATGTGGACTGGTTACCTGCTCTTGATCACGCCCGAGCAGAGCGCGCCGGCAGCCTGTGGAGATCAGTCGGTCACGCCGTGGCGGCGTTTTGCTGGCCTGCTCGGATTCCATCGCGGACTGCTGGTCGAGGCCTTTTGTTGCGCGGTGTTGATGACGTTGCTCGGCATCTCGACCTCCTACTTCGTGCAGCACCTGGTCGATTCCGTGCTGGTTCGCGGCGAGACTCGACTGCTCAACGCGTTGGGAGTGGGGATGGCAAGCGTTGCAGTGTTCCGACTGTCGTTCGGCGTGCTGCGGCATTATCTGCTGGCGCACATTGGACGAAAGGTCGACTTGGGCCTCATTTCAGGTTACGCACGGCACATCCTGGACTTGCCGATCAGCTTCTTCGAAATGCGGCGCGTTGGCGAGATTCTGTCACGCGTCAACGATGCAGCCAAGGTCCGCGAGGCGGTCGGGGGCACGACGCTCACGGCGATTGTCGATGGCGTGCTGGTGACGCTCACCACCACGGTGTTGTGGTTCTACGATGTTCCGCTGGCCATTGTGGCCACGCTGTTTAGCCCGGTGCTCATCATCGCGGTGTTGCTCCATCACCCAGCGTCGAAGCGGCGTTCACGCGACGCAATGGAGAACGCGGCGCAATTGTCGGCGCACCTGGTTGAAGACGTGTCCGGCGTGGAAACCATCAAGGCCTACGGCGCTCAACCGACACGAACCGAGGAGGGAGAGCAACGTCTGGTTCGTTTCATCGGGTCAGTCTTTTCGCTTCAAAAGCTGAATATCAGCATGAGCACCGCGGGCGGACTGGTCAGCGCCGCCGCAAGCCTGGTCGTCTTGTGGTATGGCGGACACCGAGTGATCGGCGGCGAACTCACGATCGGCGAGCTGATGTTCTTCTACACGCTTTTGGGCTATATGCTCGAGCCGCTTCAACGGCTGGCCTCGATTAACCTTCAAGTACAGGATGCACTGGTCGCGGTGGACCGGCTGTATCAGATCATGGACTTGAAGTCGGAGGACTTCAACGGTGAAAAGTCACAATTCTCAGCCGTGGCGCGGGGAATCGAGCTGCAGGACGTGACGTTCCGCTACGGCTGCCGCGCCAACGTATTGGAAAAGATCAACCTCAAAATCCCCGCACGATCGTTGGTTGCGATCGTCGGCGAAAGCGGCTGCGGAAAATCTACGCTGCTCAAACTACTGACGCGGTTCTACGACCCGACGGAGGGCCGCCTGCTGGTGGACGATGTCGATCTCCGCGACTTTGACTTAGACAGCCTGCGCGGCCGTATCGGCGTGGTTTCTCAAGATGCATTCGTTTTCAACGGTACGATTCGTGCGAACATCGCTCTCGGCAATCCGCATGCGACCTTGAACGAGGTCGTTCAGGCCGCTCAAGCGGCCGGGCTCGACCAGTTCATTGCCAGCCTGCCCGAGCGGTATGAAACGGTCGTGGGCGAGCGCGGAGCGAATCTTTCAGGCGGGCAGCGTCAACGCCTGGCCATCGCCCGAGCGCTACTCCGCAATCCCGAGATCCTGCTGTTTGACGAGGCGACGAGCCACCTGGACACGGCGACCGAACAAACCATTCAAGCGAATCTTCGGAGCGTGCTGGCAGAGAAGACGGTGGTCGTCGTCGCCCATCGCCTATCGACGATCCGGCGAGCCGACATCATCTACGTCATGCATGAAGGCCGCGTGGTTGAACACGGCGACCATCACCGGCTCATGGCGCAAGGCGGCCGTTACGCGGCGCTGTCGCGCGCAGGCCGAGGGCGCCGATGAATCGCGGATACCACACACACAGAATCGATTTACGTCGAATGGCCACGGCCGTAACTCCATGTTCGTCGGAGGAGAATGACCGATGCGAAGCAATAACGTTTGCGAGTTGGCGGACTGTTCCGAGTTCCGGTTGACGCTCCAATCGCGTCCGCCGGCAATCGTGCACGGCACAGCGGCACTCCTGGTGTTGCTGCTCACCGCTGCCATAGCCTGGTCGGCGATGGGAGAGGCGGCACTGGTGGTGCAAGCCGCAGGACGAGTGCGACCGTTGGAACAGCCTACTCGAGTGTACGCACCCACGACCTCCGAACTCGATGGTCGCGTCACCGCGGTGAATTTCGACGAAGGCACCCTGGTGAAGAAGGGCCAGGTGCTCTTGAAATTGGAAACGGAGCGATTGGAAAACCGATTCGCGAAACTGGTGCGCAGCATTGAAGCGGCCCAGGAGGAACTGGTCGAGTTTGATCGCGTGGGCGCACTGCTGTTGGAGCAGCTCGCCTCGGCCAAGGCGAAAGCCGCAGCCGAGTTGAAAGGCGCCCAGGACAAGCTTCGTCGGGCCAAGGATGAACAACGTTCACAAGTGCGCGAAGCGGAAACCGGGTTCGCGGCGGCCAAGGACGAGCTGCGTCGATATCGCGCCGTGTTTCGACAGGGAGCGGTTACCGAAGAACGCCTGGTTGAGTCGGCCGCCAAGGCGCGCCAGGCAGAAGAGAAACTGAAGCAAGTCGAGCTCCCCTTGGACGAGGGGCACATCCAGGTGTTGCGCCAGGAACAACAACTCATTGAGCGCGACTTTGCGGTACGTCGAGCCGAGGTGGACGCCAAGAAGGTGGTCAAGCGCGGCGAAGTGGATGCCGCCCGCAAAGAATTGGCAAACCTGGAACTGGCCCTGAAGCAATCGGTCATTTACGCGCCAATCGACGGCGTGGTGGTCACGGGGCAACTCAAAGTGGGCGACATCGTCGAACCGGGCAAGCCAATTGCCGAGATTGCACAGGAGAACTTGCGATTTGAAGCAGTGGTTTCCGGCGGCGACGTGGGTGACTTACGCGTGGGGATGCCGGTGCGCGTGAAATTCGACGCCTACGACTATCAGGACTACGGCACGCTTGCGGGAACGGTTTCGTACATCGCGCCGGACTCACAAGTCGCCAAACAGTCAGATTCCGGCGAGGCGCCAGCGGCGCCGCTGGCGTACCTGGTGCGCATCACGCTGGCCGACGATGAGGTCGGCCGTGGTGACAGCCGCGGCAAAATCAAGCTCGGCCTGGGAGGTGTTGCGGAAATCGTCACCGGCCACGAGAGCTTGCTTTCGATTCTCGTCAAAAAGGTCCGCCATAAAATCAGTCTCGGCTGAGTTAACTGTCCCATTACCTTGAACACGAAAGGAAACATCCGATGTGCGAATTAACAAGCGTTGAGACCACTGAATTGTTCGAAATTGAGGGGGGCAACCCAGGCGTGGCGTTGGTCTTGAGCATTGTGGCAACCACGGACTGGAGCGTGGGGCGCCGCCTCCCGTAATTTTGATGTGCTTTCAACCCACTGCACTTTGTTTCCTCGTGCAGAGACTGGGACTTTTTTTGAGGAGACTTGTTTGTGGTGCAAAGGTCTTCGAATCTTTGCCCAAAAAAAAGGAGATGAGAAATGGCGATTCGTTTCACTCGTCGCGAAGATGCTCGCAAACATGAGGAACTGAGCATCGTCAGTATTTCGGATCTGGCGGTGGTTTCAGGCGGTTGCGCCCGCCACCCCGGGCACCCGTGGGAACCCACGTCGTTTGTGATCGTGACGCCGGTGCCGCCGCCGCCGGAGCTTGGAATCGTGGCGCGTAGCTAGCGCAGGACCGGCCCTGCCGACTCTGCTTGTGTTCCGTTCATCACCAACCCCTTTTTTCCAATCGAGGTAAGACCATGCAGGAGATCACACACGAGGAATTGCGAGACATAGACGGGGGCGTTGCCCCGCTAGTGCTTCTCGCTGGCGTCTTTATCCTGGGCGTAAGCTGCGGGCTGAAGTCAACAGGCAACTAACCACTTCAAGGAGCTTTAATCATGCAGAACTTCAATTCCATCAACGACCTTGAGCTTGCAAACATCGACGGCGGCATTGCGCCGCTCGTCGTCGGTGCTTGGATCATTCTGGGCGGCACATCGTTTTGTGCCGGCTGGATGGTCGGTGAATCCGTTGGCAATTCCCTGAACAGGGACTGACGACAGCCCTGGCAGAAACCAGGCTTACTCACAATTTGTTGGCCGCTGTTAGCAAAGACCAATTGTCGTCGATCGACAGCGGCGGTGTGTACCTTGTTAGTTCCTCATGTCAGTTCCAGGTAGTGCGTTAACCATTTCTTCAATCGAAACGAAAGGAGACAACGATGTCTGATAGATCGCTTGTTCATAATACGTTCACCACCATCTGCAGCGACGAGCTGCTGACGATCGACGGCGGCGCCAAGCCGTCGCAGGTCCTGGGCAGTGTCGCCGGTGCCCTGATCGGCTTTGGACTTGGCGGACCGATCGGCGCCGCCGTCGGCGCGGCAATTCCTCACATGTTTGACTAGCGTCGTGCGCGGAGGCGGCTGTTCGAATCCTAATCGATTTGGCGGCCGCCTCCGTTTCGGTTTCTTATCCACATTACTTATACAGAAAAGGTACGATCGATGATCGACAACAATGCCAACAGCAACGCGTTCCAATTGGCTGATCAAAATGAACTTGCTCACGTCGATGGCGGCTTCGGCGTGAAGGAGGGCGGCTGCGTTCCCCCCGACATTCTGGGCCTGCTGCTCAAGACGATCGGACAGGTTCCATTTGGCGGCCGGAATTAGCGTTTTTCGAGTTGCTGGCGTCGCCTGTGGACGCCAGCAATTCTCTCACTGGGGGGTCACGCTGCCGATCGCTTATCAAAAGCGCCGACCGAGTTGGACGAGCACTTCGGAGTCAAAGAATCGCTCATCCCCACTGATCGGAAAAGCGGCGGCAACACGCAACGTGTAGTCGGCGAGTAGTTCCGCGTGTAGCCCCGCTGTGATGTTCACAATGTCCTCGCGTCCGAGGGCGTTACGCAAGTCGAAAGCGACCGATGGAAATCCGACGCCGGCCGTGGCAACTTCGATATCGCTGTCCTGCAATGTAGTTGTGTAGTGCAGCTCGAACAGTGAAGCCAGGCCGGTCAAGAACGCGTCGGCACGATCGCAACAGCGGAACAGCCAATAGCCTCCACCCAGATCGACATGGAGCAGCGTTTGATCGCGATACTCACCGTTGACCGCGATGACCGGCAGCGGAGCGAGGGATTCAAATGCAAACGAGTTGCCGGCCGACGGCACATCGAGTTGCAGGAAACCGTGCCAGAACAACCGACTCGTTAGCTGATCCTGCACCGCGAGAAACGGCAGCAGGTTCACAACCTCGTTTTCGACGACCAACCGGGAATTGGCCGTTGTAGCAAGCGCATCGCTACCGGTCGGCGTATCAATGCCAACGCCCGCTGAGACGACCGTTTGATCGTCGGAGTAAATTACTCGTTTCGCAATGACAGCCAGATTGCCGAAGCTATCGCCGTCCACGGCGGCGGCGCTCGGGCCGATCGGCGACTGGAAATCAAACCCGTAGCTGCCGGCCAGTGGCAATCGAAATTCGACGGACCAACATTCGCAATCCAAAGCAGTCTCCCAGCCCAGCGTGAATTGGTCGATCGAATCTTCGCGCTCAACCAAAAATGGCATTCCGGTCGAAGTGCCGGACGCTTCGCTGGCGATCGCATTGTGAAAATGGTTGTAGTTGAAGTAAACCCGGTCCGTCGGCTGCGCCTTGTTGTGTTCGGCAACTAGCGTCCGCCGCGTGGCGCCGGCCAGCGGTAGATCCGAAACGAGCGTCGTATTGTCGCCAAGGGTCGGGCTGTCGACGATCGTCACAGTGCCCCCCCGCAGAAAGCTGTCGCCGAACATTTCGGGCATGCTCGAGAGCGAAACACCAGGCGACAAAAGAAACTGGCCGAACTGAAATTCGGCAGGCGCCGCACCTCGTACAACCGGTCGGCGCTCTCGCGCGCCTGATGGCGCCCGCGGCGTGGACTGCTGCGGACCGACCGCTCGTGGTTGACGACTGCCCAAAGGTCGCCCGGGTTGTTGCGCCACGTAATCGTCCTGGGCGACCAGCACTGCGCGTTACCGCGAGGTCGATCCCCAAACCTCCCGAAACAACGATTAGCGAAAGCAACCACGAAAGAGCTCGTGAATCGGCCGCACGGGCGCAGAGTTCAACTTTGCGTTGCATGCGCCCTATATCGGTTAGGTAGGAACGCCGGGTTCAGTTGAGCGAACCCCTACCAAACCGTCACATCTACCTTACCGAGTTGCTCATCCACCTTTTGAATTCCCAGGGTGCAAGCGTCGCGCTGAGTGGCATATTCGGCTTCTCGAGGGTGACGCTCTGCTAGCTGGGCGAAGGCTGCATGTGCCTGGGTCAGTTGCTTGCGAGCGACGCCGAGTCGCCCGGCAATGGCCTCCAACTCACCGATCGCGCGGAGTGAAACCGCATAGCCCCTCTGGAGAGCGGGTTGATCCGGCCGCAAGCGCACAAGCGCCTTATAGATTCGACGCGCTTCCCTGAAGAATTCGAGTGCCTCGTCAGGTCGTTGTTTCTGAAACTCGGTTTGGCCCAAATTGAGGTAGATTCCACCCAGTGTCACCTGGTAGTTGATCACCTGCGGATTGTCCCGAGCGAACACCTCCAGGCGCTCGAGGACGCGGTGTTGCCATTCGAACACCTCTTCTGAGCCGAGTCGCCACGTCACGTCACCCAGTGCGGAATAGGATATTGCCAACTGATGGTGCTGATCCGGGTGTTCGGGCGCCTCGCGGACTAGCGTCTCAAAATTCTCAATCGCCTCCTCGAGTTGCGCCTTTCCAGCCGTGTGGTGTTGGATGGCAACGTCTTTGGCCTGCGAGCGATTGCCGAGGGTGATTTCCAGTTGAGCCGAATTAAACAACCCCTTGGCCAGGTCGCGGCGAACGTCAACCAGGTCGGGTTCGTCGGACAATAGCCTTCGCCGAATGTCCTCAGCAATTGTCAGCCGGCGGCGAGCTGACGCGTAATCGCCGGCCGCCTTCTCCAACAGTCCCAAGTTCATCGTGGCGTTTGCCAGGAGGCGACGGTATTCCTTGACTTGCGGAAACCGATCCGCCAACTGTTGTCGCAGCCGCTCGACTTCGACATAGTTCTCGCGCAAGATCGTGTTGAGCAGTTCGGTGATGAACTCGGCCAGCACTGGTAAGCGTTTTACTCAGTGCATCAATTATTACATCCTGCTGTGGATTCCTCTCGACGAGTGCGCGTTGAATTCCCTCCGCCTCACCAAACGCCTGGCGCACCGCCGCAAGATCGCCAATCGTCTCTTGAATCAGACCAACACGGAAGTGTGTGTCCGCAAGTTCCTGCTGGAGCGACGCGTCGTTGCCTCGCTCGTCAATGAAACGCTGGTAGTGAGTCAAGGCGCTTTTCAACAAGTCGCGCCGCAGCGTTTGCATGCCGTGCTGATCAAACCTAGGGTCTTCGCTGATCCTCCGCAGAAAATGATCGACGACCTGGCGAGTCTGTTGGTGGCTGTGTTCAGAATCTCGTAGCGCCGCCGACGTCGTTAAGTACGCGGTAACACTGACGGCACACGTCACCAACAGCAGTGCGACCGCAGTCGCGCGCATTGGAGAGCGCTTGCACCAGCGAATCGAGCGTTGGACTCGACCCACCGGACGAGCCTGAATCGGGCGGCCACCCAGGTACCGCTCGAGATCGTCAGTCAGGGCGCCGGCAGTCGGATAGCGTCGGGCTGGATCTTTTTCCAGGCAACGCAGGCAGATAGTATTGAGATCACGATCGATGGCCCCATTTAGTTGCCGGGGCGGAATCGGATCTTCGTGCGCCACCTGCCTGAGCGTACCGACTACCGTTGCCGACTGATACGGCGGCCTGGCCGTAAGTGCGTGATAGAGTATCGCCCCCATTCCATACACGTCGGTGGCAACGCCGATTCGCTCCGAAATCCCCAAAGCCTGCTCCGGGGCCATGTAACTGGGCGTGCCCAAGGTGGCGTTCGTCCGACTGATGTCTCGATCGGCATCAAAACCCTTGGCCAGCCCGAAGTCTGTGATCAACGGCTGATTGTTTTGGTCAAGCAGAATATTTGACGGTTTCAGGTCGCGATGTAACACTCCGCGGCGATGGGTCTCGGCAATAGCGCGAGCGATCGTCAGCAGAAGCGTAGCCGCGTCTCTTGGCTCGAGTGGACCGATTTCCAAGCGGTCGGCGAGCGTGGTTCCTTCCACATACTTCATGCTGAAGTACGCGTGTCCGTCGTGTTCGCCCACGTCGTAGACTGGCACGATATTTGGATGGTCCAGACTGGCCGCCGCTTTTGCCTCGCGCGAAGCGCTCGCGACGCTCAGGATCGATTGCCGCAAACAGGGGGAGCACCTTAAGCGCAATGCGACGCCCAAGAGAATGCTGTACGGCTTCGTAGACGACGCCCATCCCGCCGCGGCCGATCTCTCGAAGAATCGAATAGCCGCCTAACTTGGTGATTACCAGAGCGCTGCTGTCAGGCCCCGGCGCCGTGTCCGCAATCGTTACATTGCCGGCGGCGCGTAGTTCCTCCATCACCAGTAGCGCCGGAAATAGATCGCGGATCCGGGTCGCGTGCGCCGGATACCGTTCGACAAAATCCTCGATCTCGGGCTCTTGACCTTGTCGATGCGTCTGGACGAACTCTTCCGCGAGACAGTCGAGGGGGTCCCGATCGGTTGGTGCCGACAACATCTCAATTCCTCCGGCTGAACTCCCCCGTCGAAACAAGCAATCTCTTCAACCGTTCTAAAGCACGAACATACCGCTTGCTGGCGGCCGGCGGATCGATGTTCAATCGCTCAGCCGTCTCAAGATTCGAGAGCTGCTCAAAGTGTCGCAATTGTAAGACTTCGCGATCTGCTGGATCAAGATTGTTCAACGCTTCGTCGAGGCACACTTTCAGCTCGGCGCGAATTGCCGCCTCGTGCGGCCCAGTACGATTCGCGGCAAGCCGCGCCGCCAAATCAGGCGACGACGAATGTTGGTCCGGGGCATCGTCGATGTGAACCTCCCGGGCAGCATTGCGCATGTGAGCACCGAGGTGATTCCGATGTAACTCCAGCAATTTGTTAGTCGTAATGGTGCGCAGCCATACCGCAAAGGGCATTCTGGGGTCGCGTACGTACCCGCCCAAATGCTCAGCAGCCTCCAAGCAGGCTTCCTGGACCACATCCGATGCATTCAGCCGACGCTGAACTCGCCGGTCGAGCCGCACCGCGACCATTCTTTGAAGCTGAGTACGGTAGCGACCGACCAGGTTTGACCAGCCGCGAGTTTCGCCGGCAGCCGCGCGACGCACGAGATCGACCGTGGAATCCGTTTGGGTACACATAGGCTAGGTTTCGGTTACGGGAGTTTGCACGAGAACTGGTTATGGTGAAAGCATTCAGATTCGGACCGTTGACCGAATCCAGCACGCGGTCGTAACAATCGCGATCGAATTGCGCTTTTGAATTCAGAGTTCAGCGTTTCGTTCTGCGTCAAGTCGTCGACGGCGATCATGCACGCACAGTGCCGCGCTTCGTGAGCGTCGGCTGGTTTGCCGCTCATTGGCCGCAAGTCATTGACCCGGAAGAAGTTCAGGTTATTCCTGCTGGGTGGCGGGACTGCGTCTTCAAGCGCCTGAGGCCAGCTATAGCGTCTCCGAACCGCGTCGCTCGTCTCAATTTAAGAATCGTGCTGGCGCTGACCTTCAGGCATAGCGCCCGATCATACACCTGATGGGATTTTTTATGTGTTGTCTCCACGGCCCGGCACGCGACCTAAGTTTTCTTGCTATGCCTCCTTAAGCGACACCAGAACTGCCGCGCACGGTGGCTCGTTGCGTTTCGGTTTCTTACATTGCCCTTGGCTCTCGGATTGGGCAACAGTGGTTGATATTCAAATGGATGAGAACTCCTGCAAAGTGTCGCACTCAGAATCGCAGAGCCCTCGAGTGAGCTACTTGGCGACTGCTCTGTTGGCGATTGCGCTTACCGGATGCGTCATCGCCGCCACTATCTTGAGCTACAGGATTCACTGAGAAACCGACCGTGGAACTGCGACTGCGCTGCTCTCAACGATGACGGCGGCGTTCGCGGCACAATCGAAGAACGCATCGCCAATATTACCAGTAGCTAACTATCGCCACGATCGAGGACGGAATCGTGTTCCGGGGCCGCGATATTTAGCAGAATGTGAATGACGGCAGATCGAACTTGAGTTAGTTCCCCCGTCGTCCACTCGCCGCCTCTCCGCATCCGCGCAAGGTACTCGGTAATACAATGCGCCGGATCTGGAGACTGATAACAGAGGTCAAGGCACTCGTGTATCGCTTCGTTGATTTTGTCTGTGGATTCTACAACGCTCACGGGCGGCTCATCCTCGTTTTCTGACGGAGTACTCCTTAAACCTAATCGGTTAACGGCATGGAAAGTGAGCGCAGATTCTTTTTGCTTTGGATGGGCGAATCACCAGTTGGGATCGCAGTGCACCGCGTGTCGGCTTCCATTGGCGATTAGAATGTCGCAAGATTCCAGGCTGATGCCCTCCAATTTAGAATAAACAAAAACTCTCTGGCATTTATGCCCAGATGAATGCTGGTACGACTTCCCGAGACTGCATCGGCGCGATTATAAACCCGCCTGCCAGGGCAGTTTCCGTCGTAGCTTTTTCCACCTGGGCGGGAAAAGAGCGTCGGTTTTCTCAAGCAGCAAGGCTTCCGACGTTTTCCTCGCTTGTAGGGAATCCACATACTCGTCCGTAATGTTCCGCTTAACTCATGACGGATCTTTTAGGCCCCGCTCGCGCGATCGCCCAACACGCTGAGGACCTGCCGTTGACAAGTCCCGGCTCTCCTCGCGCACCGCTCCTTGGGAATTCGAACTGCGGAAATCTTCTGAAATCAAGAAATACAGTCCACGCGGTCCATTGCCACGTCGCTAATTGGATGATTCCCGCATTCCGTGCTTTCCTCCTTTTGCGAAAGTCGTGCAGAGCAACGATCTCCTACGTAGCGCCTCGCGGTTTACGATGATTGCCCCATCGCCACCCAGTGGCCGTCCGAGACGTGAATCCAGTCGCACCTTGGAAGAGAATTGCACCGAGTGGGCGAAATGTTGTTGCGAATGGCGAAACCGAGATTTATTCTGAGAATAGGTGCGATCCATAGCGTCACGGGGTTCATTCCTCACTAGGTAGATTTCAGAATGCAGCCCTGTGTTAAGACGGCGTGTCTCGCGATGCTTTGCGGTTTGGCAGCTCTACAAAACGCATCCAAGGCCGCACCCGCTTCTGACAACGCCGGTGACACTGCTTACGCCGATGGTTGGCAAACCGGCGACAATGGCGGAACCGGCTTCATGCCCTGGGTTCTCGAGTTCACCGGGGATCCCAGCGACCTTGAACAACCCGGACCACATTTTATCGACGTCGAGCCGTTGCCGGGCAACATGCTTGGCTCTCCCGCATTCGGTCTGACAACAAGCGCAACCCGAACATTCACCGATACCAGCGCGGCAAATCGGAGGTTCAGCGCTCCCCTCGCGATCGGCGAGACCCTGCTGATCGACATCGACGGTTCGGCGTTGAATCCGGTTGTCGCTGCTTTTGACGCGGGTAATGTTATTGCACTACACGGCGCCAACGGTGCCGAGCGATTCGGCATCTACACGAACAAAGGCTATCAAGGCAACAACTGGGTCGCCACCGGCGAAGTCAACACGCGCGTTCCGGCCGCCAACGCATTTCGCTTCGAGTTCAAGCTGGAAAGCGCGAACACGTATGACTTCATTATGCGGCCGCTCCCCGACGGCGATCCGTTATTCAGCCAGAACGACGCGGCTTTGGTCGGTACGCCGGGGGCGGGAATCAACCGCCTTCGAATTGAAAACTATGGCAACGGCAGCTCCGACACTGGCGCATTTGAGCTGTTCTTCAACAACATTCAAATCATTCCACGGCCGCCAAGCATCTGGAAAGTTGACTCAGACGGCAGCTGGTCCAGTGCAGCGAATTGGACAAATGTTGTTCCGAACGCCGCAGCAGCGCAAGCGATATTCGGCAACGTGATTACCGCGCCGCGTATTGTTACCGTCGACGTCCCTGTCACTGTCGGCCAAATCGACTTCGATAATGTCAACTCCTATACAATCGAAGGTTCCAACGCGGTTACCCTCGATGTCGCGGCTGGCGCGTGCAGATCAACGTCACAGCCGGCAGCCATATAATCGGCGCGCCGATCGCGCTGGCTGACAACGCGGTCATCAACGTCATGCCCGCCGAGAGCAATCTCTCGATGACGGCGGCATTCACCGCTACTGGGCATACCTTGACTAAAGACGGCGCCGGTACGCTGCGAGTTAACAATCTAAATGTAGCGGGGCTTACCTTGACCAGCGGTAACGTGGTAGTCGAACCAAACGGCGGAAACGCCGGCACGTCCGTTTTGAACAACTTGGCCGTGAACGGGACAAGCCGGCTCGATTTGAACAACAACAACTTGGTCGTCCGCGCGACGGCCGCGACCAAGGACGCGGTGCACGACGAAATCGAAGCCGACATCGTGACCGCTCAAAACGGACCGGATCCGAACTTCATCACCAATTGGGACGGCCCGGGCATCACCAGTTCGTTCGCGCAACTCCAATGTCATGACCGGCTTCGACCTGACCGGTCTCGGCGCGATCCGCAACTCGGATATCGATATCATCACCGGCTTGCCCGGTTCTTCGTACACGAGTTTTAGCGGCCAGCCGGTGACGCCCGACGATGTGCTGGTGAAGTACACCTATATCGGCGATGGCAACCTCGACGGCCTGGTCAGTTTTGACGATTACGTCGGCATGGACAACGCCTTCTTCGGGTTGATTCCGAACCTCGGCTGGGCCACCGGCGACATCAACTTCGACGGAGTGATCAACTTCGACGACTACTCGGTTGTCGATCAGGCATTCTTCTTCCAAGGCGCGCCCTTGAAGCATGCGGACGTTTCCGCCGTGCCCGAACCGAGCACATGGGCGCTGGTGATACTCGCTTGCCTCGGTGTTGTCATCATGCATGCCCGTTTCGTTGCCTCCGTCGGCTCTGTTCGATTCCCGACAGTAAGCGTCGGACTCGGTTTGTTAGCACCAACAGTGGAAAAGAGCGCCTTCGGAAAGAGTTGAGGACACGTGCCTCGCGTTGAACCATCGCGGTCAACGACGACGGCAGCGCCACTTAAGATATAGCGCGCCGCGTCACTTGTTGAACTACCGGATCGATTCGTTAGGATCGGGGTGATCTCGGCGACGACCAACTCTACGGAGGGAGCACAGGAGCTGGCCAGATATCACGCCTTCACGACGTTGGCGCGATCGGCGGCGACATTCTTTGTCGCGTTGCGAGTGTCGATCACTAGCTTGCCGTGGCGGACGATCCGCTCGTAGTCAAACGCCGTGTGGTCGGTCGCAATCAACAGACAATCCTGCGACGAGAGAAACTCCGGCGTCAGCTCCTTGCTCTGCATCTCCGGCAATGGATGATGCCGCATCTTCGGCAGCCGAGGAATGAAGGGATCGCTGTAGCAAAGCTGCGCACCGCGCGCGGCCAATAACTCCATCAATTCAAACGACGGGCTTTCACGCGGGTCGTCCACGTCCTTCTTATACGCCATGCCGAGGATGCAGACCTTGCTCCCTTTCACCGGCTTGCCGCGATCGTTCAAGGCCTCGGTCAGCCGGTGAATCACGTACTGCGGCATGCCGGTGTTGATCTCGCCGGCGACCTCGATGAACCGCGTGGCCATCTGGTGCTTTCGCGCGAGCCAGCTCAGGTAGAACGGATCGATCGGAATGCAGTGCCCGCCGAGGCCGGGGCCGGGATAAAACGCCTGATAGCCAAACGGCTTGGTCTTGGCCGCTTCGATTACTTCCCACACGTCGAGGCCGATCTTGTCAAACAGCATCTTCAGCTCGTTGACCAGCGCGATGTTCACCGAGCGGTACGTGTTCTCGAGGATCTTGCAGGCCTCGGCAACTTCGCAGTTGGGGACCGGCACGACCTTGACGACCGCGTGCGAATAGAGGCGCAGGCCAGCTCGTGGCTGGCCGGGTCCATGCCGCCGACGACCTTGGGGATGCTGCCGGCCGTGTAGTTCGGGTTGCCCGGATCTTCGCGCTCGGGGCTGTAGGCGAGGAAAAAATCCTTGCCGACCTTCAGTCCGCCGGCTGCGAGGATCGGCAGCAGCACGTCGCGCGTGGTGCCAGGGTAGGTTGTGCTCTCCAGCACGATGAGCTGACCCGGCCGCAGCGCGGCGGCAATTTGCCGGCCGGTGGATTCGATGTAGCTCAGGTCCGGGTCGCGGCTGTCGGAAAGCGGCGTGGGCACGCAGATCAACAATGCGTCGGCCTCCGACATCCGCTGCATATCAGCGGTCGGCGTGAAGCGTTTACTGGCGATGCAGTCGGCGATCCAGGGGGCGGGGATGTGGCCGATGTAGCTTTCGCCAGCCAGCAGTCGATCGACCTTTCGCTGGTCGATGTCAAAACCCATCGTGCGGAAACCGGCGGAGACGAATGCGCGGATCAGCGGCAGGCCGACGTAACCGAGGCCGATGACGCCGACCGTGGCGGTTTTGTTGGCGATTGCCTGCAAGACAACAGACTGCATCTTGACCTCAGAATGGAAGTACGCGGGCTTAAGACCAGTCACCAGAATAACTAGCGCGGCGCAGGCTTTCCAGGCGGTGCCATTGCGTTTAATCCATTCGCCGTCACCCCTGGCAAGTGAGTGGCCGGTCGCACCGTTCAGAATTTCGGACGCGACGTTCTGTCGCCTGGCGATCTAGCAGAATCGCCGACGTCCTAGCGAAAGCTGCGCGAAGTCACCGCGAAGTCACATTGTGACCACGATCGAGGCAGCGTCTGGACTTGCTCTGAAAGCGATTGCATAGCAGTACCTGCGCGTGAAAAGCGTTCTATGGATTGCGGGCTTTAGTCGATATCGATGACCAGCTCGCCGGTATAAATCAGGTCGTTAGCCGAGCCGCCATCTGCATCGGTGTTTCCAAGTATCCAACGGCCGGTACCAGTTCAGTGTACTCGACGGACGCTCGATCGATTTAGCATGCTGCTATCCCTAGAAGGATCTTGATTTTGAAACCAGTGCGGCAGATCCTTCGGCCCTCATTGATTGACCTTTCACTTACTCGATGTTCCACCTCTAAGACCAAACGGCCCACTCACCAGTTGCCAACACATACGCCGTGATAAGTCCATTCGCAGTCGCATGGGCAACGATTGCGTCCATGAGCCGCCCGCGTCGATACATCGCCAGCGCAAACAACACGCCAGCCACCATTCCAGCCAGCCACCGACCGTGCATGAGGCCAAAAACTGCAGAAGAACCGAGCAATGCAAACCACGAAAACTGTGAAAACGGTACGCTCTGAAAGTCCGCGCTCACCAATCGTCGTGCGAGATAACCTCGAAACGCCAATTCTTCCGCAATCGGAACGACGAAAACGGAACCAATCGCCCGAAAGATAATCCACGTATATGCCTCCGGCGTGGACATGCTAGCCACACCTTCAGCCATGGTGGAATGCGCGGAGGAGTCCGCGCCAGAAATGGCTCAGCGGCCATCCAAAGTCCAAACACGATCGCACCAATGGCAATCGGCGTCGCAGACCACTTCCAGTTCAGTACTTCGTCTTGGCGGTACCGTTGTGCAAAAACACAGATTGCTGCTCCTGCGACGAAAACTCGGACCGCATAAAACCGATCGAATCCGGATGAGAACACGCCGGTAATCATCGCCGTTGCGATCAGGCTTAAGAGTGGGATCAGATATGGAGCGGTCGGGTTAGTGACCAACAAAGTCGCCGATTCCGACCGGTCGGGTTGGTTGCGAAACCAGGCAATCCGCCAAGCCACCGCGACAAAAGCCAGTGCCACTGCGTTGAATGCAATCCACCCCGCCTGAGAATGGAACCCACCTACAGCGGTTTCACGCGACACAGAGCTGCCCACAGCGACGAGCGCGGCGATTCGCAGCGCATTGACTACCCAGATTGTGGCAACCGCGGCCGGTAACAATAGGAACGCATGCGGAAATCGGAACTCATGACGGAAGCACCAGAAGAAAACTCCCAAGAACACTAGGATCAAACCAATACCTTCCAAGCCCGAACAGGTTGGCGCGATTTCGACTGAAAACTTACTCGTCCCAATCACCAAGTCATGACTGCGCGAGACCACGTCGAGATAAAACAGGCCGAGAACGCGTTCAACGAACCAAAATGTGGAGGCGGCCAGCGGCCTCCATAGCGCTTCGACCGCATATCCCGCGAGCATTGCCGCCACAGTTGCCGCAATACTAACGCTGAGGATTCGCGGAGCTCTTACCAGCAAGCTCCGCCAAATTGACATTGGAAGCGCGGCGGCGAGCCACAGTGCAATCCAACCAAACAGTGTCAGGAGCCAGGCACCGACCCAGGGCAGCCGCGAGGATGTAATCCTGCCTTCGAACACAATCGCCGTTAGCTGAAACAGCGCAGTAAATGCAACCAGATGGACAGCGAGAGTAAACCAGGGGAAACGTACGTGCGTTGCCTGCGCGGCAATTCGCATTAAAGCGAGGTGGAACCGATCTCCGCTAAACACCAAGAGCGCCGCTGCCAGAGCAATCGCGAATTGACCAAGAATCGGTGTCTGGCTAAGAACGCCGGCCCAAACTGGATCTCCCGCGATCGAGCCTGAATCAAAGCGCACCGTCAGGATCAGCACCTCAACCAAAATCAATGCCAGAAGCGCTATCCACCGCCACATCTGCGGCCTTGCACGGCGCGAATCGGTCGGGTTACATGCCAAATCAATTGACAACTCAACACCTTTAGCCGGATGGCGCGAAGCAGATGTGCGCGGAACCGAATGCGCAGCCGACGTCTGCTGAGAGCCAGAAAGGCACGGCACAGGCGTGACCAGCGCTCGCGCTCAGCCAAGAAGAAATCAACTATTGCTTAACGCGCCGACCCATGATCACCAGCGCGCTTCCGACAAGCAGTGTCATAGCACTGCTGATGAAACCGGGATCGATCTCTGGAACGGCAATGTCGATGGCGAATGCGCTGCTGCCCAATCCGGCGAACATGAGGAAAGAGCCACCCAGCACCAAACCGATTCGACACACCGACGATGCCACCCTAAACATAACCGGGCCCTCACGAAGTAGGAACATACGGAGAATCAAAAGGTGTCAGTCAATCGCCAACCGTTCGATTGAGCGGCATTGCAACGAGCGGATCCCGCCATTTTGCGAGCACTTCCATCGAATCACAATATGAAACTATATATATGATTGAACTTGTGGACGTCGTCAAGAAATTGGTGAAAAACCCACAGGGAATCTCCGGAATTATCTCACTGCACATCGATTCCTAACGAAAGTCCAGAAAGGCACGTGCAATTGCGTTGGAACCAGCGCATACGGTTGCTGGTTTACGTCTAGGTTCGCTGCAGCGCATGAAGCGGCGAACTGTTTCGAGTTCGCCTGAAGTGCTTAGCACGGTAGCATTTGGAAACTCCAGGAAAACACAAAGTCGCCCCTTCTTTCATCCATTATCGAATGATTCGTCTCAAAGGAGTCCCACTGCTCTCGGTGCCGCGCATTATTCGCCGCCCGATCGCGACCTTGCCCCCCGGATGCCATGTATTCCTCGCGATTTGCGACCATTTTGAGCCGGAGTGGGGCCGGGCCTCGCCACGGACCCAAGCCGAGCGCGTGGACCGCTGGTGCTGTGGCCTGCCGAAATTGGTCGATGGGATTTCCGATTCAACCGGTCGACCACCACAGCACTCGTTCTTCTATCCCGCTGAAGAGGTTAGCTCCCCTTGGTGCAATGATCATCTGGCCGGCCTCGCCAAGCTCTGTAACGGACAGGAGCTGGGCAGCGTTGAGGTGCATCTGCACCATCGAGATGATACAGAAGCGAATCTGCGACACACGCTGACCAGCTTTTTCAGCTGTCTGAAGGATCACAACCTACTCAGATTGGTGGAAGGCCGTGCCAGCTACGGGTTTGTGCACGGCAACTGGGCGCTGGACAACTCGCGTCCCGATGGTGATTGGTGTGGAGTAAACAACGAACTCTCCATTTTGTTAGAGACCGGCTGCTACGCTGACTTTACAATGCCCGCGGCGCCAGATGCTTGCCAGACGCGGACTGTCAACACGATTTACTATGCGATCGATAACCCCCAGAAGCCCAACTCGCACGATCGCGGAATTCCCGCTCAAACTGGCATTCGCCCGCCCGCGGACGGATTGCTGATGATACAAGGGCCGCTTTGCACCGATTGGAATCGGCGCAAGCTGCGTGTTCTGCCAGGCCTTGAAAATGGCGATCTCCACGCTGGGCTGCCGCCAACGATTGCACGATTGCGCATGGCTGGCTGCTGGTGTCCACGTTCTGGGCCGTCCGGATTGGATCTTTATCAAACTGCACACCCACGGTGCACCGGAACAGAACGCGGCAATGCTACTTGGAGACCAGATGCGGTCGTTCCATCTAGAGCTCAAGCAATGGCTTAGCGATTGCGACTGTCAGTTGCATTATGTGAATGCATATGAAATGGCCAACATTGTCCATCAGGCTGAAGCGGGATACCCTCAGCCGAACCGGGCGGCCGCACGCGAGGCTCATCCAAGCGTAAGTGGCATGTGCAATTGAGTTGGTCTTCATCAAGGCAGCTTTGCCGCCGGATAGCTGCGAGCCGACCGGTTGGCAAGCGAACTTCATCGGGGACGAAGTGACGATCTGAGGGACAGAGTCTTTGGCATGATAAGTGTGTGCTTGAATGCCGGCCTGCCAAGTGAGTGATACTCAGTTGTTTTTAACACTGATGTCGTCCCCAAACCGAATCACAAATCGACCCACCGTCAATCGGTTGCCCGCCAACGCCGCCGGCACGTCGTCAAGTCCGATCACGTTGCAGAAGAGTTTGGCGTCGTTCGAGCGAATGACGATGTGCTTCTTTAGCTCGCGTGGGTCAAAGCCACTGGAAAACGCTGGATCGGTTGCTTCGTCCACAACCGCCGTCGTGTAGTTCGCAGGCGCGAGCGTCTTGAGCGTCACCGTCTGCCGGCCCTTTGTTGCCATGTCGCCTTGTTGTGGGCGATCGTCGGCACAACCGGCGTGTGCAAGAACCACTGGCGCAGTGCCGGCGCAGCATTTATCATCGCGAGGTCGCCGGTCGCGTATCGGTCGAAGCTCGGCAGCTTCCTTGGGTCGTCCATGTCGATCTCGTCATAGACAACCACGGCCGGGTACTCCGGCAGATAGACGACCGTTCGCCGCCACTTACGCAGAAATCGGGGGCGGATTATAGTAACCGCTGCCATAGTACGCTCCGCTCGTCGTGCCGATCTGATACACATACCCGTCGCCTTGGCCGCCGCTGATAAGTCCGCGTTGCGTTTCCATACTCGACAAGCCGGCCAATAGCATCCCGTTGACGGTGTTGCCAGTGTTGACGCCGTAGCCGCGGGGGTGGTCGATCACCCACTCGCCGTTGGCCCACAGTTGGAACGTGTTGAGGTAGTTGACATCGTGATCCACGCCTACGCTATTTGCCATGTGCGAGGCGAATAGCTTGGTCTCGTCCTTGGCGATCACGGTCCCGATGCCGGTGCGCTTGGTGGACGACCTTGGCGGGCGGAATAACCTTCTGGTCATAGGGCGTCGTAAAGTAAAATCCGCGCGACTGCAAGCCCGTTTCGTCCAAGATGCCGTGCAGGCCCAAGGCGGTCATCAGCGCCCCGCGGTGGAACATATCGAGGCTGTGCGGGTGTTCCTCGTCCCCCCCACTGAAACGAATCCGACAAGTCGGGCGTCAGGTCGGCCAGGAGACTCTGCTTGAGTGCCACAAAGTATTCGACCGCTTCCGGGAAGTGCTCTTGCCCTGTCGCAGTGCGGATGGCACCAACGCCCATTAGCAAGAGCTTGTTGGTGCCAAGGTTGTATCCCGTGGATTCGATCCACTGGCCACCGTTGGCCTTGGCGAAGTAGCTGGCAATCGTATTGCGTACCGTAGCGGTGCCGTCGCTCGTGTCGAGTCCGCCAAGGGGGGTCTTCGGCAGGTGACCCGCTTGCGACGACTGACTAAGGTAATCAGTCCCCAGCGCGAGGTCGGTTAGTGCCAGGCCGAAGTATTGCCCGACTGTTTGGTCGCTATCGTCCAAACGGAAGCCGCCGGTGTAAACAGGCTGATTGATGCCTAGGCTGTATTCGGCCAGCTTGTTGAGCCGCGCTTCGTAGTCGACCTTTTGCTGGGCCGTCATGGCGGGCAACAGCCAGTCGTACAGAATTACGGCCTCGATGTAGAACTCGCGGACATAGTTGGCGTTGGCGGGAGTGACCAAGGGCAGCACCTTAGCTACCGCTTTTTCGCCATAGGCACGCTCGCCGGTGATCTGATAGACCAGTGCGCACCACTGGCCGTAGTCGTTGTAGAGCTCGTTTGAGGTTCCCGTCCTGTCGGCGTTGGACTTAATGAGCGCGTACCAGGCGTGACTTTCCTTGCGGGCTTTGTTCCATCCGGCCTGCCACTGGCGGGACCACAGGAACTTCGGGGCACGTCCGGTGGGTGAAGCTGCACCCTGCTTTGATCCGTCGGCGATCGGTTGAGCGCCAGTAAGTTGCTTTCGTTCGGGTGGCGATTGGCGGCTAAAGGTGGCGCTTTGCTGGCTTCCGGCAAGGAATGCCAAGGCGAAGGCTACGAGAACTGGAAGGTGCTTTGGATTCTTGCAGATTTTCATGCTCTCGCACCATTTACCGTACACTACTTGAATTCTGACAGTCAACGCACCAGCTTTGTGGCCAACCCAATTCTATCTGGCCTCGGTTCGGTTTGAATGAAGCCGGATTCCGAGTAACCGACTGGGCGGCCCCAAGCGAGGCTCATCCTAGCGAAGGTGGCAATTGCATTTGATTGGTCAAACTCCATCAAGGATCTTGCGCTTGAATTGCCGATCGGCGGACTCAGCAATGCAAGCCCAGCTAACACCGGCCGATGGTCCGCGCCGACCGAGGACAACACCGCACAGCTTTTACAATTCCAGTGCGAAGATGCCAGGATGTGATCGATACGCACGCCAGTGCGACGCGTGAAATGTGTGTTGCCGAACCCCCATCCCGCATCGGAAAACGCATTAAAAAAGTCGACGAAGTATACACTCAAGATCGCACTCTCAACCGGCGTGTTAAAATCGCCGGAAATGATGGTGGGATTGGAATTCATCGCAGCGCGCTCGCTGACAACCCTCGCCTGCTGTTCGCGAACCCGGCTGTTTGCTTCCAGGACGCCTTTGCCGTCCCACCATCTACTGATGACCGATTCCAGTCCATCTCTGGGTGTGGCAAAGTGGACATTCACGAGGCAGATGACGCTCCACGGCGTGCGAATCGTGCAGGCCATTGCTGCGCTGTTTCCCACTGCAAAACTGGAATCCTCGATGTTTTCGCTTGCTAATATCGGAAAACGCGTTGCTGTCAGCAATTGACCAGAGCGATGTACATGCCAATTCTGGTCAAAGACGGATGCGGTGCGGCTTGAGGCCCCCTGCAATTGGATGATGTCTGGAGAGTAGTGCGCGAGTAATTGATTGAGCAGGCCAACGTCCGCTCTTCCATAGTCGCAATTCAGTGTCAAAACAAGGATTTGCGAATGTGCGCTTTTTGAAAATTGAAAGACCGACATCGGAATCTCAAAATGCGCGACGGCGAACAGCCCAAACGCAAGGATCACAAGAATCCCGCTCGAGAGTAGGCGATGACGGTGACTGGCGATCGCCAGCAAAAATAGCACGGGTGCCGGTGCAAGCAGCAACCAGCGAGGAGTGAACAAGAGGATGGTTGCAGGCCACCAGCGGTCACCGAGATAGTTGATCGCGACTGCCGCCGTGAGCACCACGAGAAGATAACCGCAAATTGCGGCGGTCAGAAGTCGCCGACCAATGAGCCGAGAGTTCATCATGGCCGAGGAATACGGCCGCTATTGGACCGCGCTTAAGTGGACGAAGTCATTGGATCCGGCGCCGCAGCTTCAGTCAGCCGCACGGTCCTGACCCAGGTTCCATTTTCAGGACCGCGGAGAAACCAGACAAATCCTCGCAGCAAAGCGATATTCATCCCAACGAACATCGTCGCCAAACGCAACGGCTTGAGCACTGCAAATCGGGTCGGCAAGAATGCGGCCATTAGTGCGGTGAGATAAAATGTCGCCTGAAGAGCAAGAATCACCGCGTACAGTCGATGCGAAGCTAATGCAGCATTCGCGACGAGCACTGCAATCAGAAAGAACGGACACAGCCAGCGTAACACCTTATGCGAGAAAAATGTGAATGCAGTCCATCCGTGCTTGGGATTAAGCAAGCGCCACAAGAGCATCAGGCTTTGGTAACCGCCGGCTCCGATCCGTGCACGACGGCGAAACTCGGCGCGGACAGTTGGAGGAGACTCTTCGTAGGCAATGGCGTTTACGTCGTAAATGATCCGGAAATCGTGGCGAAGCTTGGCCAACAGCGGGATTACAAAATCGTCCACAAGTGTGTTGGGCGGTACTTCGCAGAACATGGACTTGCGAATTGCATAGACGGCGCCATTTGCACCGAGTAATCCGCCGATCCGGCCCTCGCACTTCTTCAAAAACGTTTCATACTTCCAATACATACTGTCGGCATTAGTCCCGGTCTTGGGATCCTTAACCACCAGACATCCACAGACAGCACCGACAGACGGATCCACAAACCAACTGGCGAGGCATCGAGCCGCACGAGGATCAAAAAAAGTGTTGGCGTCTGAGAGCAGCACGATCTCGCCGCGCAACTGAGGAATGGCTGCATTGAGCATGCTGGCTTTCCCCTGTCGCTGAGGGAAATCGAGCAATCGAACAGCATTCCCGAATTGACGCACCAGATCATTCGTCCGGTCCGTACTTCCGTCCGAAGCGACAACCACCTCGATGAGGTTCGTCGGATAGTCGAGCTCAATGGCGTTGGCGACCCGTTGGCTAATGAATGACTCTTCGTTATGGGCGGCGATCAACATCGATACCGCGGGAAGGTTGCCAGAATTTCCAGGGTGCCGCTGCTGGTTTCTGCCAAACCACTTGGCAAGTAGCCAGATGAGGACCGGATAGCCGGCGTACGCGTAGAGCACAAGCGCCAAACACGACCAAAAGACTATCGACCAGGCGCCTGCGTTCCAGAAATGATCCATCGTTAATCACTTTCGCTTGCGTCGAACGCTCAAATCGAACGTCGTCGCTTGCCGCCGCACTTGCTTGCGATGGACTCCGGGCCCAATAGATCAATTGGCGACTGTTGAGGTGCACATTTCAAATTCGAGACAATCGGTCGAGTATCTTTGCGAACTGCCGCATCGTCAAGCCGCGCAGCCGAGATTAATTGCGTGCCAACCGAATCAAAGTGCCACAAGAAACTTCGATGTGATCGCTAGTGAAGGACAGACGTTCAGGCCACTGATTCTTATGATTGTGCTTAGCAATAATGTGGATGGGACAGTCTTTTTCAGAAATACGATCGATTTACTGGCTCAACTCCTTGACGTGGTTTTTGAGGCTATTATCATCGACCGGATGCAAATGCGGTTTGCGGGCTAGACTGATTGGATTTCCGTCTGGCACCTGGGCAGAAGTCTCCATCCTGCAAATCGTTGGACGAGCAGGCGCATAGCTTGCTTTCGGGCGCATGTCTGCCTATTTGCGGACGCCTCGGACGGCGGTGGGCCAGTTTTGCCGACCGAAGGGAATCGACGACGTAATTCGTAATTCACATTCAGGTGATTGTCGTCCGATCCTGCAATAAAGCGCGCTTCAGTTGACGATCTTCGTTGAATGCGGTGCGCGCCCGGTCGTGTGCTTGGACCCATTGATTTACATGCGCGGTGCGTTTTGCAACCGACAAGAACGGAGTGCGCGCATCACTTTGGTAGTGGCGGAAGTCGCTTGGACAGGTGGGTACAGGGCTTTGTCGTAAGAGGCTGCCTATGAGTAAATCAAAACGGCGAAAACCGTTGCCTATGCAGCGACCCTCGGTCGCCGTTTCTGCGACGAGCCGAGTTTCCCCGAGCGTGATCGATGTCCCCTCGGTTCCGCAACCGACAGGCCGCGCGAGCGACCTGTGGTTGGCAGGCGCGATACTCGGCGCGCTATTCTTTTGGGCTTTCTGGCCACAATTAGCAAGCTTGGTAGACGTATGGAATGATGAGCCGGACTATTCGCACGGCTACTTGGTGCCAGTCATCGCGGGACTCTTTTTGTGGTTCCGACGCGATCACTTCCCGGGACCGCAACGCGTCCCCCAATGGGGTGGACTGTTGGTGCTGGCTGTCAGCTTGTGCGCTGTATCTCGCAGGTAAGCGCTACTTTCTGACGCCGCTTCTAAATTGGTCCATGATCGTGTGGATTGCGGCCGTCTGCTGGATCTTTCTGGGCCGTCGCGTCCTAGCGTGGGCCTCGCCGGCGATCGCGTTTCTCATCTTCATGATTCCCCTCCCCTTTCGGCTGGAAAACCTACTCAGTTGGCCGCTTCAGCGTGTCGCCACCAAGCTGAGTTGTTGGATTCTCCAACTCTTAGGAGAACCTGCAATCGCCGAGGGAAACGTCATTTTTATGGCCAGCAGCCAGCTTGAGGTCGAGCAGGCTTGTTCGGGCCTGCGGATGCTTGTCATGATCGCCGCCTTGACTATGGCGTTCGGCGTACTCGTCTGTCGCAATTGGCCCGAACGACTGTTCTTAATCCTGTGCATCGGACCGGTCGCGCTACTTTCTAACTCCATCCGAATCGTGGTTACCGGCCTGGGATACGAATACCTTTCCGATGAAGCATCCCAGACCCTGTCCCACGACTTAGCTGGCTTTATTGTCGTAGTCGTTGCTGCGGCCTGCATGTGGTTGGCACTTTGCTTTTGGCGATGGATTTTTATCGAGCAGGAACAAGGCAGAGCAGTTTCGCATCAGACTTCTGGATCGTCATCCGCTATAGCGCACTGAAGGATTCAAATTGCGCCAGTTGAATGTAGATAGTTGACTCCATTATGAAAAACGACGACGCGCTGACCCCCGTACCGATTAACCGCCCCGTTAACGTACTAAAAAGTCGAGGTACGCCCCTCGTCGACAGTGCCGACGAAGTATCTCCCCTGACTTTTGGATTCTTATGGTACGTCGTTCGGCGCTGGGCGAAGATCGCAGTACCGGTGGGCTTGCTGTGCGCCGTCGTCGCGGGGACTGCGGTTTGGTACTTCTTTGAACATGAGTACCGCGCCGAGGCATTGCTGCAGATCAGAACTCAACGGCCCGTGGTCGCTGTTAAAATCGACGACGGATATTCGGCCGAGTTTGTTGAGACGCAAAAGCAATTGCTCGGCAGTCAGCCGGTATTGGCCAAAGCGCTGTCCCGTCCCGAGCTGACCCGGATGCCTGAACTGCGGCCCGGCGAGCGCTCCGAAGATCCCCGCCAATGGGTTCAGAAACAACTGGAGGTCAAGCCATTGGGCCGGTCAGACCTGTTCACTGTGGCGTTTCGAGGTCCCAATGCCGAAAACGCGCAAAGGATTCTGGACGCCATCATTCAGTCCTACTTCACACTGCAAACAGCGCGCAGTGGCGAGCAAATTGGCGAACTCCTGAAGACATTGCGCAACGAGAGAGACTCGCAATTGGAGAAGGTGAGGACCCTCGAGAAGAAGCTGAATGAGGAGGCTCGCAAACTTGCGGCGGACTCGGCGCTGGTCATCAGCACTACCGGGCCGAGTCTCTTCGAAACAAACCCGGCCTATCAGCGACTTCAGGATCGCCTCGCCGAGACCGAATCAGAGCACCAATTGTTGGATGCACAAATCAAGGTATTCGAAGAGCAAGCAGGACAACAGGAACTGCTGGATTCTGAACTCCAACAAGCGGTGGAGCAGTCACCCGAAGTGGCGGCGCTCTTGGCAAAGATCGATCGGGCGCAAAAGGAGCTGACCGTCTTTACGACCGGATCCGAGAGCCAGCGCGGAGTACAGCGGCGGCTCGAGGACTACGAAAAACAACTGAAAGATGCGCGAGTTGACGTGCGCAAGCGGCTAGTCGAGCTGAACAAAGACCGCTGGGCGGCCGCCCGAAACGACCAGCTTGCGCAGTTGCAAGCGAACAAGCGCGAATACGAGATACGTGAGCAAGGGCTGCACGAACGAATTCGCGAAGAGCGCAAATAAGCTGGAAGGTCGGACCACCAACCACTACGAGTTTGAGTTTCTCCGGAATGACTTACAACGTGCAAAAGACGTCATGCAGAAGTTGGACGACCGCATGTTTGCCTTGAGCATTGAGTTCCAGACGCCGCAGCGTCCTGAGCAGGTGCTAATTATTCACTCGCCCGAGATTCCTATCACACCGGTCCAGCTTTATCCGACGAAACAACTGGGAGTGGCTGTCTTCGGCTCGTTTTTCCTGCCGTTTGGATTGCTGATCGCGTACGAGTTGTTTGCTCGACGGTTATATGATTCGAAGCAGCTCACCGGAAACGGCCAGCTCGTCGGCGAAATATCCGCGCTTCCCAGTCGACCCTTGTTGTCGCATCGTCGAGCGGAGCGACAGTACCATCACGGCCGTGCTATTTTCGAGGAGAGCGTTGAGTCATTGCGAAATTTACTCTGCGTGTCGCCGGAGTGGTCTGACGCCAATGTACTTGCCACCGCCAGCGCCGTCGCCAGCGAAGGCAAGACCAGTCTTGCTACGCAACTTGCGGCTGGATGGGCGCGCAACGGATGTGGCCCAACCTTGATCATTGATGGGGACGTGCGGGATCCGGACTTGCACCTCGTTTTCGAAATTGAGAATAGGTGTGGCCTGGTTGACGTTCTCGAGGGTAAGGCCTCCGTTGCAGACGCAATTGTCCACTGGGACAACGGGCTGCACGTCTTACCGGCGGGCAGGCTTACTGGCAGCCCTCATCAACTGTTTTCAGGTAATCGGTTTGCGGCGCGTAATTGCCCAATTGCGCAGAGCTATCCGCGGATTATCGTCGATGTGGCGCCCCTCTCTCGGCAAGTGAAGTGTTGCCAATGCTGACCGCGGTCGACGGCGTCCTGCTTTGCGCCGCAAGGACCACAGCCGCACCTCGCAGGTACAGCTGGCCTTGGAGCGACTCGAGCGCGCTGGAATTCGTCGGGTTGGCACCGTTTTCAGCGGCGTGCCAAGCCAAAGCTATGTCAATACTTACGGAGACTATCTGGCTTAGGGGCTCGGCAATTCGATTTTCATCGGCCGCGAATAACGAGTCGTTACGGCCAAATGGATCTGAGTAACCAGCGTCAGATATAGAATCGGATATGGACACAAGAATCACAAGTGGGACACGCCTGACGCCAGCGAGTGGAGGACGGAAAGCCTCCAGTAAGTCGCTCGTCCTCAACGTGCGCGCCGTGGTGCTCTCATTGATCATCGTCGCCGTCGTGGCCCCGCTACTCTACGCCGTGCATGCCATGCAGGTGAGAAGGAATGCAGGCGCTTTATTCGAACGTGCACAGCAACTTGAGGAGGAAGGGGACTTGGAGGGAGCGTCTCACGCTCTTTACAAGTACCTGACGTTTCGCCCCGATGACGGAGCGGCTCGTGTTCGCTTGGCACGAGTGTTCGATAAGACCGCGTTGACCCGGGGCACAAAGGAGCGGGCTACTGAGCACTACGCCGCTGCATTGGGATATTTCCCCGAAGACGACGAGCTTCGTGCACGACTCGCCGAGATCCTGTTGGAGTTACGTCGGCCCAAAGAGGCAGAGGACGAGTGCCTGCGAATCTTGTTTGGTAAAACGGATGTGTCGCAGGCAGAATTGGAGAGCGAGTTGAAGCGCTATCATTCGCCGCTCGAGCGTTCCGGATTGTTGGCGGACAAGCCGGAAGCTGGGATCGCTTTGCGCTTGCTCGCGTCTGCGCGACACCAGCGCTTGATTCTCAGTCAGCCGATCCGGCCCAGTGAACTTCTTGCACTGGTCAACGCGGCGTTGTCGGCCAACGCACGTGATATCGATTTGACGACGGTCTTGGCTGGGTTATACCGCGACCATTTGGATTCGCCGTCCGCGGAGCAACGTGCTGCCGATGCGGATGAGGTGATGACCAAATTGGTTGTATCTCACCCAACTCCGTCCAAGGCGCTGTTGGCTTTATACCGCTACCGCTTGAAATACGACCTGGCCGACATTGATCAACCACTTGCCGAGGCCGTCGAACTGGACCCAGACAATGTTGAAGTTCGCCTAGTTGCAGCGGGCCGAGCTTTTACCGCCGCAGACTATAGGAATGCCCGGGAACACTACCAACAGGTTGTCCGCATCTCGCCGAAACTGAACGCTGGACACGCCGGACTTGCTCGAGTTTCGCTCGGGGAGAACAAACCTGCCGAGGCGATTGCTGCCTGCAAAACGGGATTCACACAGGCGGGCGATGACGATTTTTCACTCAATCTGCTTTACGCGCAAGCATTGCTTGCGGACCGTCAATTCGAAGCTGCGAAGAAAGCTCTGGAGGAGAAGCTTCGTCCCCAACTCGAAAAGCTGGGACCGACCACGAGTGTGGCACAGCGGACGCAGTTAAGGGACGCCATCGCATCGCTGGACGCTGAGATTGCCACAGCATCGGGAGATCTCTTAGGTGCGATCGCCACGGTGAAACGGATGGCGGTTGGGCGGTCGGCGGAGCTGGAAGTCAAGGACGATCTCCGCGTGCGGTCACAGAATTGGAATCGCCTTGGCGCACTCTACGCTCAAGCCGGTTACTGGGAACTCGCCGCTCGAGCCTTTGAAGAACGGGCGCAGGTTGAGAGTGACAATTATCCGGCACTGGTTGCAGCTGCCGACGCATGGCGTTCGGCCGGGCGTTTGGATGTTGCTATTGAAACCCTGCAAAAAGCACTGAAGTCTAAATCCGCAACGGCTGACGGTTGGACTCGCTTGGCCGAACTTGAATTCGAACGAGTCGTTCGCACACGTGACCGGGACTGGTCGCGGTTCGATGAATCGTTTAAGGCCGCTAATGCGCTGGGTGGCACGGCCAGGCTGGTCATGCTGAACGCTCAACAGAAGTCGACACTAGGGAACAACGATGAGGCGATGGAAATCCTCAACGCGGGTCTGGAGAAATATGCGGACGAAGTGTTGCCATTTGCTGTTTTGTTTTCTCAGTCGATCGGACGCTCCGGCGCCGCAGATGACTACCTAGAACGTCTACGAACGGCGTGGCCGAATCGAACAGTGGATGTGGCCCTGGTCGAAGCGGATCTATGGCGCAGGCGGGGGCAACCAGAAAGGGCCCGCAAAATCCTAGAACAATCTGTGTCGAGTGCGGATTCCACCAAAAGATATCGCATATTGCGCGAGCTCGCGACAATCGACACAGCATTCGATCTCGGACGAGCGGCGCAATCGTTGGCCGAGTTGGTCAAGGAATATCCCAAGGATCTTTGGGCAGTGGAGCAATTGGCCGAGCTTGCACTAACACAAAACGACTTGGCCGGTTTGCAAAAACATGAGGAAGCGCTGAAGAGACTCGAGGGCAATGAGGGGTCGCTATGGCGATTCTATCGCGGCATGCGGCTGGCTCGATCCGGATCGGATCTGGACGACGCTCAGTCCCAGGAACTGGCACGCTTGAATCAGGAGCTGAGGAGCCTGCGCCCGGCCTGGCCCGCAACACACCAGCTGCGCGGACAGATTCTGCAGCAGCAGGGCCGCGTCGCGGAAGCGGCGGAGGCTTATCAAAAGGCGATCTCGTTGGGTGCCCGAAATGTGTCGCTCTTTGAGGGATTGGTGGCGATCCTGTATGCCAGTAATCAATTCAGCGAAGCCGACGTCATTCTCAACCGACTCCAAGAAATCGGCTATCGCTCTCCAGGTCTCGATTCACTCGCTTCCCGAATCCTGCTTCGTGCAGGTGATTATGAGCAAGCAGTTGCTGCGGCCCGCAAGGGCGTCCAACTGCGGCCCACGGACGCTGTTGCCTATAACTGGCTCGGCCAAACACTCGCCATTGCCGCGGACAAAGCGGGCGGGTCTGATGCAGAAAGGCAGCAATTGCTAACAGAAGCCGAAGAGGCTCTTAAGCACGCCGTGAAATTGTCGCCTGAGAATCATCGAACTTGGAGTGCACTGCTTTGGTTCTACGGTAAAAACAATCGCCAGCGCACAGCGCGGTATTGCACGAGCTCAATCGCGAGGAGCGGCTCAGCGAGCTAGATCGCGTCCTGACCTTAGGCCAAGCCTACCAGTTCCTGGGAAATTTCACTGAGGCCGAAAAGCAATTGCAAAAGGCCGTTCAGCTCCGGTCCAAGGATCCGCGCGTGCACACGCTCTTGGCCCGCCTCTATCTGTCTTTCGCACCTGAGAAGGTCGAGCCGGTGCTGCGAAGTTTGCTTGAACTTGATCCCAATTCGGCCGATGCGCGACACATGTTGGCGGCTCACCTGGCATCGCAGGGACTCGACGTGAAATTTGATGAGGCGGTTGAGCTACTCAAAACGGGCAACGGCGAAATCGGGGATAAGCGTCTGCGGGCTGCCCTTTTGGTTCGCCGCAAGTCACCGGAGGATCTGGCTGAGGCGCGACGCCTGCTCACTGACTTGATGGCGCAGAAACTCCAGATCCGACCGACACGCTGCTACTGGCCGTTGTCAACGAAATCGAGGGACGGATTCCCGAGGCAAAAGATTTGTTGAAGCAGTTGAACACTCAGACAAGTAATCCGATGTTCGCGGCAGCTCTCGTGGATTTTTTGCTTCGCAACAATCTCCTTGGTGAGGCTGAGCCGGAAATAGCGCGATTGGCAAAACTCGAGCCGAACAGCCTTCGCACGCTCACGCTGAAGTCCCAGTGGCGCCGTGCTGCACAGCACCCCCTTGATGAGATTAGTCGTGAGATTGATGAGCATCGCCAACAGGCAGCCGCAAGTTCGAACGATTCAGCGGAAAAGGTTCGAGTGCAAGCCAGCTATGCAATGCTGTACACTAAGTTGGACATGAAGCCGCAAGCCGAGGCGGTTTATCGCCAAATGCTCCGTGAGCAACCCGGTCATCGGACGCTGCAGTATTTCGTGGTCTGGCTTTCCAACGAAGGCCGGCTGAAGGATGCCGTCCAAGTTTGCCTCGACGTAACACCAGCGGATGAAGAGTCGGGGCGGAGCGTCCAGATTCTAGCGAATGTCCTTACTTGGTGTGCTGCCCGCGGCGAGAGTTATCCCAAAGCGGAAGAGCGTTTGGCGGCACTCGTTGCAGCTCAAAAAGAAGACGCTTCACTGCTACTCGACTTAGGTACGCTTAGGCACATGCAAGGACGAACTCGCGACGCCGAAGCTTTGTATCAACGGGCGATTAAATTGCAACCGACCAATGCACTCATTCGCAACAATCTGGCAATGCTGCTGATGGAACAGCCTGACACCGCTCAACAAGCACTCTTTGAAATCGAACTGGCTATTCAGTCCGTAGGCTCTGCGCCGGAGCTGCGAGACACGTATGCGCTTGTGCTCGCTCGAACCGGCCGGGCGCGAGATGCGAAACGAATTCTTCAATCGCTGGTCACGCAAGCGCCTCGTGTTTCGCGGTATCAGTTCCACCTCGCTGTCATCGAGCATCAACTGGCCAACAAGCCGGAGGCCGAGCGCTGGCTTGCCAGTGCCAAGAAGAACCACCTCGCCGAGGAACTGATGACTCCGGTCGAGCGCGCGATGCTCTTGGATCTGGAAAAGTCGTTATCGTCCCCCGGCAGTGTGTCACCTAACAACAAACCACCTGATGCCCTCGGCTCCAACCGAGGATCCTAAATATGACGCTTCAACGATCGTTGTTCTACATTGCGCTAATCTTCGTGACGACGGTAACCGGCGGCGCAGCCCTAATTGATCGCAACGCAGAGGCAGCCCGACAGCAAGCGATGGATAACGCCGCTAACGCACTGCTGCAGACTCCCGAAATCCTGGGTAGCTGGCAGCTCACCGAGGAGCACGCTCTTGAAGAGTCGGCTCTAGAAATGCTGCAATGCGCGGCCTACTTAAATCGAGTTTACCAGAATCAAAAAACCGGTCAGATGGTCAGTGTTGCCGTATTTGTCGGCCCAGCCGGTCCTTTGGTGGCGCACACGCCCGATGTCTGCATGACTAGTCATCAATTCGAACAATTGGGTGGTATGGAACAACTGACGGTGCCTGCCAATGGCGGCAACAATCAATTCATCAGATCAACATTTCGAGAAAGGTCGTTGGAAGGCGGTCGACTATCGGTCTACTACGCATGGAGTGCTGACGGCAAGACGTGGCAGGCGCCGACGTCGCCGCGTCTGACGCTTGGTCCGTTGCCACTGCTTTACAAAGTCCAGGTGGCCTGTTCATCGACAGCGGAAACCGAAGACAGGCAATCCGGTCCTGCGCAACAACTCTTGCAAGAACTCCTTCCTGTGTTGGCCAAGATAAGTGCTAAATCAACGCGTTGACGTACTTGCTTGCGTAATCAACTTTGAGTCGATTCAGTTAACTTCTCCAATGGATTGTCCGGCAGCAACTTGAGGATTCACCATGCACACCACTCTTGAGCGCAGCAAGACGAATCAGCGATTGGAAGTCGTAAAGTCGCCAGCCAAGCGACAACCGGTAGTTCCGGCAACGTATTTTTCCAGATACCGAATATGGAATCGGTTTGCGGGTGGTTTGCTACTGCTTATCGTATTGCCGATCATCGCGATCAGCATTGTTCTGGTATGGCTTACGTCTCGGGGTTCGGCGATCTACCGCCAGCAGCGGATCGGTCGCCGCGGAAAAGAGTTCACACTTTACAAAATCCGCAGCATGCGCATTGATGCGGAGTCTCGGACCGGAGCAGTTTGGACAACCTGCTCTCGCGATCCACGCATTACGCCGGTCGGGCGGTTCTTGCGGCTGACTCATCTCGATGAGCTGCCGCAGTTATGGAACGTTGTCCGCGGTGAGATGGCGCTAGTGGGCCCACGCCCGGAGCGGCCCGAGTTCACTACCCACCTTGCAGAAGCGATACCACAATACTATGACCGACTTGCAGTCTTGCCTGGCATCACCGGTCTCGCGCAACTCAATCTCCCGCCAGACACCGATCTTGACAGTGTCCGCCGGAAGTTGAAGCTTGACATCGAGTATATTGAACGCGGTTCATTTTGGTTGGATGTTGGCTTGATCGTTTGCACGGCCTTGACGGTCCTTCACCTGCCCCGCGCATGGTTCCAGCGCTTGCTTCGCCTCGAACGTTTCCCTGACACAGACTTTTCCGACGAGGCGCTCTCTTCGGCGGTCACGTCATAGTGGATCTTTGGTCGAGCGCCGCGTAACTGCGCATGATTCGTCGGCGCCGCCAACCTTCTTTCCACCTGCTGTGACTCCTCGAAATCGTTTCTGAACGATGAAGTCCGAGGGTGAAAGCTAGAGTGCCCTGAATGCAATTTGCGATTTGACCTTCCGTGGATTACGCACTCTTCGTCATTTTGAATGTCATACTCTTCGTCCGGCCGTCGGAAGTTTTTCCGGCACTGGCCGAGGTGCCGATGTACGAAATCGTGATCCTGGCTGCCATTGCTGCAACTTTCCCAAAAATGCTTGGCCAATTATCCATCGAGTCGCTCAAGCGGCGGCCGGTGAGTCTGTTCGTAGTAGGTCTTTGGTTCGCGGTCGTGTTCTCCTACGCGTTCGGAATGTCTTATTGGACGGGGGCAAAAGACGCGGGACTCGAGTTCGGCAAGATCATACTGTACTACTTGCTGCTTGTGGGAGTGGTGGATCGCGTGTCGCGGCTGGAGAAGTTCTTGGCGGTACTCTGTGCATTGACGGCCATCGTTTGCGGAATTGCGGTGTTGCAATACCATCAACTTCTTGAAATCCCCGGCCTGAGTGTTTTGGAACAGGGCGCGTTCGATCCCAGCGGCCAGCTAATCTCGATTTCCAGGATTCGAGCGACCGGTATTTTCAACGACCCGAACGATCTTGCGATGTTGACAGTTGTTGGAGTCGCGTGCGCCGCATATGGAATGGCTGTTCCACGATGGCGACCGCTGTTGCCGGTCTGGATTGCGGTCATTGGATTCCTTCTGTATACTCTGATGCTTACGCATTCGCGCGGCGGACTTCTATCACTCGCCATTGCCGCCACAGTACTATTCAAGTCAAAGTTTGGCTGGAAAAAAGCAATTCCACTAATCGTGGTTTTGTTTCCGCTTGCGCTACTGCTCTTTGGCGGCCGTCAGACCGATTTTGGCGAGGCGATGGATGGGGGGACTGCTCAAGGTCGCATTCAGCTATGGTCCGGTGGGCTTGTATTGTTCCGTCAATCTCCGCTGTTTGGGATTGGGGCAGACCAATTTTCGGAGCATCTCCGGCAGGTTGCTCATAGTTCGTTCGTGCAAGCGTATACAGAACTGGGATTTTTCGGCGGTTCTTTGTTTCTGGGTGCTTTTTTATATCCAATCTGGGCAATGTATAAGCTTGGCGACAAAAAGCGGTGCGAGTTACTCGAGCCCAGGCTTGCCAGAATGCGGCCCTACCTTCTCGCGGCGGTCGCGGGTTATGCTGGCGCGATGCTTTCCTTGTCACGCAACTACATCGTCCCCACCTACCTGATTCTGGGACTCGCGACTGTGTACTTGCGGTTCGCACAAGTTAGCGCTCCGTTGCCCGAACTAAAGCTAAACCAGCGCCTTGCCGGCCGCCTTGCGTTCGCCAGCGTCGCGTTCTTGGCGGGCACTTATGTATTTGTTCGCCTTTTTGCCCGCTGGGGATCCTAGTTTAAACCACTGAGATTAAGCATCAATGTCCGTTGAACTGGAAGCTGTCGCGGCTTCTCAAAGCATTGACGAGCGAACCATCGACTCGCCGCCGGTTTTGCTCGAGCATGCGAACAAGACCGTGATCGAGCCGCCGAAGCGATGGCAGCTGGTCAATGCCAAAGAAATCTGGCAAAACCGTGAGCTGCTTGGTTTCCTCACTTGGCGCGACGTCAAAGTCCGTTACAAGCAGACCTTGTTGGGCGCCTCATGGGCCATCCTTCAGCCGGCGTTGATGATGGTAGTTTTCACCGTCTTCTTCGGCCGTATGGCCAAAGTCCCAACCGGCGACATCGCCTACCCGCTCTTTGTTTATGCCGGCCTCTTGCCGTGGACATTCTTCGCCACGGCCATTGCCAACGCCGGCAATAGCGTGGTTGGCTCGGAACGACTGATCACCAAGATCTATTTCCCGCGGCTGGCAATCCCGTTTGCATCGGTCGGCGCCGCCGTTGTGGATTTCTGCTGCGCGATGAGCCTGATGGCGTTGCTCATGGTGTGGTACGGAGTCGGGCCAACAGCCGACCTCCTCGCGGTGCCCTTGATCTTTGGAATAATTGCCATTGCCGCCCTCGGCGTCGGCACACTTTTGGCCGCGCTCAATGTCGCCTATCGCGACTTCCGCTACGTGATCCCGTTCTTGGTACAGGTTTGGATGTTTGCCACGCCCACGGTTTACATGCAACCCGACTCCAACGTTGGCTGGATGCAGACCGTGTTGTCGCTCAACCCGCTCACGGGGCTTGTCGGCGCCTTCCGCGCCTCGATCCTTGGCGGCGAAATCCCCTGGTCCGACGTCGCCGTCTCCGGTACGGCAGCCCTGGCCATCCTGATCGCCGGCTGCCTGTATTTTCGCAAGGTCGAAGACTCGTTCGCTGACATCATCTAAAAAACCGCCACTTGTAACTAATTCATGCCTCCCGCCATCGTCGCTGAGAACCTGAGCAAGTCGTACCGCGTCCTGCACGAGCAAATGCGCGGCGGATATCGTACACTGCGCGAGAGTCTGACAGCCGCCGCCGCGAAGCCAATCAACCGCCTCCGCTCCGCGTTCGGCTCTCGCAACTCGTCCCACGCACGTTCGTCCGAAGAGTTCTGGGCTTTGAACGACGTGAGCTTCGACGTGCAGCCTGGCGAGGTCGTCGGCATCATCGGCCGCAACGGCGCGGGGAAAAGCACGCTCCTGAAAATCCTCTCGCGGATCACCAAGCCAACGCGCGGCCGCGCGGTCTTGAGCGGCCGCGTGGGCAGCCTGCTAGAAGTCGGCACCGGCTTCCACCCGGAGTTGACCGGCCGCGAGAATATCTTCATGAACGGCAGCATCCTGGGGATGAGCCGCCGCGAAATCCAGCGGAAATTCGATGAGATCGTGGACTTCTCCGGCGTGGAGCGTTTCCTGGACACCCCCGTCAAGCGTTTCTCCTCCGGCATGCAGGTCCGTCTGGCCTTCGCGGTGGCGGCGCATTTGGAGCCGGAAATGTTGATCGTCGATGAAGTCCTTGCGGTCGGGGACGCGGAGTTTCAGAAGAAGTGCCTCGGAAAAATGGAATACGTAGCGCAATCAGGCGGCACGATCCTATTTGTCAGCCATAATATGAGTGCGGTGACGCGTCTGTGCGGTACAGCAATTGTGCTAAATTCGGGCGCATCAGTATGCGAGGCGCTGTGCGCCGCGGTTGAGTACTACCTAAGGCTTGCGAGGTGCCAACGCGAACGCGACACACATGATGCATCGCACGTCATATACCAAGCTACCGATTCCGCCGAAACGACGGAACATGCGATTGTTAAAGTTGAGTTGCTCGATCAGCATGCGCCCGAAAGCCTACAGTTAGCACCTGGGATGATATCACGATCCGCGTCTGGTATCGATCTCGTTCGTTTCTCAGTCGCGCCTCGGTTGTTCTAGAGTTACGCACGGTCGAGGGACAAAGGCTCTGCTTGTTATCGACGCAGCCAGACGGCACTACACCGCTAGACCTACGCCGCGGGCTTCACTATGTAGATTGCATACTCGAGCAGGTCCCATTGGCTGCCGGTCAGTATGTGTTGGGAGCTGGGCTTGCCGTCCCCAATGCGCAATGGATCTGCGCGAAGAGGAACTTGCCGATCTTCATATTTCGCCCGCCGACGTGTATCAATGTGGACTCGCTCCAGCGGGCCCGCGAACGCTGCTAGCTCTCGAACATCGTTGGCAGGTTTCTGCCGAATAAAATGATTACTGTTCGCAATCTTCGTACGCGCGCTAGTCGAAGAGCTGCTCTGCAAGCCGTCACGCGCCGCGCCTTCCGCGCAGTATACGGCCTCCCTGAAGTTGATACTCAACAGTTCGTCAAGGGTGACGTTGTAATCCAGAAACCAATTCTAGATGACATCTGTTTGCCACCATTTCATGGATATGATCACGATGATTACGGAGCATTAATGGGAATTGTGGCGACGGTTAACCCCCACACCGTTGTCGAATTAGGCACCGCCCATGGTAATACGGTGGCGAACATTTGTCGGCACGCACCGAAAGCCACGGTGTACACGGTGAATGCGCCCTTGGACATTCAAAGCGGCAAAACCGTGACTTTCCAATTGACGAAAGATCACATCGGTCGCGTGTACAAGTCGCATGGGTTTAGTGAGCGAGTCGTACAAGTATTCGCAAACACGCTCGATCTCGACCTTCAGGAATACGTTGGAAGCCGACCCGTTGACTTGGCAATCGTGGACGCTTGCCATGACACAGAATATGTGCTCAACGACTTTGGGAAGGTGGTTCCTTTCATGAGAGTCGGCGGAATTGTCCTCCTTCATGACACACATCCATCCATGTGGTCTCATCTCTTAGGTAGCTATCGGGCGTGTATGCGACTTAGGCGCTCGGGCTACGACATTAGGCACATGCGCGGCACGTGGTGGGCTATCTGGATCAAGCCGGAGAACGATGACTCGGCGACTGCGAGCATTGCACGTGAGCTTCCATTCGAGCGAGTACTGGACTGGACTTCGTAACGTCGCTAGTGCTGAAACCAATGAGCGTCCCACGCATCTCGGTCGTTACGCCGTCTTACAACCAAGGCCAATACCTGGAGGAGACAATCCAGTCGGTCCTATCGCAAGGCTATCCGAATCTGGAATACATTATCGTTGACGGTGGCAGCACGGATAACAGCGTTGATATCATCCGTAAGTACGAAAAGCACTTGGCCTGGTGGGTTAGCGAACGGGATTCTGGTCAAGCACACGCCATCAACAAAGGGCTTTCCCGTGCGACGGGTCAATGGCTTGCGTATCTGAACAGTGACGATTTGTATTTACCGGAAGCACTGCGTTCTGTCGCTGATTGGATTGGAAGAGACCCTTCGTGCCGATGGTGGGCAGGCCAGTGTGTTCACTTCCAGAATGGCATTGCAACGAAACTCGCGGCGCCCGAATTACCCGCCATCGTCCCGTGTTGGTTTGCAGGCAGTCTGATTCCACAACCGGCGGCATTTTGGCATCGGAGTTTGCTCGACAAATACGGCGCATTCGACGAAAGCTACCGCTATGCGATGGACTACGAGTACTGGATGCGATTGGCCATTGCGGGAGTTGAGTGCAAATGCATTGCGAAACCATTAGCGAAGTTCCGACTGCACGCCAGCTCCAAGACAATTGCAGAAGCTAGTCAGTTTTCGAAAGAGGACCAACGTCTTACCGATTCCTGCCGACGGCAATTGTCGGCGAAGGAGTTATGGCAAGTGCGTCGTCGCTGCGTTGTGACTCATCGTGATTGGGCATGGTCTGCATGGTTATCTGGCGATTACCGAGGGGCATACCGCTATGTGTTCGAGGTCTTTCTGGGAGAGCCGTGGTCAATACGAACATGGGCGTTAATCCTTAAGATTCTACCTGGTCGCGTCGGCAAACCGCTTCATCGATGGCTCCATCCAAAGCCGCAAGTTAAGGATGACGCTCTGCAGCGACACATGCAGGATTCAGCAGGGGTTTTGCAGGTGGCCGAAGAGTCAACAGGGATAGGCAGCAATTAATATGACACGTGCGTTGGTTTCCGTCGTAATTCCGACGCATAACTATTCGCAATTCGTCGTGGAGGCGGTTAGCAGCGCGGCGGCGCAAACGTATCCGAATTCGGAAGTCATTGTGGTCGACGATGGGAGCACGGACGACACGCGCGAGCGGCTCGGGCCGTACATGGACCGGATTCGCTATGTGTATCAAGAGAATCGCGGCCTCGCGGCCGCGCGAAATACGGGCATTCGGCATGCACAAGGGGAGTGGGTGGCGTTTCTCGATTCCGACGATCTATGGCATGCGCAAAAAACAAAAATCCAATTTGAGGCGGTCGGGAACGACGAGTCGATCTGCGTGGTTGGCTCGCCAAACGGCGTCGAAATGCCGGCCGAACTGCCGGCCGCCTGCGAAATGCGAGAAGTCAGCGTGAAGGACTTCCTCTGTTCCACACCGATGACGGGTTCATCGATCATGGTTCGTCGGAAGTGCTTCGACGAGATCGGCCTCTTCGACGAGTCGCTGCGGTCGGTCGAAGATCGCGACATGTGGTTGCGGCTGGCAGCGCGCTATCGGGTGTTGCAGGTCGAGTCTCCCTGCTGGTGGTATCGCAAGCACGAGGGCCAAATGAGCCGCCGAGCTCAACGGATGCTAGACAATTACCGCAAGGTTCTGGAGAAGTTTTTTCGCGAGCAGCCTGAATATGCGGCGCTCCGTCGAATTGCATATGCTTATATGCACACCGATGCGGGATGGTGCTTTCTTGAAGAGTCGCGACGATTTGCATCACTTCAGAATCTAACGAAATCAGGATTGTACTGGCCGTGCCGGCTGGGTTGCGGAAAGTATGGACAGCCACTTTTTCGAACAAAGATTGCCGTTCGAGCACTCCTGGGATTCCCGGGCGCCGGTGGCGCCATGAACATAAATACGAGAATTCGCCGCGGCGAAGGTCGGTTCTGGAACTTGGTCAAACGGGTGGCAAGAGCGGTATTGTCGGCACATATTCCGGTGGCTGGACCGCTTAGGGCCTTCTTCCGGGGACTTTACGCACTACATTTCGCCATTCGAGAGGCACTTATCTGGGCCTTGCGGTTTTTTTGGTACGAGCCTTTGTTCCGCAGCCAGTGTGCGTCGGTTGGCAAGCGTTTCCAGATGGAAAAGCTGCCCTATGTGACCGGCAGCGGCCGAATGCTAATCGGTAATCAGGTCCGGCTCTCCGGAAAGCCGTCGATAGGATTCGGCAATCGGGCATATGCGGAGCCGCAATTGGTGATTGGTGATGGAAGTTTTTTGGGGCATGGAACGACCTTCAGTATCATGGAGTCGGTGATTATCGGCCGCAATTGTCTGATAGCCGGAGGTGTCTCGATCCGCGACAACGACGGCCATCCCGTTGACGCCGCCGAGCGACGCAATAATGCGCGATGCACAATCGACGGTATTTCGCGGGTGGTGATTGGCGACGATGTTTGGATTGGAGCGTGCGCCACTGTCCTCAAGGGTGTGCATGTCGGGAACCGCGCGATCATCGGTGCCAATGCGGTTGTGACTACTGATGTACCGGCTGACACGGTTGTTGCCGGCAATCCCGGTCGTGTGATTAAAACGCTTTCGAATGCGACGAGGGACGGGAAGTCGAATATCGACATGTGTACCGCAGACTCGGAAGTAGTTCGTTGATCTGCAATACAGTCGGCAATCACACCGAGATTGGAATTAGTTATCAGGCACCGGCGCGAGCGGGTTGGAGCATGTTGTGCTTGACTTGCTCCGCGCAACCATTGCCACGAGCGGGCAGGCCAGGGTCGCCTGCCTGGAGCGACCTGGCGCGTTGGCCGAGAAGATCAAATCGCTCGGCGCTTCGACTCGCGGTGTTGGCAGCCCGTCAATGAGATATGATCACTATTGCACCCGCTAGCCGCTTTGAGCGGTATCTTTTGCTGACGCTGTTCCTAACGGCCGTCGTGCTTCGTTTGGGGGGTATTGCGGCCTCGTGCGGATTGGACACTCCGCCGAGCGCAGGCAGTGACGAGTATGAGTACGACGCCATCGCCTGGAACCTCGCCAACGGAAAGGGTTACCGCGGTGTCAGTCCGGACGTTGTTAACGAGGACGGGTCGCTGCGAGAACATCTGACGGCTTATCGGCCGCCGGTGACCCCGCTTTTCTACGCCGCCGTCTATGCTGTGGCTGGTCACAGTTATCTAGCTGCCCACGTGGCTAACTGTTTGCTTGCCGGCATGACGGTGCTCCTTGTCTACGGTATTGCACGACGGGTGTTTGGCGCTACGGAGGGATGGTTAGCTGCTGGTGTATATGCCTTTTATCCGCTGGCCGTGTACTACAATCTCACTCTCCTTTCCGAGACGCATGGGGCGTTCTTGGTGTGCCTATTCGTATGGCTCGCTCTACCATTTCTCGAACCTGGCGGTTGGCGGTGGGCAGTTGCGGCCGGGCTCGCCCTCGGCGCCCTTTTGCTTTGCAAGCCGGGATTCGTGTTTTTGGTGCCCTTGCTGCTGGTGTGGGCCTGGGTCATCTGTCGGACCAACATCCTCCTATGGTCAAGGGCCTTATTAATCCTGCTCCTTGCGGGCATGGTGGTCTTGCCGTGGGCTGTGCGCAACCACCTGGTCATGGGCACCTTCATCCCATTTTCCAATGGCGGGGGATCGCTGTTACTGCAGGCGAACAACCGAATCGTCGTCGCCGATCCGCGGTACCGTGGCTATGCCGTGTGGGACACGTCGTTGCCTGAATACGCCCCCATACTGCGTGCGCCGAACGATGAATGCGAACGCGATGTGATCGCTAAGAAGCTGGCGGTTCAATGGTTGCGAGACAATCCGGATCACTGGTTCTATCTCCTTCGCGGTAAATTCTGGCGCCTGTGGACTCCCACGTATTTCGGCACCCAATACCGGCAGTTCTACTCGCTTGTATACATGTACTATGGAACCATTCTAGTAAGCTTCGCCCTCTCGGTCCTGCCGGTGACGGCATGGCTCTGGAGGCGCCGGGACCCGGCTCTCATTCTTCTGGCGCCCATTGCCGCAACGGTCGTCATGGTGCTCGTGTTCCATGGGCAACACCGGTATCGGTTCCCCATTGACAGTCTGTGTATCGTAATCGGCGCTGGGGGAGTTACTTGGCTGGCTAGGTCAATCGCTCGCAGATCGATCGGGCAGGATATCGGTCGTCAACTTATGCGCGGAAGAACGGTAGCAGGCCTCGCGATAGTCACCGTTCTGGCCGCCGCCTACTTGATTGCTCAAGCTACCGATGACCGGCAGATTGAGTCCTACCGCGACATGCTTACGCGCGAGAGACTAAACGCCATCGAGGCAGCCGTCGCTGCATACCGTGTCGACACCGGGCGACCACCGGATCGGGTCGAGGACCTTGTTCCGGCCTATTTGCCAATTGCAGAGGATCTGCACTGCCCAACGCACTCACTCAAATACCATGACTATTTGCTGCTTGGGTCTAAGAAGCCGGCGGATGCGGCAAAGGTGTCGAGCTACCGCATTGAGCCCATACCAGGTTCGAGCGGCCAGGTGCGAGTCGTTCCAATCTTCGGTCAACCGCCATCCTTAGCCGAAGCTGAACCATTATCTGTCGGCAATAGGTGACTGGGCTTACGTGGAATTACTGAGCGGTACATTAGCAGTACAGGAGCATAACACCCTCTCGGTGTCGAGTTGCACGCATGAATGAAGCAGTTCAGATTGTGTTAACTTTCCTCGCCATGGCCGTCCTCTGCGGCCTGCTGGAGCGGGTGTGGCCAGAGGATGCATCCACTTCCGGTTGGCGGGTCGATACATACACTGACGTGCTGTATTTTGCATTGCGCATTCTGTTGAGTGCCGGCCTTGCATTAGTCACAGCTCTGGCAGGTACAACGCTTCCTCATCACGGCTCGTCGGCAGTAGGCGAGCTTCCCTTTGCAGGCCAACTGATTTTGTTCCTGTTCCTAAGCGATTTCATCCAATACTGGATGCATCGGGGCATGCATTGGCTGACTCCGCTGTGGCATGTACACGCCGTGCACCACAGCCCCGATCGAGTGGACTGGTTGGTAGCGTCGCGCGTGCATCCGTTCGAACTTCTTTTCAATAAGGCTGTATCCGCTGTCCCGCTTTATCTGGTGGGATTCTCTCCGACGGTCATCGCGGTCTCGGTGCCGCTTGTCGCCTGTTACTCACTTTTGCTCCATGCAAATCTGAAGTGGTCCTACGGGACCCTAGGCTACGTAGTTGCTAGCCCGGCTTTCCACCGCTGGCATCACTCATTGGATCAAAGCGCGCGCGACAAGAACTTCGCCCAAACATTCGCGTTCATTGATTTCCTCTTTGGGACAGCATACTTTCCGCGCGACCGTCGGCCTGCACTCTACGGCCTTAGCGGCTCTGACATGCCCCCGGGGATCTGGGGTCAGTTCCTCTATCCGATCCAGGCATGGTGTAAAGTCGGGCGATCGCGAATGAGGCAAGTTTCTGGTCCTGCACCCAGTGGCGAGACCGCTGGGTCAAGCACCCACTTCGTACATTTGGCGTCAAAATCAATGACAGAGGTTCCAGCGAAAGGCTACCAAGATGATTGAAGTCGAGGAGCACCAGCGAACGGCTACAAAGATGGTTGACGTCGAGGAGCACCAGCGAACGGCTACGAGGATGGTTGACGTTGAAGTCTCAGTAGTGATGCCCTGCCTGAACGAGCGGGAGACTATTGCCCGGTGCATCGAGAAGGCTCAGTGGGCATTCCGAGAGCACTCGCTGGTAGGCGAGATCGTGGTGGCCGACAACGGCAGCACCGACGGATCTCAACAAATTGCCCGGGATCTCGGAGCGCGAGTCGTGGACGTCCCTGTGCGAGGATATGGAGCTGCGCTTCAACGTGGGGTCGAGGCTGCTCAAGGATCATACATCATCATGGGTGATTCAGACGCAAGCTACGACTTCGGTGACATCATGCCATTCGTCGAGAAGTTGCGAGGCGGCTGTGAGCTGGTCATGGGCAACCGGTTCCGTGGCCGGATTCTGCCCGGCGCTATGCCCGTTTTGCACAAGTGGCTGGGAAACCCGGTTCTTACGTGGCTCGGCAGGAAATTCTTTCGCTGCCCGGCCGGAGATTTTCACTGTGGCCTTCGCGGTTTTCGAAAATCAGCGTTTGAGGAAATGCGACTTCAGACGACCGGAATGGAGTTTGCGAGCGAGATGGTTATCAAAAGCACTCTACTTAAGCATCGGTTCGCTGAGGTTCCAATCGTCCTCCACAAAGACGGGCGCTCGCGTCCTCCGCACCTTCGAACTTGGCGCGACGGCTGGCGGCACCTACGGTTCATGCTCCTCTTTAGCCCCAGGTGGCTGTTCTTGATACCTGGAGCGATGCTATTTCTGTTCGGTGCGCTTGTGTTTGTTTGGCTCCTAGGCGGCCCGCGGAACGTCGGTGCACTGACCTTCGATATCAACACGATGTTGCTGGCCACGTCAGTTGTATTGGTTGGTTATCAGCTCATTATATTTGCCGTGTTCACGAAGATTTTCGTCATTTCAGAGGGACTCCATCCGCCGCGCACGCATCTGTATAAGTCGATCTTCCGTGGCCTAACCTTGGAGGTCGGGCTGCTTGTCGGGTTGGGCTTGATGTGTGCTGGCTTAGCCGTCGCTGGGCTGGCGGTCTGGGATTGGTGGTTAGCCGGTTTTGGTGAGCTGATTCCGCAGGTAACGATGCGCCGCACTATCCCCTCAGTCCTCCTTATCATCCTGGGTGTTCAAACCGTGTTCGCCAGCTTCTTTCTGGGAGTTTTGACGTTGCGCCGTAGGCGAGTCGCAATCCCCGCCCCAACCGAAGACTGATTGACCCGAAAGATACACCGACGTTCGTTTTGCATTACTTGAATTGGAGCTGTGGCGATGGTTCCAACTGGGATTGAACAAATTGTCGTCTTCCGAAAGCCCGCGCGACCTAACCGCGGGCGTTAAGATGGCTAAAAAAGTCAATGCATTGGTAGCTAGTTAACGATGTGTGGGATTGCTGGAATAGTCTCGGCTGGTTCTTTCGTGCATGACCAGCGGTCCACGCTGTTGGAGATGGCTGCCAAGATTCGTCATCGTGGTCCGGATGGCGACGGCGTGTACGTCGATGAATACGCGGGGCTGGCTCACAGGCGGCTAAGCATCATCGACCTGGAAGGCGGCCGGCAGCCGCTGTCAAACGAAGACGGAACTATATGGACCGTGTTTAACGGCGAAATATACAATTTCGCCGAACTGCGCCGCCAACTCGAATCACGCGGGCACCGGTTTCAAACGAACACTGACACCGAGGTGATCGTCCATCTTTACGAGGACGAAGGCGATGAGTGCCTCAAGAAACTTCGCGGAATGTTTGCATTGGCAGTCTGGGATACGAGACGGCGGCGGTTGCTGCTTGCGCGACCGGATGGGCAAGAAGCCACTCGTCTACAAGTTACAGGGAGGCTCGCTCGCGTTTGCCAGCGAGCTAAATGCATTAATGACCGCGTCTGGCGCTGTTCACGATCTGAATCCGGCCGCCGTCGATCAGTATCTTTCATTTGGCTATATCCCGCATCCGAACACTATTTATCGCGACGTCTTCAAACTTCCGCCGGCGCACTACGCCGTCTTCGAGGATGGGGAACTGGCGGTGCGACGGTATTGGCAATTGGAGGACAATTCGGAAAACAATACCGAATCTGAGTCGGAACTTTGCGAACAGGTGCGTGCAGAAGTTACCGAAGCAACGCGCCTTCGTCTGGTGAGCGACGTTCCGCTTGGGGCGTTTCTCTCGGGCGGAGTGGACTCGAGCATTGTTGTTGCATTGATGCAGCGACTATCGCCTCAACCGGTCAAGACGTTCTCGATTCGATTTTCGGAAAGTGAGTTCGACGAAAGCCGTCATGCCCGCCAGGTAGCTGACTACCTAGGGACGGACCATCATGAGTTTCTGGTCGAAGGAAAATCGTTTGAGGCGCTCTCGTCGCTTGTTTGGCACTTCGGCGAACCATTCGCCGACGCATCGGCTCTTCCAACGTGGTTCGTCTCGAAGTTGACGCGCAAGGCCGTGACCGTTGCACTAACCGGTGACGGTGGTGATGAAGTCTTCTGTGGATACAATCGCTACAATGTGCTCCGACGATTGGCGCAATTCGATCTGCTGCCCGCGTCTGTTCGACGGCTAGCCGGTTCTGCTCGGCTACGGCGATTCCTGCCTGCGCAGCATTCCAGCGGGTTTGCACGGCGAACCCACACATTTCTTAAGTTGTTGGCGCTGTCTCCGCAGCAGCGATTGTCGCGAATTTCTGCGGCGATCTTCAATGACGGCGCGAAGGACGACCTGTACGAGCGAGACTTCGCACTCGCGATCCGCGAGAGCGAACCGGCCGATTTTATCGGCTTGGCAAGCGACGAATTCTGTCGCCGGGACCTAATCGCGCATGCAACTTTGGTTGACCAGGTTACTTATTTGCCTTGCGACATTTTGGCCAAAGTTGACATCACCAGCATGGCTCACAGTCTGGAGTGCCGCAGTCCCTTCCTCGATCAGAGCGTTGTCGAGCTAGCATCCCGAATACCGACGTCAATGAAGCTACGGGGCAACTGCGGCAAGTACATTTTGAAACGGGCGTTTGCTGATTTGGTTCCGGCGGCAGTCTTGAATCGACCCAAACAGGGTTTCGTCGTACCCATTGCACGATGGTTTCGCGGAGAACTGAAGGAGTATCTTCAGGAAGTACTTCTGGACGATGGGACATTGCGTCGGGGCTACTTTTGCAGACCGGTTATCGAGCGTTTAATTCAAGACCACGTCGTAGGCTTGCATGACCACAGCCGTCGCCTTTGGGCACTATTGTGTTTTGAACTATGGCATCGCCAGGTTCTCGACGCCTCCGTTCCGGAGCCGGTTCTTTCATGAGACTTGAGGCCGATCGAGCGACACGAACCGTCGGTGCCGAACTTGCGGTGTGCGATCCGGTTCGCGTTGTTCATCTCGTTCCAAACTTGTGTATTGGCGGGATGGAGCGGTTGGTGTTCGATATGCTCCGCCTCTCTGATCACCGACGTGTATCGCCGCAGGTGCTGTGCATCGGAGAGAGAGGCGAATTTGCTGCGGAAGCTCGAGATCTCGGTGTCATGGTTAGTTCGCTTAACGCTCCGATTGGCCGCAACCTGCGGCTGTCGTTTCAACTTGCCCGTTTTTTCCGATCAGCGAAAACAGAGGTCGTCCATACGCACGGTCCGTATGCTCATTTTTATGGGACTGTTGCAGCTAAAATTACGGGCACCTGTCGCGTTGTGCATACCGTGCATGGTTTTCCATGGCCTCAAAGCTGGCGCAGACGGATTGTGAATCAATTTGCCGGTCAATTGACAAAGTATTTGGTAACCGTTTCGCAGGACTTGTCGGGCTATGCGAAACACGACTTGGGAGTTCGAAGCAAGAAACTGCGGGTGATCTACAACGGAATCGATGCGAATCGATTCTCACTCGGCAATGGGAAGCGCAATGACCGGGCTGCGATAATCATGGTATCGCGGCTTTCGTCGGAGAAAGACTTTCCCACGCTGCTAAACGCCGCCGACGCTATTCGCCGCAAGAAGCCCGATTTCCTGCTGAGGCTGGCCGGCGATGGGCCACAGCGTGGAAAAATCGAGCGTCTCGTTCACGAATTAGCGCTTGAGCGACACGTTGAACTCCTTGGAAATCGAAGCGACATTCCCGAGCTATTGTCTAATGCGGCAGCATTCGTCCTCAGCACACATACTGAGGGACTCTCGATCGCGTTGCTCGAGGCGATGGCAAGTGGACTTCCCATCGTGGCGACCGACGTGGGCGGTAATCGCGAAGTAGTCGTTGAGGGTGAAACCGGATTCTTGGTTCCGCGCCAATCGCCCGCGATGTTGGCAAGCCGATTGCTTTGGATTTTGGATCACCCTGAAGAATCGCGGCAGCTTGGCGCGGCTGGGCGACGCCGCGTCGAGGAGATATTCGATATCCGGCGAATGGTGTCGGAGTATGAGCGCCTGTACTGGGAATCGGCTGGACGGACAAACGGTGACGTAGTGCGGGTTTGAGAAAAATGCGGATCCTCGTCCTGACCAATCTATATCCGAACCCATTTGAGCCCAACCGAGGGTCATTTAATCGGCATCAGATTTGCCACCTAGCCGAGGACCACGAAGTCAAGGTCATATCCCCCATTCTGTGGACAGATGAACTTGCCGCCCGACGAGCCGGGAAACCCAAGCTGTCGGACAACCGTCAAACCAAATTAGACGGAATCTCGGTTACGCATCCCCGCTACTTTTATACCCCCAAGTTCCTGCGCATGCTACGGGCGGTTTTTTAAGGCGTCAGTGAAGCGAACTTTCAACCGTATTGCTGAGCTCTTTAGGCCGGATGTCGTTTTCGCGCCTTGGGTGTATCCCGATGGATGGGCGGCCGTTGAGCTTGGGCATCGCCGGGAATTGCCAGTAATTGTGAAGGTGCATGGCTCAGACATTCACGGACTTTCCAATCATCCGGCGCGGGAAGCCGGTACCATGGCCGCTCTCGACACGTGCGACGCGATTGTCGTTGTCAGTAACGAATTGAAGCAGCGACTTCATACGCCTGGGCATTGATTCAGAAAAAATTCGCGTAGTCTATAACGGAACGGACACGGATGTCTTTTATCCCGACGATCGCCAGCAAGCCCGGCTGCGCCTCGGGTTATGCCCTAACCGGCGGATCGTGCTTGCCGTCGGTAATTTGGTTCCGGTTAAGGGACATCAAGTCCTGCTTAATGCCCTATCCAAAGTGCAGGAAAGTGGCGTGGACATCGACTGCCACTTGCTTGGAGATGGACCATTGCGGAAGCAATTAGAAGGAACGGTGGCAACGTTGGGACTTTCTGAACGAGTCTACTTCCATCGCGCGAAGTTACAGAGCGAGCTTGGCGACTGGTATCGCGCAGCCGATTTGGTCGTGCTACCAAGCTTGGCGGAAGGGATTCCCAACGTGATCATAGAGGCGATCGCCTGTCGCGTGCCGTTTGTCGCGAGCGCGGTTGGCGGAATCGCGGAGGTGACTCCAATCGATTACCCGTGCCGGCTGGTCCCGGCGGGTGACGCCGCGGCATTGGCCTCTGCAATATCCGCAGTATTGGGACATGAAGCAGCAATGCGATTCACCGGAGGTCCCCTCCGCAGTCACAAGCAGGCCGCCGTCGAATTGGCCGGCTACTTTGAGACTGTACGCGAGCAGTGGTTCTCTGCCAGGCCCACTACTAGCATGACGAACCACGAGCGCTACACTTTAAGTCACTCATAACGATCATGGTCAAACATAGGATTTGCGATCAATGAATACAGTTTCAAAGCCTCGCAAGGTAATGCTCATCGAGTTCAATGAGATCACTTGGCGATTTGTTGATCCACTGTTGACAAAGGGCGTTCTGCCTACGTTCGCCCGGTTTATTGAGGGCGGCGTACGCGGGTCTCCCGTCGCCACCGAGGATTCCAAGAACCTGGATCCATGGATTTCTTGGACGAGCCTTTACACGGGCAGGCGTCGGGAAGAGCACGGTGTGAAGTTTCTGGAGCAGCCGCCGGAAACGGTCACAGGGCCGCGAATCTGGGAAATCGCGGCGGACGCCGGGAAAAGCATCGGCGTATTCGGCTCCATCATGAGCTGGCCGCCGCGGAAGAACGTCCGCGGGTTTTGGGTGCCGAGCACTTTTTCGCCCAGTGCCGAAACCTGGCCGGAGGAGCTTTCGCCTGTTCAAGAATTGAATCTCGCGGCCACGCGGGCGCACTCACCGCTGGCAGGTAAACAGAAGTCGAATAAGCTCTCACAAGTCAGCAAGCTTCACAAGCTCGGCTTGCGCTTTTCGACGCTCGGGCGCATCGCATCATTTTTTGTACGGACGCGGTTGCGGCCCCATAGGAAGTGGGAGAAGGTTTGCCTGCAACCGCTGATGAATCTCGATTTCTTCGAGAGGCTGTATCGCAAGTATCAGCCCGATTTCGCTACGTTTCATTCCAACCATGTGGCCCACTACCAGCACCGGTACTGGCGATCGTTCGACCCGACACCGTTCCTCACCAAGCCGTCGGTCGAAGAACAGCGCGTCTATGGCCCCGCTATCGAATACGCCTATCAGGTTGCCGACGAAGTGCTGGCACGGCTTTGGGCGCTTGCGGATAAGGATACGGTCGTCGTCGTGGCATCCGGTTTGGGACAACAACCGTACGTGGTTGAGGAGTTCAAAGAAGGCCGTCAGGTCGTGCGCATCCGAGACATCCACCAAATTATTGACTTGTGCGGCGTCGCCGGGCACTGCACACCGCTATCGATGATGGCACCGCAATGGAACCTAACGATTCCTAACCCGGGCATGCGGCGCAAGCTGAACAGGTACTCGCCACGGCTTGGTACCGCGAGCCGGGCGTGCGGTTGTTCGCGTTCGAGACTGTCGGCGACACGATCAACGTAAACGCCTTCCAAAAGAACCTCAAACCGCTCGATCTGGATTCGATCTGTGGCTTTCCGGCGGTAGGCAACACGACGTTCCGGCTCGGCGAGATTTGCGTTGTGCAAGACCCGACGCCAAAACAGGGTCACCACGACCCGGTCGGGTTTGTGGCAGTCAACGGCCCGGGCATTCGCTCTGGTGGAATGTTGGAAAATTGTACTAACTTGGACTTTGCGCCAACGATTCTATCGTTGATGGGCTTGCCGATACCGCAGTACATGGAAGGAAGAGCACTTCTCGATGCAGATGCCAAATCAGAATCAAGAGCAAAGGTTGAGAAGCAGTTATTGTCTACGGGAGCTGTATCGTAAGTCGCCTGTACTTCGATTGTTGAATTTAGAATGTAATTACCGATGCAATTGGCAATCGACCAACGTCCAATAGCAAGTATGCCACTTTGCGGGCGCGATATTATTTGCTTCAGTCACGATTGGACTGGTGACCCGCTGTCACGGACACACCTTATGAGGCTCCTGGCACGTGACAATCGGATCCTATGGGTAAACTCGATTGGCAGTCGGGCTCCGACCTTAAGTAAGGCTGACGTTGGGCGTGCGTTTCGGAAACTGGCAGCGGTTACGCGCCCGATCCATGAGGTGGAGAAGAACATATTTGTTGTCAACCCTCTTGCGATTCCCGCTTATGGAAGCAATGTGATTCGCATGCTCAACCGTCGATTGTTGACTTGGCAGGTCGCGCACTCCGTGCGGCGCTTGAGGTTTCGACGACCGATTAATTGGACATCCAATCCGGCTGCCGCAGTCGTCGCGGGGGCATTTGGCGAAGAGACGCTGATCTATCATTGCGTGGATGAGAATTCCGCTTTTTCTGGTGTGTCGCCCGATGCAATTAGTTCGTTGGAAAACCAGCTACTAAAGAAGGCCGACCTCGTCATCGTCACGGGCGAGCGCCTATATCAATCGAAGTCCAGAATCAGTAATCGAACGATTCTAATTCGACATGGCGTTGATCACGGGCATTTCCGAAGGCGAGTCGACCGAGAGCTGCCGCTGCCTGAAGATGTGGTAAATTTGCCGCGGCCTATTCTCGGTTTCTTTGGACTCATCGCCGATTGGGTGGATATCGAACTCTTGGCCAAGATCGCTGCGCGGTTTTCTAATGCGTCTTTGGTCCTCCTTGGTAAAGTCACTACCGACGTCCGACTGCTTGCCGACTTGAAGAATGTTCATCTACTTGGGCGAAAGCCGTACGAAGCATTGCCGGCGTATTGCAAGGCCTTCGACGCTGGCTTGATGCCGTTTCGAATCAACGAACTTACTTTAAATGCCAACCCGCTAAAGGTCAGAGAATATCTAGCGGCAGGATTGGAAGTCGTGTCGACGGCGATTCCTGAAGTGGCCATTTTGCAGAATTGCCACATCGCTAATGACCATGCACAATTCTTAGCCGCGGTCGATTCGGTACTTCAAAACCCCGCTCCGCGCAATGCAGTCAGCCATGGTATCAAGAACGAGAGCTGGGAAGCTCGGCTGGACGAAATTCGTGCTTGTCTCGAACCCGGCGCTTGCTGCGTGTAACACAAAAGGCGTGCCGATGTGTCCGCTTCGGTATTTTGCTCATCCTCTAGCGACACTCTCTCCGCGGGATTTGCTGCTGCTTGAGTATCTCAATCTGAATCCGTCGATGGCGGCGCTCGAAGTCGGAACCGGCAGCGGAAGCTCACTGATCCGCCTGGCTCCGCATGTCGCCTCTCTTGATGGCGTCGATGTTTGCTCAGGCCCCCTCGACAGGATTCGTCAAGCAATTGCGAGATACCAGCCGGAGCTATCGGAGAAGATCCGGCTGTTCGAGCTCAACTTCTGCGAGCAGGATGCATACGCTCATCTGCCGCAACAGTATGATCTGGTCTTTTCCTGTGATACGATCGAGCACGTTCCAGACGCTTCCGCCTTCTTCCGAAACATCTACGGAGTACTCAAGCCGGGAGGAGTGGCGTTTCTTACCTATCCCAATGAACATCCTCGGCATGCCCATGGGATATCGTTCTTTCAATACAAGTCGAACCTCGAGCGAATGCTCCTGAACGCCGGCTTTGCTGAGGGTGAATTTCAAATTGATCGTCTCTCGATGAGCCAATTTTCCACCGTCGTAGGGTGGCTGGGCTGGTTCGGCCCCCGCAAGGCGATGAAACGGCTCGGCAGGTTGTTCCACAGCGTGGGGGCGCCACAGGCGTCAATGCGGATTGAGGAACAGTTTCCCCCCAACAGAAAGCCGCAAACGTTCGATGAAACCGATTTCTTCGCCGTCGCCAGCCGGTACGAGCGATTGGCGCCCGTTATTAACTTGTACTGCTGGGGACTGATGCGACTGATGGCGATGGCTCGGCCCGTATACCAAATAGTGCCGGTGAAGGAGCAGATTTGGGATACGCAGATCCTGATTCGGACTACAAGAACGGCCACCGTCCCCAAAACGGCAAAGCATTCAAACATCCCGTCGGCGGGTGCTATTTTTTGATGACCGCCCCCGCCCAAACCAGTGACTTAACAGGCACTTAGGCTCGTTTATCTGGATAATGTCGGATTGTGGATTTTTGCCTTCATCTAACGATATCTCGGTAGTGCGCGTTCTTCGCGTCCGGTCACACGGCACATGCGAAAGTTACCAATCGGACACCCATTGATCAAACTATGCAAAGACTGCGATGGGCTCGAATTACCCATTGGAGGGACGCTGCGGATCCGGGTAAATTCGTGTGTGATTTGTCTCGGTTGGCTTAAAGTGAACCAATCGACTGTGCATTTCTAAGGATTTTCAGCTTTTTGTGCTATGGCCTGTCAAATCCGTTGACACTGAGTGGGGAATTAGTTACCGTTCAATGGGTTCTAGCAGGTGCAGAAACCTGGCAGCGTGTCGGTTCCGGTACATTTTGTTTTTGCCTATTAATCATGTTGGCGCGTTTGAGCCACTACCGTTGTTTAACTCCGGTCGCGTGGCAGCGACTATTGCTGCCATTGGTTGCGTTAGCACTCGGACTAGGTTCAGCGCCTGCAGAAGCGGGGATCGTGACAACGATGTCGGCAGGCGTTGTTGCAGGCTCGCTTGGTGAACGAGTCGATCAACCATCGGTACCTAATCCAGTATTGCCGCTGATTGTGCGCCTAACGCAACTGCATCTCGGCGTTCTTGAGATGCCGCAGAACTCAACCGGCGCAACGTCGTCGTCGACATCGACCTTTGGGTCGAGTCATTCTTTTGTGGCCGTCGTTGATACGGTCCTCGTAGGTGGCTTGGCTTGCTCGGGATGGATCGTTCCCGAGACGGTGCAAGCGCTTCCACCTCTCTTGCCTTCCGGCCTGTTCCGACCGCCGTGCGCATGAGCAAGTTTTGCTCGTAGGCGCACATTGTTCTGCATATTATCGAACGCTCGTTCGGCGGAACGTTGCCCCGGTAAAGCTACCATTGTGGAGTTTCATACATCATGCAGAGAATATTACTTATACTGGCGATCGCGCTTGCCGCGATCGGCATTAATGCCAACCCGGCGGATGCTGGGCTCTTTATTACAATTGACATCTCACCGGATAGCGGACCTGACGGTGCTGGCTATTCTGATCCGGCGGATCCCCCAGTTCCATCCACCGGATTTGCGATCGCGAGTGTTGGAGGTATCACAATTACAGTTACTTCGACGGTATCCGAGGAAGCGCTTGAGAGTGGGATTAGCTCGTCAAGTACTATTTCTATTGCGGGCGCTGGTACTGGGACAGCGCGAATCAGAGTACTTTACACGGAGATCGATTTGCCGATCGGGACGCCCTTGCTTCTCGTATCCACCGTTGCATCGGATGCTCCTGATGACCGTGTGACTTTCGCATCCAATGAATCCTTCCTTGGCGCGGGTTTACTCATCAGTCTACCGAATCCCTCGGGTGGACTTCTTTCGTCGATTGATGGATCGCCCGATAGTGATTCCGCTAGTGGATTGCGGGCCCGTGCGCCAGGCGAGTTTGATTTGCTCCAGGACGTCATAGTTAGTTTTGATCTTCCGGCTGATGTGGTACCCGCGCCGCTGACGTCTACCACAATTGCGCAGCTCCTGTTCCTGAGGCCAGCACCATGATTGCCTGGGCAATTTGCGCGGGGTCGCGGGTTTGTTTGCCTATCCTCGCAAACGCCATGGTCAATCGGCCTAGCTAGAGTACAACGAAGCTCACTGCAGTTTTATTGATGTTCGAATACGCGTGTGTGGTGCTCGCGAGCCCACACACGCGTTTTTTTCTGAACCATGCGAACCGGAACGACGCCAACCTGAGTGGCTGCGACGACACGCTGACCATGTCGCGACGGGGTCCAATCCGGCGGCTGGTGTTAGAGGGAATTGGGCGATATTCCGCTGCGCCTCGCCTCCGACTCCCGCAAATCGGCGAATCAGTTTTGCCTACATCGTCAGCGCGTCGTCATGAGGGGCAGCCCTGCGCCACCCGTTCGCGATGGAAACGTGGAGCGCCGTAGTTAGCGTGATGGGATCTCCGGTGAATCTCGCGCATCCGCTCAAGCTATTTGGCGCGGCGCTGTGCGGTGCCACTTTTTGGACCGTCGGCGCCAAGCGTAGTAGCCGCTGCGGCTGACCTCTAAGAGGCGTCACTGCACGTCGATGGGCCAGACTCTGCGATGGTCGTTGATGAAGCGATAACTCATGGCGACTCCTTGGCGCGACGGCCATCGCTTTTTTTAAGATGTCGTGTTCCATTGTCAAGCGGCGGTTCTCTTCACGCAACCGGTGGAGATCGGCCTGCACCGCCGAGGCGCTGTCGGGCTGGACCAGAGCCTTGGTCCGCGTCGAAACTACTGAGCCGGATGTGCAACGCAGCTGGGTCAATCCCCAAGCTGCTTGCGGCTTGGGCAACCGTGTAACCCTGCTGGTGCACCAAGCTCACGGTGGAAATCTACGTCAGTTTGACGGTGCTGAACCTGGACTAGTGGAACTGCCAGCTGTGCCGCGAAAACATAGCCCGAAGACAGCACAACCTTTCCCCTACTTTGCCTATTTCTCCGTCAAAGCGACGCCCATTCGCTACAAACACGATCTCCAAGCTGATACAATACAACCGCGATAAACTCTCTTGATTCGGCTGGGTTGAGACCGAAGTAATAGAGACGGGTAAGTAGCTAATCATCGGAGCCAGATAATGCAAAGGCCCACATTGTTTCTCCTTTTCTTGACCGGCGTTGTGGTGTTATCGGCGTCCATCGTTAGCGCTCAATCGCGGCCGGCTAGATATACGCCCGCCCGCCCAACGGTCAGCCCGTATCTCAACCTGCTTCGCCGAGACACAGGGCCCGTTCCAAATTATTACACCCTTGTGCGTCCGCAGTTTCAGCAGATGGCAATCAATCAGCAGCAGCAGGTAATCAACGAGTTCCAAGGGCAGGAATTGCTCAATCAGCAGCAAACGCTTCAGCAGGTACAAGACAGCAATTTGAGATTGAGGACACCAACCATGCGAAGCACGGGAACCGGTGGGGGGTTCATGAACTTCTCACATTACTACAGCTCACGCCCCGCAATAGGCGGCAGGTGAAGAGCGTTTCGTCAATCAGCCAGCTGATCCGCAGGCAAGTGTGCGGAGCTTCTGTCTTCACTTCTTCGTCGACCGAGCTCTCTCGCTCGTGCTAGCATGTTCGAATGCTCTCACCCCTGACTTTGGCACTCTGTGACTGATCCGGCAATACTTACGCTATACAAAATGCCGATAAGTCCAACGAGGTCCGTCATCGGTCATAAATGGATTATGCGCTGACCGGTGATCTTTTCGGATGACAAGGAAGGCATTCAAGGATGAAGGCGTCTTCTCGCGCCAAACTGCGTGTGGTGATGCTCGCACTTGCCGCAATGTGCGGTTGCCAGAGTGTCGATCACCATCAACCAACGACCCCCTTGGTCGTGGTACCGCCGCAGAGCAACGCACCGCGCGAACTTGCCAAGGTCACAATGCCAATCTATGTGATCGAGGCTCCGGATATCCTTTCGATCGATGCAGTTCGCGTCGTTCCCAAGCCACCGTACCGGCTCCAACCGCTTGACGTTGTCTTCGTCGAGGCGCAGAACGTTCTGCCGGATCGTCCAATCGTTGGACCGTTCACAGTCAGTCCAGAAGGATTCATCAACCTTGGGATTGACTACGGGATGGTTCGCGTTGTCGATCTAACCGCGGTCGAGGCTCGTGATTCCATCCTCCGTTTTCTGCGCGACGAGCGAAGCTTTCGCGAGCCGCGTGTAAACGTTTCGCTTGCTGAAATTGCGGCAACGCAACGGATCGCTGGTCAGCATCTCGTGGCCCCCGACGGCTTTGTTACACTCGGCAGATATGGCCGCGTATTAGTGGCTGGCAAGACACTTGGTGAAGCCAAAGCGGCGATCGAAGCATATCTCTCGCAATTCCTGGAACGGCCTGAGGTGGCTGTGGATGTCTTCGCCTTCAATAGCAAGGTGTACTACATCGTGACGCAAGGGGCAGGCCTCGGTGATAACGTCGTGCGACTGCCCTTGACTGGCAACGAAACCGTGCTCGATGCAATTGCTCAGGTCAATGGTCTTCAACAGGTGTCCTCCAAAAAGATCTGGGTTGCTCGACCGGTCCCGGGCTGTAACGACAATGTGATACTCCCTGTGGATTGGTGCGCGGTAACCGGCCATGGCGCGGCTGCAACGAACTACCAGATACTTCCCGGCGACCGCGTCTTTATCGCCGAAGACCAACTCGTCGCCCTTGACAATGGATTGGCCAAGGTCCTGTCGCCGATCGAGCGCGTCTTCGGAATTACGCTGCTAGGTACGAGCGCGGCCAAAGAAATCAAGTTCTTTAATAATCCCAATTCAGGTTTCGGTTCCGGTTTTTGATTCCTCGACACCCTGACAGCGCACACGCAGCGGTGGCGCTAGTTTGACACAAGACGCTGGCCAGACGAGACCGTTATGCGCCTATTCAAGCAGACAACGCTCAACCACGCCGCCGTTGCTGCAGTGTGCATAGTGGCGTTGACATTCTGTGGCTGTGCTACGGACGAAGCCCTGCCGGGTAGCTATTGTGGGCATTGTGACTACCGTTTTGCACATGCACCAGTACCCAATCCCTGTGACCCTTGCGTCCCGTGGATTGAATTGCCCTGCTATGGACATACACCGACGGCTTGGCAGGTTTGGCATGCTGACTGTTGCGCTTTGCCGGTGGCGCAACCAACGCCTGTGGAATTACTTCCCGGCGAGCTGGTGCCTGAAGATCTACCGCCAAGCCCTTCTCCCAGAACCTCGCTAAACGGGAGTTCGTCGGACGCAATTAGCATCAAGAGTGTACATCACGAAGCGAAACTGCCGGCTTATCAGAAACCCCCGCTGAAATAGTAAGGTCTCCCTCGAATGCCAGGCTAAGCTAGTCTGATCGACTACTTTGCGGTATTCCACAGGGTTCCTCAGCGGTCGTCTTGCCGATTTCACGAATGAAAACGACGTAGCCGCTAGCGACTACACAAGGTAAGATTCAACTAGGGCCTTCTTTGTGCAAGACATTCGTTGCCGCGACCGGCGGGCGCAAATGCGAAGGCAGGGTGGTATCGTGAGCGTTGACGAAGCTAGGCTTCTGCTATCTCAGGCCGAGACGTACGGCGATCGTAGGAACGCTGTTGCGAAGGCCCTGGCCTCTGGTATGCCCCTGCATGAGATCGAGGAATTCCTGGATTGGGTGGATGCTACCCGCGCGAATCTGGAATCGGTCCCCGTTGGCGTCCGCGAGTCTCTGATCAGTGCAGTTCTGCGACGACTGCAGCAAAAGCCAGAAGTTCAATAGATTGCGGGGCAGGCATTCTGCCACTGGGATTCGAGAAAGTAGCCCGCATTATCGAATTGTACTCAGATTCGTGGTCCGCGAGCGATGATATTGCGCTGGATTTCGGAGGGTCCTGAATAGAGCGTGCTGCCGACGGAATCCCGCAACTCTCTTTCAATCTCCCGCTCGTTACGTATCCTGTGCCGGGGAACCAATGACAACGCACGGTGATAAAACCTCTTTCATGGGGGCAATTGAGTAAGCCAGCCCATGTAGCGACATTCGTCGGACTAGACATGAGAGGAGCACGTCGATACGCTGCCCTCCCTTCGAGTCAGATTAGTGCAGCTCAATCGGGACGTGTTGACTGTAGCGGGCTCAGTTTCACGTAACCATTTGGTCCGCCCCAGCATGAAAAGCCAAGGCCGGGCGCTCCTGTCCGGGTTCCACCAACCGCGGGCATCGGATTTCTAAATAGTGGAACGAATCTGGGCAATTTGCGTGACATAAACCGAGTTCAAGTGCACAATTAGTTTTACGCATCGTCTGACTCTTATGGGTCAACGGGTCAAGGGCCAGCAAGACAACATGCGGTAAGCAGTTATCTTGCAATTGGACCACACATGGAACGGAGGACCTGGATGACCCGCACTCATGCGCGGCAACGTTCCGCGCTGCGGTTTGAGTCGCTCGAATCGCGTCTGGTAATGGCCGCGCTCCAACTCGCGGTGAAGGGCATTGACGCCGGCGAGACGAACAGAAATGGCCTGCAGAGCAGCGGCGAACTATTCCGTGTAATTGGGGAGGAATCCCCGAATCTTGATTCGGGGAACTATAGCGTCGATCACGATGCGAGCGGCAGTGGCTCCCTCGATCCAGTCGCCCCATCTCAACCTCGATTTTTGTGGACGGCCGAGTGGCAAGCGAATTGGGAAGCGCGCCCGTGCTGAGAATCACGCGTGGTGGCGGTTGATTAAGTCGAACGCCGACAAGACTGGTACTTCAGAAGAGCAATGGAACGACTACGGCCAGTGGTGCGCACTGGTCTACCAGATCACCGGCGAGCAGGCCTATGGTGAAAAAGCAGTGGCCAAGGTGCTTCCCTTGGTCACGCCCGTCAACGCCAACCATGTCCGCGAGTTCTACATCGAGGCCGTCATTCTTTACGACTGGCTCTTGCCCGCCATGACGGCCCAGCAAAAGGTCGACTACGAAGCGCGGCTCAACAAGCTGGCCGAATACAGCCTGGGCATCAACCAGCCTATTTACACCGGCGGCTTCCGTTTGGACGATAGCGACCAAACAGTCGGGCAATACTTCGGCCTGGCACTAACCGACCTCGCGCTCGGCACGGATTACCTCAGCCAGTCGTCGCAAGCGGGTCACCTGCCGAAGACCCCCCTTGGCGGACTCGAGGTCACGAACGACGGCACGGAGACGGTGCGGAATACGATCGAAAGCTACTTTGAGAACGCTGCCGGCGGGCAGTGGATCGAATCCAGCGAATACAACCTTGGCACCAACAAGCTCGTGCTGATGGGTGTGAATGCTATTCGCACGGCGACAGGGCAAGAGCACTTCCCGGAAGCGGTCGAATACTTTGCGGCCTTGAAACAAAACATGCTCGCCGAATTGACGCCCGATTTGAAAGACAGTTTCCAATGGGGCGACCTAGAACACCCGCACAGCCTCGATATGTTCCACCGCGGGGCGCTCATGACCGCCTTGGGCCTGCACGGCATCTTGGACGAAACGGGCTTGCAGTCGCGCGGATTTTACTTCACGACGCCCTATGACCAGAAGGTTATTCCGCCCGCCAAGGTCGTACACCAAGCGCCTGGGCTCGGGGCCGTGATTGCCAAGGACGAGACCAAGCTGTTCGCCTCGCACATGGCAAATAGCGTAGGCGTGGATCACGATGTCAACTACCTCAACACGTTCCAACTGTGGGCCAACGGCGAGTGGGTGATCGACCACCCCCGCGGCTACGGCGTCAACAATGGCAACACCGTCAACGGGATGCTATTGGCCGGCTTGTCGAGTATGGAAACGCAACGCGGACTTATCAGCGGCGGCCAAGGCGACGGGTATGTGTATCAGATCGGCACGACGAGCGGAGCGTACTATTCCCAAGGGTACTACGACCCGCCAGCGGAATTTCTGCATGCGTGGACACGGACTGTCGTTTACTTGCCGGAATACACGGCGATTGTCGTCTACGACTCGATCGACATGGATGACCCGGAGGCGTTGCCTGGGTTCGACCGTTACGCGGCGGCTGATAAAGCGGCGATACAAGCCGCGCCTGCGCTCAAGCAGTGGTTCTTGCACACACCGGTCCAAGCCACGATTCAAGGCAATAAGGCGAGTTGGCAAACCAATGGCGGGCAGAATGTGACGCTGCGCACCTTGCTTGGCGGCACTTACACAACCACGGCTGTGAATGAACAAACCGATCCGGCGTTTGCCAGCGGGTTTGAGCCCAGCGAACTCAAGTGGCACGTTCGATTGGCCTCGAATGATGCCACCGCTTTCTTGAACGTCATGAGCGTGGGACCTGAGGTCGCCTCGAACCTACTGGCCGCCAACAAACTTCAGATCGGAAACTACACGATCGAGTTCCAAGGACAGCAGGTTCAGATCGTATCGGGCAACATCCCGGGCGAGAATCGCTTCCCCACGGCACAAGCAGATTCGGGGACGACGCTTAGCGGGGCGGCACTGACCATCAACGTACTGGCCAACGACAGCGATCCCGACGGGGATTTACTGAGTGTCGCCGGCTTCACGCAACCTGCGGCATGGAACCGCCACCCAGGTCTCGGGCGGTCTGCGCTACGCGCCGGCCAGCGGCTATGTAGGTACAGACAGCTTTACTTACACGATCTCGGACGGACGAGGTGGCACGGCCACTGGCACCGTCTTTGCAACCGTCCCGTCAACGGAGTCGCCAAACGATGGTCCGACGAAACTCCGGGCCACGCCCGGTGACGATACGATCTACCTGCGCCCCGATCCACACGGCACTTCGCTAAATGTGTTCATTGGCGATCCAAACGGCCAACCGTTGCTCACATGGCCGTTGGAATCGGCGCAACCATTGATGATTGACACGCTAGCAGGTAACGATGAAATCATAGTACAGCTGGGCCAAGGCGTTACCGGGCCGGTCGGGGGAATTCAACTCGAAGTTGGTGCCGGAGACAACTCATTGCGGATTGAAAGCGGAAGTATCCTGGTTAATGCGCTGTCTACGGGAGGCGCACTCAATACAACCGTCGGCGGCGGCGCCCATCTCTCAACCGCGCCCCTGAACCAGGTCGGTCTGATAATGAGCGGTTCAGGCGCAAGGTAACGATCCAACCGGATGGCGCGCTTGCGAGCGTACTTTCGGCGCTGTCGATGGATGCCCACTCGATCCTGGACATCACCAACAATAGCCTTATCCTTCGAGCCACACTGGAAACCAAGGATGCCATTCATGCCGACGTGGTGGCCAAGGTCGTCAGCGCACAAAATGGCTTGGACTCCAACTTCGTCACCTACTGGAACGGAGCCGGCGTAACTAGTTCCGCAGCCCGTCCCGCAAATGTGTCGACCGGCTTTGACCTTGTTGGACTCGGTGTGATCCGCAACTCAGACCTGAATATAATGACCGGCCTGCTTACCTCGACTTACACCAGTTTTGGAGGTGTGGCGTTGACGGCAAATGATGTGCTGGTTAGTTACACATTGGTGGGCGACGCCAACCTAGACGATGTCATCAGCTTCGACGACTATGTGGGCATGGACAACGCCTTCTTCGGCTTGATCCCCAACCTCGGCTGGGCGACCGGCGATCTTAACCTCGACGATACGATAAGCTTCGATGACATCACAGCAATGGATCAGGCCTATTTCGCTGACCAAATGGCGCTGACCCCTATTGCATCGATCGAAGCCATTCCAGATTCGCTTCACGTCGCTAGCAACGTTAATTCGATAGATCTCTCGACAGAGTCTGGGATCGGCGGTAACGATTTAGCTGTCGTAAAGTCAGCTGAAACACAGTGGGCCGCTCCTGAGACTTCGTCGGAGCGGATTTCGATTGCAATCTCGTCCATGCTACGAGAAGAAATCAACTCAGTGGCTGATGAGCGGCTTCGCGTCAAACCGCGCTAGAACACGCGACCTCCTCGACACAGCTTTGCTCGACTTCGTTGAAGAAATGTAGCATGATGTGTCAGCTAAACCCATTGGTCTCGCCTATCGAGGCGAACTTCGGTTTTACATCGTGCGGCAAGTCGAAGCATTAGCCTCGCCCGTCCGTGGTGGTCGTGGATACACAAGTCTGACCCGCTTCTTCACCTGTAGACCCGCCAAATCAAGATCGCTCCGGTGGCTACTAACGCAAGGCGCCGTCGCACTGAGGATCGAAATCTTGATCAGCCGCCGAGCTGCACGACTTGCATCGGCTGTGCTCCGCTCAACCAACCGGTCAAGCACTCGTCTAGCGAGTCGCTCATTAGTTTTTAAGACAACCGGCTTGATTGCCTTATTGTCACGTGGCATGTTGGGTCTTTGAGCGTGACCTTTAACCGAACTGGCGGTAGTCATGGCCGGCGCAGTTGATCGGCCGAGCATCCTTTACGCCCACTTCAACAATCTCCTGCTCAGTCACCTTTTTGTTTGGTTCAACGAATTCCAAACGAGGAATTGCCTTTTCTTCCACGTGCTGTGCCAACTTGATCTTTCCAATCTGGCTAATTTGTCTCTGTCCTTCGGGGGCAACAATTCCGGTCCTCGTCGCGAGAGAAATTTTCTGAGCCGGCTCGGTCTCAAATCTAGAAAGGATTGGGGCCTCAATCTCGTTCTCCAATTCAGCACTGTGTTCCGATTTCGCCCCTCGACGGCGCAAAACTCGGGTCGTCACTTGCACCCGTTGCTCACGAACCACAGTCCTTTCGACTATGAATTCCTCGTTCGCGTCGATTTGCCCGCAGTCGGCATGCATTTGCTCATTCGTCTCGCCCGGAACACAAAGGCGAATCTGATGTCCGCCAACACTCACAAAGTCACCCGGCTCCATTCGCGACAACTCGGATTTCTGACCTCGATATTTTGTTCCGTTGCTGCTTAATAAATCGACAACCCAAAGCACATCGCTTTGGCGGAACAGAACACAATGGACGTGCGATAAGCGATCGTCAGCCAGAAGCATCGAACTGGGTCTTTCACGACCGACGACAACAAACGCATCTGTTACCGAAACGATTTGTGGTTGGGTCACCCCCGACTGCACTTTCAACCGAAATCCCTGCGTAAGATCCGAGCCGAGTTCTCTCGCTCCTATACGATTTTGACCATGTGGTTGTGATCGGCGTACACTCATTCGATATGGTCCCAATCGAAGCTTCGCATTTGGCGGTAATAGTAAAGGCTTGGCCGGTTTGTCGACGGTTAGCCCGAAAGGTATGCACCAAATGCCACCGTCCGTGGCATGCAAATAAGCTGCCCGTGATGCGATTGCAGGATCGCTTAGGAGGACATCGGAACCAGTCAGAGAACCGATCCGGGCATATGGCTTAGAGAGGTGGATAACTCGCTCTCCACCAGGCCCCGAAACCTTGACTTCTAGCCCAGAATCGCACCAATAATTAAGGGTGCCTCGCATATTTTGCCATCTGGCCCGTACGGCAAGGGGAAACGCGGTTTCATGGAGGATAGTTGGATATCTGCTATTTTCAAGAGCGGTTCCTATCGATCTGGTTAGAGACCCCAGAATATACGAGAAAACTCGAGAAAGCCGATTGCTTTTGCTTGCGGCTCCAGTTAATTTACGGGGTGTAGGTCGACATTCGCGGAACGGCGAGACCACAAAAGCGAAGAAGGCTGGCATGCGTTGGGTTCCTGTGGCGACGTTTTTCTTGTCCTTTTGCGTAGCGACTCCGATCGTTTCGGCGGGCGTAATCGTCGGATTTAATTTCGATGATGGCACCTGCGAGCCGTCCACGCTGGCGAGCGATATAACCAGCACCGACTTTCAAGCCGGTGACGGTCTGCGATGCATTTTAGTCGGGGGGCGCATGATTGGCTGGGGATTCGGCCGCACTCCCAATAACGATTTTTGGTCGTTTACGATATCGGCGAGCCCAGGTTCCGTCCTCGACCTTGGGTCGATCGAAGTTCGTGAGCGCAGACTTTTTTTTGGACCGCACGTGTTTCATTGGCAGATCGATGGGTATGCATTGGACTCTACTAAGCGAACGACGTCTCTTGTTACCAAAAACCGAATTCTGGACCTGAATGTGCCTTCGCTTCAGGACCTGACAAGCGCGACTTTTCGTCTCGTCGCTTGGGGTGCTCCCAGCGAATCATTACTTGGCGGCTGGATGGTGGACGATGTTGTCCTACGCGGCGATATCCAGTTAATCGACGGAGGCACTGCGACAGTTCACACGCCGGAGGCTGCAAGTCTTGCGGCCTGGAGTGTTTTAATTGCTGTTACAGTCGGAGTGTCATCACTCCGGCGACGGCAAATCTTCGGTTGCGCCCGCCGCTAACACCGCCTTGAACTAACGGTTCTCGGCCGTTCGATCGGAATATCAGCCATTGTGTCGGTGCCGATTGGCCACCATCAGTGGGGTTTATTGCGATCGAATTGTGTCACTCTGGTTTGGGGCTGTAGGGAGTGGGCGCTTAAATGGGGGAGAAAATTGAAGAATGAGCGTAGTTTGAGCAATTTCAAGCGATCTAGGACGATGCAGCCAGACCAATTAGTTACGTAAGGCGGCGCGTCAGAAAACTGACCTAGACTTCTTAATAGGGGAGAGTCCTCCCCAGTCCGAATCCGGACAGAGTGACCTTGTCAGCCATTTTTGGCTGGTACGTCACGCGAACAAATCTCATCCAAATCAATCTCCGTCGGTCCGCAGCTTAACCGGCTTAGCCACGCGCTCATCGGAGAAAACGCACAGGGGGTGCTCCCATGCGGAAGTCTCTCGCGCTCATGCGCCATTCGTTGTGCTCGATTCGAAGTTTTGGAACCGCGTCGTCAGATGTCGATCACAGGAGTCGAGCAAACAAGTTCGCCTGGTTCACTTGACTATCTTTTGACTGACGGAACCACGGCGCCTCCCGAATTGATCACGAGATTCAGTTTTGACGGATCGCTGGCCACTCAGGACGCTTTGTCGACAGACGACCACTTTTTGCAAACGTTCACGTATCCAGTCGCACCATCTCAACCTCGATTTTTGTGGACGGCTGAGTGGCAAGCGAATTGGGAGCGCGCCCGTGCTGAGAATCACGCGTGGTGGCGGTTGATTAAGTCGAACGCCGACAAGACTGGTACTTCAGAAGAGCAATGGAACGACTACGGCCAGTGGTGCGCACTGGTCTACCAGATCACCGGCGAGCAGGCCTATGGTGAAAAAGCAGTGGCCAAGGTGCTTCCCTTGGTCACGCCCGTCAACGCCAACCATGTCCGCGAGTTCTACATCGAGGCCGTCATTCTTTACGACTGGCTCTTGCCCGCCATGACGGCCCAGCAAAAGGTCGACTACGAAGCGCGGCTCAACAAGCTGGCCGAATACAGCCTGGGCATCAACCAGCCTATTTACACCGGCGGCTTCCGTTTGGACGATAGCGACCAAACAGTCGGGCAATACTTCGGCCTGGCACTAACCGACCTCGCGCTCGGCACGGATTACCTCAGCCAGTCGTCGCAAGCGGGTCACCTGCCGAAGACCCCCCTTGGCGGACTCGAGGTCACGAACGACGGCACGGAGACGGTGCGGAATACGATCGAAAGCTACTTTGAGAACGCTGCCGGCGGGCAGTGGATCGAATCCAGCGAATACAACCTTGGCACCAACAAGCTCGTGCTGATGGGTGTGAATGCTATTCGCACGGCGACAGGGCAAGAGCACTTCCCGGAAGCGGTCGAATACTTTGCGGCCTTGAAACAAAACATGCTCGCCGAATTGACGCCCGATTTGAAAGACAGTTTCCAATGGGGCGACCTAGAACACCCGCACAGCCTCGATATGTTCCACCGCGGGGCGCTGCATGACCGCCTTGGGCCTGCACAGCATCTTGGACGAAACGGGCTTGCAGTCGCGCGGATTTTACTTCACGACGCCCTATGACCAGAAGGTTATTCCGCCCGCCAAGGTCGTCCACCAAGCGCCCGGCATCGGGACCGTGATCGCCAAGGACGAGACCAAGCTGTTCGCCTCGCACATGGCAAATAGCGTAGGCGTGGATCACGATGTCAACTACCTCAACACGTTCCAACTGTGGGCCAACGGCGAGTGGGTGATCGACCACCCCCGCGGCTACGGCGTCAACAATGGCAACACCGTCAACGGGATGCTATTGGCCGGCTTGTCGAGTATGGAAACGCAACGCGGACTCATCAAAAGCGGGCAGGGCAATGGGTACGTGTATCAGATCGGCACGACCAGCGGAGCATACTATTCCCAAGGGTACTGGGAACCGCCACCGGAATTTCTGCATGCGTGGACACGGACTGTCGTTTACTTGCCGGAATACATGGCGATTGTCGTCTACGACTCGATCGACATGGACGACCCGGAGGCGTTGCCCAACTTCAACCGCTACGCGGCGGCTGATAAAGCGGCGATACAAGCCGCGCCTGCACTCAAGCAGTGGTTCTTGCACACACCGGTCCAAGCCACGATTCAAGGCAATAAGGCGAGTTGGCAAACCAATGGCGGGCAGAATGTGACGCTGCGCACCTTGCTTGGCGGCACTTACACAACCACGGCTGTGAATGAACAAACCGATCCGGCGTTTGCCAGCGGGTTTGAGCCCAGCGAACGCAAGTGGCATGTTCGATTGGCCTCGAATGATGCCACCGCTTTCTTGAACGTCATGAGCGTGGGACCTGAGGTCGCCTCGAACCTACTGGCCGCCAACAAACTTCAGATCGGAAACTACACGATCGAATTCCAAGGACAGCAGGTTCAGATCGTATCGGGCAACATCCCGGGCGAGAATCGCTTCCCCACGGCACAAGCAGATTCGGGGACGACGCTTAGCGGGGCGGCACTGACCATCAACGTACTGGCCAACGACAGCGATCCCGACGGGGATTTACTGAGTGTCGCCGGCTTCACGCAACCTGCGCATGGAACCGTCACCCAGGTCTCGGGCGGTCTGCGCTACACGCCGGCCAGCGGCTATGTAGGTACAGACAGCTTTACTTACACGATCTCGGACGGACGAGGTGGCACGGCCACTGGCACCGTCTCGGTCACCGTTCAGGCGCCAGCGAACCAGGCGCCTGTTGCACAAAACGATTCGGCAGTCACGCAGGCTGCCACTGCAATCACGATCAACGTGCTGGGCAACGACAGCGATCCGAACGGGGATTTACTGAGCGTCGGCGGTTTCACGCAACCTGCGCATGGAACGGTTACCCAGGTCTCGGGCGGTCTGCGCTACGCGCCGGCCAGCGGCTATTAGGTACAGACAGCTTCAGCTACACCATCTCGGATGGACGGGGCGGAACTGCGGCCGCCACCGTCTCGGTGACTGTGCAGTCAACGGTGCCGTCGAACAATGCTCCAACTGCCCGGGGTGATTCTGTCGCCACCGCGGCAGGCACCGCCGTCACGATCAACGTACTGGCCAACGACAGCGATCCCGACGGGGATTTACTGAGCGTCGCCGCCTTCACGCAACCAGCACACGGAACCGTTACCCAGGTTCCGGGCGGTCTGCGCTATACGCCAACAACCGGCTATTTCGGCGCAGATAGCTTCAGCTACACCATCTCGGATGGACGAGGTGGCACGGCGACGGCCACCGTCTCGGTGACGATACAACCGCCGCCAAATACCGCTCCGACGGCTCAGGGCGATTCGGTTACCACCGCCGCAGGAACCGCCGCCACGATCAACGTACTGGCCAACGACAGCGATCCGAACGGGGACTTACTGAGCGTTGCCAGCTTCTCGCAACCTCGCACGGAGTCGTCACCCAGGTCTCAGGCGGATTGCGCTACACGCCGGCCAGCGGCTATGCGGGCGCAGACAGTTTTACCTATATGGTCTCCGACGGTCGCGGCGGAACCGCGGCCGCGACGGTCTCGGTGACGGTACAGTCAACGACAGGCCCGACGGTTCGTGTGGACAACGGCCGCCTGGTCATCGCTGGCGGCGCCGGTCGAGACGTCATCTCGATCACCGGCGTGGGCGATGGGAAAACTGGTCGATACGTGATTGAAACAAACCAAACGATTCAGACCGTCTCGGGTGTGACGGCCGACATGCGAATCGATCTCTTCGACGGCGACGATGAAGTCGTGATCGACAACGCATACGTCAACGGCACAATTACGATCATCTCTGGGGGCGGAGACGACCAGGTACGGATTGGCTTGCGTCAAATCGTCTCGACGCGCCTCGACCTGAACGTCTCGTTGGGTGATGGTGATGATCACCTCCAGGGGAGCCGACTCTACATCGGCCGCAACCAATCTGTCAGCGGCGGCCAAGGCGACGACCAGATCGCATTCCTGGGGGCGGCGTCCGCCGCAAGTTTTGTGTTGGGAACGTCCTCTGGAGGGGTTGCGACATTTGCCGCCGATGGAGGCGCCGACACCTTACGTATGTCCTATTCGTTCATCGTCGGCCGGCTCTGGCTCGACGGCGGTGCTGACAATGACACAGCGGACGTTAGGATGTCGGCGGTGGTTGCCGATTTGAACGTCATCGGGGGATCCGGCGCCGACACGCTCACAGTCAACACTAACTACTGCCTCGCGAGTGTGTTAATCAACGCCGGGGAAGGCGACGACCAACTTGATTTGCGCAATTCACTTGGAATGTTGCTTGCGACGCTCGAAGGGGGAGCGGGCAACGATAACGCCGTCGTAAGTAATCTAAAGGCGGGGCGGTTGGCTTTGAACTTAGGCGCACAGAATGACAAGGCTGATGTGCGAAGTTGCTTGCTCGATTCAATTTTTGCCAACCTCGGCGCCAATGACGACTCGCTGACGGTCTATGGAAACCTCGTTCGCGGGATGACTGAAACAAATGGTGCGGAAGGGTCTGACCTGTTTGCTAATCTCGGCAACCAATTTCTCGGGGGAATTCGTTATCTGAGTTTCGAGCGATAACTCACCGGTTCTTGAATTCAGACCGTTGGTTGGATCGAGACACGCCACAACTTCTGGCGTCCGGCCGCACGCAGCGCAAAAAAAACGTGTGCGGTCCTCATGGACCACACACGTTTGGTTAAGCCTAGAACTGGATTACCTTCTTAGACCGTCATCCCTCGACGTCGGTTGCGACGGTAAGCAACAAGTCCCGCGCCCGCAAGGCAAACACCCCACGCGGCCAGTGAGCTGAGTTCGGGAACGACGGTCCCGCCTGCGGCGCCACCAAGCCTGATCTGTCTAACATCTTGCAGGCAAACATCGGTCAAAAGCGAGATGCTCTCAAAACCGACGAGCGACGTGATGGTGATGGTGAAAAAATTCTCACCCGCTCCATCGATTCCAAGGGCAGTCTCGATTACGGGTGCCAAACCGACTTCGTCCGTCGTAAAGGTAACGAACCCGTCTTCCTCCGCGTTTAGGTTTAGAACCAGCTTACTAAACGTACCCCCCAAAATTTCGATTTTCAGAAAGTTGAGGCATTCGTCAAAGGCTTCGATGCGCGCCTGGCCGCCCGACGGCGTGGTCAATACATCGATTCCATCGCCACTGAAAGTCACAATAGTACCTGTCTGGTTTGTGACGCCCTGAATGATAGTGGCGTCATCAAGCAGACCAGATATGTTGAACTCGACGTTCTCAGTACCTGTGTTACTAACACCCGCTACGATCAACGCTGCGGAGGCAGAGGGGACTGCAACACCACCGATTAAAGCAATCGCGACGAGAAGAACGACGCGTATCAAAACTGTTCTTTGCATGTAAGGTAAACTCCTTCATAGATATGCAATCCGTCAGACCGTGTTCGCTCGAACTAGCGTTCGAAAAAGGGCAGAACGAACAAGGCCGTCCCACACGTGCTACCTTTAAGGCACGGCGGACGGAACAAACCCGACGGCAGGAGCGGAGGTAGAGACAGCACCGTCTCTGGAGTAATCCATCCGGTGCACGGCAACCCGCCCAAAAGAACTGCCTCCGAAACGGCCAGAGGCGATTGACCTGAACCGAAGCTTGAAGTCGATGTCGAAGAAGAAGAAACTGGTGCGCCGGATTGCGCTAGCAACGCATGCAAACGAACATCGTGATTGAGCAACTGCAAAAGGAACTGGGAGATCGTTTGTCGCGGGTGGCAGTGCACCTTGCGAGGTCATCCCCGACATGTCACTCATCGCCGTAATGATTCCACCTTCGGCCGAGCGATTGGCGGTCAAAGCGCAACCAACGACAACACACAGCGCGACAAACCGCAACGAACGTCGTGCGCTTCGCAAACTCGTGTTGTAGTACGATTGGCCCACGAAGTCCTCGCGGTTGAAACCGACGATTTCACAGCGATAGATTAGCGAAACTACACAAAGCCGTCAATAACCCGGCACTCTGCCGAACTCCTGCTTCCTCCCCGACTGACCATAACTCTCATGGGTGCATACAGTTAGGAGCTCCGTATCAATTTCCGTCACGCCGCGCCACCTCAATTGGTAAGCCGGGGGGAGGATCGTGCTGTTTAAGGAAGCCCTCAATCTTTGCGCGAGCAAACTGAGTCGCCAAGCTACCCCAATTCAAATCGAAGCTGTGGTCAGTGCCGGGCAGGAAATACGTCTCGTGAGCTACACCGGCCTCGTTGAGGGTTTCGTCGAGAACGTAACCCTGGCTAACGGGGATGAGGCGGTCGCTTGATCCGAGCAAATTAATGGTAGGCGGAGTCTTCGGGCCAATGTGGCTGATTGGGCTCACGGTCCGATACCGGCCGGCATACTGCGTGGGACGACCACCTATGTACTTAGAAAGTCCGTCCTGGATGTAGTCGGAGCTCCCACTTGAGTAATGGAGGAGTGCGAGGTCAGCTGGCCCATAGAGGTTGATCACGCACTTGACTGACACTGTGGGCACATCATTGGACGGCGGCAGCTGTGGATCGCTCATGCTGTAGGCCGCGAGCATGGCCAGATTCCCTCCTGTGCAATTGCCCATAATGCTGATGCGCGGGGTCTACGTGGTATTTTGCGGCATTGGCTGCGACCCAACCCAGTGCGCATTTGACGTCGCCGACTTGATCCAAATGACGCTCAGTTGGTGGATTTCGATAATCGACGTCGAATACTACGTAGCCGAGATTGTTGAGCCACCGGTTCCAGTTGGGCAACTCGCTGCGAGCTCCCTCCGTGAAGCCACCGCCGTGCACCTTCACGATAGCGGGACGGAGGCCGGTGACGAGAGCAGTTTCTGGCTCCCATACATCGAGCTCCAGTTTCGTACCATCGGAGGTAGTGCCATAAACGACAGTGCGGCCCGGTTGCGCGCTGCCGAGACCGATATCTGTTGCGTATGCGAAGTATGTGTTGAGCGATAGCGGCACATCCTCCTGCCAGGCCAGCTGCCACATGCTGATAGTCGGCCATAGTGCCAAATACGCAGCGATGGCGATCACCAAGCTGAAGACAATTGCTGTCGCTCGCGCACGGAGCGCCCACGCGAGTCAGCGCCAGGCCGAGAGTGGCCAACGCGACTACCAACAGATGCAGAGGAAACATAAGCGCATAGAGAGCGAGGTAGCCCGGCAGTGAATCAGCGTCCCTGGGATGAAGTACGTAGTATGCCAGGACGGCGATCACTACGAACGACAGACACGCCAGCACCGTTAGCGCCCGCTGTACCACGCCCCCTGCGGCAAATTTTTGTGATTTCTCCACCAGATTCTCCAATACAGGCGCTTTCGCACCGATGCCTCCGTTCGCAGGCGGAGCGTTTTGCAGCAGATCTTGAGGATCGTTCCACATCCGAGAAGCTTGTACGGGCGAAGTGGAGACTGTGGCCAAGCGCCAATTCACAATTGTCAGCTCACCCGCGAGAGGAAGCAACCGGCAGGGGCGAGAAAACCCGGTGCCACGAACGTCGCCGAACGAGTTCGGACAGACATGTCAGCGTGCGACGTAGGCGCCGACGTTCAGTTGGCGAGACAAACAGAAAGCCGCAACCTTGAATAGTGCGCGCCGGCGGTCGCACCCGCCATTCGCGGCATAGGGGCACAATTCGCGTTCTTCTACGCATCTGCCCAGAGCGCCTCCAGATCGGTGGCGGTTTTTGACGACTTCGCTGCTTTCTGGGTACTGCACCTTGTCCGCAGCCAACCGAAACATCGTCGGTGATTCACTTCGGTCGCAGGTGATAACATGCCCGCCGAGATCGAAAGCACGCCATTCCCGCCCATCGGTTCCAAGCGATCGCAGCGCAAAGTTGTGAGCTATCCAATGTCCATACATCATGGGCACCGGAGCCGTCGCGTGATATCAGCCTGTCGCGCGACGGTCGTTCTACAGCCTTTCGGCGAATCGGATATGCTGTTGCCGATGTTCAGTGCAAAACAAGAAGGAGCGTTTTGCGATGGGTTCTTGTTCGGGCAACTAGTCCACATACGCGCCACGAGATACAGATTCCAGGCACGGATGCGGAAAAACACTCGAAGTTGATCTGCGAGATAGCGTCCGGGAAAACTATTGTCGTGTCTCGCCCTGCTGAATTGCTCATCAAACATCCAAATGCTCGGCAATGGTTGAAAGACTACCTCAACGAACACACCGGGCACTTGATTGAACGCCAGCGCCTTTGGGCCAGCATTGTATTTCGCGAGTTGTTTTCCGGCATTGATCATTAACTTGACGCGCCCCCCCGCTCTGCCGTCGCAGCCTCGGATGTCAGCGTTCGATTTGTTGTGGCGGCGCTAAGCCGCCAATCTCACCACGACCGATCCTAATGGCTGCCTCGCGATAGCCGGCTGAGGGCTAACTTCCGCCCTGCTCGGTTGCTGCCATAATCGAGTGCGTTTCCGTATGTGCTAGTCATATCCCCTAATCAAACTGCGTCGTTAATTTCTCCCGATATCTGTAGGACAGTGTGAACAACCCTGGTTGCCCCCCTGCCCTGCGTCGAGCCACGGTCGGAAAGTCCGGCGCATGGACGCTACGGCGATACTCAGCGGTCGTGTTGTGAACTATGTCAGCCACTAGTTGATGCTCGGCGTACCGTCCGCCGCGAACGTGATTTGTTTCGCGCCCACCTGCACGCCGCCTGGGATTTGTTGGACCGGCGTATCGCCGAGCGTGACCGAGTTTGTAAACTTTGTGCCGCTATCGCTGAGCATCGCCAGATTCCAGCGCAACTCACTTTTGGGGAAATACGCCTGGGTATAGGCCAGGTCACTGGTTTCGTCGGATACCTTCACCGTGTAGGGCTGGTCGCAAAACATCGTGAGCGTGACGGCTTGATTTCCCGGCGTCGTCCACTTCGCGGTGTTGCCTGCGACAGTCGCCCGAACCGGCGTATGTAGAATCCACTGCTTCAAGGCCAGCGCTTTTTGCATCGACTGCAAGTCGGTCGGCGTTGCGCCGAGTAACGGTCGAGGCCGGGCAGCTTCTTCGGGTCGTCCATGTCGATCGAGTCATAAACAACGACGGCCGGGAACTCGGGCAGGTAAACCACCGTGCGAATCCACGAGCGAAGAAACGCGGGAGGCGGGTAATATCCGCCGACAAGGTACGGCCCGCCGGTAAATCCAATCTGGTAGGCATGGTCAGCCGCGACGTGCGACTTCATTAGCTTGCGGTCGTTCATGGAAAGCAGACCGGCCAGCTTCATCCCGTTGAAGTTGTTGAGCGTCGTATACCCGCGCGGGGCGTCAATAACCCATTCGCCATTCGCCCACAACGCAAAATGGTTCAGGTACGGTACTGGATGATCGACGCCGACCCGGTTCGCCATGTGCGAACAAAATAGCTTGTTCTCATCTTTCACCAGCAGAATGCCGACGCCATCGGCACGCAGCGATTGCGTCTTCGGGGCGGTCGTCGTTGTGAATGGGTCGGCGTAGTAAAATGCCCGCCATTGCAATTGATCCCGGCCGACCTTATCTGGCAATACGCCCCTGAGGCCCATCAGGACGTTGATCTGGCCACGGTGAAAAAAGTCCAGATCATGCGCCTTTTCCGTGTCGCCCCACTGAAAACTGTCTTTCAGGTCCGGCGTTAGTTCCGCGGTTAGCGATTGCTTCAATTCACCAAAAAATGCCGTCGCCTCGGGGAACTCGTCCACGCCCGTAGCCGTCTTGATTGCGTTTGTACCCATCCACAACAGCTTCGTCGTGCCGAGGTTGTATTCGGTGGATTCGATCCACTGGCCACCAGCCGCATTGTGGCAGTAGGTCTTGATCGCCGCTTTCGCCGCCACCGCTTCGGCCGTCTGCGAATATGCTGTTCCCAACGCTAAGTCGGTCAACGCCAGCCCGAAGTATTGGCCGACCGTCTGATCGCTGTCGTCCAAGCGGAACCCTCCGACGTAGGCCGGTTGTTTTATTGCCAAGCTATACTCTGCGAGCTTGACGAGACCCGCTTCGTATTCCGCCTTCTGTTCTGCCGTCATCGCCGGCAGCAGCCAGTCATACAAAACCACCAATTCGATGTAATTCTCTCGAACTTGATTCGCATCAACTACCTTGACATTCGGCAATAGTTTGACGATGCGCCTTCTCGGCATAGGTCTTGTCCCCGGTGATCTGATAGACGAATGCTGCCCATTGACCGAAATCGGCCCATTGTGGATTATCGGCGGCGTTTTTGATCCGGACCCACCACGGGTGATTCTCAGCGCGGGCCTTCTGATAGTTGAATTGCCATGCTTGGTCCAGATGAACTTTGGGTTGCGGCCCGTGGGTGCCTCAGCTTCAGCAACCGGCTGCGGTGTCGGCGCGTCGGGACTCACGATCTCAACCCGCGTACCCTCGGGCGCAGGCTTGCCGTTACTCGTGATTTGGGCCACGACCGGGGAAGCGAGCAACAGGAAGGCGGTAAGCGTTCTCATTTATTGACCGATCTTGCTTATCTTGACGTTGTAGACCATGAGGCTGAAAGACTAAAACTAAACCGATAGCGTCCGTGCTTCTCGTCCATGCCGGTATTGTCTGCGTTGACCGGCGCGTTCCGCAAGAAAGTTGCACAAGGTGACGCATGTCGTACCGCGCGTAACTGCTCTTCGGGCGAAATATAGAGGAAGAACTTCAAAATCGTCGTGTTGTTCTCCCGGCGGCTCCGGAAACGCATCCATTTTCCCAGAGTGGGACCGGAAGACCGTTTGAGCCCATCCGTTACCCCGACAAACGAAACATTTTTGAATTTGCCGTGAACACACGCGGTGCTTTTGTGGACGTCGCCGGCAAGTAAGATGGTATCGGATCAAATACCTGCACCGCCCTCTGCATATGGGAAGGTGGAGTCCATCTCCAGCGCCGGCTCAGCAACGGTGCACCGCCCGACGACACGCGCGGGTATTCCAGCAACTGTCGTGTGAGGCGGAACGTCTTTCAAGACAACGCTACAGGCGGCGACTTTTGCTCCGATCCCAATTTCGACATTTCCCAGAACCTTGGCGCCGCGCCGATAAGCACTCCGCGCCGTACCTTCGGGTGTCGCAGTGGGCGGTATGTTCATTTTTCGAGTCAACGCCCCAAGGCTCTTAAGGGTGGAATCTGATACTCCGGGAAACTACCTCCTTGACAGTTCGGGGACGAACAGTATGCCAATATTGAAATGTCCGAGGTCCATTAGTTGGCGTTCGTCCCCACTGCTGTATGCTGTAGGTCGCAGCAGGGGGAATTAGGCCCGGTGAAGGAGTTGAGATGGCTATACCCGATTACGAAGGCGACACAGCTGTGTTCCTTGCCAGCGAACGATTCTCCGATAAGTTTTTTGATCCTTCGTTGCATGGTCTGCAATTCGAATTCGGAGCGGCGACCCATCTGGGCAACGTTCGGCCGAACAACGAAGACCACTTATGCCGTCGTGAAGCGTCGCCGCACGAGTGAGTTACTTCTCACAAATCTGGCTGCGGACGATCTGATTCTTGCGGATGATTGCGCCTTCGCCCTGATCGTCGCGGACGGAATGGGGGCGCTAGTTTCGGCGAGTTCGCGAGCCAACTGGCTCTGCAACGGATGTTCGAATTGGCGCAGCAGGCGACAACTGGGTGATGAAGTATACGAACCTGCAAGTTCTGCAGATTCGCGAGCGCGTGCAGGCGTATGTTCAAGAAGTCCGGGCGACGATGCGAGAGTACATCCAAGCGGACCCGGCGCTGGCGGGCATGGAGACGACCTGGACGTCGGCCCAACTGCTGCCGCCCCACGCACTGGTCGTCCATCTTGGCGATTCGCGGGCGTATCTGGTGCATGAGGGGAAGCTCCTTCAAGTCACCCGGGACGAAACCATGGCGCAGGCGTTCATCGACACCGGCATGAATCCCGAGAGCGTCAAGAAATTCCGCCACATCCTCCTCAACAATCTTAGCGGCGACGAGGACGACGGCGCCGCACAGATCCATCAACTTCAACTCGGGCCGGGCGATCGGCTCTTACTATGCACCGACGGGCTGACTGACATGGTCGCGGACGAGGAAATCGCGACCATCCTGCAGCAAACTTCCGCACCGCAAGCTGCCTGCGACAGGCTCGTCGCCGCAGCGCTCAAACATGGCGGCAAGGACAACGTGACCGTAGTTCTGGCCGCCGCCGGCGAAGTGCGGCCTTGACGAAGCGTCAGCCGCAGTAACTTTGTCGGCGCCAGCCCGCAAAGGCGAGTCACGAAACTCGGCTGCGCTAGGAGGGATTCGCCTGAGCGAGCATGCGGAGTAAGGGCGGTGGCGACGTGCTAGTCGCAGCCGGCACATTCCGAATTAACGAAACGTGTCGTAGTTTCGGAACGCGGTTACAACCGAAATCACTGGTTGGAATTGTCTACGTCAATCCTGATTCCGTTTGTTCCGATATTTCGAGAGTAAGCGATTGCCCGATGGGCAGCTTCGTATGCTCTGATTGGTTTGCAGCCCTCTCAACAAAGCATCCCCCGCAGGCGCGGCACCATGCTAGCATGCAAACAGCGACGTCCGATCGCAGAGGCCGTTCTGATTCTGGTCGTTTTTTTGACCGGATTTAATGGTAGTACACTCGCGGCTGAGAAGAGCTCGGCCCCCAGCCGAGGTTTGACCGCTAAGCCGACCGTCGTTTTGGCCGCGGCCTCTGCACAAGAACCGTCCACACGCGCGACCAGAACGGACCAGCGCCAATCTAAGGCCATCGATGGTCTAAAGCCCATCGGAGAAATCGCTCTCCCACTGCTGCAGGTTGCGGTCGATCGCATGCCAACAGACACGGCCGCGAAACAGTTCGGTAGCGAGCCAGGCGTTTTGCAACATGGCGGAGCCAGCCGCCCATGGAACTCATCTCTGTACACATGGGAAGCGCCCGCGCTGTGTCACCGTCCTCTCTACTTTGAGGACGAGAATCTGGAGCGAAACGGCAGATCGTTCGGCATCTTTCAGCCAGCCGTGTCGACCGGTCACGCATGTACTCGCCTCGTAGCGCTCCCCTATATGATGGGTGTCGTTTCTCCCCATGAATGCGTCTATACGCTTGGCAAAGACCGTCCGGGTACTTGTGCTCCCTATTACTTGTGTCACCCTCCGCTCAGTCTGCGCGGACGCTGTACCAGGCAGGAGCGGTCACGGGGCTGGCATTCATCGTGCCTTAGTTTGATTCAGGGTTTACGGCAGGCGAAACACGCTGCGAATGCTGCGGTAGAGGCGGGCGGATAGCGGCTGAGGGTCCACTTCGATGGCCGCCTTGCCTGGGGCATGCATTAACAAAGGTGTCGCGGGCGATTGAAGCTCAATCACCGCTTCATAGTAGTTGCCTTGTGGACGAACCGATCCAACACCCTTTTCAAGGGCAATTTCTCCCGCGGCCAATAGTTCCGGAGGAAGGTCGGATGCACTCAACTGAGATATCCGCACAACATGTCCCGACACATACGTACCGGGGGCTTCATTGAATTGAATGCGAGCATGCTGTCCGGGTCGAACGTGGGGAGCTATCGATTCGTCTACCAGCGCAACGGCTTCGGTTCGCTGGGGGTCACCGACCAGGCAAAACAGTGTCCCGGTCTCCAGATAACAGCCAAGGTTCGCCTCATCCAGTGGCGTACCCGCATACGAGGCCAGTTCGCCTGGCGTTCGCTGTGGCGGCCGACTGCGCGGCGGGATGACGGTACCCGCGACCGGACTGACAAGAGCCAGCCGCTGCAATTCGCGATCTCGTTGGATCAGTTGCTGCTCCAAATCAGCGAGAACCTTTTCGGCCGCGGGCAGCTGGTTGCCCAGTGACGGTACATCGTGCCGTCGCAACCTGAGTTGCTCCAGATGGAGCCGCTGCTGGTTGCGACGAGCCGTGAGAGTAACCACTTCGAATTCAAGATCGTGGTTTCCCAACTGGGCCAGTTGTTGATCCGCGGTCACCGTGGTTCCAGGGCGGACGCCGGCCTCCAGAATGCCCGGCGTGGTTACGTAGACGCGCGATGCATTCTGCGCCCTCAAAATCACCGGGACGGCGGGCCGATAGGGCAACGGCGTGAAAAACAGTGCGATGCCGCAAAGAATCAACGCGGCCAACCACGCGACCAGTCGCGGAATCTGAACTGTAGCGCGTCGGCCCGGATCGCCAAGAAAGCGACACAAAGGAATGAGCGGAGTGGTCACGGCTGTACCAACGACGACGATTGCTAGAAGTCCGGCGAGCACCGTGAGCCCGTGCGGGGCAAGCGCCACGTACAGGATCCACAGGATTCCCGCGATAACCAGCCATCGATAAAGTGTCGAAGCGACCGCGTAGCCTAGGAGTAGAGGCAAGGGTGGCTCTGTGGCGAGCCGAGGAGGATTGTCTGAAACACCCGCGATCATCTGTCCAAATGAGCGTTGAAGTCGCTCTGGACGCCTGTTGCTGCAGATTTGGTGCGCCTAGCAGATCGGACAAGATGTAGTAGCCGTCGTAGCGGAGGAGTGGATTGCCGTTAATAAGGAGTGTGCCGACCGAACAGACCAACATCACGTTCAGGCACATCGCGTTGAGCCACCCTGGTTGGGTCACGGCCCATACAAGGGTGGCAGCAGCGGCCAAGGTCAATTCGACAACCATACCGGCCGCGCTGACGGCAATTCGACGGCGGCGGTCAGAAAACATCCAGGCATCCGAGACATCGCAGTACAGCGCCGGAGTAAACACCAGAAACATCAGGCCGATGCGGTTGCATTCGCCTCCGAAAAACTTGCAGGCAACGGCATGGCCAAGTTCGTGAAGAGACTTTACAAAGGCCAGCACAACGGCCAACCAGAATAGGTTGGCCGGAGCGACGAGGTCTTGCAGTCGCGGCATACTCTCTCGCAACTGATCGAACCGACTCACGACGACAGCAATCGCAGCCACGACCAGTCCGATCACGAACCAGCGGGACCAGGGAGAAAACAACGGACGTAGGTGCGGGACAATCCGATCGAGCCAGCTGTTTGGATTGATCGACCCGAATCGAATGGCCAGCACGTTCGTGAACCGGCTCAGCCATTTTTCTCGTTGGCGTTGCTGGCGGCGCGCAAGTAGATGCCGGCCCTGACCAGCGGCCGTGGCCACGGTCAGCCCCTCGCGATGCAGCATCCAAATGAAACCGGACAACTCGGCCTTCTCCAACCGTCGCGGGGCGAAGCGCTTTTCGAACAACGCAACAAGATCGTCGAGCGTATGTCGCCCGTTGAGGAGTCCCAATATGAAGTGCTCTTCTTCGCGCAAGTGGTAATACCGCAGCGATACAGGGTCCTTCACGGTCCACAGACGCTGGCCGCGCACGGTTGTGGCTGAGTCGCAAAGCTCGCGCCGCGCGAGCGGTAGGACTGTGCCAACGAGAGACGAACCAATTGACATGTGGGACGGATTACTTACTCTGGCGGACTTGCTCGGGGAGGATCGTCATTCTTGCGGAAAGGCCCGGGCGAAGTCGCCCTTCGCGATTGTCAAATTCGGACCACACACGCACTTGGCCATTGATGGGGTTGACCTCGGGTGACACAAACGTCACCTTTCCGTGAAACTCTTCCATTTGCTCACCGAAAAGTCGCACGGCCAATTTTGCAGGCTTTCCTACTAGATCCGTGTTCAGCCGATCGACATGGACGAATCCTTCGGCGCGGAGTCGGTCGTTGCGCACGATGCGAAGTATTGTCTCGCCGGGTTGGAGCCACTCACCTTTGTGCCTGCGGACCTCGGCTACCAAGCCGTCGCTCGGAGCGACAATCGAACGTCGCTCCAACGCCCGACTCGCAATCAGCAATTCATTTCGGGCGGCATCAACCGCGTGTTTGGCCAGGGCCAATTCCTTAGTCGCCTGCTCGGTTTCCAACCTCGCCTTTTCCGTCTCGATGCTGAGTTTTTCGATCTGCGTCGGGGAAACAACGCGCTCGAGCTCTTGGTTCGCGCCAGTGGCCCTTTTGAGTTCGAGTTCGGCGAGTTTTTGTGATTCCTTTGCAAGGCGAAGCTTAACGTCATTCGCTGCTTGTTCCAGCGCATGAGCCAGTGCAATTTTCGCCTTTGCCACGGCCAGGGCCGCGTCGCGGTCGTCAATTTTCGCCAAAACCACGCCTGCGGCCACTTTCGACCCTTCCTCCGCGTGGACCTCGGTTAATGGTCCAGCTTCATTCGCTGGTACTTCGACTTCAGCCACGACGGTCAGCACAGCAGATTCGACTTCAATAATCTCGGCCGTCGCAGTAGCACGCAGATAAACGGCGACCAACACTGCAAGCAAGAAATTGAAGCGTCGCATTAATTGTCTCCCATAATGAATAAGTGGCCCCAGGATGAGCCGTCACGCCTAGAGCCAAAGTGCGGCACGCGCTGCGTCGATCAAACCGTGCAGCCAAACGTAGCCAATCGACCTGCGCCCGCAATGAATCCGCGCAGTCACACTCGCGCCGGTCCGAAATTCATCTGCTTGATCCTCATCGACCTTCACCGTAATCGCGGCGCGGATCGCTCCGTCTTCCTCGGATTCGGCAACCATCGCCACACGCTCGACCAGTCCGTGGCGAGTAACAGCTGTGTCAGTGCCCAGTAAAAATGAAACCGGTAACGGATCGTTGACTTGTTGTTGCGCAGTCAGTACATGTCCTACGTCTTGGTCTCGCACTCGCAGATCCAGCACCCAGGGCCCGGTTGGGTCGGCGACGGTCAAGAGCAACTGACCCCGTTTGACCGGACGGTTTGCAAGCAAGTCGTGTGTGTTCCAGGTCAGCACGACTCCGGCGCATGGACTTCGGACATGAAGTTGGCCCTGCAACTGGTCCAGTACACGTCGTTGTGCTTCCAGTCCTTCGACCTGTTGCGCAAGTTGCTGTTCTTCGGCTGCCAGTTCACGATCTCGATCGCGAGGACTGTTGTGCGAGTCAGGGCTGGCGCGGCTGCCGCGGCTGGCGCGAACCGACGCTAACTTCACCGACGAAGTGGCCAATTCGCCACTGATCCGGCTGACCTCCAGTTCGAGCTTTGGGTCGCGCAGATTTAGAAGCTTGGTTCCAGGTAAAACATCCTGGCCATGCTCTACACGCACTTCTTCAACGACTCCGTCCATCGGGGCGTATACATTCTTGGATATTTTTGGTTGAAGCGTTCCGTGCGCCTCGATCGTGAAATCCGCCGGAATCAGACACACGCCCCGATCAAAGCGACAATAAGCGCGATGCATGCAATAATGGAAAACGGCCGCCGGCGCAAGCGGTGAATTGCATTGGCCATCGCCGTCTGTAACGGAACCAATGGCAATTGGTGATGTTCAAGGGCGCTGCTAAGGGCAACTGCTGCGTGTCGAGCAACGTGCGCAACCCTCGACCTAATTACGCCCTCTGATAGATCATCATCAAATGTTTCGGCGATCAATGTCGCGACAATCGGCGGGTTTCGCAGCGACGGTTCGTCCGTGGTGCAGCGGGAAAGTGGAACGACTAGCAATGATGTGGCATGTGATTTGTCGACGTATGACTGCACTGGTCCGTCGAGCTGTGCACCCAACTCACCGGCTTGTCCTCTAACCCAGGCGACGCTGGTGCCGCCGCTGGCGACGGCGCTGGCTAGGCATTCCAATCGCCGAACGTCTTCGCTTCGGCGGTCCACTTGATCAACGCCGCTGACGGCAAGCAGTTTTGCGTAATCGCCGCGAACGCTCAAGACACTCAGTCGGTCACAGCCGATCCACTGTCGACCATCGTTCGCAATTGTGTAAGCGGTGACACGCGGGTTAAGACTTTCGTGAAACTTCACCACCAACTGATCCAATCCTGCGCATTGCCGCTTCGCGCGGCGCAATTCAATCAGCTCGTGGCAACGATGGTAATCTGCTGCTACATCACAGAACAACGCAAGCAATCGCTTCGCCCCTTCGCATACCTCGCGCGAAGCATCCGGCTCAAGCGCGGTTTCAACCACAATGTCTGTCTGCTCGTCCGCACGCACTAGACCCAAAACGAGCGGCCAGGGCGACCGATAGCTTACGCGCACCGCCACATTCGATCCATCCGCAGAAAGCACAACCGGTCCATTTCCGGATACTGCAGTGAAGAGTCGCTGCGATATGCGGCTGGATTCGCCAGCCAGTGCGGCAGGATATTGATGCTCCGCAAGGAGAACTGCGGATGCCCTTCCCTCCATTCGCCACGCAGCGCCCCCAACGGCAGCCAACGCGGTCACGGCCCGCTCGAGCAATTCCACGTAGAAATCGTGGACGCTCAGGTTCCCTTTGCCGAGGGTAACCAGTTCGCTGACCAGCCGATCGATCTCATGCCAGGTTGCTTCGCCGTCAAAAGATAGTGGAGGCAATTGCGCCATGGGCTCATTCTAACTAGGCCGCGGAGGCATGCGTCAACCGGTGGGTATCACTGCAATGTTTAACGGTTTTCGCGGAAAATCCACTTATTCCATAGGTTCGATTATGCCGATGCTGCCTGATGAGTCGATTATTCCACGCGCATAGTCCGCGCTCCCGCCTTCCGCAGTCGGCTAGCGGTCCCTTTCCTGCCTCGCCTTCCCATGACTTGCGCTGGCGCACATTTCGCCTGTTTGGCGTCGCCCTGGTATCGATTGCCGTGTCGGGGTGTCTGCTGAAGAAAGAGGCCCCCTTTAAGGGACACGCTGTTGAACCGCGCAAGTACCTCACCGAAATCGAGCAGCCCGACCTGAATGCACCATCGTCTCCAAGGCCGCTGGCAACGGCTCCGCCCATCTCATTAGCGAACGATCCGCCAGCGACACTCCGCGACATCACACTCCAGGAAGCCATTCAGACCGCACTGGCCAACTCGCCTGTGCTGCGCGATGTGGGCGGACTATTGCTGAAATCTCCGGAAAGCGTGCCAACTGCCTTCGGACCAGCAATCATCGAAACTGATCCACGTTTCGGCGTTGAGGCAGCCTTAAGCGCGTTTGACGCGAACTTTGCTGCCGGCGCATTTTTTCAGAAAAACGATCGTCCTTTCAACAATACTGTGTCCGGGTTGGGGACGCAGCTTTTTCAACAGGACCTCAACGTATATAACCTGGAACTTCGCAAACAAACTGCGGTCGGAACGACGCTCGCGTTACGTAATCGGTTCGATTACGACTTCAACAATTCACCGTTTAACAACGATCCCAATCTTCCCTGGGGCGCGATCGTGGAGGGTGAGCTTCGTCAGCCGCTCCTGCAAGGCGCTGGCGTCGAGTACAACCGTATTGCGGGTCCAAACGCTCAACAGGGCCTTAACAACAGCTTCATTCCATATGGAGCACCTGGCTTCTACAACGGTGTCTTGATTGCGCGCATCAATACAGATGTCAGTCTGGCGGACTTTGAGAGCGCCGTTACACAGATGGTGTCCGACGTCGAGAATGCCTACTGGGAATTGTATTTCGCTTACCGAGACCTGGATGCAAAGATCGCGGCGCGCAATCGAGCTCATGACACCTGGTCACAGATCAACGTCCTGGTGGAGCGTGGACCGGGCGGGCAATTGGCGGCCACCGCCGAAGCGCAGGCCCGCGAGCAACTTTATCGATTGTCCGCGGAGGTCCAGGATGCCCTCGCGGGGCGCGTCCCGCAAAAGACTACTTCCAATTCGCTTCGTGGCGCCGGGGGTGTCTACGCGGCCGAGCGCAGTCTGCGCAGAGCAATCGGGCTACCGGCTGCCGATGGTGTGCTTTTGCGACCCGCCGATGAACCCAGCATTGCGCAAGTCAAATTCTCGTGGGAGGAATCCCTCAGCGAATCTTTAATTCGTCGGGTCGAACTGCGACGTCAACGCTGGCAGATCAAACGCCGTGAGCTCGAGTTGCTGGCTTCACGCAACTTTCTCCTTCCCCGGTTGGACGTCGTTTCGCTCTATCGGTTCAGAGGGTTGGGGCACGATCTTATTGGCAACGACGACGTCGAATTCGGTAGCGCCATTGGAAATCTAACAACGGGCGATTTCCAGGAATGGGCGCTCGGCGCCGAAATGGTTTACCCCATCGGCTCGCGGCAAGGACACTCGGCGGTACGCAATGCCGAACTAAAGTTGTCGCGGGAGCGTGTCGTCCTGGTAGAACAGGAAGAGCAGGTCGTGAGCGACCTGAGCAACGCAGTGGCTGAAACCGACCGCGCGTATCTGTTGGCAATGACCAACTACAATCGCCGAATCGCTGCGCTACGGCAGGCTGAATCCCTGGCGGTTTTGTTGAGGGAGGCCGATCTAGTCGAGAAACCTCGGCTTCTCGACCTGCAACTTGAGGCCCAGCGTCGGTTGGCCGACGCCGAAAGCCAGTATTACCGGGCTCTGGCCGAGCACGCCGTGGCGATCAAAAATGTGCATCTCGAAAAGGGTTCACTGCTCGACTACAACGAGATTTATCTGTCCGAGGGGATGTGGCCTCGTAAGGCATACTGGGACGCTAACCGCCGCGCCCGCCACCGCATCCACGTCAAAAAGCTCGACAACTACATTCTTCAACACAATGTGGTCAGTGGCGGACCGTTCCCGCAGGAGTTGGACTCGTCGATGGCAATCGAGCCGCTTCCTCCTCCTGCGGAGACATTGCCAGTGACGCCTGCCGAACCACTGCCGGCACCCTTGACTGGCGCGCAATAGGTGACAAACCACACTGCGTCGTTTCCAGCAGCAGGCGATTGTAGGCCGCCGCTCGGGAAACCAAGCAAACGCAGCCCATCTCACCCAACTGCGCAACCTCGCCACCGATCGTGTTCTTCCATACGGTCGTTTTATCGTTTCTCGCGTGCCTCAATCACGCCGCTCGTTTGACAGGCACCGAGCTTTCAACGAGAATTCGACTATCTGTTATGTGGTTTGCCACAGTCGGGTTACGGAACAACGTCGCGTTTATGTGAGCGGCCAAACGATGTGGATTCGCTCATGGCTTCGTCGCTTCAACCCGAATTGGACGGTCCGCTTCCCATACGCGTGCGAGTCGAAGCGCCAAGACTACGTACGTCTTCGGCTCACTCGACTTGAAGACCGCATTGTGTTCGACGCCGCTGGCGTGGTAGTCGATATTCAGCCGGGTGCCGGGAGTGCAGCGCCCGCCGAACTAACTCCGTTCAATCAAGCCATCTACTTCAGCGCGACGGGCGTCAACTCAAGCGGAGAATTTGTGGGCCGCGAGTTGTATCGGTTGGACGCTAATGGGTCGGTCCATCTTGTTGCCGACATCAACCGTGGCTCAGCGGATTCAAATCCAGCTGATTTTGCTTTATTTGACGGCAAGCTTGTGTTCGCGGCCACAGGGACTTTGGGACGAGAGATCTATCAGCTTGATACCGCTGGAAATGTTTCGCTTGTTGCCGACATTAATCCGGGCATCCCCAGTTCCAGCCCCGTGATGCTTACCGATTTCAATGACAAACTGTATTTCTCGGCTATTGGATCAGCAGGTCGTGAAATCTATGTCATTAACCGCGGTGGCAATGCGTCGCTCGTGGCCGACTTAAATCCCGGTCCATCCGGGTCGGACCCGTCAGCCTTTACCAGTTTCGCAGGCAATCTCTATTTTACGGCTACCGGCCCCAACGGACGAATTCTGTACCGGGAAAGCCCCAGTGGAACCTCGGACCCTGCTGCGATCAACCTGGGACCGGGTGTTACAGATCCACAGCACTTTGCGGAATTCAACGGCCGTTTGTATTTCAGCGCTCACGATCCGACTGACGGGCGCGAGTTGTATGCACTCAGAGTCGCAGGTAATAACCGCGACGTAGTTGCACAGGTTGCCAACATCGACGGAACTCCCAGCGACTCGTCCCCCAGCGAATTCTTCGTATTTGGCGATGCGCTTTACTTCGCCGCTCAAGGACAAAATGGTCGCGAGTTATTCCGGCTCGAGACTGACGGCGACTTGGCCGAACTGGATCTTGCCAGGGGAGCCGCAAGTTCTTCTCCCGCTGATTTCACCGTGTTCAATGAAGAACTTTACTTTGCGGCAACCGTGGATGGGCAACGTGGACTATGGCGGCTCGTTCCCGGGAGTACCGGTTTCGGTGCCGTTTCCATTCCTCTCCCTCCGGGCGTTACCCTGCCTGCTGATATCGCCTTTCATGTTCTAGACGATCAGCTTTACTTTGCAGCAATTGGATCGGATGGCCGAGAGCTATATCGATTGGAGGCCAACGGCGTCGTCGTGCAGGCTGCTGATGTTAATGCCGGGCCGGCAAACTCCAATCCGTCGGACGTGATTCTGTTTGCCGGAAAAACATATTTCGTCGCCACCGATGCGAATGTCGGGCGCGAACTGTTTGTACTCCGCCACGATCCATCGTCGATTCGTATTATTGGGGATCGGCTGGTCTTTACTGATGAGGACGGCGATCGCAACAATCGAATCGTCGTCGCCAGCGATGGCTTGCGGCTGATAATTCGCGATGAAAACGGTCACGCCATCGGCTTACTCACCCCGCTCGCGGGAGCCACTGGCTCTGGGACGAGCGAGGTGTTTCTGCCCTTTACAAGCATCAGCAGCATAGATGCTTTCGAGCTCGACACTCGTGGGGGCAATGACTCGGTAACCTTTCAACTTTCGACCCATGCTGACACGATCCTTGGCCAATTCTCACACTCAATTGTCGATGGTGGAACTAACTCCGCAGGTTCTGTCGGAGACCTTCTGCGATTTATCGGAGATGGAGCAACCGATTCAATCTACACGCCCGACGGAGGCATAACCGGCAATGGAGTGGTCGTCGTCAGCAATTCCGCCCACGCAACAGAGTTTGCCTTTGTCCACATTGAACCGATCGAGTTTACCGGTATGGCCGAGGCGACGCTGATGGCGCCTGTGACTGCGAGCGGCGCAGACCGGCTCCAAGTCTCCGAGGGGCTGGACCTCCTTAACGGTTCAATCGCGACACTGGTCGTTTCCGGGAATGTAGGTGGAACGCCGATCGAAAGCGTTCGCTTCTATGCCAATGAAACGGTAATTCTTGACACAGGCAGTGGTGTTGATGGTGCCGACGAACTCACTATGGTTGGTGCCGGAAACTCGCACCGCAACACCAATCTAATTCTGAACACCGGACCGTCTGGCGCAGGATCCAGTTGTTGTCTCCGGCACCGTCCGCCTTGCAGGAAACTTCTCCGTTTTCGCTGGCCTGATTGATTTGCGCTCTGCCATCGAGATTGGCGGATCCGCTACATTGTCGTCCCGAGACAGCACTTTATTCAGCTCCGTGGGCAGCCTCTTTGCTCAAGGGTCCTTGGTCACACTCACTGCGGATTCCGATGGTGTGGGTGGTGGCGGTATTACGTTGGCCGACGGTTCGACGATCAGCGCTGGCGTCGGATCGATTGCCTTGTTGGCGACGGGGGATATTGCGCTGGGTCGATTGATCACCAGCAATGGCACTTCCTCTGCGGTTCGTGTGGTCAGTAGCGCCGGCTCGGTGCGCGATGGCGGCGACAGCGGCGGGGCGGACATCACGGCGAGTGCTCCCGGTGCCGTGGTTACCATCCAGGCCGCCCTAGGCGTGGGCACGGCGGGCAATGCCTTGGATCTGGACGTCCGCCACTTGGCGGTCACCACTACCAACAGCGACCAGTTCCTGGCCGAGCAGGATGGACTGGAGAGTCTGAGGCTGCAGGCCGGCTTGGGCAACGTTACGCTGGCCGCGGCCGGCTCGATTCTCGATGGTGACACCGAACTGGATGTGCAAGCTCAGAATCTTGTGCTTCGCGCTTTGGCGGTGGGGAGCGTGATCTCGCCGCTCGAGACGCAAGTGGCCACACTGACGGCCCAGCTCAGCGGGGGCGGCCTGGAGCTGGTAGAGCACGACGGATTGACGGTGCTCGCGGTGACTGCGCTGGCCGGCAACATCGGCCTGAAGAGTCTGTCAGGAGATCTGCAACTGATCAGCCTGCAAGCCAACGGGCTGGTAACCTTGCAGACACCCGCAGGCGCGGTGCTGCGCGGCGGTGAACTGCCGCTGACGATTACCGCGGCTCAACTGGAAATCGCCGCCAGCGGCGGCGCTGGCACGTTGCTTCGACCGTTGCGGACAACCGTCGCGGCGCTGGAAGCCGATGGCGGCACTGGCGGGGTGTTTGTCGAGAATATCGGAGACCTGGTGATTGGCGGGATCGCCTCCTCGCGGCTGGGCCTCAGCGGCCTGAAAGCAAGTGGAGCCCACCTCATCGTCTCCACCCAAGGCTCGCTCACCACAACAGAATCCATCCACACCACCCACAGCGGAACGGTACTCCTCGCAGCGTCCGTGGACGTGTCGATCTATGCACAAGTCGTCACGGAGCAGGGATCAGTCGATATAACGGCCGGACACGATCTTCGGGTTGACAGCAGCGTCGTAAGCCAGAGCGGACCCTTAGCGCTTGTAGCAGCGCGTGACCTTCGAGCGGTTGGTAGCGAGGTTCGTACCGTCAGTGGCGAATCGAGCTGACTGCTGGCAGATTCCTCCTGCTCGGGGTGGGATCTACCGTGATGACAGACTCGGCGGCGATTGCTGCGGTCGGTAGCGCGATCCAACTCGATGGAGCAACCGTCAACTCAAACTCAGGCGCGATCAGTCTGGCTGGTTCCGGCGGCGATGGCGTTTCAAGTTCGGCCGGTGTTGAGGTTCGCGGGGGGGCGGCTGTTGCCACGGTCGATGGCCCAATCACGGTAACTGGTGTCTCAGGTGGCAGCGGCGCCGGCAGCGATGGAGTGCGAATCATTGATGGCTCCGTAATTCAGAGCAGCGGTGCCGGCGATGTAACGGTAGCCGGTATCGCTTCCACGGCTCTTGGTGCATCGGGACATGGAATCGTGTTAGGAACCGGAGGCGCCATTGCCGCCCTGGGGACGGGGAACGTTCTTTTGATTGGAACCGGCAGCGGCGGTCTCGCGGACATAGCCTGGGATCGTCTCACGATTCAGAAGACCGGGGGCGCCTACACCTTCCAGGGCACCGTTGAGGGCGGTCGATTGGTTGTGCTGCCCGGAAACTATCAGGTGGGCATTCTTGATGGCGGGTTGATCGCCGAGGGCGTAGTCTTTCAGAACAGCGGCGGTGTGTTGTTTGGAAACGAAGGCAGTGATGTTCTCACATTCGCTGGCGGTCTGACCAGTCTCGCCGGACCGACCACGATCCAGGGGACGGTTGGTACTCAAGGGACCGATCTGACGCTGGGTCTTACCAAGTTAGTGAGCGTCGCGAACTTAACAACCGCCGGCGGCAACGTGATCCTCGGCCAAGTTGAGGGACAAGGTGTGCCGCTGTCGATCAACGCCGGCGCCGGCGACGCAATGCTGGCTCACCCGGCCAACGTGATCGGCAATCTGGTAATCGTCGCAAACTCGCTGGTACTCTTCGAGAACGACGACATCACCCAAAGCGCCGCATGGCTAACCACCTCAACAACAACACTGAATGCCGGCAGTCACGACGTCGTTCTGACCGACCCGAACAACGTGCTTGGAAGCCTGAACATCGTTGCCGCCAACATCACACTTGTGGAAGCTGACCAAACGCTGCTGAACTCGATAGCCTGGAGTGGCGCGTTGAACCTGAGCACCAAGCAGGATCTTCGCGTCGTGGGAGTAATTAGCGGCAACGGCGTTGCGAATCTAACCGCCCGAGGGGCGATTACATTCGAAGCCAGCGGCGCGATTGATGCTTCTGCGCGCTGGGCGCAAGTCACACTCACTGCGGATTCCGATGGTGTGGGTGGTGGCGGTATTACGTTGGCCGACGGTTCGACGATCAGCGCTGGCGTCGGATCGATTGCCTTGTTGGCGACGGGGGATATTGCGCTGGGTCGATTGATCACCAGCAATGGCACTTCCTCTGCGGTTCGTGTGGTCAGTAGCGCCGGCTCGGTGCGCGATGGCGGCGACAGCGGCGGGGCGGACATCACGGCGAGTGCTCCCGGTGCCGTGGTTACCATCCAGGCCGCCCTAGGCGTGGGCACGGCGGGCAATGCCTTGGATCTGGACGTCCGCCACTTGGCGGTCACCACTACCAACAGCGACCAGTTCCTGGCCGAGCAGGATGGACTGGAGAGTCTGAGGCTGCAGGCCGGCTTGGGCAACGTTACGCTGGCCGCGGCCGGCTCGATTCTCGATGGTGACACCGAACTGGATGTGCAAGCTCAGAATCTTGTGCTTCGCGCTTTGGCGGTGGGGAGCGTGATCTCGCCGCTCGAGACGCAAGTGGCCACACTGACGGCCCAGCTCAGCGGGGGCGGCCTGGAGCTGGTAGAGCACGACGGATTGACGGTGCTCGCGGTGACTGCGCTGGCCGGCAACATCGGCCTGAAGAGTCTGTCAGGAGATCTGCAACTGATCAGCCTGCAAGCCAACGGGCTGGTAACCTTGCAGACACCCGCAGGCGCGGTGCTGCGCGGCGGTGAACTGCCGCTGACGATTACCGCGGCTCAACTGGAAATCGCCGCCAGCGGCGGCGCTGGCACGTTGCTTCGACCGTTGCGGACAACCGTCGCGGCGCTGGAAGCCGATGGCGGCACTGGCGGGGTGTTTGTCGAGAATATCGGAGACCTGGTGATTGGCGGGATCGCCTCCTCGCGGCTGGGCCTCAGCGGCCTGAAAGCAAGTGGAGCCCACCTCATCGTCTCCACCCAAGGCTCGCTCACCACAACAGAATCCATCCACACCACCCACAGCGGAACGGTACTCCTCGCAGCGTCCGTGGACGTGTCGATCTATGCACAAGTCGTCACGGAGCAGGGATCAGTCGATATAACGGCCGGACACGATCTTCGGGTTGACAGCAGCGTCGTAAGCCAGAGCGGACCCTTAGCGCTTGTAGCAGCGCGTGACCTTCGAGCGGTTGGTAGCGAGGTTCGTACCGTCAGTGGCGCAATCGAGCTGACTGCTGGCAGATTCCTCCTGCTCGGGGTGGGATCTACCGTGATGACAGACTCGGCGGCGATTGCTGCGGTCGGTAGCGCGATCCAACTCGATGGAGCAACCGTCAACTCAAACTCAGGCGCGATCAGTCTGGCTGGTTCCGGCGGCGATGGCGTTTCAAGTTCGGCCGGTGTTGAGGTTCGCGGGGGGGCGGCTGTTGCCACGGTCGATGGCCCAATCACGGTAACTGGTGTCTCAGGTGGCAGCGGCGCCGGCAGCGATGGAGTGCGAATCATTGATGGCTCCGTAATTCAGAGCAGCGGTGCCGGCGATGTAACGGTAGCCGGTATCGCTTCCACGGCTCTTGGTGCATCGGGACATGGAATCGTGTTAGGAACCGGAGGCGCCATTGCCGCCCTGGGGACGGGGAACGTTCTTTTGATTGGAACCGGCAGCGGCGGTCTCGCGGACATAGCCTGGGATCGTCTCACGATTCAGAAGACCGGGGGCGCCTACACCTTCCAGGGCACCGTTGAGGGCGGTCGATTGGTTGTGCTGCCCGGAAACTATCAGGTGGGCATTCTTGATGGCGGGTTGATCGCCGAGGGCGTAGTCTTTCAGAACAGCGGCGGTGTGTTGTTTGGAAACGAAGGCAGTGATGTTCTCACATTCGCTGGCGGTCTGACCAGTCTCGCCGGACCGACCACGATCCAGGGGACGGTTGGTACTCAAGGGACCGATCTGACGCTGGGTCTTACCAAGTTAGTGAGCGTCGCGAACTTAACAACCGCCGGCGGCAACGTGATCCTCGGCCAAGTTGAGGGACAAGGTGTGCCGCTGTCGATCAACGCCGGCGCCGGCGACGCAATGCTGGCTCACCCGGCCAACGTGATCGGCAATCTGGTAATCGTCGCAAACTCGCTGGTACTCTTCGAGAACGACGACATCACCCAAAGCGCCGCATGGCTAACCACCTCAACAACAACACTGAATGCCGGCAGTCACGACGTCGTTCTGACCGACCCGAACAACGTGCTTGGAAGCCTGAACATCGTTGCCGCCAACATCACACTTGTGGAAGCTGACCAAACGCTGCTGAACTCGATAGCCTGGAGTGGCGCGTTGAACCTGAGCACCAAGCAGGATCTTCGCGTCGTGGGAGTAATTAGCGGCAACGGCGTTGCGAATCTAACCGCCCGAGGGGCGATTACATTCGAAGCCAGCGGCGCGATTGATGCTTCTGCGCTCGCGCGCAAGTCACACTCACTGCGGATTCCGATGGTGTGGGTGGTGGCGGTATTACGTTGGCCGACGGTTCGACGATCAGCGCTGGCGTCGGATCGATTGCCTTGTTGGCGACGGGGGATATTGCGCTGGGTCGATTGATCACCAGCAATGGCACTTCCTCTGCGGTTCGTGTGGTCAGTAGCGCCGGCTCGGTGCGCGATGGCGGCGACAGCGGCGGGGCGGACATCACGGCGAGTGCTCCCGGTGCCGTGGTTACCATCCAGGCCGCCCTAGGCGTGGGCACGGCGGGCAATGCCTTGGATCTGGACGTCCGCCACTTGGCGGTCACCACTACCAACAGCGACCAGTTCCTGGCCGAGCAGGATGGACTGGAGAGTCTGAGGCTGCAGGCCGGCTTGGGCAACGTTACGCTGGCCGCGGCCGGCTCGATTCTCGATGGTGACACCGAACTGGATGTGCAAGCTCAGAATCTTGTGCTTCGCGCTTTGGCGGTGGGGAGCGTGATCTCGCCGCTCGAGACGCAAGTGGCCACACTGACGGCCCAGCTCAGCGGGGGCGGCCTGGAGCTGGTAGAGCACGACGGATTGACGGTGCTCGCGGTGACTGCGCTGGCCGGCAACATCGGCCTGAAGAGTCTGTCAGGAGATCTGCAACTGATCAGCCTGCAAGCCAACGGGCTGGTAACCTTGCAGACACCCGCAGGCGCGGTGCTGCGCGGCGGTGAACTGCCGCTGACGATTACCGCGGCTCAACTGGAAATCGCCGCCAGCGGCGGCGCTGGCACGTTGCTTCGACCGTTGCGGACAACCGTCGCGGCGCTGGAAGCCGATGGCGGCACTGGCGGGGTGTTTGTCGAGAATATCGGAGACCTGGTGATTGGCGGGATCGCCTCCTCGCGGCTGGGCCTCAGCGGCCTGAAAGCAAGTGGAGCCCACCTCATCGTCTCCACCCAAGGCTCGCTCACCACAACAGAATCCATCCACACCACCCACAGCGGAACGGTACTCCTCGCAGCGTCCGTGGACGTGTCGCTTGGAAGTACGATGACAACCGACTTGGGGGATGTTGGCGTTGCCGCCGCACGCAATTTGGTCGCATCTGCCGCAGTAGCCATCGTCACCTCGTCGGGATCCGTTCGATTATTGTCCGACAACGACAACGTTGCGGGTGGCACCTTGCAGTTTGCTGGAGGCATCGATGCGGGAAGCGGCACAGTTATCCTGCGAACGACTGATGGCGCTTCACTGCTCTCCGGTAGCATCCAAGACGCGACATCGGTGATCAAGGTGGGCACTGGCACTCTGACTCTCGCCACCACCAGCGTAAATACTTATCTGGGAGCTACGGAGATTCGTGAAGGGACTCTGCAAGTGGATGGCATAATTGGAGCCGCTACCCCAGCGGAGACAGTTACAATTTATGGAGGCGCGGTATTAAGCGGCAGTGGTGATGTCATTGCAGCGATATTCTCTGCATCAACGGCATCGCTAATTCGATCGTCCGGTAATCTTCGGATCGGTGATGGTACCGCCGACGGTATTCAATTCGCGGGACAACTAATAATTAGCAGTGGCCATCAGGTGGTTTTGCGCGATGCGGATCTGTCCCAACTCGGTGTGCTCACTTTGATTGCATCCGGCGCCCGGCTGGTTGCAACCAATGGCGTCGAAGTCGGTGCCGGCGAAATGCTCTCGGGTAGCGGGGCACTGGCCGGCAATCTCGTTGTACTGGCTGGCGGGCAGGTAAACCCCGGTGCAAGCGTTGGAGTTTTAGGCACTGATTCGGGCAATCTTGCGTTATCGGCAAGCGCTCAGTTTTTGGTTGATATCAACGGGGCTCTGGCCGGAGACCAACACGATCAGATCGATGTGCGTGGCTCAGTTTCCGTGGGAGGCGCATTACTGGTGGTCCAGGGTGGTCAATTTCGACCCATGCGTGGAACCGTCCTTACGGTGATCGCCAACGATGGCACCGATCCCGTTACAGGACGTTTCATCGATGCGGCGGGCGGCATACTGAACGAGGGTGCCACGGTTCGCTTCAACGGCATCGAAACGACTATCAGCTACGTTGGCGGTGCTGGCGCAAATGACGTGACGCTGACGGTTTCCGACTTTCAAATAGTCCGTACGTCATCCGCTGACAGCCAATTGGCCGCAACCGGAACTGTGCCGCCGCCAAGCCAGGACCGATCCGTCGATTCAACAGTGGCGGCCATTGTAACTGCAAACGAATCAACCGCGCGAGCTGCGGTCAATGACAGTGCCGATCTGCGTGGGCAAAACCTTGACGTGCGCGCTGTCAAGCGCCTTCGTGTTTTCTTTCGCTTGGTCAATGACGGAACAGGCGAGGAAGAGCAAAACGAGTACGACCTTCCCCCGGACGTTCTCGGCGACCTTTTGCATATCTTCAAGCGATTCCGCTTTCAGGATGGACATTATCGCGTATACCTGCTCGAACCCGGCAAGCCTGAGCGTTTGATACTGGACGTCAATGTATCGGAAGGCCGAGTCGCCCCGGCAAACCGCGATGATGCCCAAGTACCCGAACCACGGCCCGCTCCGCCGGCACACGAGGCTATGCCGCAAGAACAGTCGTTCGACGTCGACCAAACACCTCAGGACAATCGGATACAGACTGCGCCCGCTGACGCGGAAAAGGCTGACTCGTCAGCGGACGGTGACCGTCGCGCTGCGGGAGATGCAGGTACCGGCACGTTGGTCATCGCGACCGCCGTAGGAATCGCCGTCGGTGCGACCGCTTCTCCGGAATGGCGCAAGCGAACGCACCAATTCTTAGCGCGCGGCACTTTTCCTGGCAACAACATAGCGCGCCTCGTGCAGCGCGCTCGACGTGAAATGAGAACTCGCCGCCCAAGGTAAGCGGACGTCTAAGACCAAAAACGATTTTTCAGGACCCAGCGCTCGTGTAAGTCGCGCAGCTCTGGTTCGGAGAGTACCCATGATTACTTGCAACCGCTGTCAAACCAAACTATCCGACTTGGAATCGGCGAAGGGACAATGCCCCCATTGTCACGCGCCGCTCGAGGTAACGACGATCGATCTGCTACTTCCGTGGAAGCAGATGAGTATTGGCAAGAACGAATGCGCTACGGACCAAACGGTTGAGCTGGATACACGAACTGTCGCTCCTACCACTAGCGTCAGCGCCTGCTGCCGAGCCCATCTTTGCCAATACAATCGACCACAGTTCGCTCGCAGCGCGAAACAATTTGATTGCCGCCACATTGGATGCGGCATCAAATCCGGAGAGTGAACGGCCGCCGAGCACCGTGGATGCGGACGACGCCATGCGGACCCTCGAACACCGCAGCAAAGACCCCGTGGAATATGACTTGCAAGCCGTGTGGGGTTCCGCAGTTCCGGCTTCGAAGCCGTCAATGTCACTTCGTGGCGGCCAAGTCGGCCGTGCTGATCAATCCAATTGCACGCTGGTGGTCGGGCAACGCGCCTTGAGAGGCCGAACTGATGCAAGCGCGCCGATCGCTGACTACGATCTGACCAACGTGATCGGTCGCGGCGGCATGGGTGTCGTCTTCGCAGCCAGACAGGCTTCTATTGATCGCGAAGTTGCCGTCAAGATGATGCGCCCGGAGATGATGACTAATGAGTCTCAACGGCGCAAATTTCTTTTCGAAGCAGCGGTGACCGGAGAGCTGGATCATCCCAACATTGTGCCGATTTACGACCTGGGACAAAGCCCCGATGGCGCATTCTTCTACTCGATGAAACGAATCCAGGGCACGCCCTGGTCCAGCGTAATTCGCGCAAAGAGTCTGGTCGAGAATCTGACGATCTTGATGAAGGTTGCCGATGCGGTGGCCTTTGCCCATGCGCGAGGTGTCGTCCACCGAGATCTCAAGCCCGAAAACGTAATGTTGGGCGACTTCGGTGAGGTGCTGGTATTGGATTGGGGTTTGGCGCTTGCGGTACCGACTTCTGGTCAAAAGCTAAAAGTCTCTACCGACTATGCAATGGCTGGCACGCCCGTTTACATGGCCCCCGAACTGGTTCTTGGCCCGTTTGAAGCCATTGGCCCGCACAGCGATATCTATCTATTGGGAGCAATTCTATACGAGATCCTCAATGGTCAACCCCCGCATACCGGTCGCAGTTCGATGGACTGCCTGAAGGCAGCGGCGCAATGAAATTGCGCCGACTGAAAAGCGCGGCGAATTAGTTGACATCGCTTTGACAGCGATGGCCACCAAGGCCAACGACCGTTATCCGACTGTCAAAGCATTCCAGGAAGCCCTTCAACAATACCAATCGCACTCCGAAAGCGTCGCATTGTGCGACCGGGCGGAACACGAACTGAACGCCGCGGTCGCCAGCAACGACTATCGCGACTTTGCGCGGCGCTTTTTGCATTTGAAGAAGCCTATGCACTATGGGACGGCAATCAAACGGCGATCGGCGGGATTTCGCGGGCAAAGTTGCAGTACGCCCGTAGCGCCCAACGCAAAGGCGATTTTGATTTGGGTTTGTCGCTCATCGATTCGACGGACGCGGCACATGCCGAAATCCAAAGCCAATTACTCAGCGCCAAGCAGGAGCGCGATGTTCGGCAAGCTCGGCTCCAACGGGCCCGGCGCGTCGTTTTCGGGTTGGCGGCACTGGTTTTCTTGGCGGTAACGATCGGCATCGTGTTGGTTAGCATCCTCAAGGTGGAGGCTGACCGGCAGGCTGAAATCGCGCGAAAGAATGCGTCGGAAGCACAGTACCAGGCTGGTGTCGCGCGGAACAACGAGGTCCGAGCGACAGCCGCTCGTCAAGATGCTGACCGCCGCCGTAGCGAGGCAGAATACGAAGCCTATGGCGCCCTGATCGGCTTGGCCGCAGCCAAAATCGACGAGAACGCGTTGGGCCAAGCGCACTCGGCGCTTCTTGCTTGCCTACCACGGTTGCGGGGTTGGGAGTGGCGACGCTTAGCGTATGTGGTCCAACAGGGCCGCGGCCGCCACTTTGCCGTCCAGTCGCGTGTTGAATGCATTGCGCTGAATTCCGACGAGACGATGCTGGCTGCCGGATGCCGCGACGGTGTGGTTCGAGTCTGGGATCTACGCACAAACAATCTGAAGCGCGAGCTCAGGTTGCCTAGCGAGAACACCTATGTGTCCGCGCTGGCGTTTAGTCCGCGACAACCCGAATTGCTGCTAATCGGCAGCAACGCACCGGACGGGTATCTACGCGCATGGAACTACGAGACCGGCAGCGCTCAACCCATGACCGACCCGCAGGGCCATAGCGACGCCATCCTGCACATCAGTTTCGCCCGGGACGGCAGCCGTTTTCTTACAGCTTCCCGGGATCATACGGCTAAGCTCTGGGAGCTAGCGTCTTTAAAGCCACTCTTGACTTTCCGCGGGCACAGCTCGTTTGTATGGTGCGCCAAATTCGCACCCGATGAGAGCCACGTAGCCACAGCGGGTGAAGATGGAACGGTACGCCTTTGGAATGCAGACTCTGGCAAGGAATGGACTTCCGACGACGGTCGGCGGATTCCATTTACAGGCCACAGCGGGCCGGTTTACGCCGTGGCGTTTTTGGCGGCCAGCGCTGGCGCAAACGGCGAATTCGCCGTCCACGAGCACCGCCGCGAACGAACAAATCGCGTCAGCCGGCTATGACAAGCGTGTTTTGTTGTGGCGGCCAACCGATCTGAAGCCCTTTGACTATCGCAAGCTCCTGGATAACAAAGCAACTGAGAAAACGCCGGTCATTGAATTACTCGGGCACACCGCTGCCGTGAGGGCCCTCAGCCTGTCGCCCGACGGCAGTCGACTCGTCAGTAGCTCGAGCGATCACACCCTGCGGTTGTGGCATGCACGCGATGAGGATATCGGCTACGCAATCATTCCATGCGGCAACTTCGACAAGGAGTTGAGAGGCCACGACGGTCCCGTTCCGTTCGTCCAGTTTTCCGCAGTGAATAGCGATCTGATCGCGTCCGGCGGTTACGATGGCACCGTTCGATTATGGAGCGTAGGCGCCTATCACGAACAACAACCGATTCCCGGCCTGGTGTTACGAGGGCACCTGGACGCGATTGCAGCGGCACGCTTCTCAAAGGACGGTCAAAGTATTATCACTGCCAGCCCCGATCGAACCGCCAAGAAGTGGCGTGTCGCCGATGGCGCGGAAGAAGTTACATTTCGTGAGGGACATGCGTACCTCGCGTCGCAAGCAGGCTTTTTTCCCAACGGCGAGAGATTGTTCACGTCCGCCGCAGATGGAACGGTTCGGATCTGGAGTACAGAGACCGGCGCGCAAGTTCTCAAGCTCGAAGGAACTGGCTACCGCTCAGCGGCTGCGCTATCACGCGACGGTAGCTGGATCGTCACGGGAAGTGAGAAACAGGTTCCGGTCACCCTCAATGACGGTAAACAAGTCTCGCGGTACGCGGCAAATCTGTGGGACGCAAGATCCGGGGATCCGGTGCACTCGCTCGCGGGGCACAAGGTCCCGATTACTGCCCTTGCCTTTTCTCCCGATGGCGATTTGGTATTCAGTGGCGATGACCATGGTGTCGGCAATTTATGGGAGCGTCGTAGCGGTCGGCATCTTGGACGGCTTGAGTTCCACCTCGGCTCAATTTCCGCGGCTGCATTTACGCCCGACGACAAACGTCTCCTCACCGCTAGCATGGACGGAACGGTTTGCGCGTGGGATCTCTCTGATTCCTCCCATGTACGGCCAATGCACGGACGACTGCTTCGTCACCCCAAAGGAGTAACCACGTTCGCCCTGTCGCCGGGTGGCGATCGATTGTTGACTGGGTGTGAAGACGGTCAACTGCGGTTTTGGAACCTGAGTAATGATCAGTTAGTCTTCACACGAACAACAGGTTCATCTGCGGAGAGTACTTCGCGGACCTCAGTTTCTGCTCAGGAGCGTCGTGGCACAAATGCCAACATAAACGCAGTCGCAATCCACCCGAACGGAAATTTGGCTCTCTCCGTTGATTCTGTGAATCAGTTCGTTTGCTTATTCGATCTAGGCACCGGAAGGGAAGTCCTTGTGCCCTCACAAAATGGCAAACTGGATCACTTTCTGCGGATGCGAGGCCGCGACGCAATCGCTTGGTCGGCTGCATTCTCGCCGGATGGGCGACACGTCATAACGGTGGGCGGTGATGAAGCACGCTTGTGGGATATGCAGGGAACCGACGTTGCCCGTTTTGGACCTCACCTGCCTCTCACATTCGCGGACTTTTCGCCGGACGACGAATGGGTCGTAAGCACCGGTTGGGACCATTCCGCCCGACTGTGGGACGCCAAGAGTGGCAAGGCCATTCTAACATTGTCCGATCAAACCGCCGGCGAACTCGGCGGCCACACCGCCACCATCAACAGCGCTGTTTTTTCCCCCGACTGTAAACACATTCTGACGGCATCGGAAGACAAGACAGTGCGGTTGTGGGACATTGGTACCAAGCGTGTCTTGCAGGTTTACCACGGACACGAGTCAGGGGTCACTCGGGCGATCTACTTAAGCAACGGGCGACGTTTTCTGACCGCTTCCCGCGACGGTACGGCGGCCGTTTGGCAGATCGATCACACCACTCCGGACCTCCGTTTGGTCGGCCACACATCAGCCGTCCTAGATATCGCCACTTCGGCTAACGAGTTATTCATAGCCACCGGCGGCGCTGACAATTCGGCGCGGATTTGGGACGCCAAAACCGGTGCCGAAATAGTCAGTCTTGAGGGGCATAGCGGTGAGGTCACTGCAGTTGCGATTGCCGGCGGTCCAAATGGGCGCTGGCGCGTACTGACGGGTTCGGCTGATCAAACTGCCAAGTTGTGGGATGTGCACGATACCCTGATGTCTGCGAGTGGCGAACGAAGGACTCCCAAAGAGTTACTAACGCTTAAGGGGCACACGCGAAGTGTTACCGGCGCGGCGTTTTCGCCAGACGCCCTCTCGGTCCTAACCGCAGGCCGGGACGGCGTGGCGATTCTCTGGCCCGCCATCGACGAAACCCCACGTCAGGCCCTGGAAACCCCGATTCGATTGGATGGGCGCATAATGTCGCATCTCGCTAGTTGACTGTATCGGAGTGGCGTTGTGCCAGTGCGCCACTCATATGTCGCGGTCGCAGACAGCAGCCAAGAAGCCTAACAGCGTGCCCAATTCGCTGGCATTGGGAGCGTCAATGGCGCGCAAGATTGTGCCGATTCGCACAGCTCGACGAACGATTTACAGCGGAAATTCGCGAATCGAATGCATGGGTTGGTCACAAATCTGGTTGTGGCACCGTTTATGCTAAACAGAAGCTTTTCTCGTATCGCTATTTCAGTGCTGGCCTGCGCGAGGCGGTCTTGGATCGACGCGCAAAAAGGCGAGGGAGACGTCAAAGCATGACGAGCGACGCGCTCGACCCTGAACTGTCCGTATGCATTGAATTGCTCGATCCATCGCAGGGTCATCCCGTCATCACCTGGAATTTCCTTGGCAAGTCGGTCATTTCAATTGGACGCCTGCCGGACCAGGACATTCATATCAGCGATTTGCACGTTTCAAGAACGCACGCAGTAATGCGCTTCGTTGAGAATCGATGGCAGATCTCGTCACTTGGTAAACACGGCATTTACCTCGGTGGCGCAAAAGTGGATGAATTCCCCCTGCTCAGTGCGAGCATTTTCCAACTCGGTCTGGGCGGGCCGACTCTACGATTTACCGATGGCTGCGAGGCGCACAGCGAATCCGGAAAGTACGCAACCATGTCGTTTGACAGCGGGCTCGTGGACACCGTACGTATCGACGAGGCGAAAAAGCAGGCAGATGTTGGCGAAATCGTCGAAGGTGAATTCTTTCAATCGCTAAAGCATCGAGTCGACGAACTGCGAAAGAGGTAGTTTGCTCAGGTCCAGTCTGGATTACACACCACAGTATGTTTGCAGTTTTCGACATGATCTTTAGCACGATTGCGCACGATTGCGTGGTAACGTTTGCCGAATGAACGTAGCGCAAATCTCATAGGAGCGGACAGCTTGGCAAGAATCATATCCACGCATTCATTTCGTGGCGGCACCGGAAAGTCAAACACTACCGCTAATTTGGCGGTCCTGGTTGCGCGCTGGCAATCGCGTCGGTATCATCGATACCGACATCCAATCGCCTGGCATCCATGCCTTATTTCAGATGGATTCGACCCACGTGAATAAGACATTGAATGACTATCTCTGGGGGCGATGCAAGATCGAGGAAGCGGCGTACGACGTCACGTCGGTGTCCATTGGCGAAGTCGACGAGGAGGGCGCGCGACCGCGAGTGTTTCTCATTCCTTCCAGTTTGAGCACCAATGAAATCGCCCGAGTACTACGCGAGGGTTACGATGTAGCCCGCATGAACGACGGGTTACGCGAACTCATTGCGCGACTCGCCCTCGACTACTTGTTTATCGACACACATCCCGGCGTGAACGAAGAAACGCTCCTGTCTATCGCAATCTCCGATTGTTTGGTTCTGGTGATGCGACCCGATCACCAGGACTTTCAAGGTACGGCTGTGACCATTGAGCTTGCACGCCGATTGGAGGTGCCGCGCATCTTGATGGTGGCAAACAAGATTCCGCCTGGGACCGATGTCGAATCACTGAAGCAACAAGTGCAGAGTTTGTTCGGCGCCGAAGTAGTCGGCGCACTCCCTCTGAACAACGAAATGGCACGGCTGGCCAGCGGGGGGATTTTTGTTAATCGCTTTTCAGAGCATCCGTTTACACGCGAGCTGCGCAAGGTGGCCGACCGCCTAATGGCGTAGGTCAATTCATGCCCGACGGTCCGCCGACGCCCCAATCGTGCAACACGAGAACCAATTTGTGAGCAGCAACAACATTGACGGCGAAAACGTCGATTTCCTCGTAGGCCGCCTCAAGTCGGTGACGTCGCCGTTTCGACAAACCCTCCGCGAGATACACGAAAAGTACCAGAGGCTCACCGATGGTCGTGTGGCCGACTACATACCGGAACTCGCAAAAGCCAACCCCGATCTGTTTGGGATCGCAGTGGTCACTCCCGACGGGCGGACATTTGAAGTGGGCGATTGTGATCAACTATTCACTATCCAATCCATCAGCAAACCGTTCATGTTCGGCCTGGCGCTTGCACTACATGGTCGCGACGCGGTGCTCAAGCGGGTGGGAGTTGAACCTAGCGGCGAGGCCTTCAACTCGATTGTCCTCGACGAGACATCCAACCGACCTTTCAATCCTATGGTCAATGCCGGAGCTATCGCCACGGCAGATCTCGTTACGGGACGCGACTTTCCCGAGCGAGTGTCCCGCATGATCCAAATGTTCAATCGATACTGCGGCCGTGACGTCTACGTGGATAATGCCGTTTTCATGTCGGAACGTACTACGGGGCATCGCAACCGCGCCATTGCCCACCTCATGCGCAATTTCGGGATGATGGACGACCGAGTTGAGGAGTCGCTGGAGCTGTACTTCCAGCAGTGCTCGATCCTGATTAACTGTCGCGATCTGGCCGTGATGGGCGCAACGCTTGCGAACGGCGGCGTCAACCCGCTCACTGGCCAGCGCGCGATCGAGGCGGACTACGTCAAAGATCTGCTCAGCATCATGTACTCCTGCGGGATGTATGACTTCGCAGGCGAGTGGAGCTTTCGCGTGGGCATTCCGGCCAAGAGCGGCGTGGGTGGGGGGATCGTCGGCGTCGTCCCAAATAAGTTCGGCATCGGCACGTTTTCTCCACCCTTGGATAGCAAGGGAAATAGTATTCGGGGTATTCGCGTCTTCGAGGAGCTCTCGCGACGCTTCGGCTTGCACAGCTTTGAAGCCGGTTTCAGTGGCGAGTCGCTCGACAGTCAGTTTCAACTCGAACGTAGCCGCAGATCGATTAAATAGTATCGATTGCAGGACGCTAAGGCTTTCTGCTGACTTGCAAGGACGGCGGGGCCGGAGCGTCCGCTTCGCATTAACATCAAGCCAGTTCGACCGCCGGCAAGAGGCGATCGCTACTGCTTCTCGTGCCTGCTGGAATACAAGTGTTAGGCAAACAGCTCAAAAGCCTTCTTGCCGACCGTGCTCTTGAAGCTGTTGCCCAGATCGAACAATCGATCGAGCGAGCCGAGGCCGCCGTCGAGGTCCACGGCGCCGTTGACGAGATTACCGAACACGGTGAGTTCGTCGTCGCCGTCACCGAGCTGTGCAAAGAGCAGATCCAGACTGTTGCTGCGCACGTCGGCGTCGTCGGCCCCCGTACCCAAATTGAGCTGCAAGTTCTTCGCCGTAAGGTTCTGTACATTGGCGGTATCGGCGCCATCTTCGCCCAATAGTATCGCCAGCTGGATGCCGAGCGAGTTGGCGAGTTTCATCTGGTCGGACCCGGCGTTGCCGTTGATGGTAACGCCGGAAGTGAAGAAGTTGGTGTCCACGGCGAGAGCATCGTTGTCGGTGCCGCCGGCAACGACGACATTGCCGGTACAGGCTGACGTATTAATCCCGATGGCGTCGTTGCCCTGCCCGCCGTCGAACGACCACTGTCCAACGATGAACGAATAGCGAACGTCGACGGTATCGTTGCCCGCACCGCCGCTGATGCTGGTGGCGCCGGCCGACGAAATACCCAGGACGAAGACCCCTCCTGTGTACGAACCGGCAAGGACAAGTTGATCGTCGCCGTCGCCGCCGGCAAACAACTGTGCGGCGCCGATATAGGTGCGCTGGGCGGTGAGTGAATCGCTGCCTGCGCCCAAATCGATTTCGAGGTTTCCGGCGCTCGACACCATGGTATTATTGCCAAGCACGACCGCGTCTTCGCCAGCTTCCATGGCAATGCTGATCTTGCCGGCCACCAGTGCTTTGTTGATCGTGAGCTGATCGTCGCCACCGTGGAGGTTGATCAACATGCTCCCGAGGACGCCGCTGACGGTCTGCGAGCCTTGAGCGGTAACCACGACATACTGTCCGCCGACGCCGGTACCCGTGATGGTCACGACGTCGTTGCCACCATCGCCTTCGATGACGAGGTTCCCATTCACAACATTCACGCTGGTCACGCCGACGCTTGGTTCCTCGACAAATGGAATGACCTGTGGAACCGAGGAGTTGTTCAGCGCGGCCACAAAGTAAGCCCCAGCCAGCCTTGGATCCGATTCCACGATCGACCGCTGTAACTGACCGGTCAGGGGATTGAAGAAGCGAATCAATCGCGAGGCGCCGTCACTTCCTTGCACGACGACGATGCTGTCGGCAATGCCGTTGCCATCCGAATCCAGCGACGCAACGTGAATCGGCGCCTGGAAGCTCGGCGTAACGGCCGCCGTGAAAGCGGCAAACGTGGTGATCAGCGCTCCGGTGAGACCATCGCGGACTTCGACAATGGAATTGCCCTGATTGCCGGCTCCGACGATGATGTCCGGAATTAAGGTCGCCATTTACCCGGGCAACTTCAATCGAAATACCGCCCCGGAAATTATTGGCCAGCGGCAAGAACGAGCGAACTTGTACGGCGACAGGACCGGTGTAATCGAAGACCGACACGGTCGAACGCATGCCAGCTTCGTTTCCAACGATGATTTCGTCTATTCCATCGAGCAAGCCCGCAGTTGACGACCGTGCCATTGGAGAAGGTGCCCATGTCCGCGGCCGCCACTACGACTCCACCGATGAATGCTGCGCCAAATGGGAAGAACTCGCTTTTATACTGTTGGAAGGCGAGTAACGGGTTCGACACGTTACGAAATACTCGCACGGCCGACCCTTGGAAGCTTTGGCCAGCGATGATGTCGTTCTTTCCATCGCCATCCACGTCCCCGACGGCAACGTCAACGCCACCCAAGAAGCTACTGTCGAAGGCCAAAAACTCGGTGAGCATCGTGCCGCTTTGGCTGAACACTCTCACCAGCGGAACGTGATTGCGGCCCGGAGCAGTCACGATTTCGGCGATTCCATCGCCAGTTAGATCGCCCGTGGCGATTCGCACGCCGCCAATGTACGACGCTTCGTACGCCAGGAACGTATTGATCACGGCGCCAGTCACCGAGTTGAGGATCTCGATCACCGGTTGACTGCCAAGGCTCTTGTCGGGTCCAACGACGATGGGAGGTTGCTGCCCGTCAATAAATGTCTTGGTCGCCGGGCCACTATTGTTGCCCGTTCCATCGGTGGTTCGCGGGAGTATCAAGCCGGCCACGTTGACGTTCGACGTCGCCGTTCCGATTACCTGTCCGGTTGTCGCCGATGTAAATGTGACCGAGAATTCGCCGAGCCCGTTTGTCGCCCCTGACGATCACGGTCGGATCGGCCGGCGGCAAGTTGATTGGTGCGATGACATCAGGTATTGCGCCACCGATTCCATCTAGCGTTACCGTGACGGTTTGCCCGGCGCCGACCCGGTCAAACGTGCCCATCTGGCCGTCGTTATCAATGCCATCTCCGTTGTCGGCCCAGACAATGACCGTAAATGTGTGCGGCTGTCCCACCGGGTTAACGCCATCAGGGCTGATCGTGATCTTGGCATCGACAAAGGTCTTTCGGGCCGGACCGCTGTTGTTGCCCGTTCCGTCGGTGGTGCGCACAAGCACCAGCCCGCCGACATCCACATTCGAAGTGGCGGAGCCAATGACCTGACCCGCTGTCGCTGACGTAAAGGTCACCGAGAATTGACCGTTGGCGTTAGTCACGCCAACAAAAGGGCCAGGAGGAACGGCCGAAGCTCCATTGATACTCGTCAGGGTGACCGTTACGTCTTCACCGGCTCCCACCGCGTCGAAGGTCCCCATCGTGCCGTCGTTATCGATTCCGTCCCCGTTGTCGGCAAACACCGTGACTGTGAACGTGTGGGGGTCGCCAACTGCATTCGTGTCGTCTGGGGCAATGATAATCTTGGCATCGACGAAGGTCTTTCTAGCCGGGCCGCTGTTGTTGCCTGTCCCGTCGGTACTGCGTACCAGCACCAGCCCGCCAACATCCACATTCGATGTGGCTGAGCCAATGACTTGACCTGCCGTGGCCGACGTAAACGTCACCGAGAACTGACCACTGGCGTTGGTCACCCCAGCAAACGGTCCAGCAGGAACTGCTGAAGCGCCGTTGATACTCGTCAGGGTGACCGTTACATCGTCCCCGGCTCCAACCGCGTCGAAGGTCCCCATCATGCCGTCGTTATCGATTCCGTCCCCGTTGTCGGCAAAAACCGTGACCGTGAACGTGTGGGGGTCGCCAACTTCATTCGTGTCGTCTGGGGCGATGATGATTTTGGCATCGACATATGTCTTGGTCGCTGGACCGCTGCCACCGGGTCCCGCGGGGGTCGCAGTAGCCGGATCAGTATCGCGAGAAATTGGAGTACCGTTCACGACGTGTGTCACAAACGCGTTTCCGATTACCTTACCTGCTGTGGCTGACGTAAAGGTCACGAAGAACTGACCGTTGACGTTGGTGATTCCATTGAAGGGACCACTCGGTACTGCCAAGGCGCCATTGATGCTCGTCAGAGTGACCATGACCGCCGCACCCACGACTGGGTCAAACGGCGATCCGTTTCCATCGGAGTCGATGCCGTCGCCTAGGTCCTGTTGTACCGTCACCGTGAAGGTGTGCGGTTGCCCCACCTCGTTTGTTGCATCGGGAACGATCGTTATGACAAGGTCTCCCTCAACTCGATTGGCGAAGTTAAATCTCTCAGTGACGATCATGCCTTGCCGGCCTGTGTCACCGATTGGGGTGGGCGGCGTGACGTTAGGAAGACCGCGCGTTGATCCTTGCCACTTGCGGCGGCCAAAAAGTTGAGAGCCGCCGCGTAGGCCGCCGGATCAGTGGTTGCTTGATTGACGATGAGGTTTCCGCTTGTGAAGTCGGGCGCTACGTCGTAAACAAGTTCATAAAGGGCAAGCTGCAATGCGCGTGCCGTTCGTCGGCGAGAGTAAGTTCGTGCCGAACTCGTTGTACAGATACCCAATTGCGCCAATATTCGCAGCGAGTCCTGGCGGTGAAGGGACGAGACTCGGAACGACGGCAAATACGGCTGGATTCGCGTGGAACAGATCCGTGCAGAACGAATAAAAGTTCGCAGTGGGACCGCTCAGGGCGCCGCCCGTCAAGAACAACTCAAACTGATGGGCGTTGGTAGGATTCGCCACGCTCGTCGAGGCGTTAAACGGAGCGGCTGCCACCGTTCCGGTCAGAGTTGAACGCCCGGCAATCCTGGCAACCGGTGCACGTCACGGGTCAGCGATTGGGCGGCGTGATTGGGTCCGCCGGATCCTGCCAGGCCGGATCATCAGGCGCAGTGAGGGTGACTTGGATTTGCGTGTTGCCATTGACTGCAACTGCACTGCTTAATGTGTTTTGAATCTGAACACCCTGAGTCACAAATCCAGGCGCTATCTCGGCTAGTCGGTACGTACCGCTGGCCAAATTGTCGAATCGGTAGTAGCCGTCGACGTTTGTGGAAGTCGTTGCCAACAAGGTGCTCCCGTCGGCGGATCGCAGCTCAATGGTCGCGCCGACCTTGCGCAGTTCGCCGTCGTCCAGTTGGTTATTGCTGTTGCCGTCGATAAACGCGAAACCTTGCAGAAAGCCGTTGGCAAGCACCTGGCGCGGTTCCAGCAATTCGAAAGGAGTTGTTCGCCTGTTTTTTCGTAGATGGGAAGAACGATGACGATATCCAATTCCTAGCGCTCGACGGATGCTCGATCGATTTGGCATGCTGTTACCCGTAGAAGGATCTTGACCTTGAACTTGGTTGCGGCAGATCCTTCCGCCATCATTGATTGACCTTTTTCCATTCACTCGATTCCGCCTCTAAGACCAAACAGCCCGCTTGCCAGTTGCCAGCACCTGTGCAGTGATCAGACCATTTGGCGGTTGCGTGCGCAACAATCGCGTCCATGAGCAGTCCTCCTCGACATCGCAAATGCAAGTAGCAGCCCTGCCACCATTCCAACCGGCCACCGACTATGCATCAGGCCGAAGACCGCCGATGACCCCTGCAACGCAAACCAAGCGTCGTGCGAGGTAACCACGCACCAACTGCAAATGGAATCGCCGACCACTTCCAGATGTGCGATGAGAGTAAGCGAAGGGAAGCACAACTGCGTTGCCACTGTAGCCACTCGAACTGTCGCGCGATTGACCCGAGCTACTCCGAAACCGCTACGCAGCTGCCAGGGCGATTGCAAATTGAACAAGAACTGGAGTCTTGCCAAGAAATGCGGCCCAACGCGAATCCCCGGTGAGTGTTGCCGAATCAATGCGCACCGTGAGGGGATTGGAGTCCGACCTCCGCGGGTTGGCGAACTGCGTACTTGCCTACCCCTGACACTCTATTTAGACCCCGCAGATAGTTCAATCGTCTGGCACGCCCCAGACCGAATATTTTCCGGCCACTGGCGTTCCGTCCGACAATCAAACGTTTGGACGCAATATCCGCCTACATTGATGCTTGGGCAGGGAGAGGTAGGCGACTGAATGATTGCGCTTATCAATCGCCGATTCCTTGGGCGTCACGCAGGTGCTGCGCCCCTACCCAAAAGAAACGCCGGTTCACAGTCATCCCCCAATCCCGGCGCTAATTCTTTAATGGCAAATGAATTAAGGCTGTTACCGGCACGCAAACTGATTCGCACGGCCGGAGCGTCCGCTTCGCATTAACATCAAGCCAGTTCGACCGCCGGCAAGAGGCGATCGCTACTGCTTCTCGTGCCTGCTGGAATACAAGTGTTAGGCAAACAGCTCAAAAGCCTTCTTGCCGACCGTGCTCTTGAAGCTGTTGCCCAGATCGAACAATCGATCGAGCGAGCCGAGGCCGCCGTCGAGGTCCACGGCGCCGTTGACGAGATTACCGAACACGGTGAGTTCGTCGTCGCCGTCACCGAGCTGTGCAAAGAGCAGATCCAGACTGTTGCTGCGCACGTCGGCGTCGTCGGCCCCCGTACCCAAATTGAGCTGCAAGTTCTTCGCCGTAAGGTTCTGTACATTGGCGGTATCGGCGCCATCTTCGCCCAATAGTATCGCCAGCTGGATGCCGAGCGAGTTGGCGAGTTTCATCTGGTCGGACCCGGCGTTGCCGTTGATGGTAACGCCGGAAGTGAAGAAGTTGGTGTCCACGGCGAGAGCATCGTTGTCGGTGCCGCCGGCAACGACGACATTGCCGGTACAGGCTGACGTATTAATCCCGATGGCGTCGTTGCCCTGCCCGCCGTCGAACGACCACTGTCCAACGATGAACGAATAGCGAACGTCGACGGTATCGTTGCCCGCACCGCCGCTGATGCTGGTGGCGCCGGCCGACGAAATACCCAGGACGAAGACCCCTCCTGTGTACGAACCGGCAAGGACAAGTTGATCGTCGCCGTCGCCGCCGGCAAACAACTGTGCGGCGCCGATATAGGTGCGCTGGGCGGTGAGTGAATCGCTGCCTGCGCCAAATCGATTTCGAGGTTTCCGGCGCTCGACACCATGGTATTATTGCCAAGCACGACCGCGTCTTCGCCAGCTTCCATGGCAATGCTGATCTTGCCGGCCACCAGTGCTTTGTTGATCGTGAGCTGATCGTCGCCACCGTGGAGGTTGATCAACATGCTCCCGAGGACGCCGCTGACGGTCTGCGAGCCTTGAGCGGTAACCACGACATACTGTCCGCCGACGCCGGTACCCGTGATGGTCACGACGTCATCACCATCATCGCCCTCAATGACGAGGTTCCCATTCACAACATTCACGCTGGTCACGCCGACGCTTGGTTCCTCGACGAATGGAATGACCTGTGGAACCGAGGAGTTGTTCAGCGCGGCCACAAAGTAAGCCCCAGCCAGCCTTGGATCCGATTCCACGATCGACCGCTGTAACTGACCGGTCAGGGGATTGAAGAAGCGAATCAATCGCGAGGCGCCGTCACTTCCTTGCACGACGACGATGCTGTCGGCAATGCCGTTGCCATCCGAATCCAGCGACGCAACGTGAATTGGCGCCTGAAAGCTCGGCGTAACGGCCGCCGTAAAAGCGGCAAACGTGGTGATCAGCGCTCCGGTGAGACCATCGCGGACCTCGACAATGGAATCGCCCCGATTGCCGGCTCCGACGATGATGTCGGGGATTAAGTCTCCATTCACGCGGGCAATTTCCATCGACACACCGCCCCGGAAATCGTTGGCCATGGGCAGGAGCGATCGGACCTGCGCTGCGAGAGGACCCGTGTAATCCAGAACCGACACGGTCGAACGCAAGCCCGCCTCGTTTCCAACGATGATTTCGGCAATCCCATCGAGCAACCCGGCGTTGACGACCGTTCCGTTGGCGAATGTTCCCATATCGGTAGCTGCCACAACGACGCCGCCACGGAACGCGGCGCCAAACGGGTAAAACTCGCTCTTGTACTGTTGGAATGCGATCAGCGGGTTCGACACGTTGCGGAACACTGCGCACCGCTGAACCGTCAAAGCTTTGGCCGGCGATGATGTCGTTTTTGCCATCGCCATCCACGTCCCCGACGGCAACGTCAACGCCGCCCAAGAAGCCGCTGTCGAAGGCCAAAAACTCGGTGAGCATCGTGCCGCTTTGACTGAACACGCGCACCAGCGGAACGTGATTACGGCCCGGTGCGGTCACGATCTCGGCAATTCCATCACCAGTTAGATCACCCGTGGCGATTCGCACGCCGCCAATGTACGACGCTTCGTATGCCAGGAACGTATTGATTACGGCGCCAGTCACCGAGTTGAGGATCTCGATCACCGGTTGGCTGCCAAGGCTCTTGTCGGGTCCAACGACAATCGGAGGTTCCTGCAGATTGATAAATATGACCTGAATCGCTTCGCCCGGATCGACGTCGATTGTCACCGTTCGGTTGGGAATATTGACGATACTGCCGTTGTCGGTGTCACCCTGGATCACGATATTGGCAAGATTCCAGCCTGCTACGACCGCTTCGTTCAACACGTAGCTGCCGGGGAGCAAATTGCTAAACACTCGTGTGTTGGACAAGGTCGGGTTGGCGTCATCATCCAGCGAGAACACCGGCAAGGTGCCGCTGAAGCTGAAGTCCTGCGGGCCGTCGGGGATCGCGTTCTTGATCACCGTGATCCCGCCACGCTGCGTGTTGGTAAACGTGACCGTGATGTTCTCACCCGGATCGACGTCCACCGTGATCGTCCGCGTCGCCAGATTCACCAGGCTGCCGTTGTCGGTATCCCCCACGAACTGCAGGTTGGTCAGGTCCCAGCCGACCACCTGCGCCTCGGTGATCGTGTAGCTGCCCGGAGTCAGGTTCGAGAACAAGGCCGTGTTGGACAAGGTCGGGTCGTTGTCATCATCCAGCGAGAACACCGGCAAGGTGCCGCTGAAGCTGAAGTCCTGCGGGCCGTCGGGGATCGCGTTCTTGATCACCGTGATCCCGCCACGCTGCGTGTTGGTAAACGTGACCGTGATGTTCTCACCCGGATCGACGTCCACCGTGATCGTCCGCGTCGCCAGATTCACCAGGCTGCCGTTGTCGGTATCCCCCACGAACTGCAGGTTGGTCAGGTCCCAGCCGACCACCTGCGCCTCGGTGATCGTGTAGCTGCCCGGAGTCAGGTTCGAGAACAAGGCCGTGTTGGACAAGGTCGGGTCGGCGTCATCATCCAGCGAGAACACCGGCAAGGTGCCGCTGAAGCTGAAGTCCTGCGGGCCGTCGGGGATCGCGTTCTTGATCACCGTGATCCCGCCACGCTGCGTGTTGGTAAACGTGACCGTGATGTTCTCACCCGGATCGACGTCCACCGTGATCGTCCGCGTCGCCAGATTCACCAGGCTGCCGTTGTCGGTATCCCCCACGAACTGCAGGTTGGTCAGGTCCCAGCCGACCACCTGCGCCTCGGTGATCGTGTAGCTGCCCGGAGTCAGGTTCGAGAACAAGGCCGTGTTGGACAAGGTCGGGTCGGCGTCATCATCCAGCGAGAACACCGGCAAGGTGCCGCTGAAGCTGAAGTCCTGCGGGCCGTCGGGGATCGCGTTCTTGATCACCGTGATCCCGCCACGCTGCGTGTTGGTAAACGTGACCGTGATGTTCTCACCCGGATCGACGTCCACCGTGATCGTCCGCGTCGCCAGATTCACCAGGCTGCCGTTGTCGGTATCCCCCACGAACTGCAGGTTGGTCAGGTCCCAGCCGACCACCTGCGCCTCGGTGATCGTGTAGCTGCCCGGAGTCAGGTTCGAGAACAAGGCCGTGTTGGACAAGGTCGGGTCGGCGTCATCATCCAGCGAGAACACCGGCAAGGTGCCGCTGAAGCTGAAGTCCTGCGGGCCGTCGGGGATCGCGTTCTTGATCACCGTGATCCCGCCACGCTGCGTGTTGGTAAACGTGACCGTGATGTTCTCACCCGGATCGACGTCCACCGTGATCGTCCGCGTCGCCAGATTCACCAGGCTGCCGTTGTCGGTATCCCCCACGAACTGCAGGTTGGTCAGGTCCCAGCCGACCACCTGCGCCTCGGTGATCGTGTAGCTGCCCGGAGTCAGGTTCGAGAACAAGGCCGTGTTGGACAAGGTCGGGTCGGCGTCATCATCCAGCGAGAACACCGGCAAGGTGCCGCTGAAGCTGAAGTCCTGCGGGCCGTCGGGGATCGCGTTCTTGATCACCGTGATCCCGCCACGCTGCGTGTTGGTAAACGTGACCGTGATGTTCTCACCCGGATCGACGTCCACCGTGATCGTCCGCGTCGCCAGATTCACCAGGCTGCCGTTGTCGGTATCCCCCACGAACTGCAGGTTGGTCAGGTCCCAGCCGACCACCTGCGCCTCGGTGATCGTGTAGCTGCCCGGAGTCAGGTTCGAGAACAAGGCCGTGTTGGACAAGGTCGGGTCGTTGTCATCATCCAGCGAGAACACCGGCAAGGTGCCGCTGAAGCTGAAGTCCTGCGGGCCGTCGGGGATCGCGTTCTTGATCACCGTGATCCCGCCACGCTGCGTGTTGGTAAACGTGACCGTGATGTTCTCACCCGGATCGACGTCCACCGTGATCGTCCGCGTCGCCAGATTCACCAGGCTGCCGTTGTCGGTATCCCCCACGAACTGCAGGTTGGTCAGGTCCCAGCCGACCACCTGCGCCTCGGTGATCGTGTAGCTGCCCGGAGTCAGGTTCGAGAACAAGGCCGTGTTGGACAAGGTCGGGTCGGCGTCATCATCCAGCGAGAACACCGGCAAGGTGCCGCTGAAGCTGAAGTCCTGCGGGCCGTCGGGGATCGCGTTCTTGATCACCGTGATCCCGCCACGCTGCGTGTTGGTAAACGTGACCGTGATGTTCTCACCCGGATCGACGTCCACCGTGATCGTCCGCGTCGCCAGATTCACCAGGCTGCCGTTGTCGGTATCCCCCACGAACTGCAGGTTGGTCAGGTCCCAGCCGACCACCTGCGCCTCGGTGATCGTGTAGCTGCCCGGAGTCAGGTTCGAGAACAAGGCCGTGTTGGACAAGGTCGGGTCGGCGTCATCATCCAGCGAGAACACCGGCAAGGTGCCGCTGAAGCTGAAGTCCTGCGGGCCGTCGGGGATCGCGTTCTTGATCACCGTGATCCCGCCACGCTGCGTGTTGGTAAACGTGACCGTGATGTTCTCACCCGGATCGACGTCCACCGTGATCGTCCGCGTCGCCAGATTCACCAGGCTGCCGTTGTCGGTATCCCCCACGAACTGCAGGTTGGTCAGGTCCCAGCCGACCACCTGCGCCTCGGTGATCGTGTAGCTGCCCGGAGTCAGGTTCGAGAACAAGGCCGTGTTGGACAAGGTCGGGTCGGCGTCATCATCCAGCGAGAACACCGGCAAGGTGCCGCTGAAGCTGAAGTCCTGCGGGCCGTCGGGGATCGCGTTCTTGATCACCGTGATCCCGCCACGCCGAATTTCGTTCGTGAACCTGACCGTGATGACCTCGCCCTCCTGGACATTCAAAGTGGCGAGTCGATTGCCAACATTGAAGGTGCTGTCGTTCGTTCCCCCGACTTCTGAGATTTGGATGTTCGTCAGTTCCCACCCAGGCACGATCGCTTCGGTGATGGTCTTTTGGTCAAAATTGGTGACCGAAAACTGCCGTGTGTTGCTCAGCGCGTTGTTGTTGTCTCCGTCATCATCGAGGGAGAAGGTCGAGAGACCTGTGCCGGTGGTCGTAAAGGCGAAGACCTGGGCATCGTCGGGAACCGCGTCTTTGATGATGGTAATAAGGGCCGGGAAGATGACCGCCTGGGCCGACAGGGAGCGATCGGTGTTGCCTAGTCCCAACTCCTCGTCGTTCGTTACGTCGAAGAACGAGTCCAGCCGCATGTGATACGGCGACCCAGGAATGTTGACGGCGGAGTTTAGTAATCCCCAGTCCTGCCGCGTCGCGATGTGACCGCCCCAGGTCAATACGACGCTCGTCGTCGTCGTGTTGATGTCACCGTCGTCATCCTGGGCAACGAACGTCACCGTAATGCTGGTGGAGGTGTCTCCGAGGTAAGTTAGCGGATTATTGTAGGCCGAGACGGCGATCATATCGCCGTTGTACATCTTGAACGAGCCCGGTTGCTGGACCCCACTGAAGGTGGGGTGCGTGGTCATGAACGTGTCGGTCGGAATGGGAATGGTATCCGTTGACATCACGTTGACGCCTGCTTCAACTGCAGGATCGATCGCAGGTGGGAAGGCAATGGTGGCATCATACGACCGCAGGTAGTCGAGCGCGTGCTTGCCGCTCTTGGTCGTGTCCCATTCGATCGTGATCGAATAGGTGTCGCCCACAACGAGATTCGAGAAGTTGGTGTAATACGGAACCGTATCGCCCTCGAAATACGGGCCGTCGTTGTTCCCCGTGACCCAGCCTGGCGGATCCCACTGGAAGAGATTGCCGTTGCTGGGTGGCCCCGAGTCGGTGAAGTTTGCTTCCGCCACAAAGCCCGATGTCAGCCCGGTCGCGATGAGAACATACGTTGCGTCTACGGCATCGGGATCGGTGACCGACCATTGGCTTGCAACCGCGCCAGAAGTATCCGCCAAAACTAGCCAAGGCTGATTCTGCGCGTCAGCATTGCTGCCTGCGGTGCCCGTGGCGTGTAGGACCTGCAACTGCACGGTCTCATCGGCGGTGAAACCAGCTCCGCTGATCAGCGCCGTTTCGCCGAAGAGATAATCCGATTTGTCGGTCAAAACGCTGGCGGCCAGCAAGTTTCGGTCTTCCAGCGGCTCGAAGCGGGCGTATGGCCGGCTAGAGACGCGCTGACGTGAGCGCGAACTGGATGAACGAAAAAACGAACGACCACTGCGCAAAGCAGAGCGAGAAAGCATCGGGGAACTCCATGCGCGAACCGCTCGGCTTTCGTAGCCAAGACGGCTCACATCACGGGGCCCTTATGCACCTGCCCCTGTCGATTAGACAGACCGCGGGCCGCCCAAAAATAGAGGCTGGCCCTCTGCGGGTTGGCGCACTGAGTACTTGCGTACCTCTCACACTTTATTTACTCGGTGCACTCAGTTCAATCGTTTGGCATACCTCAGACCGAATATTTTCCGGCCAGCGATGTTACACCCGTCATTCAGACGTACTAGATGGAACATCCTGTTCCGCTACTGAGTAAAGCGATGTACAGGCCAATGATGCGGCTAAGTCGCCACTGGAACATCTAAACAATCCTCGCGCCAGTGCGAAAAAGAAGCGCCGGTTCAAGGACATGTCCGTGAACCGGCGCTAATGCTTTAACGCCAAACGAGTTATGAATGCTTACCAGCGCGCTTCGAGTCCGAAGTGAGCACCATGGACGAAGACAAACCCATCATCCTCCAAACGGGTGCCGCTGGTCGCGGTGTTAGTGAAGTCGAGCTGGTCTGGCGCCAGGGCAACCCCGCCGATGGTCAGCGCGGTGTAGCCCATTCGGAAGGCCCAGACGTCATTGATTGGTCGGAGCAGCGTGGCGCTCAGCTCACCAAGTCCTGCCACCGTGTCTTCATCAGAGCCGCGCTGCGAGCGGAGAATAAACGGCACGCCGACAAACGGCGAGTCGGTGACGATCTGTCCTTGTTCGGCGTCGTTCCAAAACACGCCGGCTTTGCCGACGAGTTCAAGACCCCATCGGCACCAGTGGCGCCGCAGACGGCCACCAAACTGAAAACCGAACAGGTCGTTGCTGGTGTTGATGTCGTAGCTGCTTGTTCCTTCCTGGATGTCGGTGCCCACGATCGAAAACCGCTCATCCAGTGAGATGTAGCGAACGCCACCGAGAAAATCGATGGTTCCCCAGCACTGGCAGCAACTGTGAATGCAATTCAGCTCGAGATTGTGCAGTTCCGAATCATAGTGCAAGCCGATCTCATCGGCGCCCGAGAAATTGTTCGATACCAGGCCCAGATCGCCCGGGATCGCCAGGTTGCCGGCTCCCACGGCGGTAATCGAGTCGCTCCAATCAAAGATGCCAAAGTACGACAGCTCCCAGGCCGAGCAGTGTGGGCACAGGCACGGATCCGGCACGAAGCCGACCAGCACGCGGAAACCGGGTTCGTAGTCGAAATCCAGGTCGTCCGTCGCTAAGTACGGTATCAGATCCCGGCGGCAAGCCGGTGTTGATGACAACCACTTCGTCGCAGCCTGTACCCACTCGGTCCCAAAACAGCACATCCACTTGACCGTAGATGCTGCATCGCGGGCCACAGCATCCGCAATCGCCACCGCCGTCACAGGCGGTACAGCTTTCCATGCTTGTTGCAGCATTCTTGGCAGCGCTCAGCAGCTCTTCCGATTTTGAGGCCGAGGCAAAAAGTACCGCGGCGGAGGCAGCGCTAATGTAAAGTGCAGCGCGAAGACAAACCGGTCGCATGGCACGACTCCATTCTGTGAGATATGCGAGCTACGATGTCGGCCGTGACATCGAAATGCCGCAAGCGCGGTGAGGCGCGCGTCGCTCGCTTGTCAGAATACATCGTAATAATTGCGGTGCAGAATCTTGCGGTGCGCAACGGACTTGCGGACAAAACCGTGACATGCCGTCGTTGTGTAGGGATTTGTCCGCATTTGCAGGCAAGTGTCTATGCGGCGCTTGCCCGTCCTATGATTTCGTTCGCTTCTAGAACCCCCTTCACAATTTGCGCGATGCGAATTGTTACCCAGCAAATTCGGCAAACCTTGTAAACTTATCTTGCCGCGCTACAGATTGCCAAACCGAAGCTCTCGGTGGGAAAGGGAAGAGCGTGTCGGCCGTGCGTAACTTCGCCTGGTGTCGGTCAACATCCGCGAACCACGTACTACTATCATTCCGGGATTGACGACGGAGCAGACGCGTGGACCTCGTCGGAAGGGTTTCTATGGGATCGACACGGTTGTGGCCAAAGGGTGTTGGTGCCATTTAAGGAATGCTTGCCGCTCGCGTCGTTCGACATGTCGCAACCGCAAGTTGACTCTTCAAAGCCAGAAGATTGTATGGTCGAATTTGCAGTTCTGCTATGAGTGTGTCTGTCGCCGGTTCCATTTTGCACCAGCGTGAACTGGCCCGCGAAGTTTGTTCCGTAGCCGAGGCGGCCGCTGAGCTTCACCGCTCACTGCATCGACTCCAACCCGCTGTCGAATAACAAACTATTTCAAACAGTATCACCGCCCCCGCGGTCCATCTACTTGAACGCCGGTGACGCAAACTGTACGCCAATCGGTTCGCGCAATTTGTGACAATTCTGCATGCCCTTCCGCTTCACCGCTCACTGCATCGGCTCTGACCCGTTGGGGAAAGAATAGTTTAGAGCAGGCCAGTTTGTTACTTGTATTTCCTCAAAGCGCGCGTATCTAATGACGGTGTCGGAAGGCTAAGTGAAGGGCACCTCGGCTGCGGCGAGGGGCTCGTTAAAGAGTAATCCGGCGTGGTTGAGTACCTCCAAGGTGTTCGACTGCGCCGGCTTTTTTTGTTTTCCATGGATGAAGAGCGAAGGACAATTTCAAAAGCACAATGCTGAAAATCACAATGACAGATGGATCGTCAATCGAGATTGATCGGGCAGAGTGGTCGGAGGAGGCGAGATTGGGAATATCAGGATCGTTACTTGGCAACCAGCGCCTCATTGTCATGCAGGACGCAAACGGTCGCCGTCTGGCTTACTTTGAAGTCAAGAGGGGGGACAAGACGCACGTGAGGGGGGAGTTTGTCGGTGAAGATATTGAACAGGCACTTCGGCACGTTGTACGTTGGGAGCTCGCCTGCCCGTCGGCCATTGACTTGGTGGGCGGTTGCCTAGGGCAATTGCGTCAGTAAATGTGAATCGGAGTACTGCCCCGACAGGCTGCACGTTCGCTACACACAGAATCGAAATGGAAAAGCCAACGATCGATCTCGCAACTAGCCGGCAGCTTATTGCGGAATTGGTAAATCGCCCAACGCTCAGGGCGGTTGTCGTTTACCTCGATCAAGAGATCACGACCGCAGGAACGCTGGACGCCCCCTCGTTCGTCATGGAAGTCAGTGCCGGACTCAGCCAGGACAACGTAGCCGACTTTCTTAGGTCCGCTCTGTCAGCATTCCTGAAGGCGACCGAAGATGAAGAGTGAGCCTAATACGACTCTGTCGCAGGCGACACGAAGTTCAGACCTCGAAGCCGCGCCGCGCTTGGTTGAGGCGGTCATAATATCGCCGACGCAGTTCATCGTGAGGCACGGCGGTCATTCCGGGTTCCAGCAGCGTCACCACGTCGAAGTTCTCCAATTCGGCCAGCAGGGGCCCCACCTTGCTCCCGGTGACCGCGTGATAATTGCTTATGCCAGTATCCTGGTCAAAAAGCGTCACCTCCACGGCCACCTCCTGGCCCGATCTACTTGGTTGCCCGCCCGCACCCACCCGCACGATGGGCGCAGTGGAAGATTTAAACCGGGATGTGTGTCACAGTCGATGTGGACCAGTTCCAAGCCAGGTATCAACGCAGTGCGATCACTCTTGTTCGCCTGGTAGGTGAAAATGCTCACGCAGACCTCCGTTGATGCGGTCCGTACGCAAACCACGGCGCGTGCGTCAAAAGCGTCCCCGCTGCCCGCCCGCGGAATGTAACTAGGGAACCCAATCACTATCAACAGCCACCAAAACAATGTCCCCCGCGATCGTGCCGGTCGCACAGCCGTGGCTAGCATCCAGTGGCGCGCCTTCGTCCGGCGGTAATTTGAGTGTGATTTCCATAATCCACTCTCTTCGGGTTGCAACGCATAGAGCATCATCACTCCCGTGCCTACTTGCAGATAGTGCCATAGTGCCACCGGTGCCAATCCAGCGGGAGGTTGCTTAAAAGCGCCATCACGTCCAATCGGCACAGGTCGGCACCCCCGTCGCCAACGGCTCGTCAATCAAGATGATTAGCTCAAGTTCTTCGATCGCGTCCGGTGCCGCCTTCGCCACCACGACGCCCGGCTCCGGATCGAAAGTCACCGTTTCCGCGAATGCCTCCACCGGCCCGCGCGTGAGGACTTCCAAGCAGTGTGGCCAAGCTGCGCCAACTGGCGATGCGAAGTACGTTCATGATCGTTGTCCTTGCTAAATGTGTTTCTGGTCGATTCTGCTTATTTGGATCCCGCACAAAGGAGCTGGCGAACCGTTCTCCGAGTTCTCAAGGGCATGGCCGGGGGCCCAACAGTAATTGACTCTGCCCGCCATCGTCCAGCCAGCGGTCTTCCGAGTCTGACGTAGGACGGTAAGGCGCCTGTCGGCGTTGCCCCTGTTCTCGTCGCAGGCCGACCAGCATGCTCAACTTTTCTTCGGCGCGAGTTGGCCAACGTGACGAACTGCCCGCGCTCTCCTTGATTGTTGCGATCACTTGGCGCTGTTCGCCGGCGCCTACGAGGTGAACGTTCGCGGAATCGGCATTCGTGACTTCAACAAGGTCGGGACGGCCTTGTGAAACCGGTGGCGACGGCTGCAATGCCATGAGCGCGTTTGTCACGGATGCGTCGAGAGCGTGTCCCAGGGCTCGGATATCGAGAAACAGGTCTCTGAAGGTATCGGTCAAACTGTGCCGCCGTCGGACAGACTTTGGTCCGGTTGCCGCCACCTCCTCGCCCACGCCCATAATTGCCTCAGCCAAATGTCGGTAGAGTATCGCGTCGCCAGGCGTAATGCGATTGGCAGCGAACGGTCGCTCAATGTAAGAAGTGATCGCCGCCAGCTCCCAGCGCGTTGTGGGAACAGTGCCGCCCGTAAACAGAAACATTCGATAGCAATCGAATAGTTCTTTGAGAGTGCGCATGTTTGTCTGCAACGCAACTCGAATTGACTGCAACTGTTGTTTCGTATGGCACGAATCGACGGGCCGGCTCATCAACGGTTCTCCTTTTCGAACATGGATCAACTGCTTGCCCCAGAAATCTCTAAAGCGGCCTGTGTCTTGAGGCGCGTTGCCACCCGTTCGCGTTTCAGGAAAGACCTCGCTGGACGCCGAACGCAAAATAATAAGCGGCTGCAAGGATGGTCGCCGCCAGCAACACGGCGGCGACGACGAAAAACAGCCGCATGTTCGTCGGCCTGTAAAGCGTCGATTCGCCGTGCCACCCGTCTAGTCTCGCTTGCTCCCGATCGAGCATTGCGTGATTTTCCTTGGCGTACTTGCCGCGACCCTCATAGTTGTCACGATACATCTGGGGGTCGCCAGTCGTTGGGCCTCCCCGCACTGAAGCAAATGGCTCTTCGCCAGTTCGTGCCGCTTCAACTCGTTCGTTTTTGCTATTCATTGAGTGTCCTCGCGGTGTCATTCGCTCGATCGCCGTTGTCTTTGGCACGTTCGGTGACTTGGTCGGTAAGCTCCGCGGTCTTTTCCTTCACCTTGTCGACATCCGCATTTACTTTGTCGCGGTCCAACGTCAGGTTGACGTTGACCTTGTTGTTCTCCGTATCGCTGGGGCTTGTCAGCGTAAACCAACCCCTGTAGAACCCGACCGCGACCACACAAAGAAACAACACTAGCAGCACGCACAGGATCTTTTTCATAGTTAACTCGCGTTTACGACTCCCGGTTCCCGGGTCATTGGTACGCTGGTCGCCAGAAGCGATTCTGGCGACCAAAAATTTGCCATTACACTTGCCGGAAAAACGGCTTCTTTGAACCGCCTCCCATGAAGTAAGACAGGACCGCCAGGACGATGAACACGAAGAACAGGATCTTCGCCACGCCCATGAACGAGCTTGCGATTAATCCAAAGCCAAACAGGCCGGCAATCAAAGCAATCACGAGCAAACCGACTGCTAACTGCAACATGTGAAGTCTCCTAAAAAAGGCTGGGGGCCTAGAGCGAATTGCCAAGGTGGCCCGTAGTGACGAGTTCAAACGAGCAACATCCTCGCCTATGACTTTCGAAGCCAGTCCTCAAAGCCCGAGAGGCATCGTCTTGCCTTCCGCCGAGCTGCGCTTCTGTCGCCGTTGTGGAAGCGTTCCCAGACCTCGAAACGAAGGACGGGAACATCGGAATCGACCTCGAAGCCGAGTCGGACGTTGTTGCCGTCAATCTCGAGCACCGTCACTTTGATCAGGCGTTCGCATCGGTCGTTGCCGCCGACCATCACGGACTCGTTACTTTTTCTCGATATCACCAACATCGAAGAGACCTCCATTTCTTGTGTTCCACCACCCGGGGCCATTATCGTGGTCCTGCCAGATGTTCACGACCTCCGCGATTCCGGTGATCGCTCAAAGTCGCGCTCTGCCGTCATTTTCGATTCGTCCGAAGTTTTTCTGGCCATCGACTGGTTCCCTTTCATGATTGATGGACTGAATCCATCCCCGCTCCATGAGTCCGTCGGTACGCTGTCGGCGAGCAGAAACACCTGCACCACGGTTCCAGTCGTGAACGCCTTGACCACAGTGCCAGTGGTCGCCTCGACTTCCGCAGTCGCTTCGCGCACCTCGACGCCGGTGATTCTCTTGATCTCTTCCCGTAGCGAGTCAAAGGAGTTGGTAAACAACTCCCGATGAAACTCCTGAACTTGATTCGCACCCCCCGGCGTTTTGGCAAGGGCCTCTTCGGCCGGCGACAAGGCGCCGTGCAGAGTAATCACCAGCGTGGTATCACTCAGGACGACGGTCACCGATTTCGGGGCGTGGCCTGTGAGCTGTTCTTCGAAGGCGCTTGCCGCTTCAGCAAGCTGCTGCGCACGGTTGAATGTGGTTTATTGTCTCGCTGTTGCGATGGACTTGTTCATTCGCGCTTCACTCCTTTGCGGCCGCGCCGTTCCGCACGGCCAAAAAAAAAAGCCGACGTGGCCGCACACCCTGAGGTGTTCAACCACGTCGGCTTACTCGTTAACGGGCCCCCCGCCGCGGCGGGTTGCCCTTCATCTAGTTATCCGATGACTTCCACTAGGCTAGTTCGCGCGGGCGGTCTTTTACCGCACTGCCGCACCACTTCCCATTTAAGTATAGGGCGTGTAAAGTAGAAAGCAATGGGCAATGTCGGATTATTCGGCATTTGCTTATGATGTACAGTCGAACCGCATGGATTATGTCCGTCGCTTCGTGCGCTCGCGCAAACGCTAGACTCTGTTGCGATGGGACCGCGAATCGCCGAAGAGCACAGCAGGCTCGGAGGTCGCAATGAAAACCGCAAGGAGAAATCGAAGCCGCCATCTGCGATGGGATATCGCGCTTTGAACAGGAATACATGGGCCGGGGACCCAAGGATATCCACGCCCACCTGATCGGCGATCTGTCTCGTGGTGCGCGCTGCAGGGCGTCTTGACCGCGGCCGAACAGCACCTGGTACGACGCTGCCGGCCGAGAAGGGACGAGACTTGCTGAAGCAAGTGCGCACGCAGCTCGTCGAAACGGCGCGGCCGATCTTGGAAGCGATGGTTGAGGAAGTCACCGGCGTCAAAGCGTTGAGCCTGCACCACGACATCAGCACCATCACCGGCGAAGAGGTCGTGATATTCACGCTGGCCGAGGCACCGCAATTCCGGGAGATCAAGAAGAAGTAAACGCGCCCAGTTCGCTCGGGGTGCATACATTTGCAACTACCGTTAATCCGGCACAGGACGTTAGTTTGAACGCGGTGTTGGCCCGCTACGTCCGCCTCGATGTCGTGGAGAACGGCGCCGGCACTGCTTTCCCATTTCTGACTGGCATTCCTGGAACGAGCGGATTCGCCGGTTTGGGAGAAGTACAGTTCTTCGGCACAGTGGTGCCGGAACCGTCCACTCTCATGTTGATTGCAATTGCTGGTGGTGTGTTACTAACGCGATTTCGATGGCATCGCCCGCCAACCGCTCCACAATGGCGCGTAGCTGAGGCGGCTCGGGCAGCTGTTCGGCATGTGAGTGTTTCTATCCCTCGCCTGCCCTCGCCAGCCGGTGGTCAACGTCGGAACTTTGCCGCTCGATCGTGGTTGAATTTGGCGAATGGCTTCCTCCCGGTTGCTGTTCGCCCCGCCGTCTGTTTCACGCCGACTCGGACGGGGGAGTTTTCTTTTCCCTACCGGAAACTTTTTTGCATTCGCTGTCGTCGAATCGATTGCCACACAGGTTTTTCCCCGAAAAACCGTGTTGGCTTCTCCCCCCGTCGTCGTGGTTCACCGACTTCCGACGGCGGGTTTTTCTTTGCCACGCTCGTAGCCGATAGGTGCTCACCTCTTTGCCGCGGCCCGTGGCATTGATGGTGGGATATATGCCCCGCTTGGAGCTGCCCTGCACTGAGCGGGGGTTTTTGATTTTTTTTAATCCATTCGAAACCTTGGTGTCTTCAACGTGTTGAATCACGTCCAAGACTTGACCTATTCGTGCTGACTACGGCCAGCACTTGGCCCCCGCTGTCGCGACGCCAGACTCGCACAGCGGGGTGTTTTTCTTTCGCTCCAGTTTTTTTGACTTTTGGCTGATAGTCGATTGCTATAGTCGTCGGATGTGTCGCGCTACCGTAGCGCGGCACATCCCCGTCGTCCAAGCTTGGCCGCTCAGACGGCGGGGTTTTTGTTTACTGGATTTGCAACAATCGCCAGAGGTGTTGTGCTAGTTTGCCAGCGTCTGACCATAGTCGGGATGCTCCTAATTGTTTTTTGGCCCACATAGGCTATCGTTCTCCAAGCGGCATGATTGTGCAACTTTGAGGTGCCTGACGGATTGTGCGAGCCGCTGCCCGCTCGCTTCCCGCATGAGGCCGGGCGGGGTTTCTTATGCGCTCTGTCAAACCGATCACGCAAGATCGGTGGACCTTTTGGAGTCAAATGTTTATCCTCTAGACGGCCAGCACGATTTACGGCATGAAGCCCGTCATGGATTACGAAGATCCGTTGGCGACCGCGAAAGGTATCGCGTTTGGCGTTCCGGCAGGCATGTTGTTGTGGTACTGGCTCGTAGAGTTGGTAGTAAACCTGTTTTGATTGGGCCATCACAACGATCCGACGTCTAGGCGCAATTTGGTTACGAAACTCTGCGCCCCTTCGCCAATCTTCTGCCAGTCTCTTGCTAATCGCTTGCGAAGCTGCGCGCCGCCGCTACTCTGCGGGAATGAACCTGCCGCCCGGCTCGCGCGTAATCATCGACCGAACCAATGAGCCGAACCATTCACCCGGTGAATTGGTGCTCCTCGTGGAAGCGCCCGGATTAGAGGTTGACGCACGCCACAACGAATTGAGCGGCGACTACATTCTGCACGGCTCAGTGGTCCGGGGGAGCGGCAGGCGAAGCGACACTATCGGTTCGTCGGACATGGATTCGCCGTGGGCTACAATCCTCGCATGATTTCTCAACGCCGCTTCTTTGGAACCTGTCTCGTTGGCCTCGTGCTGTTGCTCATCATCGCCATTGTTCCCGGTTGCCTTGAACTTTGATTTCGTTCACTGGTTCACCTTGTGGTTAAAGGTCGTCTATTCAGCCCAGCTCTTGGCCGCTTGCTTGGCCTGGTCAGCACAAATCCGCAGGTTTTCGAGACTAGCTTTGGCCTTCGCGATGTGTGCCTCGAATAGTTTCAATGCCGCTGGTGTATGCGCTATTCCAAACAGGAACCAATCCAAGAAGTGTTGTGCACTAAACAGAGACTTTCGTATCTCCGATTCAAGTTCAAGTGCTTTAGTCTCGATCTCATTCCGTTGGTCCGAAATGACCTCTGGGATCTGTTCTATTAGGAGGGTTTTCTCAAAGTCGGCCCAGCTCTCGTCTTTGATCGCCTTAATTGGGTTGCGAATGATCCACGATAGTTGACGCAACGTGCCACGCAGTGCTGCCAATTTTCTAACGTGACTCATCAATTCCGTATCGCTTAAGAGAACTTCATCGTCCATCGACTCACCTCGTGGTTTAATTCGCCGCCCTGCCCGCCGGCGTGTTACAGGGTTACTCTCGCTCTTTCTGAAACTCCGCCAGCAAATTAGCCAGCAGACTGCAATTCGCCTGGTGCCGTCACTGTGCCGCCTTCGCCAGCCCGTTGTCAACGGCGACACTCTCCACACTTTCCAACGGCACAAAAAGTGAAGCGACGACGGCCCACGCTTGGCCAGCACAGGGGCCCCGCCTTCGCCCACTACCGGAGGCCGGGGTTTTTCGTAATTTAACACATCGACATGGACGAGAAGCCAAACCAATCGCGCGAACAGTCGCGCTCTGAAGCTGAACTGGGCGCGGCAATTCAAGCCTGCGCAGCGGCGTGCTTAGAAAACCCTGACCCGATGCGCTGCATTGAAGCTTATGTCATCGGGCTAATCGCCAGTGGGTGGACGGCGCAGGATGCCAAGAAGGTTCAGCGTGGCACGATGCGAGTGCTGCGCCACGATCAAACACGACGACTTGCCGCCGGTCGAGTGACCCCCTTCGGCCAACGCACTGTAAGGACATGAGTGGGGGTGCTATCTCCTGCTGCTTCCCCTTTTGCCGCCAACTACCAAGCTGGTTCACCTCTATGCCGCTCTGCCCGCGGCCTGGTTGGTGGGAATAAGCCCCGCTTGTTGCTGCCCTGCCGCGAGTGGGGTTTTAGTTTGCATCAATCCTGCGTCGAAACCTCACTCACGCGACGGTGTTTTATCACGGGGAGAAGCAAAGCTCTGAAAAGAGTGGATGCTGTCATGGATGATTACTGCCCGTTGCCCCGCAGGGACGTGCGGGGTTTTTTCTTGCGATGTGCGCCGTTGCCGCTGTGCCGCCCTATCGGCTCCAAGGTATTCGCAGTCGACCGACGCCGTGGCGTGGCGACAAGGCGTGATCCTGTGCAAAGTTTTTGCAGTCGCGCCGCCGATTCGCCACAATGTCGGCATGGCCGTCCACTTCACCGCCCACTGCATCGGCTCCGACCTGCTCAATACTCGGGAGCAGTTCCTGTTGGCGCGGCAACATGCGCCGCGCGTCATTTCGCCGCATGTGGTCGGTCGGATTAGTAATTCCAACGACATCCGCTTGCTTTCGATCTGACGCTCCTTATACTGACCGTGCGACTGACTCTGCAGTTGACGGAAATACCGCTGTCAGTTCAGTTGCACGCGAATGTGTCGGATAATTAGTTGAAGCGCAACCTGCTTACGGCGGGGGGCGCGTCAAAGAGTAAGCCGACGTGGTCAATGACCTCTTGGTCACTTACCACGTCGGCTTTTTTGTTTCTTTCAGCACGGGAACCAAACAATGACAATGACGGTATTTCTAAACCTCGCAATCGGCACGCGTAAGTGCGTTCTCGCATTTGTCGCTCTCGCGCTCGCTGGCCGTCTCGCTAGCCAAGCCGCGGCCGATGTGGTGGTCGATTGGAACAACGTCATGCTCGGCAACGCCGCGACCGACGCCGATCCCAACTGGCTGCCGCTGCTCACCACGCCGCCGTATCCCAGCTACACAAGCGGCGCCAGCATGATCAGCGGCGCGGCAGGTGAAATCCTCAAGCTCGGCCGGGACGACGGCATCGCTCTTAGTCAGTTTATCTTTGCCAACGAACTGCAGCCGATTCCTGAGCCGGAAACGTGGGCGCTGCTCATCTGCGGCGCGATGACGGCCGCGTTCCTGGCCTGGCGGCGCTCTGGATCGCCGAGTCGCAGGACATGGACGATGAGTGATCGTCGGCGTAACAACTGCTCTCCGGCCGACCGCCGCTAGTGCTGCTCTGCCAGTTCGGGTTATGCGGTTTCTCATTCGTGTTGTCGAAGTGGCTAACCCGAAATCCCCAACGCGCCGCCAAGATAGCTCGTGGTTCGAGCGGACATTTACGTCCCGGGCGTGTCCGTGGCCACCGGATTAGGTTCGGAGGCCGCTATGAAAACGCAAGGAGAAATCGAAGCCGCGATTTGCGAAGGGATATCGTGCTTCGAGCAGGAATACATGGGCCGCGGCCCAAAACACATTCATGCCTACCTGCTCGGCGACCTGCTGGTTGTCCGCCTCCACGGCGTTCTGACCGCGGCAGAACAACATCTCGTCCAAACACTTCCGGGCCAGAAGGGCAGAGACTTGCTAAAACAAGTGCGCACGCAGTTGGTCGAAACGGCTAGGCCGATACTGGAATCGCTCGTCCAAGATGTCACTGGAGTCAAGGCGTTAAGCCTGCACCATGACATCAGCACATTCACGGGCGAAGAGATTGTGTTATTTACGCTGGCCGAGTCGCCGCAATTCCGCGAGACCAGAAACAGGTAAGACGGCCAGCGCCGATTGCCATGATGCAGCCACATGGCCACAGCGCAAGTCCCATTGCGATTTTTGCGACCGTGCGGACATCCGGCTACGCTGGCGGCAATTGAGGCCGACAGATGGACAATCAAGGCAACGAGCAGGGACGCGAACTGTTGGAACGCCTATTAGAGTTTCTCGCCGACGCGCCGAACGCCGTTGTTCATCCGGGAGAACTCGACAGTGGGATGTGCCTCGCAAGTGGCGTAACAAACTACCGCATCGTACATGATGAAACCACGGAATCGCTGATCGTCGAAGCAACGGTGTTTGTCTCGGTGACTCGACGCGAGAGTTGACCGCCGCCCGGTTCGCTACGCCGAGCGGCAACGAATTGTCGCGTCCTCGTTTCAGCGGCATGTGGGCGATGGCGGCCAGCTTGGCGAGAAGGGGGCCACCGTGGAAACAGCACGGGGTCCCGCTGCACAATGCATGTGGATTTCCACGTCTATCCAATTTCCATTGTTTGATGCCAAGCGTTCACAATGAGAATCCATCTAATTAACATATCGCCGGGTGACATGGGCCAAGCTATTGAAATAACAGACAAAAAGGACTCTTACGCTTGAGAGTTCAACATTCTATTCGACGCTCGCAGCTAGCCGCGTTGTTGCTGATTCTCGTAATCCACGCTTCGGTCAGCGACGGGGCCGAATACACGTTTGTGAAAGTCGCTGATTCCGCTTCTGGCGACTTTCGCTTCATTTACCCCTCTCAATTGAATGATGGAGCACAGGTTGCGTTTGATGCGGAATTGTCCGATGGTACGTTAGGCATCGCGTTGTGGCAAAATGGACAGCCGGAGCTTGTTATCGCGGCTGGGCAGCCCTTTGAGAACGGTCGCATATCCAATCCGACACTCGCTCGACTTAACAACAATGGAGTCATTGCGTTCTCTGCATTACGGTTCGGCAGCGTCACGACAGGTCTTCGCGGAGTATTCACGATTAAAGATGACACGATTACGCGAATCGCGCCACTGGATCCTCAAGCCCCTCACTCTTCTCTAAGTTTGGCCATAAACAACCGGAATCTCGTTGCATTCGACGCACCCAATCCTTCCCACAACAACATTTTGGCAGGAGATGGCACCAGAGTTTATCCCATCGCCCTTGGCGACGAGTTCCGCGCGAGCATGTCCGTTCACGACTTGAACGATAGCGGACAAGTTGCTTTCGATGCCTTTGGTATCGATGACCGAAGGCTCTATGTGGGAGACGGAACGCACACGGAAACTATCGCGATTGCGCGGCATTTCCCGCAGCCGGGCGAGTTCGATAACTTCCCCGATATCAAAATCAATGAATCTGGCTTGATCGTTTTTAATGCACATATTCGAGACAATGGTTACGTGCTCTATAAAAGTGTCAACGGGCAACGAACTGCGCTTGCATCAACCAGTGAGCCAGACATCAACTTGATCGAGGGTTTCGAAATAAATGATCGAGGCGACCTTGTCTTCAGTACAACGCTCGATCAGGGAGGCAGCGCCATCTTCCTTCAGACGGATGAGGGAAGGCAGAAGATTCTTCAAACTGGTGACGTGCTCTTGGGTGCACCTGTTACCGATGTTGCTGTACGCGAGATCAACAATGCTGGCGTCATCATGTTTTCGGCAGGCCGAGCAGACGGAAGCCGTGGACTCTATCTGGCAATCCCCGAGCCGACGAATATTGCCTTGGCAATCGTGGGTTCTTTAGTAGTGATTGCTTGCCGCATTCGAAGGATGTTGATGCGTTATCACGATCAAGACAGCTCCAAACCTCCGGCGCAGTAAGGAGTTCGGAAACGCTGATCCACAAAGGAGTGGCTTGTGGCCCGTGGACGATTGCCCACGGCTTGAAACTGGCGACGGGATCGCCACCGTTGGCCACTGTTTGCCCCGTGTGGCGGTGTCTGGCGGAGCGGGCGGATGGCTCGCCCTAACGAGAGAAGGCCCGCGTAGGGGCCAGTGTGGCGCTAGATAGACCGCGCGGTTATGGTTGATAGCGAATACTTCTTGAGTGCGAAATGCCCGCGCTCGTTCTTGAACTGCGCTTCGCTGACCTTGGTCTGGATTTCGCGGAGGATGGCGCGATAGAGCGTCTTGGCGTCTTGGGCGTTGTAACGAAGCGGAGCGGATTCGCAAACAGAATCACTGGCTCGATGCACTTTATTTAGCCGGATGCGCCGCACTCTATGCTGGCGTTCGGTTATTTGATGAGCCAACGCCGGCGAAGTGGCGGACGCGCTCGTTGGCGGAGATGGCGGCGGCGCGGGGACCTGCCCTGATGGCCGGCCTTGGATTAGCCTTGAGCGGTGGCATGTGTTTGGGAGGAGACAGGGTGATGGCTGGCGAGAAAGCGGGAACGCTTACTATCGTGGCCACAGAACCTAGTGGGGGATCAACGATTTAGCAGCTGTTCTTTACAAGCGGCACTTGGGTGCGCGATAAGAGCTACAATTGCGCCTATTTGTTATGCCGCCAAACGTACGATGAACGACGTCACGCGTATTCTCAGCGCCATCGATCAGGGCGATCCGTGCGCGGCGGAGCAGCTCTTGCCGTTAGTATACGAGGAGCTGCGGCGATTGGCGGCGCAACGACTGGCCCAAGAGAAGCCGGGGCAGACACTCCAGGCAACCGCGTTGGTACATGAGGCATATGTTCGCCTCGTAGGAACCGAGAACGGTCAGGAGTGGGACAGCCGGGGGCACTTCTTCGCGGCGGCGGCTGAGGCTATGCGGCGGATTCTCATTGACAACGCGCGACGAAAACAGACCGACAAACACGGTGGCACGTGGATTCGCCACGAGTTGCTCGATGCGGAACTGGCCGTTGACAGTAGTGGGAGCGACCTATTTGCGGTGGACGAGGCCCTCTCGAATCTCACAGTCGAGGCGCCGGAGATTGCTCGCCTGGTCGAAATGCGGTTCTTTGCCGGATTGACACTAGAAGAGGCTGCGCACTGCCTGGGCATTTCCTCACGGACGGCCTACCGAAACTGGGCTTATGCCCGCGCTTGGTTGGCCCGTGCGCTTGATCGGCTCAACGGTCCGGCTCGATGAGTTGACGGCACCAGACGCGGGTTAGCAGAAAAAGAGTGGCAGCTTCTACCCTCGAATTTCGCATTGTCTCTTGAACGACGACGATTGTCGCTTGGGGTGTCACTATGACAAGCCAGTCTGCTTCTGAAAGATCAATCTTTCAGGAGGCCATTGAGATAGCGTCTCCCGAGGATCGCGAGGCCTATCTTGCGAAAGCTTGTGGCGGCGATCTGCAGTTGCGAGCCGATCTGGACGCACTGCTCGCCGCGCACCAACGGCTCGGCGGCATTCATTCAGCTGATACTCAGGCGGGGTCAGGTGTTACCGAGCGGGTGGGTACGGAGGTCGGTCATTACAAGCTGTTACAGCAAATCGGCGAAGGAGGATTCGGAATTGTCTTCCTGGCCGAGCAGGAACGGCCAGTTCGCCGCAAGGTGGCGTTGAAGATCATCAAGCCGGGCATGGACAGCCGCCAAGTGATCGCGCGCTTCGAGGCGGAGCGGCAGGCCCTGGCCCTGATGGACCATCCGAACATCGCCAAAGTGTACGACGCCGGCGCCACCGAAACCGGGCGGCCCTACTTCGTCATGGAACTGGTCCAGGGCGTCCCCATTACCGAGTATTGCGACCAGTGCAATCTCACCACCCCGGAGCGGCTGGAATTATTCATCTCGGTCTGCCAGGCGGTGCAGCACGCCCATCAAAAGGGCGTCATTCATCGTGATCTCAAGCCGACCAACGTATTAGTGACGATGCAGGACGGCCAGCCCTCCCCAAAAATCATCGACTTCGGCGTCGCCAAGGCGATCAATCAGCAGCTTACAGAACACACTCTGATGACCGCGTTCGCACAGATTGTCGGCACGCCTCTGTACATGAGCCCCGAGCAGGCGGAACTCAGCCCGCTGGGGGTCGATACACGTAGCGACATCTACTCGCTCGGTGTCCTGCTTTATGAACTGCTTATAGGCACGACGCCGCTTGAACGAGACCGCCTGAAGTCCGCGCCCTTCGACGAGCTGCTGCGGATCATCCGCGAGGAAGAACCGGCGAGACCGAGCGCGCGGATCACTACGCTGGCCGTCGATTTGGCTAACACCGTGGCCGACCGACGCCGAACCGATGCGCGGCGGCTAAAGCAGACAGTCTGCGGCGACCTCGACTGGATTGTAATGAAGTGTCTGGATAAGGACCGCAATCGGCGCTATGAGACGGCCAGTGCGCTGGCTGCCGACATCCGGCACTACTTGAGCGACGAACCTGTGTCGGCCGTGGCGCCCTCGCAATTCTACCGCGCCGGTAAGTTCGTCCGTCGCAACAAAGGCGCGGTGATCGCCTCCGCGGTGGTATTGGTGGCACTAGTAGCCGGCATCATCGGAATGGCTATCGGCTTGGTAGGCCAATCGCGGCTCCTAGCCGTCGCCGAACGGCAGCAGGCTGAAGCACAGCTTAACTTGGCGACTGCGTTGCATTCACAGGGGAAGTATGCCGAGGCCGAGGCACTCTATCGCAAGGCACTTAGGTCCACCAGAAGCGCCACCGTCGAGGACCGGCAGCGGACCGCACGCACTCGCCTGCATTTGGCCAGAGTGTTATACGACCGCGGCAACCCTGACGAATCAGAGCAATTGTACCGCGAAGCGTTCGTTGCCTATCGGGCCAGTTTTCCCCCCGGCGACCCTAACGTTGCCCACGCACTAATCACTTTTGCGCTGCTCCTCAGAGCGCAGCAGCGGTTCGTCGAGGCCGAATCATTGTTTCGCGAGGCCTACGAAATCTATCGCCGGACCACGCCCGCGGACCACCGTGCAATCGGGGAGAGTGCCACGCATCTCGCCAATGTGTTGATCACGTTGGGGAAATACACGGAAGCAGAGCGGCTGGCGCGTGAGGCGATTTCCAAACACCCGCTTGCAGTCCCGCATGACAACTTGGCGCTCGCATTTGCGCGACTGGAGCTCGGGCGAACTTGCTCGCGCAGCGAAAGTTCGCTGAGGCCGAAGAAGAGCTCCTCGACGCGGAGCGCGTACTCACGGCCACCGATCACTTCCACGTTGGCATGGTGGCCGCGATTGCGCTGTATACGACATGGGACAAAGCCGAGCCAGGAATGGAGTATGGCGCCATTGCACAACGATGGACCCGGAAACTCGTGGGAACGTTTGTCAGGCTCGACTGAACCACGCCGGACTAACTTCAAGAGCCGCGATAAGAATCTGAGTAACCCCTTGTCAATCGCCATTTGGACTAGGAGGCAATTCATGGTCGGCAGAATGCAAGTCAGCAGGGCATTCTTCGCATGGTCAGCGATGGTTTTACTTGCAACTCCGGTCCGCGCAGTGGATTTTGTGTTTCAATACGACGACCCGGCTGGTTTTGGGTTTTTCGATCCGACCATCTTGCCCATGGACACCGTCAGCGTAGGCGAGCGACGTCGAGCCGCGCTTGAGTTTGCTGGCGACATTTGGGGCCGTCTCATTCGCCCGTCGTATTTCGGCGAGGAAATCGTGGTGCGGGCGAAGTTCGATCCGCTTGCTGCAGGAACACTAGCAAGCGCCAAACCACATTACTTCTACAGCGATTTCGGCAGCTCCAGTCCGCAGTACCAAGCCGAGACAAACTATCCCAAGGCGCTTGCCAATCACCTCGCCGGCAGAGATCTCGCGCCGCAACGACATGACATCGAGATCACGGTCAATGAGACCGTGAACAACTTTTACTACCTTCTCGACGGGATGGCTCAACCTAGCCAGCGTGACTTCGCGACCGTCGCGGCACACGAACTTGGGCACGGACTTGGATTCTTCAAGTCGTTTCGGGAGGGTGGCGATTACGGCTATCACGGCGATGGCAGCTACCATCCGTTTTGCACCGAATGCCTTCCGACGCCGTACGACCGATTTCTTACACTTGGACAGCTTGGTCCCACCTTGATTTCGCTGTCCGACGACGACGCTCGCGAAGTTGCTCTCACGAGCACCAACGTCTATTGGAATGGCTCAAACGGCATCGCTGGCAACTTCGGCACCGCACCACAGATAGATGCTCCAACGTCTTTTGTTGATGGCTCCAGCATTTCTCATCTAGATCCATCCATGTTTACCCCCATTCGGCCAATTCTTATGGCGCCAGGATACATGGCAGTCCAACAATCCGTTAGCACCGTCGAGCGCGGCATCATGCGGGACTTGGGCTGGAATGTTTCTGTGACGCCCTCCGCGATCAACTGGACCGGCTTGGGGGCCGACGACAACGCCAGCACGCCGGCGAATTGGAGTACGGCAATCCCATTGCCCGGCGACAGCCTGGCGTTTGGTGCTTCACCGAGAACTGACGTGAATATGGACGTGGCACTCTATTCGATTGGGAGTCTTACGTTCGCGGCGGACGCGCCGGCGTACACGGTGACCTTTGATCGGCAGAAAAGCACCGATATCACAGTAGGCGTCGCGAACCTCTCCAGCCAGGCGCAGAAGATTGTGGTGGAGAACGGTTTTGCCAACAGCCCAGATCGAAGTGGCGCGACGCTGACGTTTAAATCCGGGACAGCGGCATCCACTGTGACATTTGAGGTCCTCGGCGGCGGAACCGACATCGAAAGCCCGCCGAACTTGCCGCCTCGGTATGTCCGCGGCGCCGGTGGGCGCGTAGTGTTTGAAGGAAACGCCAGGGCAGGCTCCGCCACTTTTACTGTCGAAGGAGGCCGTGGTGCCGAAGGACCGCAAGGTATGGTGATCTTTCGCGGCGGCGCGAACGGCGCTCCCGGCGCCAGTGCCGGCAGCGCCCGTTTCCACAACAAGGGGGGACGCGTTGGCGTTCGTTTGCCGGCTGGCTTCGCCAGTGGCTATGGCGGCGAAACTCGTTTCGAAGGAAACTCGAACGCCGGAACGACCGCCCGCTTTCGCAACGACGGCGAAGCCGAGAGCATCGATGGCACCGGCGGAATCACCACCTTCACTGACGACGCTTCCGCGGGCGATGCGACGTTTGAAAACTTCGGCGTGCCCCAAGGTGCTGGTTTTTCCGCGTTGGGCGGGTTCACGCGGTTTTTGAGTCGTTCAAGCGCGGGTACAGCCGATTTCATCAACTACGAAAGCGCAATTAGTAATACGCGTCGTGGCATGGGGGAGACGCAATTCTGGGGCGATGCCAAGGCTGGAACCGCTACATTCACGAACATGGGTGGGACGTTGGAAGGTCGAGTCGGCGGCGTCACCCGCTTCTATGGCCGTTCAACTGCGGAAAATGGCACGTTTACAAACCTTGGTGGCGGGTTCCGAGCTGGGGCGACGGAATTCTACGAAGACGCAAGGGCGGGCAGCGGGAGGTTTCTTTTTCCGTTCAACCCCCCCTCGGCGCCGAATCCCGTCGGCAGCGGACGAACCGACTTCTTTGACCGCTCAGTAGCCAGCGCTGAGGTGCTGCCGCGTGCAGAGTACACGTTTGAGGGGGCGCCGCCGCCAACAGTTTTGGAGGCGGCGGCACCGTAATGTTTCACGACAACACGAGGGCGGGCCTGGCGCGTTTCACATTCCGGACTTTTAGCAAAGGCAATGTCTATTTCACTGGCAACGCGTCGGCCGACCGGGCAGAGTTTTTAATGGAGGACCAGGCCTACGGGAAAATCTGGTTTCAACGCGACAGCAGCGCCTCCGACCGCACGTATAACATCACGGCCGGCAGCAATATCTCTTTCTTTCACTCTTCGACTGCCGCTAACTCGACGATCACGATCCAAAATGGCGCCTCAGGTGCTTTCGGTCAGCCGGAGCTACTGACCGACTCAGCCACGGCGGGCGACGCGACGATTCGAGTCATGGGGGCGACGCTGAATACGCCGCCCGGCGTACCGGTTGGCGGGAGACTTCGATTCAACGAGGGTTCGAGCGCTGGCAGCGCGAGAATCACGGTCGAAGGCGGCATCGGCGCGGGCGCGGCGGGCCCTGCGGCGGGTGCTCGACTCACTTTTGCCGGCGGTTCATTTTGGCCGACGACGTTGGCAAACGCGACCATCATCGTCAACGGCGGCAACGACGGCGCGCAGGGCGGAAATGTTTTGTTTAGCGGAGGCGTGCGCGGGGGAACCGCACGGCTAATTGCCAACGCAGGCAGCACAGTCGACTTTGGCGATCAACGCTTCTTCGGTGGCACGGAGGTCGGCTCGATCGAGGGCGACGGATCCTTTGTCCTCAACGGCTCGCTTCTTACCACCGGAAGTCGCAACGAAGATGCGACCGTCGCAGGCCAGATTACCAACGGCAACACCGCCGGTGCGATGCTAACCAAGGTCGGCACACGCACACTTACACTGGCGGGTAACAACACCTATACGGGGCTAACCACCGTCGCCGCCGGAACATTGCGCGTCGATGGCACCATCGCCGGCGATGCAGTGGTGAAGAGCGGCGCGAGGCTCGAAGGCCGAGGCCACATCCCTCGACCTCCAACCGTTGAGACGGGGGGCGTTTTCGCGCCGGGCAGTTCGCCGGGCACGATCACCATCGGCGGCCTGACGATGATGCCTGGCAGCATCCTCGAATTTGAGGTTGGCGACGCTGCGCGCGACCGGATTGTCATCGCCGGCAATGGCAACATCTCTCTTGGCGGAACCCTCAACATCAGAGCCGCTCGACGACGCACCGACGGTGGGGCAATCGTTCCCATTGTTCGAAGGCGCCATTGGCTCGATCGCCGGTTCCTTTGAGAACATCAACGTACCCACGTTCAACGGCCTGACCTTCGGCGTTAATCAAAGCGGCAACTCGGTGATGCTCCAGGTCGCACCCGACGCAAACGAGAAAGTGTGGGCAGCGGCCGCGGGGGGCGCAGTTTCGGTCGCCGCGAATTGGGCTGGTGGCCTGACGCCTATGGCGACGAATGACGCAATGGCGTTCACCACCGCCATTACGGCGGATCGCGTAATCCAGATCGACGCGCCGCTCAATCTGCGAAGCGTTCGTTTTGACGACGACAACGGTTACACATTGCAAGGCGGCACGCTTACGCTTCAGGCGGCTGGCGATGCAACCGCAGTTATCCAGGCCCGTAATCTACAGGGTAACGGCGCTCACTCGATCATGGCGCCGATAAGCCTGGCCAGTGACCTTCGTATTGTGCAGCAAAGCGCAGGCATGCTGACCCTGTCTGGCGCACTCAACAACTCGGCCGGCCGGGAAATTACAAAGTCCGGCATCGGCAATTTGTCGTACGACGGCGCTCAGACGCACGGTGCCGGAGCGATCCTCACCGTTTCAGCGGGCACGGCCAATATTAACACCAACGCCGGAAGCCATACGGTGCGCAATCTGACGGTCAATGCCAACGGCACGACAAACTTTGGCTCGACGCAACACCTGGCAGCCTTGAGCGTGGGCTCAGGCGCGACGGCAACCATCAGCTCAGGCGGATCGAAGAGCTTGGTGACAGATGCCCTGACCGTAGCGGGCACCGGCAAGCTTGATCTGAACAACCACGATCTGATCGTACATGCCACCGCTGCAACCAAAAATTCCGTTCACACCGAGGTTCAGGCAAAGATCGTCAGCGCACAGAATGGTTTCGATTCCAACTTCATTACCAATTGGAACGGACCGGGGCTGACGAGCACGGCAGCGCGTTCGGCAAATGTGGCATCCGGCTTTGATCTCGTGGGACTCGGCGTAATCCGCAATTCGGACATAGACATTGTTACCGGCTTGCCGGGTTCGTCGTACACCAACTTTAGCGGCGAGCCGGTCACGCCCGACGACGTGCTGGTGATGTACACGTACATTGGCGACGCCAATCTCGACGGCCTGATCAGCTTCGACGACTACGTGGGGATGGACAACGCCTTCTTCAGGTTGATCCCGAACTTGGGCTGGGCCACGGGCGACATCAACTTCGACGGTGTGATCAACTTCGACGACTACACGGTCGTCGATCAGGCGTTCTTCTTCCAGGGTGCGCCGCTGGCGCACGAAGACGTCGCCGCTGTGCCCGAGCCGGGTGCATGGATTCTATTTGTGTTCGGTGTGATGTCCGTCAGCCTCATTCGAAGGCGGATTTTTTAAATCCGCCGGTAACATTGTCAGCGATGAGTGGGCATGGTTCGGCGACGACCAATCGTCGTCATATCGCTTTCGCTTAATGCGTTCCGAGCGTCGCGCCAGCATTCCAGCTCTTTTGGGCACTCATGGACAGCCGCTTTGCGCTGTGTAAGAATCACGCCCATTCACTGAGTGCTTTTTGAAGCACCAATTCACTGGCGCAATGGAAGCGCCAAATCCAGCGCTCTAGGAGGCCGTCATGTTCTGCGCTAAATCGTTGCGTCCGCGAAAATGGTCCAAGGTCCGCTCGTTCTTCCGCGCCTCGGTGCCCGCTGCGGCGATCGCGCTGGCCGCGCCGCAGTTGGCCGCGGCTCCCATCACCTGGATTGGAGGCAACGCCGATTGGGGCGCCGCAAACGCCAACTGGAACCCGGCCGACGAGCCGGACGCCAACGACGAGGCCATCTTTAACACACCGAACACCGTGGATCTGGTAATCGCCAACGAGATCATGGCGCTGACCATGTCGGGCGGGATGGACCTGAACACCAACGACAATGAGCTAACGGTAGACGGCCTCGTTGATCTGAACGATAACTCCACCACTCTGTTGATTGGCGGCGCCAATTCGCTCGTGCTAGCCGACAGTGTAGACATCGGCAACGGCGCGGTGGTTCGACTCCAAGGTGGTATCCTGCGGGTTGTGGAAGAAACCGGCAGCGGGCAACTGGACGTGCTCGCTGGCGGTACACTCTCCGGTAACGGCACAATCCAATTGAACGACGTCGCTGCGGCGGGGACCGTGCTCTTACAACTCACCGGCGGCAGTCTCAATGCAACTTCAACGACGGCTGGCGATCTCTTCGGTACCGCTGCCGCCACCCTGACGATCGATTTGGCCGACCTCGACGCGCGGATCGATCTCGACAATGTAAACGCCACAGTCAGCGTCAGCCGCAACGATACCTTGCGGATCCTCGGCGTGGCCCACGGCGCGGCAGATCCCTACAGCGAGACCATGAATCTCGGCGAAGGCTCGACGCTGGATGTCAGCACCGCTTGGGAATTGGACAGCGCGACGATCAACGTGAATACCGGTGCAATTGTGGCCGGTCAACCCGGCGCGGCCGCCACCATCATCGCCCCTTCCTGGACCATGACCGGCGGTACGATTGATCTCGACGCGGTGGACTCATTGCAGCTTTCCACGGTTTTCGCCGCCACGGGGGGAACCATCTCCAACAACGACGGCTTAGTGATTTTCAATGGCGATGCCTCGATTGGCGCCGCCGCCAATTTTCTCATGATCGGAACCGGAGCCTCGCTCACCGTCAACGACGGCGTCACTGTCAACATCGACGATCCCAACTTCAACGCCGACGGCGCCGACAACAACTTCAACAACACTATCACGATCGGCAGCGGCGGCGTGCTCGATCTCGACCTCGGCGCGGGCGCCGACGAGTCGCTCAGCGGTCGGCTGCTCCTCAACGGCGGCGAGATCGATGTCACCACGGCCGATAACAATTGGATAATTGACGGTACAACGATTGTCGGCGCAAACACGGGGACCTCGCGAATCGACGGCGACGCAGTCACATTCACCAATGGCTCCACAGCCGTCGGCGCCGGTTCAACGCTCGAAGTTAACACAAACAATACGTGGACAGTGAATGGCAATGTTGTTATCGGCGGTATCTTGAGGCTCTCAGGCACAACGTTATTCAGCAATGCGGGCGCGATCACCGGTTTCGGAACGCTGCGGATCGCCGGAACGACGGAGTTTGCTACTGCGACCACGATCAGCATGCCCGGCGGCACGGTCGATTTGGACGGCGCCGACCTTATCGGCAATACGGTCACTGTCAATTCAAATACAACGATCAATGCCGAGACTATGGCCAGCTTTGGCGCGCTAACCGTCATCGGCGGCGACGACACGCTGGTGCTCAACAACTTTGCCAGCCTGACCGTGAACCTCTCCGATCTCAACGCCGAGTGGACGCTAACCAGCAATGCCAACCTCGACATCAACGCCGTCGGCGGAATGCTCGGCGGCAGCGGAATTCAAGGTTCCGACTTCAACATGGCCGGCACTGCCACCATCAGCGGCAACAGCATCTGGGGCGCTCGCACCGATCTCTCGGGCACGACCACCGTCGCCGCCGCTGGAAGCCTGAACCTTCGCGGCGGCGACCTCACCGACGCCAACGTCAATCGCCTTCAAGGTGGATCAATCACCGGCACGGGCGCGCTCCGGGCGCTGATTGACGAGGGGCTGTTCGGGTTCGGCACGATCGCCACCGATATTGAATTCGCGAACAACACCGAGCTTCGCGCCGATGGCGGAACACTAACGATCACCGGAACGATCGTCGATGTCGGTGTGCTCGGCACGGCCGACGATGACGGCATTCTCAATGTAACGTTGCCTTGGAACACGAACGTCGCCGATCTGGTCGAGCTCGAAGGCGGTGAAATTCAGGGCGCCACGATCACCAACGATGGCGCCGCCGGGATCAACGGAAACGGCCGCCTTACTGCTCGCGTGATCAACAATACCCGTATCGACGCCGAGGGGGGCGGCGCGCTTCGCGTCAACAATGCCGCGAACACCAACGACTGGGACGGCGACAATGCCAGCGGCAACAACGGCCAGCTCAACGCGCTCTCGGCCAACCTGGAGATTGTTGATGACGCAATGTTTACGTTTCAGGGAACGGTCCGCGCGAACAACGGCTTTGAAGTGTTTGTCAACGGCTTTCAGATGGACCTGGGCGCTACCTCGGCGTTGAACCTGTCCGGCGGAACGTATCGCACGACAAACAACGTGCGGATTGGGGGCTCGTTGACGACCACTGCTGCCTCAACTTTGGTGGTCCCCGCCGTTGCTCTTTTCCAACCGACCAGCAACACGGTGCTGAACAACGACCTCCGTCTCGACGTGGACAACACGTCCGTGTCGGCCGGCGCTACATTCAGCGGAGGCGGCGCGCTGGTCAATCTCGCCGGCAGCCAGCTCAATCTTGCTGACGCTGCGAACGTCGGTGTGCTCGTTGAGAACGAAGGAATCCTCGAAATTGCCGGCGGCGTCGCGGGTCAAGCCGATGTCGATGACTTCCAACAGTCCCTAGGCGGCCGGATCAATATCGATCTCAGCGGCACCGGGCTTAACGACATTGACCGCCTCGATGTGAACGGCGCCGCTCAGATCGGCGGCACGCTTGACCTGTCGCTCATCGGCACTTATGTCCCGTCGGTCGCCGACCCATTAATGACCATACTTTCGGCAACTTCCGGCAGGACCGGCGCAGTTCTCGCTCGTTAACCAACCGCCCGCTATGCCCGCCGGGTTGTTGTTCGATGTGATCTACACGCCGACACTGGTCCAGCTCCAGGTCATCAACGGTGTGGACACGTGGGACAACAGCACCGGTAACGCCCAGTGGTCCGACGGGCTGAACTGGGGCGACGACTCCGAACCGACAAGCCAGGTCGTGGCGACGTTCCCGGCCGGTTTTCCCAATGGCGACACGACGGTGACGCTCTCGGCAAACGAGACCGCCAGAGCACTTTCCTTTTTGGATAGTTACACGCTCGCGGGCGGATCGCTCAACTTGGGACCTGCTGCTTCGATCGCCGTGGATGCCGGGAAAACCGCTACCATTTCCTCAATTCTCAACCTTAGCGCCGGACTGACCAAAACGGGCGATGGCACTCTGACCCTCAATCACGTGCGCGCCACCGACTTCGTCGTCAATAGCGGAGAAGTGGACATCGCACCCAACGGCGGCGACGGAGGCACTTCGGTCGTGGACAACGTGGTAACAGTCGGAACAAGCCGGCTCGACCTCAACAACAACGACCTGGTCGTCCACGCAACTGCCATCAACAAGGACGCGGTGCATGCGGCAATTCAAGCCGACATCGTCACCGCTCAAAACGGCATCGATGGCAGCTTCATCACCAACTGGGACGGACCGGGCATCACCAGCACGTTCGCGCGCACCGCCAATCTCGGCTCAGGGTTTGACCTCGTCGGCCTCGGTGTCATCCGCAATTCGGACATCGATGTCATCACCGGTCTACCGGGTTCGGCATACACCTCCTTCAGCGGACAGCCTGTTACGCTCGACGATGTGCTGGTGAAGTACACGTACATCGGCGACGGCAACTTGGATGGCGCTGTTACCTTCGACGACTACGTGGGCATGGACAACGCTTTCTTCGGTTTGACCCCAAATCTTGGCTGGGCGACCGGCGACATCAACTTCGACGGCGTCATCAACTTCGACGATTACACGGTCGTTGATCAGTCGTTCTTTTTCCAAGGAGCGCCCTTGCGCGTACCGACGTCGCCGGCGTCCCCGAACCAGGCACGAGGATATTGTTGATCGTTTTCGGACTTGCAGTCCTGTTGACGCGGGCGCGCCGATAAATGCGACTCTCGACTATTGCTTCACCTTCACATGCTACGAAGACTCAAGTCCCTGTTCCGACTCACGCCTCGAACGCGCGAGATATCCTCGACCTTGCTCAACGCGGTCGCTCGCGGTGCATCAGTGTTTCAGCGATCGCTTATCCTCTGTGCCGCGTTCTCCCTTCCGAACATCTGCGGGTTAATTGGAGCGCAAGGGCTACCTGACAACACCAAATCGTATCTTGAAGGAAAAGCCCAACTGCTCGCCGCAGATGCCGCGTTGCGCTTCGATGCCGAGATGCGACTCAATGCACGAGAACTGCGTGTCAACGAGGAATTAATTCGCCTGCGACGCGATTTGACCGCGAAGTATAAAAAGGAGAAACGCTTCCCGCCGTCGCAGCCCTTCTATGCCGTGAAGAAAGAGATCGAGCAAACAGAGTTGTATCGTTTCGTAAGCGGTATGCCTAAGGGCGGCATCCTGCACCTGCACACATCTTCCACCGCCCCTATCGGCTGGCTCATCAACCACGGTATTCGCGAACCAAACTGTTACGTGTGCTGGCCGGACGATAAAGGCGACGCAGTTAAAGGGCAGATCGGCTTCTTTCGGGTGGATAAGGTTCCTGCCGGCTATCGGTCAGTGTCCGAACTGATTGCTGGGGACGCCGCTTTTCCCGACAAGTTGGAATCGCTGCTAACCATCAATGCCGATGATGCTGTGCGTACGAATCTCGAAATCTGGACGAAGTTCAACAATATCTTTCAACGCATCAGGGGCCTGGACACTTATCAGCCGATGTTCGCCAAGTACTACGAAGCCGCCTTTCGCACGCTACTGGCCGACAAAGTTTTCTACGTCGAGTTGCGTGCGGGATTCGACAGGATGTACGATCTCAACGGCGTCAGCTACGACTACAAGAAGGTCGCAGAGATCTTCTGGGAGGTGCGAAACAGGATTCGCAAGGATCACAAGGATTTCGATCTGAAGCTGATCTATTCAGGCTATCGCGGCGCTAACGTCAAAGATGTCTGGCAAGATCTGACGGTCGCCGTTGAACTGCGCAAGCTGTGGGCGGACGAAAACTTTGTGATCGGCTTCGACCTGGTTGGCGAGGAAGACGCGGGGCACACTACGGAGTTCTTTCTGCCGGATTGGGTGCGGCTGAAAGCGCGAACTGGCGGCGCAGAAAACCAGCCTGCCATTCTACTTTCACGATGGCGAAAGCGACTGGCCGAGCGACGAGAATCTCTACGATGCCTTCCTGCTTGGCAGCAAACGCATGGGACATGGCTTTAACCTCTTCCGCTTTCCCACCGTGGAGGAACGTCTCAAGAAGCACGGGGTCGCGGTGGAAGTATGCCCGATCAGCAATCAACTGCTGCGCTACGTCAGCGACTTGCGCATGCATCCGGCTGCCGGTTATCTGCGCCGTGGCGTGCCCTGCGTGCTTAGCAATGACGACCCCGGCATTTTCGGCAACGATGGTCTGTCATACGATTTTTGGGTTGCGACGCTGGCCTGGGAACTTGACCTGCGCGCCCTGAAGCAACTGGCCTTGAACTCACTGCAGTACAGCGGCATGACGGACGGTGAGAAGCGAACGGCATTGGGTGTTTGGCAGCAGCAATGGGACGCATGGCTGACGGCAACATCCTCCCGTTGAATGCAAATCGCGACCGCAGTCACCGACATACTTGGCGAGGTCTTAATTCGCTGCTGGAGTCCCGCCGAAGTTCTCCGCCAGTTGATTCAGTGGCGAAACCACGACCTTCTCGTGCTCGCCCTTCCCCATATCCGCAGTCGCGTGCAATCTGCGATCTTGCGACTTGCTGACAAACAGTCGTAGGCTATCGCGTGTATCTAGTATCACGAAGTTGCCCAACTCGCTGCGCGAGGTCTCCGTGCTGGCCTGCACAGTTCGTGGCCGCAGCCAATGCGCCGCTGTCGGCAGTACGCTGCAATTCTATCCGCGCCACGAGGCTGTATGGTCGTTAACAATTTCGATTCCAGCGATCACACGCGCGTGACTCGTCCACAGCATCGCCATGTCATGCATGTCGGTCCCACCGGACGACAATTGCTCCACGGCGCTTGGGAACCACTCGCCGACGATTGACACGGCGGAGCTGCCGTAGTTGAAGCAATCGAGTTTGAACACTTCGTTGAGAAGCCGCTGAGCGGACGGAACACGTCATTGCAACCTCGCGGTCGCAACTTCGGCAGCCTGGCGGGCTCGGAGAGCTCCATGGCTTTGCGTCTCGGCCTCGCGACCGGTTTGCCGTTATCGGATTTCACGGATTAGGATGAAACCCGGGTGCGTTCGCCGGTGTTAAATATTCTTGAGACGCGTCGGTTAAAATCAAGCATTCCAAATTCGTTCAGTCGGCGCATGCTACGATCCTATGCGCCAATCGATGTGCGAATTTGAAAACTAGGTTTTGAACAGCTCCTAAGCAGAGCACTGCGCATCCAATTGCTTTGAACGCCTACGGCGCATTTTCAAAGGACAAGTGCGGCGACACTTTGCAGCATCTCCGGGCTTCCAACACCGCAAAAGATAACCGCTGGAAATCATGTCAGTGGCTGCACAGTCCCCAAAAGACCGAGCGCGACGTCGCGAGGCACGAGAGGCGCGACGTGCGAAGCAGCGTCTCGAAAATGTCGTTCGCGCGAAGAAGATGCATATCGCGCGGGTGTCCGGCGAGTTTTTGCATCCGCAAACCTCCGCTGCGAAAGCGACGCGATTCACGCGCAAGTTCCATATCGGCTGCTCTGGTTGGTACTACTGGCACTGGAAAGGCTCGTTCTATCCGAACGAACTTCCCTCCAGTCGTTGGTTCGATCACTACGCGAAAAAGTTCCGGAGCGTCGAGCTCAATGCGCCGTTTTACTCTTGGCCCACGCTTAGCACGGTGAATTCCTGGATCCGACAGGCTGGGCGACGCAGGTTTGTGTATACTGTCAAAGTTTCCGAACTCATCACTCACACGAAGCGCTTTGAAGGGACAAAGACCTTGGTAAGGGACTTCGGGCTTATCGCCGATATCCTCGGCCCACGGATGGGTTGCTTTCTTTTCCAGCTCCCTCCCCGCTTCCATTACACGCCTGGAAGGCTCAAGCGAATTGTTTCGCAGCTCGAACTCCACAGAAGGAACGTCGTTGAATTTCGACATAGCAGTTGGTGGAACGAGACTGTCTTCAAGTCGTTCCGAGACACGGGAACGATCTTTTGTTCATGTAGCGGCCCGCGGCTTCCGGATGCGCTCGTTAAGACCGCTGATGACATTTACATCCGCTTTCATGGAACAAAGCGCTGGTACCGCCACGACTACACCAAGGAAGAGCTTAAGGTTTGGGAAAACCGCATTCGGAACAGCGATGCGAAAACCGTATGGGCCTATTTCAACAATGACCGGGATATGTTCGCGGTAAAAAATGCTCGGCAACTCCGCAAGCTTCTGGACCGCCTATGATGGCGCAAGGATGTTATTGTCGATGGTCGCGGCTATGCGACGAACGTCACTTTATTGCGACGCTTCGCATGGCCGCTGCAACCGAAGATTGCACGTGATAATCTCGCTTCGGCGACGCACTGCGGCTTGGTCAACGAGTCCAGGGATAATACTGAATAGCGCTACCGTCCGCGTGCGCTCAAGGCAACTACCACGTTACTCAGAGTCGCGCCTCATTCTCGCGAAGCGAGCAAATAACCTTCAGAAATGACCGACCGAAGCAGGCATTCGCCGCTGCATGTTGCGCCAAACAGTCAGATGCCACTTGTATTGGCCCTCTTTGTTGGCAGTGGCTGTGCGGCCTTGATCTATGAAATTGTCTGGCTGCAACTATTGCAGTTGATCGTGGGTTCGTCGGCGGTGTCACTGGGCGTGCTGTTGGGCACGTTTATGGGCGGAATGTGCGTTGGTAGTTTGGCACTTCCGCACCTAATCGGACCGCACCACCACCCTTTGCGCGTTTATGCTTGCCTGGAACTTGGAATCGGCGTTTTTGGCATTCTCGTACTCTGGGGTTTGCCCTACCTCAACGACTTCTATGCAGTGACCGCAGCACAGGGAATTCGCGGTATTCTTCTGCGCGGTTTAACGGCGGCCGTGTGCCTGCTTCCACCAACGATTCTGATGGGGGCAACACTGCCGGCCGTTGCTCGATGGGTCGAAATGACACCACGTGGAGTGTCGTGGTTAGGGATTTTTTATGGCGGCAATATCGCCGGCGCCGTGATCGGCTGTCTTTTGGCCGGATTCTATCTTCTCCGAGTACACGACGTCGCAGTCGCCAGTTACACTGCGGTAGCGATCAATCTGTCGGTCGCAATCCTGAGCCTTCGGTTAGCGAAACAATCGCCGCACGTTGTATCGCGCGGTGAACCGTCAGGTCGGCCCACGCAAATTGTGACGCATGCTTGGAGCATCTACTTGGCAATCGGGCTCTCTGGCCTTGGCGCGCTGGCGCTGAAGTAATCTGGACGCGGTTGCTTTCGCTCATCATTGGTGGAACGGTCTATACCTTCGCCATTATTTTGGCCGTTTTTCTTACCGGACTTGGCATCGGGAGCACCGTTGGCGCTGTAATCTCCAGACGAAGCAACCCGCGTCTGGCCTTGGGCGTGTGCCAGTTGTTGCTGGCCGCGGCGATTGCGTGGGCAACTCACCAGTTGGCTACCTCGCTGCCCTATTGGCCAATCGATCCATCTCTGTTGCACAGCCCATGGCATGGATTTCAACTCGATCTGGTTCGTTGCCTATGGGCAGTTCTACCGGCGGCAGTCTTGTGGGCGCGAGCTTCCCATTGGCCTTAGCGACAATCAGCACCCGCGGCGACGACCCAGGAAAATTGGTTGGCCGGCTTTATGCCGCGAATGCGCTTGGTGCGATCATTGGGTCCCTAAGTTTCAGCATGATTGTCGTGGCCTGGGTTGGCACTCAACGAGCGCAGCAAATACTGATAGCGCTGGCCGTCTGCTCGGCGCTTCTCGCGCTTGTGCCGATTCTCTTTTCCAAGCAATTAGTGCGAGATCCGGCGCTACGTTATGCGATTGCCCGCCGTGGCTTGCGCACTGTTTTGCTAGGAGGTGCCATTGCCGTTGCCAGTTGGTTAGCCTGGACGCTCCCTCCCGTCCCTGGCGAACTCATCGCGAATGGTCGTTACCTGCCCCAGCGCGTCAACTTGGACAAAATTCTTTACCAGGGAGAAGGCGTGAACGCATCGGTGGCTGTGTCGATCGGTCCAGACCAGGTCCGTAGCTTTCATGTCAGCGGCAAGATCGAGGCTTCGAGCTCGACACAGGACATGCGATTGCAACGACTTCTTGGGCATATTCCGGCCCTGATGCACCCGCAACCTCGCTCAGTTCTTGTCGTTGGCTGCGGCGCAGGTGTAACGGCTGGCTCGTTTTTGCTGCATCCCGACGTTGAGCGAGTCGTCATCTGCGAAATTGAACCACTGATCCCGCAGGTCGTTGCCCAATACTTTAGTGATGAGAACTACAACGTTGTCACGGACCCTCGAGTTGAGGTCGTTTACGACGATGCTCGCCACTTCGTACTGACGACCCAAGAGAAGTTCGACGTCGTCACATCCGATCCGATTCATCCTTGGGTCAAAGGCGCTGCCACACTTTATACACAGGAATACTTCGAGCTTTGCAAACAACGTCTGAAGCCAGGTGGCGTCATCACGCAATGGATACCGCTCTACGAAAGTAACGCAGCGACGGTCAAAAGCGAGTTGGCTACTTTTTCAGAAGTGTTCCCCGACAGCACGATATGGAGCAACGATCAGGACGGCCAAGGATACGACCTGGTCGTGCTCGGCCAGGTCGGACCGCTCAAGATCAACATTGAAGCGTTTTCGAATCGGCTGAAGCGCGATGACCATGCACTTGTCGCGCTATCTCTGGCAGAGGTGGGATTCCACTCGTCGAGCGATCTTTTGGCGACGTACGCCGGTGCCGCCGGGGATCTCAAACCCTGGCTAATAGACGCCGAGATTAATCGCGACCGCAATCTAAGACTGCAATTCATTGCCGGTATGAGCGCTACCTACTACCACGAGTGGTTCATCTATGATGAGATTTTGCGGTATCGCCGATACCCTGAAAACCTCTTCGACGTGTCTCCGGCGGCGCAGTCTGAGTTAAAGCGTAGACTGCGCCTCAGCGAGCCGCAGCCATGAGCTTCAAGTTGGCTCTGACACACAGTCCTTCGCCCAGCATGCAAGCCTGCGAGCGAACGTTCGTACCGCGACTCCAGATCAACTACGCCGAATCGAAAAGGCAACACGCCGCGTACTGTGATGTTCTTCGGGCGCCGGCCTCGACGTGCGAATACTTCACTTACAGTCGCAAATGCCAGACTGCACCTTCATTGAGGATACAGCCGTCGTGCTCGATGAGGTGGCCATACTGGCATCAATGGGCGCCGTGTCGAGGCGACCCGAGTCGGCTGCCATTGAGTCGGTGCTGCGTGAATTTCGAGAGATCGAACCCATTCGCCATCCAGCAACACTTGAAGGGGGCGACGTTCTCCGCGTTGGCCGTACTCTATTGGTAGGCCACTCAATGCGAACCAATTCGGAGGGAATCGCCAGTCTTTCTAGAATCGCAGATCGCTACGGCTATCGAGTAATCTGCGTACCCGTGGACGGCTGCCTGCATCTGAAAACAGCGTGTTCAGCTCTACCGGACGGCCGGCTATTGCTCAATCCACAATGGATCGACGAAGCGCCGCTCCAAGAATTCAGTCGCATCTGCATTCCTGAAACGGAACCCTGGGGCGCCAACGGCATAGGCTTACATTCGGGCATGATTATGGCGACCGCCAATAGTCGTACGGTGGATCTTGTCCGAAAACTCGGCATTTCGGTCCAAGTGGTAGATGTGTCGGAATTCGCCAAGGCGGAAGGCGGGGTGACCTGTCTGTCTCTGCTAGTTTAAAGGGAAGCAGTTCACAACTTTACGCGCAGTTCCGCCTGCCCTTCCATCGCAGCTCCACGATGGCAAAACCTTGTTGCGCGTTTATGGGTACATTGAGTGGAGGCAGTTGGCGCACGTTGCAAACCGAGGCGAACCGTGCGAACGATCCTTATTGCCATTGTGCTCTTCCAAGCAACATTCGCCGCTGACATAGCGTCGGCCCAGGACAGCGTTCCGCCGCCGAAGACCGACCTGGGCTTCGACTCCAGCAAAGTCCCGCCGCCGGACCCGAAGAAGGGCAAGCCGGTCGCGCGTGTCCTGGATCAATACATCTATCCCGATCAACCGGGGCTGAACTCCGCAACAAGTGACAAGGATGAGTTACTTTACTTGCAATACTACATCATCGGCCCGCTCTTCGATCGCCACAAAGAACAGGAGAAGATTAACGCCACTCCAGAAGAGATCGCACAACTCGAAGCGAGCGGGGTTTTTATTGCGCTGTCTCCGCCGCTTGCAAGTCAACCAAACAGTGATAATCTATCGCCATGGCGCGTCCGGACTGCTTCGGTGGCAAGTCAGCACTCCCACCACGCTCGACCGTGCGCCAGACAACGATCTAGACAATCGCGGGCCGCCTTCTTCTCACGTCAGGCGGCTCGCGTTGTTCTCCCTCAACTCGTCAGCCAAGCGCCGCCTTCGTGGTTCGCTGCATCCGATTGTGACCTATACTTGTATGGTGCCCGACATGGCGCACGGGCATCAGCGCCCATGGCGGCTTTCTTTTCCACAGCCCTTCTCCTGCCTCGATTCGCGATGGTGTTCTGCACCGACCGCTGGCAAATCCAAAAAGATCATCTTGTCGAATGAAGTCTTTTGGTCAGCTAGTACACACTGAGCAAGTCAATCGCGATGGTGTCAGTTATCAAATCTCCGTCTATCGTGTTCAAGCCGGATTGTACGGACGGTGGCATTGCGAAACCTGTCTGCAAGAAGGCGACGAAGGCGTTCAAACTCATCCGACCGCTCCCGACTGTGTGCGGTACATTCAAGGCTTCGTTGATGCGCATCACCGTCAAAAACACTGACTTGACAGCTCCCACAGTGCCCGTTTGTATTCTCTCGCCCTCTCTCGGCTCCAACGTCTTGCGACTCGACCGACGCCGCGATGTGGTGACAGCATGAGCCGCAGACGCCGCAAGCGGGTCGCCGCGGCTGACGGGAACGGGCTTGGCGTTGGTGGATTGACGCCGGTAATCTAGTGTTTCCACACCAAGTGCTTTGGAGCAATTCAAGGCATTTGCCGTCATTCGATGCTTTGGGCCACCCTAACCACGATGCCAGACCGCGGACCATTTCCACGGGGCTTCACCACACGAAGCGAAGTTGAGATAAGCGATGCGATTCAAGCCTGCGCCGATGAGTGCCTAAAACACGGAAACAACCACAAAACTCGAATTAAGGCGTATGCCGTCAAGCTGCATCTGGCTTGCTGGACAGACTTCGACGTGGAGCAAGTCCGCATTGGGGCACTTCAAGTTGTTGCACGGCTGACCGGTGACCAGTCCATTCTGGACGACATCGCGTGACCTATTCTTTTGGTGTGCTCCATTCGGGGGGCACAATGGGCCGCCGTGCTTCTGCCCGAATGCGCGGCGGTTTTTCTTTTTGCATTGCGCTGAGATCCCGTGTATCGGCCGACGCCCCAGCGTGGCGACAGGCGTGATCCTGTGCAAAATTCCTTGCGGTCGCGCTCGGAGCCGCCGACACTACCCGCATGGACGGGACGCCGAAACTACGGTTTCGCGGGACCGCGCCCGCCGTCCCCGCATAAACACACCTGCGGCGATCATGCCGCATGCGCATAGCACCGTCGACGTGGGCTCGGGCACCAACCGGCCCTGGACGCGAAAGGCAAAGCGCTGATCCGCGCGTGCAGGCTCCAGGGATTACCTTCGGTCTGTCCCGCGGTCAGACCCGTGTCGCCGGTCGTGTTGAAATTCCAACCGCCGTCGAACGTGCCTTCGGTGTCGGCCACTACCCAGTAGGTTGTGTTGGCGCTGAGCTGCAACGTTCCGTTATACCCAGCGGAGATCACTTGCTTGCCGGATACGTTTACGTTCACCAGCGAGCTTTGCAGCGTGGCGCCAGGCAAACCTGCCGCGTTGGCCGCCAGCAGTACATCGATCGGACCGGTGCCGGGCCCGGTCCCGCCGGTGTTGATACCCAACTGAACGCTGGTAAGAATTACGTCCGTAGCGCCGACGGTGAACGCCGCTGCCTGATTGACGTCGCCAATCGTGCCGACCGCCGGCCCCTGGAGAAGCAGACCACTGTTGCCAAACGTGTCGCCGGCCCCGAAGTTGTTGAAGATGATGTCGGCCCGAGCGGCCGAGAAGAGCGAGACGGCGAACATCGCCGCCGAGGCCATGGTGCAACGAAGAATGGTACTCATTAGACCCTCCTTAACAGAAACGAGTGCGTTGGTTGGACACCGCCAACTTGCGCCGCAGGCTATCCCGCGTAAGGCGAACTGGCAAGGGTCTAAAAGAAGCAAAGTGGTTTTCCGTGCTCGACAAGTTCGTCTCCCTTTGGGAGTGGCTGCTCGCAGCTGCACTGCCGCGAGCGGGGCTTTTGTTTTTGCAATACGCTCGAGTCCAATCACACTCACGCTGTCTGCGCGGTAGGGCCAGTCCTTCCGGCACGACAATCGACGGCTACCTGCTTAAGCCGGTCAGACTGCAAGAGATGACGGACCTGCTGCAAGACGAGAAATTGATCCGTTACGGGTGTTGGACCGTCGCGGACTGGAATCGAGGGCGCGCGAGAGTCTGACGGCGGGGTTTTCTTTTGCTGACCACGCCCTCGCCACTAGCGTGTCAACCGAACCGATCCGCTAAACTCAAACTGTCGGCCGGTGCCTCTCCTCCCGGTAAGGCACTGCACCCCGTCGTCAGTGTCTGCCGACTCGGACGGCGGGGGTTTTCTTAGAGTTTTCGGACAAAACCGCTATTTGAGATTGTTCAAGGGTGAACCAAGATGCTGGCTTTGAGTTGGGCATTCATGGTTGGTCCCAGGAGAAATCGCCATGGCCGGCAAATTGCTTCCGGACGAGTTGTGGGAATCGATCGAACACCTGTTTCCCGAATACGAGCCGTCGCCGTTGGGCGGACGCCCGACGGTCGACAACCGGGCCGCGCTGCGGGTCATCCTGTTTGTGCTCAAGACAGGCATTTCTTGGGAGGATTCGCCACAGGAACTGGGCTGCTCCGGCAAGACGGCGTCGCGACGATTGGTCGAGTGGAACGAGCAGGGCGTGTGGCGCAAGGTCCATGCGTACCTGCTGGCGCAGCTCAACGGAGCCGACCTGATCGATTGGTCGCGTTCGCTGCTGGACAGCAGCTTGGTCAAGGCCCCGCTAGGCGGCGAAAATGCGGTCCCAACCCGACGGACCGGGGCCGATCGGGAAGTAAGCATCACCTGCTGACCGACGCGGTAGGCGTACCCTTGGCGGTCACTATCTCTGCCGCCAACACCCACGACGTCATGTCCGCGCTGCCCACCGTCGTCGACGTTCCGCCGGTGAAGGGAAAGCCCGGTCGACCGCGCACGCGCCCGGACTCGCTCGTGGCTGATAAGGCCTACGACGCCAAGGATTTTCGCGCTCTGCTCAGGTGGCTGGGGATTCATCCGATCATTCCACATCGCGGCGACTCCAGTCGCGGACTTGGCAAAACGCGATGGCCGGTCGAACGAACCATCGCCTGGCTTCACCAGTTCCGTCGTCTCCGAATTCGCTGGGATAAACGAGCTGATGTTCATCAAGCGTTTCTACATCTAGCAGCTGCCGTCATCTGTCATCGAATTTACGTTTCAGAGTTTTGTCCGTAGGCTCTTATTCTGCTCGCATGCGCAAATGAAAAGCATCAGTTCAGCAATTGTCGCGGCCTCAGGAGTCCTTTGTTTTGCGATAGCTGGCCTGATCTCCCATTACGACACGCAGGTATTCGTGATGTTAGTCGGAGGCGCAGTCGGATTGCTGGGGTTGATGACTTGGTGGTCGAATCTCCGGCACAGCGACCGCGAGTGAGTGTCCTTCTCCCGCCCTCTCGGCTCCAACGTCCGGCGTATCGACCACGGCCTCGGCATGCAATCCTGGTCCGACTGGCGCAAAGTTCTTTGCGTCTTCAATCGTAGGATGTCGAAGCGACAACACGAGATCAGAGTTTATTCTGACTGGCATCCTGGACGGGGAAGTCTTCGCCAAGGCCGCTGTAATGAGCTATGTATGTCCCTACGATACCACCGACAAACCCACCCGCGATCACATCTCCCACGAAGTGATAGTTCATCCCGACGAGACCTACGGCCACGGCCAAGGACGCCAGCCCACAAGCCCACCGCCATCGCGGGTAGGCGATCCAGATAATTGCGGCGATAGCCAGCGCCCGCGCCGTGTGACCCGACGGAAAACTTCCGTAAGCGCTACCGCCATGAAACAGATGAAAGCCATAGGCGCCATCCTGAATCAACGATGGGTTGTCGTCGATCCAGGTCTCCGGCCAGTAGCGCCCGAAGACATAAGCCAGAGTTTCCCGGAATTGATCCGCCATGACTAAGCTCAGGCAGGCCGCCAGAATTGCCAACTCCCATCGACGAAATGAACCATAGACCCTTCGGACCATAAGCGCTACAAGGGCCACCGGTGTCCATGCCTGCAGAATGGGCGGCGGATAAGTTAGCCACTTTAGGACCGAGTCGTCACCCCACCGGTTATGAACGTAGAAAGCAATCGGGCGATCGATGAAAAAGTAACAAAGAGCTACTATGACCGCGCAAAGGATCAAGGCGACCAATGTTCTCCGAAGAAGCTGTCTGGGATTTGGGCTACTGTTCACGACCATCTCCTAGAGGGAGCAGAGAACGAGGCGATTCGTCGCTCGAATTAAAACGCGTAATCGTTCGACATCCCCGGTGCCGAATGCCGCCTCGGTTCACTGGCAATCGGCGAATGCGCCCGCGGCAATTCCCTGCCAGTATCTTGTATCTCGCTTGCGACGGCGCGGCTAGTCGCTACTCTGCGGGAATGAATCTGCCAACCGCTGCCCGCGTGATCGTGGACCGAACCGACGAGGCGAACCATGTGCCCGGCGAACTGGTGCTGCTCGTGGAGGCTTCGGGGACTCGAGTTAGCGCGCGGCGTAACTGACACCCGTTGTCGAGCGACTACTTCGTCCACGCATCTGTCATTCGCGGTCACAAGGACAGCTACACGTTCGCGGACGTGCGCGTACCTCGCCTCAGCGCCGTGCGGGCGATGGCGGCCAGCTTGGCAAGAAAGGGGGCCGGCGTAGATTCGCAGATAATCCGACTCGACCTGACCGCAGCGTATACAATGATTGCGATCCAACACGCGGTCCACCGACCGGAGATAAGCGATGTTTACGAATTTGATGGTAGGTCTCGCAACGGCACTCGCCGTCGCCCTCGCGACCAGCTTTTACGCGATGGATCGTATTCGTCGCAGGGAGGCCTTGTTCCGATGGGCCTCCACCAACGGCTTCCGTGTTCTGAAATTCTCGCAGCCCATCGTGGAAGCCACCCCATTTCGGTTCACGCCGAGTAAGGCACAACCCGTGTTTAAGTTCACGGTTGCCGATTCAGCGGGCCTCGAACGCACCGGCTTTGTACGACTAGGCGACATGTTGCGCGGATTGTCGTCAACTAAGGCGGAAGTGTGTTGGCGGTAAATACCCGCCAACGGCGAAGGCATGTCCATAAATTGCCCTGTCCCCTTTGGAGCAGGGCTTTTTCGTTTTCGTCGTGAGGCGAGTTGTAGATGAGCACAGGCATAGCCTGGCCGCAAAACATTCGCGCACGTCAACATGGCTGCTGCTGACACTCGCGGGCGTCATCACCATGCACCGAATCGTCGGCCGCCGCCCCGAGCCGGCCCGGCGCCGGTCGCGTGTATGTCACGCTAGACGTCGCCAATTGACGGAATATGCCACAGGTTGCCACGTGTGGCGGCGTGTGGGGGAAGAGCCGGACCCGCAGCACGAAATGTGTGACTTTGCCAATCTAGCGGAGACATTCGGAAACTATGTCGATGACTTCTGTAACCGACGCTGCTTCCCGGAGTCGCTCGCGCGCTGAATCATTTCCGGCGAGGCGGGCCAGTTGCGCTAACAGCGAGAGCTGAAGGTCGGGTTGATCGACAGGAGTGACCAGCAGAAACACAAGCCAAACCACCTCCAGCGATTGAGGTGAAAAGACCATCCCGTCTGAAGATCGACCGCATACCACTAATGCAGTTGCAAGGTTCGGGCAGCGGGCATGAGGGATGGCTACTCCAACGCCAAGGTCGGTGGATAGTTCCTGCTCACGTGAAATCGCAATTTGGGCAACGTTTACCTCTGGTGGAACCAGAGCACGAGGGATAGCAGCGGCCATCTCCGTAATAACTGCCTCTCTTGTGCGCCCGCGGAGATCCAGTATCACGCCACCGGCCATGAGGGCATCGCGCAACGAAACTGCTCCCGCGCGTGGATATTCATCTTCAATCCGGCCGACCACCTGCTCCAGAATGTCCTCAAGAGTAATTAAGCCGACCGGAGCCGCCGGAATCCTCTACAACGCACATTGTCGCCCCCTCCCGTTGCATCTCTAGAAGCGTGGACTCAATGTCGTCGTCCGATCGCAAGGCACGAATCGGACGGACTAGGTGAGTCCACTCCCCATCGGACGACGCTTCCGCGATCAAGTCTTTGGCAAGTAGATAGCCCATTGCTCTGCCGGTTTGTGCGTCGGTCACTGGCCAGCGCGAATAGCGCTCCTCCGCAATTTGTCCTAGAACCTCCGGCCGCTTGGATGACGCTGATAGCCTTCGGACGCGAGTCCAAGGCACCATGATGCTGCGTATTCGTTGGGAGCGGATGTTCGACACATTATCGAGAATTAGCTGGAGTCGAAGATCGCGGATCTTTCGCTCCATTACATCCCGGTTCGTCCCGGTGTTGGCTAAGACCAGGCGTGCCAATGCCACGGCGACCTCGCCCTCCTCAAATACTGCGGCGGTTGCGCCCGCCTTTTCAAGATCATCCCGCTCTCGTAGGTAGTGCGCCCTCACCAGGATACGAGCATCGGGATTGATATTCCTGGCGGCCGTGACTACGGCGATCCGGGCCGATGATTGCGGTAAGGTCAACACCAAGTGTGAAGCGTGCTTCATGCCCGCCTGTTCCAGAATGGCTTCGTGCGAAGCATCGCCGAAGATTGCATTTTGGCCCTGGGACACCAATTCGGCGACGGTATCCATGTTGAAATCGATAACGACGGTCGAAAGGCCGGCATCGCTCAATAACCGCTGTACGGACCGACCCACCGGCCCGAATCCAACCACAATTGCCAGACGCTCGCCGGTCAATGGTCGCTGACCGATTTTGTCCTCTGTAGCCCGATTGACATTCAATGCGCGTCGCTCGGCACGAGCATTTAGTAGAGACCATAGCGCTGGATGCCTGCGGAGCCACGCTTCAAGCGGGAGCAATGAACGGAAGAGGATCGGGTTGAGCGTGATTGAAATAATCGCGGCAGCAACCAGTACGTTGTGCCCAGAATCGGGCATCAAACTGTGCTTCCGAGCTAGGTCTGACAGTATGAAGGAGAATTCCCCGATCTGTGCCAACCCCAAGGCAACTGTCAAAGCGGTGCGAACGGAATGACCCAGAAGGCCAACAATGATGAGTGCCGTGATCGGCTTGACGAGGAGGATAATGCCGAGCGCAGCCAGAATCATCAACGGCTCCTGGAGAACAAAAGCCGGGTCGAACAACATTCCGACCGACACGAAGAACAGCACTGCGAAGGCATCTCGCATTGGCAAAGCGTCGGCTGCGGCCTGATGACTCGCCGGCGATTGAGCCACGACCATGCCTGCCAGGAATGCCCCCAGCGCCATGGATGCGCCAAAGACCGCAAAGGAGGCGGCCGCCATGGCAATTGAGAAAACCAACACAGTCAGGGTAAACAACTCGCGTGAACGAAGCCGAGCGACCTGCACGAGCACCCACGGAATCACTCGTGAGCCGACCACCATCACGATCGCGACCAGCACACCTAACTTCAAGAGAGCAATCCCCAATGCAGCCCCGAGCCCCAGACCTGCACCGCTCCCGGAGTGCGGTGCGTCGTCACCCCCGAGCACGGGTATGAGAACGAGCACGACGACTGTGAAGATATCCTCGACTAGAAGCCAGCCTACGGCGACGTGGCCTTGTGGCGAGTTGAGCACGTCCGCGTCCATCAATACCCGCATTAGCACCACTGTGCTCGCTACGGCCATTGCCATACCAATAACCGCACTCGATGTGAGCGAGAGGCCAAATCCCGTGAACACAGCGATCCCAAAAAACGTTGCAGCCAGGCTTTGACCAATGGCGCCGGGTATGGCTATGCCTTTTACAGCTAGCAGATCCTTCAAGTGAAAGTGGAGACCGACGCCAAACATCAGAAGGATGACGCCCACCTCCGCAAGCTGTTGCGCGATGTGTATGTCCCCCACAAATCCAGGCGTATGGGGTCCGATCAACACCCCGGCCAGCAGGTAACCGACAATTGGTGATAGACCGAGCCGCTGCGTTAGCAAACCAAGCAGCCACGCGGCAGTGAAGGCGACTGCGATCGTCGTGATCAGGGGGAGGTCATGCATGTCAATTTCGTCAGGTGGCGGTAGTCGCCTTCAAGTTGGCGCTGACGACAAGCACGTATCGCCGCAAAGGTGCGACTGATTCTATTATTAAAAGGTCCAACAAGTGCAGAAGTACGCCACTTGCGGCTTAGCGGCTACCGGGACCAATTCGCCTGTCAGGGCAACGTATGAACTCCTGGCTCTATTACTCACTTGCAATCGGACTTGTCGCCGCGGGTTTCGTCTGCTGGCTGACAAACCTGTTCAGCCTCCCCGGCAACTGGGTACTGCTGGGGCTCACGGCCTTTTTCGCGTGGCTCATCCCGCACGACAGTTCACGCGGCGTCACGTGGAACACAGTGTGGATCCTGCTGGTGCTTGCGATCGTGGGCGAAATTATCGAGTTCGTCGCCGGCGCCGCTGGGGCCGCCAAGCGCGGCGCCAGCCGGCGATCGATCTGGCTCTCGCTCATTGGCGCATTCGTTGGCAGTATCGGCGGCGCCATCGTCGGTTTGCCGATCGCTCTGGTCGGCTCGCCCATCGCCGCATTACTGGGCGGCGCGGCCGGCGCCTTTGTCGGCGCGTATCTTGGCGAAACTTGGGCTGTGCGCCCCCATGGCCACAGCGTCGAGGTGGCAAAGGGCGCCTTCCTCGGCCGCCTCTGGGGAACGGTCGGTAAATTCATGGTCGGCGCCGTGATGCTTGGAGTCACGGCGGTGGATGCGTTGTTAGTTTGAAGCGTCTGAGGGGTATGAGAGACCCGAAAACGATACCCAAAAAACCGATGACTTCTCGGTACGACCCAGGGATACCACAGAACGGCGCATCGATGAGTTCTGGGAGACCGCATGGAAAGCGCTAGCCCCTGACATCCGAGCAGTCGGATTGCCCTCGGCCAGGTGAGAGAACACTCGATCTCTGGCTTGTCTCACGCGTTAACGAGTTGGCAGCAGCGAACCGAGTTGGGCGAGTCTCAGCGATTCTAATTTGTTACGCGGTTGCTATTGCCCGGTGCGATTAAGAGTTTTCGGACAAAACCGCTATTTGAGATTGTTCAAGGGTGAACCAAGATGCTGGCTTTGAGTTGGGCATTCATGGTTGGTCCCAGGAGAAATCGCCATGGCCGGCAAATTGCTTCCGGACGAGTTGTGGGAATCGATCGAACACCTGTTTCCCGAATACGAGCCGTCGCCGTTGGGCGGACGCCCGACGGTCGACAACCGGGCCGCGCTGCGGGTCATCCTGTTTGTGCTCAAGACAGGCATTTCTTGGGAGGATTCGCCACAGGAACTGGGCTGCTCCGGCAAGACGGCGTCGCGACGATTGGTCGAGTGGAACGAGCAGGGCGTGTGGCGCAAGGTCCATGCGTACCTGCTGGCGCAGCTCAACGGAGCCGACCTGATCGATTGGTCGCGTTCGCTGCTGGACAGCAGCTTGGTCAAGGCCCCGCTAGGCGGCGAAAATGCGGTCCCAACCCGACGGACCGGGGCCGATCGGGAAGTAAGCATCACCTGCTGACCGACGCGGTAGGCGTACCCTTGGCGGTCACTATCTCTGCCGCCAACACCCACGACGTCATGTCCGCGCTGCCCACCGTCGTCGACGTTCCGCCGGTGAAGGGAAAGCCCGGTCGACCGCGCACGCGCCCGGACTCGCTCGTGGCTGATAAGGCCTACGACGCCAAGGATTTTCGTGCTCTGCTCAGGTGGCTGGGGATTCATCCGATCATTCCACATCGCGGCGACTCCAGTCGCGGACTTGGCAAAACGCGATGGCCGGTCGAACGAACCATCGCCTGGCTTCACCAGTTCCGTCGTCTCCGAATTCGCTGGGATAAACGAGCTGATGTTCATCAAGCGTTTCTACATCTAGCAGCTGCCGTCATCTGTCATCGAATTTACGTTTCAGAGTTTTGTCCGTAGGCTCTAAGCCTGGCCACCGATTATCCGCTTGATGCCGAAGGGCCGACGATCAGCAGATCACCGTCTTCGAGGATCGGCGAACCCTCGAAAGCGCCGTTCCGCTGACACTGATGATCGACGACGCCATGCGCGGCCGCGAAAATGCGTTGAGCTTTACCGCACCTCGACGGACGAATGCCTGTTCGTGGAAGACACATGCGATTTTCACTACGAAGTCTGTTGGGAGCAGTCACAGCCGCTGCGATCGCTTTGGCGTGGTCCAATCTTAGCACATGACACGGTCCATGAATTTACGGAACTGTCGCGCGTCGTTGAAAGTATATCGCGAGGGGATATGCGAGCGAGTGCGATCCCATGAGGCACAGAAAAGTGGAACTTTTCCGCCTGCGGAATATACCCGCTATCCGTCTACTAATGCCATTACGTTCTTAGCGTCTACATTTTCAAAGTCACCTCGTAGTGCTTTAAGTGCGTACCGCTCTTGATTGATTTCGTCGGCAGTCCGAATTCCCAGACGACGCAATAGTATCAGTGGCGGACACCATCCTTGCAGAGCATGTTGCAAGAAGAATCCTTGAACGATGATGGGGATTGCAAACCACTTGCGGGCCTTGGTCAGTCCCAGGAAGGTGCCAAGCAGCGTTATTGAAGGAGCCATCGTCTCTAGGTAACGCTCCACGTCCCACTCGCGATCCAGTTCCGCCAATCGGCGATCTATCTTATACGAACGGGAGTGGGCATAGCGTGCGACGTTTCGCTCTGTTTGCATGTCAATTTGCTTGTTCACTTCATGAGCAGTATTGTGGCGAACTCGGTTCCTGGTAGATGGCAACATGTTTTTGGCCTCCAAAATGTGAATTTCTGGTTGCATAGTCGCAAACGCTGTGCCGCCGCTTTCAGCAAAGATTTACCATCGAGGCGCCGCTGTCGGTTGAGGCATGATCTATCCTGTCACCGAGCATCCAAGCGCGCAGATGGATTGCCACGGCGCTGTTTTCGCTGAGTTGATTCGAGAGCCGGCCGAATCGGCAAAGTGTAAAGTGCGAAGTTTTTGCAGAGCAATGCTTATTCGGTTTTGGACGCACGCAAGTCGCGGCCGCCATCCTCCCCCTGCTCACTCGGGTACTCGCCCAGATCAGCCAGACCGGGATATCATGAGTTCAACCGAACCGCGGTTTCCATCTTCCCGCAACATATCTCTCTACCGAATGCCCGAGATGACGAGCCTCCGTTCCCATACCGCCGTGTCACTGATACTTTTCGCTTTGCTTCTCGTCGCCGCGCCGCTCGTGGCAGAGGAAGAAAAAAGGATGTCCGGCAATCCGGTCTTCGAGGGCTGGTACCCCGATCCCGAGGGCGTCATCTTCGGCGACACCTACTGGATCTATCCGACCTACTCGGCGCCTTATGACAAGCAGGTGTTCTTCGACTGCTTCTCCTCGAAGGACCTAGTAACTTGGCAAAAGCACTCGCGGATCCTCAGCACCGACGAGGTGAAGTGGGCCAGACGGGCGATGTGGGCGCCGTCGGTCATCGAAAAGGACGGTAAGTACTACTTCTTCTTCGGCGCCAACGACATTCAGAACGACCAGGCCACCGGCGGCATCGGCGTGGCGATCGCCGATAAGCCTTCCGGTCCGTTCAAGGACTACCTCGGCAAACCGCTCATCGGGAAGTTTCACAACGGCGCGCAGCCAATCGATCAGTTCGCGTTCAAGGACGCCGACGGCACGCACTACCTGATCTACGGCGGCTGGCGGCACTGCAATATCGGGCGGCTGAATGACGACTTCACGGGTTTTGTGCCCTTCGACGAGGGCAGCACGTTCAAGGAAATCACACCGGCGGGATATGTCGAGGGACCGTTCATGTTCATTCGCGGCGGTAAGTACTACTTTATGTGGTCGGAAGGGGGCTGGACCGGCCCGATTTACAACGTGGCCTACGCGATCGCCGACTCGCCATTTGGTCCATTCAAGCGGATCGCCAAGGTGCTGAAGCAGGACCCCAAGGTGGCAACGGGCGCCGGCCACCATTCGGTGATCCACGTGCCGGGTAGCGAAGAATACTACATCGTCTATCACCGCCGCCCGCTTGGCGAACGGGACGGCAACTCGCGCGTGACTTGCATCGACCGGATGGAATTCGACGAGGACGGCTTCATAAAACCGATCCGCATCACGCACGAGGGCGTGCCAGCCCGGCGGCTGAAATGAGCACCTTGAGATTCGGTTGCTATCACGAAGGAAGGCGTGATATTACGCTTGAACCCGTGCGCAATGACGGTCGGACATTGGTCAATGAGCGCGACCTTTGCCGCAGAAGCGCCTCTCGACGCTTGCTAGTTCTAGGCGGAAATCAAGCGGTATTGTAGCGCGTTCGTTTTGCTGACGATTCACTTGGGGACGAGGAACTCAATAGTAACTTCGCTCTCCATGCACTTGATGGATTTGACCGAAGGAGACTCTGGATTATTGTCAGAAAGATTTAAGCAGATGTGGGGTGTCGCAGCAGTCAGGTCCACTTCCATATCGCTTCCTGAGTAATGAACGTCACGAGGCACCCAGCGCATTATTGTCCTCAGCGGAAGCGGAAGTTTCCCGATGCGAACCGCCACGAGATCAAGATGCAAACGACCCTCCGAACTCAATGTCGGTTTCAGCTCCGCAGAAAAAACGCAGTGTGCCTTCGAGGTTGCGAACTCGAATGCAAAGTCGACGTGGTCTTGTCGGATTCGAATTCGAGGGCTTTGCCATTCGCCTCTAACGCTAGCCTTATCCGAAGCTAACAGAGCATTGATTTGCCTCTCCGTGATGCTGATAGAGTGCGTGTCTTGCGTTGGATCGCACTCACCCACGAATGCATCGGGAATCGCTGCCGCTGGCGTCGTTGAATCTGACAATCGCTCGCCCTGACGGGCTAGGGAGCGATCCCTCCATAGCCGGAGATCCTTCTCCATTTGTTGGAAAAACACCTTCGCGGCCAACTGGTCGCCCTCGGAAAACTGTTGGGCGCGCAGATCAGAGTAAAACGCAGGCTCCTGAAGGGCTAAGTATCCTGCGATGCAAACTGACACCACGACAATGCCTATCAGGGCAACAAAGCAGAGGAACAGCCGAACGAAGAGCTTGCGAAACATAGAGAGAAGATCCGGGGGCCGCCTTCCACGCTTGTCGCTAAGCAACCATAGCTCACCAAAGCGGCATGATCGGCCGAATCCGGAAGATCAATCGGACCCGATCGCCGTCTCCCCTGCATCACTTGGCGGGCTGATTCGCTTTGCGGCCCGGGATCCTGTGAAACAAACCCGGACTCGCCACATGCGATATCTCCTGATGATCTGAGTTTGAGTGGAGGGACATCGCTCGCGGCGCAGACCAAGCGCCGCGAGCGGTGCCGGGCCAGTGAGGAAACGGTTAGTCCCTCACCGGCCGCACTTTGTGGAACAAGGACTCAGAATCCTTGGCCTCCGTTCGTTCTCTCTGGTAGACCCACAGTCCAAGCTATTCGCCATCGCCGTGGAGGCGCCCCATTAGATTGTCCAGCACGTAAGCCGCAACCTCGCTACTTGTGGCCACGCCATCGTCGCACGCGGCCCGGAAGTGAATGCCGGCAAAAACGCGCGCATCAGCGACTTCGGCGAGCGCCGCGGTAAAGTTCGGATAAAACCGAACCCAATCCGCATCGGGCTGAGACTCAAGCACAAACGGAGTGCCCTCGCCGAAGTAATCGGCTAGCACGGTGGCAGCCGCGCCGGCGATGCTCGAATGGCCCGACGTGTATTCTGGAAAGGCGGGTGTCACCACCAATGGCGTCCAATTTGGATCGTCAAGGTTTCCGTCGCGGTCGGCATCCAAGAGCCGAATGGCCGTAACCGGTCGCCAGAACTCAAAGGTGTATTTCGCATCCCAGCAGGCAATAAGCGCATCGGCGATCGCCAGATTCAGCCGCGCCAGCAACCGCGCATTTTCCGACAAGGTCAAGCCCCCGGCGGCGCTCAAATCCATTGCGGCAAGGTTCCAAAAATACGTTCCGCTCGTCGAAGCCCAGAAAAGGCAGGCGTCTGTCTCATCCGCCGTGCGCAGCGCGCTAGTCGCTCTGCCCATCTGCCTGACTTCTTCCAATTCAAGGAGGTACTGCGCACTGTCCAACGCGGGAGGTCCCACGGGACGAAACTGATCTGACGACAGGATCCCCCAGGGAGTCATGGTGGCGAACTGTGGCGCCGCGCCAGGAGCAAACCCTGGCGGAGTCGGACGCCATTGGCCTGGTGCGTTTCCGCCGAGAAAGGGAGGCGGGGGTGGTGTGAATCCGTCGGTGCTGCGCCACTCGAGAATTGCCTCGGCGACTGTCTGCCCCCATTCGACGCCGCGCTCGAGGGAATTGCCGTCTGCATCGCCAATGGCAGCCAGCGATGCGGCGCGCTTGGCGTTCAGATCGGCCGACTGCGCCGGAAACCTCGCCAGCAAAATCACGTATGCGGCCTGAACTGCCGCCGCTCGTTTCGAAGCTCCCCGCGGCGCGTCGGCGGCAACGTGGATCGGCGCGTACCGGCGTTCAATTCCATTCACCGAATCGAATACCGCTGCCGAAACAAGCGCCGCATCGCGCGTGCTGACAATTGGATTGACCGCCGCCGTGCGCAGGGCAACTGAGCATGTGCTCGTGCCAATCGGTCACTTCATCAGCGCGGGCCGCGCTGGTTATGGCCAGCAGCAGCACCGAAAGCAGCAGGCCCAGGCGCCAAACCTTTGTAAAGAAGCAACTCATACGCATACCCTTTCGAATTGAAGCGAGGTCTGCGATACAATGAAAGGACATCGCTTCGGCGCAAACCAAGCGCCACAAGCGGTGCCAGGCCGGTGAGGAACTTACTTGACGGTTAGGGCCTCACCGGCCGTTTTGTTGCTCTGCTCTGCAATCCATCAAATTGTTGAGATTGGCAATCGCGGCATTCCACTCGCCTTGAATCATGTGCGCGGCCGCAGAAGCGTAAACATCAAACCCGTCAGCGCGGCGCCGAAGCACGCGCCAGAGACAAGCAGTTGGATGACGTCCACGGTGCGATACGACTCGAATTGCGGGCTCTGGGACACCCTGGAGAATCCAAGCAGCCCGATCAACAGCGGGATGATGAACACCACAACCAGCGGTCGTTTTCGGTTAGACTTTCTGTCGGCTTCGGATCCAGGCATGACGAGCGACTCCTACTTCTTTGGGAAATCAGTAGTGCCCAGCGCTCCGCTAGGGTCTTCTTCACCTTCGTCTCCGACTCCGTGACCTACTTCTTGAAGTCCTCGTTCGGCCAATTCCTGACGGAACTCGGGCCGATTCGGGTAATCCGCGACGAGTTGTTTGAAGATGACAACGGCCTCGGCGCGCGCCGCCTCCCCGTCCTTTGACCGCCCGGTGTCGCGGAGCACATTGCCCAGGTGGAAGAGGTACTTGGCCAGTTCCAGACGAAACTCAGGCTGGTTGGGGTACTCGGCGAGATGCTCCCTCTGGAGGGCGACGGCGTCGCGGTAGGCCAACTCCGCTTTCTCAATCCGGTTGGTGGATTGGAATATCCAGCCAAGATTGCTGTGGCTCATCGCCAGTGCTCGGCGGATATTGCGTCCGGTGGGAAAGTCGGCGGCAAGCTGTTTTCGAATCGCCAGGGCCTCGGTGTGGGCATCCTCCGCTTCCTTCGGCCGCCCGGTCTCGCCGAATAGGTTGCCCAGATTGTTGTGGAACCCGGCCAGCGCCTGGCGGAACTCGTGCCGCGTGGGGAACTCGGCGGCCAGTTGCTTCAGGATTGCCAGGGCCTCGCCGTAGGCCGACTCTGCCTCCTTCGGCCGCTCGGTGGCGCGGAGTACGCTGCCGAGGCCGTTATAGCTCTCTACCAATTCCTGCCTGTACTCGGGCTTGCCAGGGAAGTCGGCGATGAGTTGCCGGCCGAGAGTCACCGCCCGGCGATAACCGTTTTCGGTGTCCTGCAAGCGGCCCAGAATCTGGTTCATGCGCCCCATCCGATAGTAGGCGCTGCGCCTGCCGCGACCGTTCCTGTTCGGTGGCGGCCCCTTCCTGCGAAGAGTCAGCGTAATACTGGATCATTTTGTCGAGGAATTCCTTTTGATCCGGGCGTAACTTGCTTCTGGCGCGTGAGTTGGTCGATGGCCGTTTCGGACGTGACCGTCTCGATAGCCTGACGGGCCCGCTCGTTGAGGAGGCGTTCACGTTCGTGGGCTGATCGAAGCGCCTGGTTGCGCTCGACCAGCTCGTTGCGCTGCCCTTCGACGACGAGGCGCTGTTGTTCCGCGCGAATCAGGCCCCAGGTAGTGCCGATCACACCAGCAACCAGAGCCAGCAAGACCGACAACGCCGCCAGTACTGGTCCTTTGTTTCGCCGCACGAATTTTTGTAGCCGATATCCCGCCGACGGTGGGCAAGCCTGCACGGCCTCATCCGCCAGATATCGTTCTAAGTCCTGGGCGAAGCCGTTGGCGGTGTCGTAGCGGCGGCTGCGGTCCTTCTCCAGACACTTCATCACAATCCAGTCGAGCTCGCCGCGTATGGTCCGACTGAGGCGAGCCGGTTCCATGCTGCGGTTGGCGGCTACCGACGGCAATGTTTCGTTGCTGCTCAGCCTGGTGCTCGGCCGCGGCGGCTCTTCCTCGCGGATGATCCGCAGCATCTCGTCCCAGGCGGCGGAGCGCAGGCGCTGTTTGTCGAACGGCGTGCTGCCGGTGAGCAACTCGTACAAGAGCACGCCCAGCGAGTAGATATCGCTGCGCGTATCAATGTCGAGCTGGTTCACTTTGGCCTGCTCAGGGCTCATGTACTCCATCGTCCCCACGATCTGGCCAAAGCCGGTGAACATGGTCTTTTCGGTCAGTGGCGAGCCTGTTGCCTTGGCCACGCCAAAGTCGATCACCTTGGGGACCGGCTGCTGGTCGTATTCGGCGACGAGAATATTCGTGGGCTTGATGTCGCGGTGGATGATCCCCTTCTGATGGGCATGCTGAATCGCCTGGCAGACGGGCAGCAATAGTTCCAGCCGCTCGCGCGGCGTGAGGAGCTTTTCATCGCAGTACGTCGTGATCGGCTGCCCTTTGACAAGTTCCATCACGAAATAGGGACGGCCACTGTCGGTCGTGCCCGCGTCCAGCACCTTGGCGATGTTCGGATGGTCCATCAGCGACAGCGCCTGCCGCTCGGCCTCAAATCGGGAAATCACCTGCCGCGTGTCCATTCCCGGCTTGATCACCTTGAGCGCGACCTTGCGGCGCACCGGATGCTGCTGCTCGGCCATGTAGACCACGCCGAACCCGCCTTCGCCGATCTGTTCCAGCAGCTTGTAGGGGCCGATTTGGGTTCCGGGGAGTTCCAGTGGCTGGTCGATCGTAGGGTTTGAGTTGACCACGACTGCGGGTGACTCTAAAAAGCTTCCCACCTGACGGTGGTCATTCAGAAGCCGCATCACCAGGTGCTGCAGTTCGGTATCTTCGCCACACGCTGCCGCGATATATCCGTCCCACTCCTCCGGCGGGAGTTTACCCACGGCATGTAGGAACAATTCACGGGCTCTTTGCATGTTTGCTGCCATTACAACGACGCTCCTGCTCGTCATCCTATAGTGCGGATTCCCGGAGGATTTGTCCGGAAGAAAATCAACAAAAACTCAAAATGCCGACCCGTCACTCGCCATCTAGAAGCGATTTGAGGCGGACGCGAGCGTATGACCAGTGTTCATACGCCGTGGATCGAGAAATGCCTACGATCTCAGCAGCGTCTTCGATCGACAATCCGGTGAAAAACCGCAACTGAACCAACTCCGCCGACTGTGGATCTTCCGCAGCCAGCCGTAACAGAGCTTCATCGATGTCGAGGAGTTCGTCCGCCGGCGAAGAAAGGCCGATTTGGACGGCATCTAAAGGTATTTTTCGACCACCGCCTCCGCGCTTGTCAGCTTGCTTGCGGCGGGCCTGATCGACGAGGATACGGCGCATCGCCACAGCAGCGGCCCCAAAGAAGTGGCTCCTACTCTTCCAACGCTGCGACTGCTCAGCATCAGTCAGTCGTAAATATGCCTCGTGCACTAGTGCCGTTGCCTGGAGCGTTTGGCCGGGCTTCTCCTGAGCCAGTTTTGCCGCCGCCAGCTTGCGCAGCTCCTCATAAACCAGCGGGAGCAATTGCTCTGCAGCGTCCGGATCGCCGGACTCGATTTGTGACAAGATGCGGGTGACATTTGACATGGGCCCAATTGTGGTCGACGCACTACATGCCCGCAATCAGCGCCCGAACTTGACAAACGACGCAATAATCCGCGACCAAGATGCCTCAGAGAGAGCGGCAGACAGTTCGCAACCCACTGCCTTGCTTCGCGGCCGAGAAACGGGAAGACCCGCCAAAACCGCATTTAGCGCGTCGCGGAGATCGTGCGAGGTGACCCGTTCCTAGGGGGAAGGTCGCCCGTCAACGCGATGCCGCTGTATAGAACAAGCGACACCGAGTCGGGGGAGTGCCCTGGCGTGTGCACGATCACTCCCGCGATCCCCAGCGTGGCAAGCAACCGCCGGCTGTCATCCGTGGACACCACGAGATTGTCGTCCGCCGTGATCGGCGTGTATTCGTCGACGGGCTTGATCCAGCGCTGCATCGCAGGAATCCAGTCGAGCTGCTCAGGCGTAACGATCAGGCGCATGCCGTAGTTCTTGAGATCCTGCGCACCGCGAGCGTGGTCGATGTGATAGTGCGACGCCACGCCGTACTTGATCTCACTCAGCGGAATGTCCATCCGCTTGAGGCTTGCCCGCATGGCGCCAAACATCCCAGGCCAGCCGAAATCGAACATGATGCGGGTTTGTTCAGCGCCGATGACCCAAAAGTTGGTCGAGCGATAGCCAACATTTACAACGGTGGTCGCAAACATGACTTCATGGTAGTGACGATCAGCACCGCCACGAACGTTGAATCACTCGTAGACAGTGCAGCTTGGGCTAGAGTTCGCGCGACAAAACCTCTCAGGCAGGGCTGTTCTGAGTCGTCGGACACAAGTTGTCAGATTATAATCTCGCTTGTTCATGACGGAATCGCAATCGCAGGAGAGAGCCGTTGACTCCCAAGGAATGCGTAGTAAAGTGGCTCGACGCGTTCAATGCGGCCGACGCCGATCGCTTGGCCGATCTTTACTCAGAGAATGCAATTAATCACCAGGTCGCCGAGCAACCCGTTGAGGGGCGGGCTGACATTCGAGCGATGTTCGCTCGTGAGTTTGCTGCGGCCGAAATGGTCTGCATCCCGGAGCAGATCCTCGCAGACGGGGAGTGGGCGATACTCGAATGGAGAGATCCGCAAGGACTGCGAGGCTGCGGGTTCTTTCAAGTGCGAGCGGACAAAATCGTGTTTCAACGTGGTTATTGGGACAAGCTCTCGTTCTTGCGCCTCCATCATTTGCCGCTGCCTGATTTCAAGTAAGCGCGGTGTTGCTTCCATTTTGTTGCGCAGTTTTAAGCCGCCAACTCCTCAATGCCGAACTGCCCCAGGAGGGCGTGTCATTTGACGCAAGAATTCGGCGCACCAGGTCGGTTCGTCCTGTGCGTGTGTACGAATGCCCCTACCGGCGTGCGTGCATCACCTACGAATTACTTGCCGAGGTCCTTAAATCTGTCGTACACCTGGTTTAGCGGATGAGCCTCTCTTCGTCCGTCGATCATGCAAGCGGTCCATTCGGATAGGCGGAGCCCGAGTCTGCGGCAGGCCTCCTGGACGTGGTCGTCTCGCGGAGCACCCGCGGAGATTGCTCCGTAGTGCGCCGAAAACTTAATTCCCGTATAGTCAGTCAGGCCAAACACAAGGAATCCGTAGTTGATGAGGATCGACAACAGCGTCATGCAGGTCCACTCCTGACCGCCGCCCCAGGCTCCAGCCGATGTGAATACGCAGCCGATTTTTCCATCACGCTTTCCCCAGTTCTCGAGCGGCTGCTCGTCCCACCATTGTTTCATCTGCCAGCACACGCTGCCGTAATTCGTGGGTGAGCCCAGTGCGATGCCATCGCACCAATCCAGATCAGTGTGATCCGCGGAGGAAGTATCTCTCAAGCGAACGTCCGCTCCGTCTAGTTGGATGGCGCCGTCGGCAACGAGCTCAGCCATCTGGCGCGTATTGCCGGAGTTGGAATGATACAACACAAGGACTTTGGGCACTGCAGAGACCTTTCTGTGATGCGACGCGAGCTATTGAGTTGGAACCGACCCATCTTACGAAGATCGACCGGACTTGAAACAGAATGATCGTCTGTCCGCGGTGATGAACGCATCTGATGCGAATGAACGGCGACGTTCGACGGATGCGGGAATTCAGGGCATCGACGCGGAACACAAAAGGGGACAGGCGCCTCGCAGCATTGCGATCACGACGGATCAACGCAGCCAATGACCCAAGCAAGTCGCATCTTGTTGCGGCCGGCCAATTGGTTTGCTTTCCGTCGGTTGGAACGCTACATTTGCAGATCATGCGTATACGCACGACTCTGGAGTGCTGCAGGGTGATTCGCCCTACAATACGCGCGGGGAATGATTCCCATCACCTCCTCTCACACGGTCGAAACGCTATGACTGTAAGACAATCTCTCCTGACCGTTGCCTTGGTTCTTTTTGGCCAGCACAGCATCGCCCAGGAAAGTCCTTCGAAGGACGACTGGAAACCGGCGACGTCCAACCAACCGGGTAAAGAGTTTCCGCAGGTTAACTCGGAAGGCCGCGTCAAATTCCGGATCGTGGCGCCACAGGCCCAGAGCGTCACGGTGAGCTTCCGAGACAGCAGCACCTTTACCAAGGGTGAGGACGGCGCCTGGGTCGGCTACACGCGGCCCTTGGACGAAGGTTTTCACTATTACACGATCAACATCGACGGGGCCGAAGTTCCGGACCCTAGCAGCATGTTTTTCTTCGGCGCGAATCGCTGGGGCAGCGGGGTCGAGCTACCCGCTGGCGACCAGGACTTCTATACGGCGAAGAACGTGCCCCACGGGCAATTGCGGGAGATTCTTTTCTTCTCCAAGAGCACCGACTCCACGCGCCGCGCCTTCGTTTACACTCCGCCGGGATATGATCAGGAGCCGGACAAACGGTATCCGGTCTTGTACCTGCAGCACGGTTGGGGTGAGAACGAATACGGCTGGGGTGTCCAGGGCCGCGCCAACCTGATCATGGACAACCTGATCGCGGAAGGCAAAGCGAAGCCGTTCATCATCGTGATGACCTACGGCATGACGAACGACATCCCCTTGGGCGGCGGCAGGCGTGGTCGAGGGGCAACGCCCGGCCCCGGCGCCGCTCGCGGCGATGCCCCTGCTGGCGCGGCACCTGCCGGCGCTCGTGGCGGCGGCGCGGAGGCCGCTCCGGCTCGTCGCGGCGGCTTCGGCGGATTCAACTTCAGCGCGTTCGAGCGGGTGCTCATCGACGAGCTGATCCCCTATATCGATGCCAACTTCCGCACCATCGCCGATCAGCCTCATCGGGCGATGGCCGGCCTTTCGATGGGCGGTGCCCAGACGCGATCGATTGGCCTTAAGCATCTCGATAAGTTTTCGCACATCGGTCTCTTCAGCGGCGGCAGCATCAGCACGGGTGACATCGCCGACATGGCGGATTTCAAAGAGAAGGTCAAGCTGGTGTTTGTCAGCTACGGCAGTCGAGAAGTCGGCGGCGGAAACCGCCGCGGCGGCGATCCCAAGGCGAACGTCGACGCGCTCAAGGAAGCCGGCGTAAATGCTCACTACTACGTCTCTCCCGAGACGGCCCACGAGTGGCAGTCGTGGCGGCGCAGCCTGCGGGAGATCGCTCCGCTGTTGTTCAAGGATTGAAAACAGAAGGCGGAACTTGGGCCGCTCGCGGCCGGGCGTGACCCTGGCACAGCACATACAGCAGCCAGCGGGGTTTCATTCGAAATAGACCCGCTCGCCGCTTGCCGAAATACCACCAACTCAACAAAGGAATCCGGCAATGATCCTGAGAACCGCGATGACGCTCGTGGCCCTCGTCGCCTTTTCGCTCCCTGCATTGGCGCAGGAGGTCAACGGCACCTGGAAAGCTGAGTTTGACACGCAGCGCGGGCTGCAGAAATACACCTTCGTGCTCAAGCGCGATGGCAAGACGCTCGCCGGCAAGGCGAGCGTCGAGCTTGACGGCCAGAAACGCGAAGTCGAATTGAAGGATGGCAAGATCGAAGGCGACACGGTTTCGTTTGTCGAGACGCTGAACATCCAGGACCGAGAAATTCGCATCACCTACACTGGCAAGGTTTCGGCCGACGGAATCAAGTTCACACGCCAGGTCGGCGATTTCGGCTCGACCGAGGCGGTTGCCAAGCGCGAGGACGCGAAGGCTGAAGCTCAAGACGCGGCAGCGAAAGCCAAGACCGACAGCGCGCCAACCCGCAGGCGACGCCGGCCGGCGTGGGGAAGGCCGCCGGGCGGCGCGGCGGTCGTGGCGGGTTTGGCGGCCCGATCGTGCTGGGCCCGGACGACAAGCCGGCCTTCCCGGCGCCGCCAGAGGGCTTTGACAAACCGCGCGACGGCGTCGCCAAGGGCAAGCTGGAGCGGGTTGACTACGACTCCAAGACCGTCGGTGTGAAGCGCTGGATGATGGTCTACACGCCGCCCGGGTACTCGAAGGACACGAAGTATCCCCAGCTCTACGTGCTGCACGGCATCGGGGGCAATGAACGCGAGGAGTGGACGCGGGGGGGCGTGGCCCATGTCATCCTGGATAATCTCATCGCCGAAAAGAAGATCGAGCCGATGGTCGTGGTCTTCCCCAACGGCAATGCCACAGCCAATCCCGAGGCCGGCAGGCCGAGGCGGGTTCGGCGGTGGACGGGGCGGCGGCGGTTTCGGCGGGTGGGGCAAGCCGTTCGAGAACGAATTGCTCAAAGACATCATTCCGTATATCGAGTCGAACTATTCCGTCGTTGCCGACCGCGAGCACCGCGCGGTGACCGGGCTTTCGATGGGGGGCGGACAGGCGTTGAACATTGGGCTCGCGAACCTGGACGTCTTCGCCTGGGTCGGCGGATTCTCGTCGGCCCCGAACACCAGTCCGCCCGAGCAACTCGTGCCCGACCCGCAGAAGGCGAATCAAGCAATTGAAGCTGCTCTATGTCTCGTGCGGGAATAAGGACGGCTTGATGCGCGTCAGCCAGGGCGTGCACGCGTACCTGAAGGAGAAGAACGTGCCGCACATCTGGCACGTCGATGACCACGCCCACGATTTCCAGCACTGGAAGAAGGGGCTTTACAACTTCGCCCAACTGATCTTCAAGCCGGCGCCAAAGTAAGCGCGATCGTGAAGACCACCTTCGCGGACTTCGGTCGTTGATCGAACTTTTTTGACCATTGCTATGAAGATTAAACTGATTCTGCTCTCGCTGGCAGCGTTCGTATCGTTCGCGATCGACGCCTCGGCCGATCCGGATCCGAATTTCCACATCTACCTCTGCTTTGGACAATCCAATATGGAAAGCGGAGGGCGAATGAATGAGGCGGACCGGACCGTCGACAAGCGCTTTCGAGTGATGGCGGATTTCGATGCCCCCAACCGGGGATGGGAAAAGGGCAAATGGTATGACGCCGTCCCGCCGTTGGCCGCGAAGGGCCGAGGCATTTGCATGGTCGATTACTTTGGCAGAACGCTGGTTGCCAAGTTGGCCCAGAACGTTCGCGTCGGCGTGATCAAGGTTTCCGTGCCCGGCTGCAAGATCGAGTTGTTCGAAAAAGACACTTTCCAGACGTATCTCGATTCAGAGCGGGACTGGATGAAGAATATCGTCAAGGGTTACGGCGGAAATCCCTATCAGTACCTGGTGGACATGGCCAAAACGGCGCAGAAAGACGGCGTGATCAAAGGCATCCTTCTGCATCAGGGCGAATCGAACGCGGGCGACAAGGAGTGGCCAAACAAGGTGAAAGGTGTTTACGATAACCTGATCAAGGACTTGGATCTCAAGCCCGAAGAAGTGCCGCTGCTCGCGGGTGAATTAGTGCATGCAGATCAGGAGGGTCGATGTGCGGGGTTCAACAAAATCATGGCGGAACTGCCCGAGACCCTTCCCAATTCGCATGTCATTTCCTCGGCGGGATGCGCGACCAATGATCGCTTGCACTTCAATTCGGAGGGCTCCCGGGAGTTTGGAAAGCGATACGGTGAGAAGATGCTCGAACGTGCTGGGTTACAAGGTCGCCGAATCGAAATGACGATGCCCACTGGACCGTAGGATGAAAGCATGACCAGGCTCTGTCTCCTCGTGCTGATCGCGGCATGTGCTTGTCGATGCAGCCTGCTGCTCGCGGCTGAGCCGTTTGGGTGCTGCGGCATTTCTCGGGAAGCATTGCCTGGCGTGTCACAACGCCGACGATCCGAATGGCAACCTCGATTTCGGCGCCCTCAAATACAATTCCGATAACCGGGACAACTTCGCCCGCTGGGTCAAGATTCATGACCGGGTCAAGGCGGGTGAAATGCCGCCTGCCGAGGAACCTCGACCGGACGCGAAGGCGTTAGCGTCGTTCGTCGATGGTCTGGCCAAAACGCTAACTGAATCGGAACGGGCGATCTACGCACGCGACGGCCGCGCGACTTTGCGGCGTCTGAATCGCTACGAATATGAAAACGCCGTCCGCGACTTGCTCAACGTCCCCTGGGCCGAGATCAAGGAGAAGCTGCCCGAGGACGGCGAAGCGCACCGATTCAATAAGATTGGTCTGCGCGCTGGATGTTTCGCACGTGCAGATGGCCCGCTACATGTCGAGCGCGGAATACGCGATGCAGGAAGCCATCAGGGCCGTCTGGCAGCGGCCCGAAACGACCACGAAACGGTATTACGCGCGCGATGAAGGTTCGCTCGTCGGCAACTTTCGGCCGCGCGAAAACGCCACGCTGCCGGACCGGCATTCGTTTCCCGTGCTTGATTCTGCGGCACAGCCGGATGTGCGAGCCGGCCGCGCGCCCGTATCGAGTCCCGAAACCCGCGAACGTGAAGCGGTCGGCCGAGTTTCCAGCATCTTCAGCGACGCGGGCGGTTATAGCTGGGGCCAGTTTCGAGCTCCGGTCGCGGGGCAGTATCGTCTGCGGTTTAAGGGATACACGATTTGGGTCAGCGGCGGCGGCATGAGCCGCTGGTACTACGAAGGCTTCGGCGACGAGAAGGCGCCGGTCTATTACCTGCCGCTCTGGCACCGGCCGAATTTGGACGAAATCTGGCCAGGCCGTACCAACGAGCCGATGAGCGTGTTTGCGCAAAGCGCCGGTCAGAACCGAATGATCGGCGAGTTTGACTTTTCTCCCGAGCCCAGCGAAAGCGAAATGACTGTCATGTTGCGAGCGGGAGAGGTCGTTCGCACCGATGGCTCAAGATTGTTCCGCACGCGAGTGAACGGCACCGGAGAACAGTACATCAATCCGCTGGCGACGGAGCACGGCATGCCCGGTTATGCGATCCAGTGGATGGAGGTCGAGGGGCCGCTTCCGGACGAACGGCACGACGCAGGATACAAACTGCTGTTCGGCGACTTGGCGATGAAGACCGCCAGCGCCGGCGAGCCGGGTGTGGCGATCGCCCCAGTACAGAGCGGAAGAGGCGGTGGCGCTCGTGGATTCGGCGGGCGCGGTGGCCGAGGACGGGGCGGACAAGGCGGCGAACCACCAGCTGGCGGACGAGCGGGCGGCGGCGGGTTCGGCCGCCGCGGCGGCTTCGCACCGCCGAGTCCCACGATCGTTGAAGTGGTCACCGAAAATCCGGAAGAGGATGCCGAGCGCTTGTTGCGCGGATTTATGAATCGAGCTTATCGTCGGCCGGTGGACGAGGCCGAGGTTTCGCTCTATCTGGACCTCTTCAAGGATCAATACGCCAAGGGATTCGGCTTCGCCAAGTCGATGATTTCCGCTTACACCGCTGTCTTGGCGTCGCCTGGTTTTTTGTTCGTGGAGGAAGCGCCGGGCAAGCTCGACCATTACGCTTTGGCCACGCGACTGGCGCTGTTCCTATGGAATTCAGCACCCGACGCGCGGCTTATGGATCTGGCCAAACGTGGTGAAATCAGCGACCCGGCCATATTGCGAGCCGAGACGGAACGGCTGCTCGACGACCCGAAATCACGGCGATTCGTCGAGGCGTTTACCGACTATTGGCTCGACCTTCGCGAGATCGATGACAATTCTCCCTCCACGACGCTCTACAACGACTATGAGCTTGACGACCCTCTCAAGCTCGCGTCGGTTGAGGAAACGCGGCTCTTCGTGGCCGAATTATTGAAAGAGGACCTGCCCGCGCGGAACATCGTCGATTCCGATTTCACTTTTCTCAACGAGCGGCTGGCGCGGCACTACGGCATCGATGGCGTCGAGGGGAGCAAGATGCGCAAGGTAACGCTCGACGCAAACAGTGTCCGCGGCGGGTTGATGACGCAGGCCAGCGTGCTGAAGGTCACGGCAAATGGCACGACAACTTCGCCGGTGCTCCGTGGTGTCTGGATTACCGAGCGAATCCTCGGCTTTGAGACGCCTCCTCCGCCGCCGGTTCCGGCGGTCGAGCCGGATATCCGCGGCGCGCGTAACGATTCGGCAGCAGATCGAAGCGCACCGGGCCGACGCGAGCTGCGCGTCGTGCCATGCCCGCATGGACCCACCGGGTCTGGCTCTGGAAAGCTTCGATGTGATGGGGGCCTGGCGCGATCGCTATCGCGCGGTCAATGACGAGGTCGCCTGCGGAAAAAGGCATTGGACTCGACGGGCAGCGATTCAAGTTTCACTATCGCGCTACCGGTCGACACAAGCGGCAAATTGCTCGACGGTCGCCACGTTCGCCGATGTGCGCCAGCTCAAGGAAATGTTGATTGAGGACGAGGCTACAATCGCCCGCAACGTAGTTAAGCAATTGATGATCTATGCAACCGGAGCACCGATTGGTTTTTCCGATCGGCAGGAGATTGAAGCGATCCTCGCGCGGACTCGTGCCGGCAATTATGGTGTTCGCTCGATCGTGCATGAGATCGTGCAGAGCAAGCTGTTTCAGTACAAATGAACTGACGATTGCATCGTGACGCTGTTGAAGTGAAAACCCGTTACCATGCAAGAGAATCGATCACAACGCCCCGCTTTTGGTCCCGGCTCGGTAACGCGCAAGGCAATTCCACGACGGCGCTTCTTGCAGGGGGCGGGCGTGGCGATGTCGTTGCCGTTTCTCGATGCGATGGCGCCGGCGTTTGCGCGGGCCGCATCTCCAGGTACGACTCAGGATGCGAAGGGCACGCCACGGCGCATGCTGGCCATTTGCAACAATCTTGGGCGTGTTGCCCGAGCACTTCTTTCCGGCCGACGAAGGCTTCGGCTACACGCCCTCGCATTATTTGACGTTCCTGCAAGAGCATCGCGCGGATTTCACCGTCATCAGCGGCGTGTCGCATCCGAACGTCGATGGCGGACACCCCTCGGACATCAGCTTTCTCACCGCAGCCCCTCATCCGGCAAGTAGCTCTTTCCGCAATTCCATTTCGCTGGATCAGCATGTCGCGGAACATATTGGCGCCCATACTCGTTTTCCTTCACTCGCGCTGGCGGTGAACGGCAATCGCAGCCTGTCCTGGACTGGGACGGGCGTGGCCATTCCACCTGAGCAGAGCGCGTCGAAGGTTTTTCAGCAACTGTTCCTGCAGGGGACAAAAACAGAGATCGAAGCGAAAATCCGCGAGATCGATACCGGCCGCAGCATTCTCGACACGGTGTCGCATCAGGCGCAAGCTCTCAAGCGCAACGTCGGCGCCGGCGACCGTGATCGTCTCGAACAATATTTCACGAGCGTGCGCGACTCTGGAGAGTCGCCTGCAAGCCGCGCGGGCTTGGGAGAGACAGGCCCAAGCCGGTGGTTGACGAACCAGCACCGAACGATCCGACCAGCTCCGCGCAATTCATTCAAAAGATTGAGGTGATGTACCGGATCGCACGTTTGGCCTTTCAGACCGATTCGACGCGAGCGATTACGCTGATGCAGAATGGCGTTTCGACGCCGGCCATGCAGATCCAAGGCGCCACGATCAGCGACGGCTATCACAATCTCTCGCACCACGGCAAGGCCGGCCGACAAACTGGCCCAACTGAAGGTGATCGACGAGTGGCAGATGCGGACGATGGCCGGATTGCTGACGGAGCTTAAATCCGTGGAGGAGGAGGGCGAAACGCTGCTAGACCGCACGATGGTGCTCTACGGTTCGAATCTCGGCGATGCCAACGCGCATTCCACCACCAACATGCCGATCTTGTTGGCCGGCGGAGGATTCCGTCACGGTCAGCATCTCAAGTTCGACTCGGCGAACAACTATCCGCTGCCGAATCTGTTTGTCTCGATGCTGCAGCGAATGAACATCGAAACGGATATCTTCGCCACTGCCACTGGGACAATGCGCGGCCTGGAGATGAGGTCGTGATGCCAAGACTTGTTGCGTTGATGTCGGATTCAGTGTGCGTGTCTTGCGGGCCTTGCGCTTATGCGTGGCGACAGCAGCGACGGCCGAGGAGATTGTTATTGATTTCGAACAGGTTGCCATCCGGTTGGACCCCAAGAACGACGAAGCAGTGAATCGCCTGGAGCGGTATGTGGAAAAGGGAGTCGAGTTCAAGCTCGCGCGGCAGCCCGAGCGGAGCAAGGCCCGCGGACGGATCATGTTTTTCCCGCACATCGCGTCGGGGCGCAAAGGCATTGTCAACGCGATGGCAAGCGAGCAGCAGATCCCCGTTCAGGTGCGATTTCCCAAGGGTGCGTCCGCGGTGACGATCGTTTTTTGGGCATCGACCGGCGCGTCGGCCAAACTGGAGGCGTTCGATAGCAAAGGAGAGGTCGTTGCTCGCGACGAATTGAAAGTCGTGCCGGGCCGCAAGAAACCTGAAGAACCTGTTCCGACGTTCGAACTGAAGGTTAAGGCCGAAGAGATATCGTACGTCGAATTCAGCGGACCACGAACCGGCGAATACCTGGTGGCGGACGAGGTTCGCTTTGTCCCCTTAGAAGCGTCGCGTTGAACACACCGGTGCAGCTGCAGGTTTCAGTCTTATCCCAATTCCTTATAGAGCAAGAGCAACGAACATGAGATGGAATCGCTCGTTACTGGCCGCACTGATGGCAACCACGGTGACGTGTAGCGCCTTTGCTCAAGACGCAACGTCTTCGACCGAGTCGCAGTCTGCGGCCAACCCGCAGGCTTCTGGGGCCACGTCTGAAATCAGCCTACAAGGATCATTTCCTGGTCGGCGTGGCCATCAACCGCAGCATTGCGACGGGCGCCGCCGGTCGCCGGGGAAAGGAGTTGGTGGAGAAGGACATTGCTCTCGTTAAAGAGCAGTTCAACCAGATTGCCCCGGAGAACGACCTGAAGTGGCAACTCATCCATCCGCGCGAAGGCGCGGATGGCTATAACTTCGAGCCGGCCGACGCCTTTGTCGAGTTCGGCCAGAAGAACAACATGTACATCATTGGCCACACGCTCGTCTGGCACAGCCAGACGCCCAACTGGGTGTTCGCCGGCACGAACCCGCCGCCGGGCGCCGCTGATGCCGCCAAAACAGCGGACGGCAACGCCCGGCCGCGGACTGCCGGCCCAGCGCGGCGCGACGGAGGAGGCCGCGGTTTTGGCGGCGGACTTTGGTCGCGGTTACACCGGCCCGCGGGCGTCGCGCGACGAGTTGCTCCAGCGGATGCGCGAGCACATTCATACGGTCGTCGGCCGCTACAAGGGCAAGATTAAGGCTTGGGACGTCGTCAACGAAGCCATCGCCGATGGCGGCGAGGAGGTTCTGCGGAACTCGCTCTGGCTGCAAATCATCGGGCCGGACTTCATCGCCAAAGCCTTCGAGTACGCCCACGAAGCAGATCCGGAGGCGATCCTGCGTTACAACGACTACGGGCTGGAGAACCCAGCAAAGCGGCAGAAACTCATCAAGCTGATCAAATCCCTGCAAGAGCAGAAGGTGCCCATCCACGCCATCGGCTCGCAGGCCCACGTCAATGTCTCGACGACGTTTGAGACGATGGATCAGGCCTTGACGGAGATGGCCACGCTCGGTCTGCCGATTCACATCACCGAGCTCGATGTGAACAGCGCGGCCCGCGGCCAGCGCGGCACCGGAGCGGACATTGCGGCCAATTCGGATGCCACCCGCGGCGGCCTGGTCAGCGATGCCGATAAGCGGCTGGCCGACGCCTACGCGGGCATCTTCCGCGCGTTCCTCAAACACCGCGACAGCGTGAAGATGGTCACGTTCTGGGGCGCGAATGACGCGGTCTCGTGGCGACGTTTTGGCACTCCGCTATTGTTCGACGGCGATAACAAGCCGAAGCCTGCCTTCGACGCGGTCATTCGTGTCGTCAACGAGTCGAGGTCGAAAACCGATTGAGTCGGCAACCGGATTTGAACGACCACGCTTGTCGTCTGGCGTCTCGATCGGCTCGGCCGCTCTATGCACCACTTAGTCGAGTTGATCGAGAAGCTGCGTAATCGTGACATCGGCTTTCGGTCGGTGAGCGACGGGTTTATTGACACAACAAGCGCCTCAGGCGAGCTGATTTTTCACGTTTTCTCTTCGCTTGCCCAGTTCGAGCGGCGCCTGATTCAGGAGCGAACCAATGCGGGCCTTGTATCAGCACGAGCGCGGGGCAGACTTGGCGGCCGCCCGCCTATTGACCTCGACGAAGCCAAGGTGCGAACAGCACGCAAGCTTCACGATGATCAAACGCTGACCATCGACGACATCTGCCAGGACGCTAACCATCTCACGGTCCACGTATTTCCGATACGTGCGGATGAAGAAGAAGTAACCGCATCGGTGAGCCAGCGCAGCTTCCTCCACCAGTCTCAGAATCCCGGCCCTTTGACGGTGTCGCCAGAAGGGTATCGGAAACTCAGACGTTTTCTCGGAATGTGGGCCAGCGCCAGTCGGGACCCGACGGGTGCGTCCGCAAAACGAACCTTAACTGGCTTGAGAGCGCGGCGCCGTTTCGATGTGTGGAGTCGATGCGACCGACCCACTCATGAGAACGAAGTGACTAGACGTGCTGAAAACGCCTAACAAAACCGGACAGGCGCCACGCAGCGTCCCGAATCACCGATGGAACGACCGGCGGGCTCCGAGCTTGCCCCTTTTAACAGAGATTCTAAGGAGTCTTGGGGGGCACTGTCTTGCCGGCCGCGAGGTGATCCTTAAAAAACGCCACCGTTCGCTTCCAGGCCAACTTTGCCGCAGCCTCGTCGTACCGCGGCGTGGTGTCGTTGTGAAAGCCGTGGTTGGCACCTTCGTACACGTGGGCTTCGAAGGCCTTGTTGTTCTCTTTCAGGGCCTTTTCCAGCGGCGCGGCGCCGTCCATGATGCGCTTGTCGAGCGAGGCGTTGTGAATTTGCAGCGGGGCTTTGATTTTAGCGACGTCGTTCAAGTCGGGCTGCCGTCCATAATACGGGACGCCTGCGTCGAGGATGTCTGGAATTCGCACGGCCAATTGGTAGACCACTCCACCGCCATAGCAGAACCCGACGGCGCCGACCTTGCCGGTCGAATGCTCGTGGGAGTCAAGCCACCGGACCGCCGCGATGAAGTCTTGCATCATTTGTTCGGGGTCACGCTTCGCCTGCAGGGCGAGGCCCTCGTCGTCGTTGCCGGGATAGCCGCCCAGAGGCGTTAGCGCATCGGGCGCAAGGGCCAGAAATCCTTCCGCAGCGAGCCGGCGGCCCACGTCTTCAATGTACGGATTCAGGCCACGATTCTCATGGACCACCACAACCCCCGGGAACTGTTGTCCTTCGGCCGGGTGGGCCAACAGCCCCTTCATCTTGCCGGCCCCTTGGGGCGACGGATAAGTGATCGTCTCCGTTTTGATGCGTGGATCATCCGGCTTCACCTGTTGCGCCCAGGCGTAGTTCGGAGTGAGGCTGGCCAGCAATGTTTCCACAGTCACTCCGCCCACCGCAAAGACGCCAAGCCGCTTGAGATACTCACGCCGCCCAACGCGGCCGTGGGCATAATCGTCATACAAATCGAGGATTTGCTGCTCAAACTGCGCGGGTTGCTTACGTTCCATAAAAGACACCTTTTCGGCTGGAGTTTCTGAAATGAACGATTCGTACACGTGCCTGGCCGCGAAGCTTGCGATGCCGCAGCAGGGTTGACACCGACAATTGTTATGGAATTGGTGACGGGACGCTAGACGCTGTGATGTCATCGCGTCGTGCGTCTTGCGCCAAGCTGGGGCGTCGCAACTTCGCCACCCGCCAGTCATTCGTCGGGCTCGGTCCGGCACGCCGTGCGCTTTCCAACGAATGTCGCAAACGGTCAGTGAAGCGTGAATGTGCCATCAATTCGTCTCGCCGGCCTCGCTGTGATACAAGCCAAATAACCACCGTTTTCGGAATGGTACGTCACCGCGCGTCCAAATCCTTGATCTGCTCGACTTCTTCGGGTTCCAAACAAAAATCGAAGACATCTAGATCCGCCTGCATATGGGCGGCGTGGGTGGTGCCGGTCAATGGAATCATTCCGACTTCGACGGCAAACTTGAACACGATCTGCGCGGTGGTCCGGCCGTGATGTTTAGCGATCTGAGCTAATTCAGGGCTGGCCAACACCTTTCGATTGGCAGTCAGCAGCGAGAATCCCTGGTAGACCAATTCATTGGCGGCGCAGAACTCTCTGACCTGTCGATCCCAACCCCGAACGGCGTAGCAACGGTTCTGGACAAAGCACGGCCGGACCCGTGCCTCCTGGCAAAGACGCTTAAGTTGTTCGAGCGTGACATTGCTGACACCAAGCATTCGCGCCCGGCCACTGTCGTAGATCATTTCCATCGCCCGCCATGCGGCCCAATCCTCTGGTGTGATTCCCACCGAACTGGCAGGTCCGTGCAACAGATAGGAGTCAACTTGCTCGACACCCAGATGCATTAACGAACTGTTGAACGACTCCTCCACCTGAATCGGTATGGAAGATTCGCGATCGTAGGGCAGGCGATGATCGTGCCCGCGACGGAACGTGAATTTGGTTTGCAAAAACAGATCATCGCGGACGACCAGGCCACCGGCGATCGAGGCTGAGATCGCCTGCCCAACGGCCGCCTCGTGATAGTGGCGGCGCTGATTAGCGGTGTCGATGCCGCGAAACCCCAGTTGCAGAGCAAGTTCGGTAAGACCTTGAGTCCGGCCCTCCTTCCAAGCGGTTCCGTATAGGAAGCGGGGCAGTTCAACACCATTGAACATCAGGATCCGGTCGGTCATCGATTTCTCCGGTTCGTGATTTTAGGTAACGCACGGACCGGAAGCGACCACGTCGAGTTCCGTGAGTCTCACCGTTGAATGCGGCATCAAACGACAAATTTAAGGAATTTGAGAACTTGCGACCTCAGTTGTGCGTCGAAAACATTAGACGCTGATTTTTGCTTCTTATCAGTTGACGGTTCGATGATCCGGCCCTCTCTCCACGATCGATTGGTCGGCTATGCGCGTAAGCACTGACGATCAGGATCTTACTCTGCAGATCGACTCGTTAGTCGGCCTGGGAGTCAACCGAGATGACATCTTCCCTGACAAAATTTCTGGCGCGAAAACCGAGCGTCTCGGTCTGGATGCCTGCCTCGCCCGCCTGCAGCAAGGCGATACGCTTGTCGTCTGGCGTCTCGATCGGCTCGGCCGCTCGATGCACCACTTAGTCGAGTTGATCGAGGAGCTGCGTAATCGTGACATCGGCTTTCGGTCGGTGAGCGACGGGTTTATTGACACAACAAGCGCCTCAGGCGAGCTGATTTTTCACGTTTTCTCTTCGCTTGCCCAGTTCGAGCGGCGCCTGATTCAGGAGCGAACCAATGCGGGCCTTGTATCAGCACGAGCGCGGGGCAGACTTGGCGGCCGCCCGCCTATTGACCTCGACGAAGCCAAGGTGCGAACAGCACGCAAGCTTCACGATGATCAAACGCTGACCATCGACGACATCTGCCAGGACGCTAACCATCTCACGGTCCACGTATTTCCGATACGTGCGGATGAAGAAGAAGTAACCGCATCGGTGAGCCAGCGCAGCTTCCTCCACCAGTCTCAGAATCCCGGCCCTTTGACGGTGTCGCCAGAAGGGTATCGGAAACTCAGACGTTTTCTCGGAATGTGGGCCAGCGCCAGTCGGGACCCGACGGGTGCGTCCGCAAAACGAACGTTTTGGGGACGGGGATTCAAACCTAGCCGGCCCCAATCCTTGCCGTGCTGAAACTGCCCAAACGGGCGCCTGGCGGCAGGATTTGAACTCTCCGTTGCTCCTCCATCGCTTCTTTTTTGCGACAACCGAAAACTCTTCCCGAGTGTTGGCGCGACGAGCCCCGATTACCTGCCAAAAGCGCGCGCTCATGTTGAAGAAGCGAAACGTTGGTTCGACAATTCAGGCTCTTACGGTCCAAGTTCCCTGACCTCAGGGCTTCTATTGTTCACGAAAATTGCTTAGTTTGGCCAAGCTTCAGCGGCCGTGCGCTACGGTACTGCTTTGTGTACGAAGGCCGGTCTTTCGAATCGCATTGGCAAAGGAGAATGCAATGGAACGTCGTGAAATGTTGGCTGTTGCAGCCGGGGTGGCCGGGATGGGCCGGTTTAGCGGAAATGCGCTCCTTGCTCAAGAGAGAAAGGGACCCAGCGAGGGTGTCGCCACCATGGCAGGCGCGCCGCAGCTCTCGGCCGACAACGCGGCCCTGCTCCTCGTCGATCACCAGGTCGGCCTGTTCTCGCTCGTCCAGGACTATGAACCCGATGAGTTCTGCAATAATGTGCTGGCCCTGGCGGGCTGCGGCAAAACCTTCAAGCTGCCAACCATTCTGACCACTAGTGCCGAGACCGGCCCTAATGGCGTCATCATGCCCGAGCTAAAAGAGATGCACCCGGACGCACCCTACATTCCCCGCCCTGGTCAGATCAACGCCTGGGATAACGAAGACTTCGTCAAGGCGGTCAAAAAGACCGGCCGGAAGCAGCTCATCATGGCGGGCATCGTAACCGACGTCTGCGTCGCGTTCCCTACACTATCGGCGATCAAGGAGGGCTATGAAGTATTCGTGGTCGCGGATGCATCCGGGACATTCAGCAAGCAAGTTGCAGACGCCGCCCTGATTCGCATGGCCCAAGCAGGAGCCGTCATTACGAACTGGTTCGCAGTCGCCTGCGAACTACAAAAAGATTGGCGAAAGAATGGCGAGGGATTGGCCGCGCTGCTGGCCAACCACCTGCCCGCCTACAAGAACCTGATCACGAGCCAAAAGGCCAATGCCAGAAAGTAGGGCGACTATTGTCATGGATACGCAGTTAACAAGGAGGGATATCTTTAAGGCCGGGGCCGTGGTCGGGCTGGCTTGCGGTTTCACCAGGGTCGGCATTGCTCAAGAGAAAGCGGATTTCGCGGACCTTATCCTGACTAACGGCCGGATTGTCACACTCGACAGGCGGCGACCCACTGCGTCGGCCCTGGCCATCAAAGGCGGCCGGTTCGTTGCCGTTGGAGACGAGAAGGATGTGCTCGCTCATCGCGGCGACAAGAGCCAAGTCATCGACCTGCAGAAACGAACGACCATCCCCGGTCTGAATGACTCGCATCTTCATTGGATCCGAGGCGGACTTAATTACAACCTAGAGCTGCGTTGGGACGGCGTTCCGACACTGGATGATGCCCTCCGGATGCTCAAGGAACAGGCCAAGCGCACTCCGCCGCCGCAGTGGGTGCGCGTTGTTGGCGGTTGGAGCGAACTCCAGTTTAAAGAACGGCGCATGCCATCCCTGGAAGAAATCAACGCTGCCGCGCCTGACACGCCAGTGTTCGTGCTGCACCTTTACGATCGGGCTTGGCTCAACAAGGCTGCCTTGCGCGCGGTCGGTTATACGAAAGACACGCCTCAACCGCCAGGCGGCGAAATTCAGCGGGACAAGCAAGGCAATCCAACTGGCCTGCTAGTCGCAAATCCCAACGCGAAGATCCTGTATGACACGCTGGCCAAAGGACCGAAGCTGGCCTACGAGGACCAGGTCAACTCGACCCGGCTGTTCATGCGCGAGATGAACCGCTTCGGCCTTACGAGTTGCATTGACGCCGGAGGCGGCTATCAGAACTATCCGGAGGACTACAAAATCATAAGCGACTTGGCCAAGAACGGGCAGTTGACCGTTCGCATCGCCTACAACCTCTTCACTCAGCGGCCTCAGAAAGAAAAGGAAGACTTCGCCAAATGGGTCAGGACGACTAAGCCGGGCGAAGGCGATGAGTTTTATCGCATGAACGGCGCCGGGGAAATGCTTGTCTATTCGGCGGCCGATTTCGAGGACTTTCTCGAACCGCGGCCCGACCTGGCAAAAACAGTTGAAGCAGAGTTGATCGATGTAGTTACGCTGCTGGCCAAGAATCGCTGGCCGTTCCGCTTGCATGCCACATACGACGAAACGATCACACGCGCCCTAGCTGTATTCGAGACGGTGAACAAAGATGTGCCTTTCGATGGGCTTCGCTGGTTCTTTGATCACGCCGAAACAATCTCTGACAAAAACATTGAGCGGGTCAAGGCACTCGGTGGCGGCATCGCCATTCAACATCGGATGGCATTCCAGGGCGAATACTTTGTCGACCGATACGGAAAGGCCGCGGCGGAACACTCACCGCCAATTGGCCGGATGTTGAAAATGGAGGTGCCGGTTGGTGCGGGCACGGATGGCACGCGCGTCGCTAGCTATAACCCGTGGGTAGCGCTGTATTGGCTCGTCGCCGGCAAGACGGTGGGCGGGACGATGCTTTACCCCGAGGCGAACAGACTCGATCGGACCGAAGCGCTTCGGCGCTACACAGTCGGCAGCGCCTGGTTCTCGGGCGAGGAGGACAAGAAAGGGTCCATCGAAGTCGGTAAGCTAGCGGACTTCGCTGTGCTTTCAGCCGACTACTTCAAAGTTGCCGAGGAGGAGATCAAGGGTATCCAGTCGGTACTCACGGTCGTCGGCGGCAAGGTGGTGTACGCCGCGAAGGACTTTGAGAAACTCGCCCCTGATGCGCTGCCGGTTAGTCCCGATTGGTCGCCTACGGGCGTGTATGGCGGTTTTGGCGCTCCCGGTCTGGCAGTCCACGGCAACGCCCTAGATTATGCCGCCGGCCGCATCCACAACGATTCGAGTCGTGTTTCGCGCCGGGCTCTCGGTCACGACTTGTGGGGACCCGCAGGTTGCGGCTGCTGGGCTTTCTGAGGTATCAAAGGATCGACCGAACTCTCCATTAATTCTTGAGCAGTCGCAGCTAGCGAATAAGGCCACTGGGAAATTCCGGCGACGAAAAGCTCTAACGCCGTCCGGTTGCCCTTCGCGCAACTCGGTTCGATGCCGTCAACTCGTTAACGACTGATACAAGCTAGAAATGCACCATTCGGCGACGGGCCGCCACTCGTCTCCATGAGCCAAGTTCTTAAGCTTCTCGATTGGCAGCACGCTGCCAACATGGAGCACAGCGTCGCGGTCCCTGCCCGATTCACCGTTCGCAAAATCCCCAAAGTCGAAGCTTCTCGGTAAACGTCGAAAAGCACGTTTATCGGTGCTTTGGTTCCTGCTGTGGCTCGAAGGGAAATCAGCTCAATTTATTTGCCGCGGCAACTGGTCAACCACCTTACAATGCGGCTCGAGTTTATGTCACCGGCTCGGCACTGAGACGCCTCTTCTGCGATAAGATTGGCAGCACGCTGCCAAGAGGGCCCATGGTCACTCGACATTCTTCTTGGCACATTCAAACGTCGTCTCGTCCCCTGACTTGACTGCGACAAGCACTTAGAATGCGGATGCGTAGACCCAAGATGGAATCGAGTTGTAGCCATGTCCATTACGCCCGCGGCACACAGAGTAAGAACGGTCCGCCACATGGAAGGACGTTTTTACATTGCAATGGCGATTGTAGCTCTGATTATCACGGTTGCTGGGTTCGGTCCTGCACTGGTCAACACATCTACGCGAAAAGCACCGCTTACGTTGGCGGTGGCCATGCATGGGGTGATTTTTGCCGCGTGGCTACTGTTGTTTCTCGTACAAACGAACCTGGTCAGAAGAGGACAAATTGCCGTCCATCGCCGCCTGGGCTATGCCGGTGCTGTAATGGCCTTGCTTATGGTCATATCTGGTTATGGCACTGCAATCGCAATGGCGCGGCGAGGTTTCGACCTGAGTGGCGACCTGACCGCCACCACTCAACCGCTACCGCAGTTAGCCTTTGCTCTTGGTGACCTTCTTAGCTTTGCAGTACTAGTCACGTTGGCAATTGTTTATCGGAAACGTGCTGATGTTCATAAACGTCTCATGCTGCTCGCAACCGTTGGTGCCCTAATGCCGGCGTCACTCGCCCATATCATCGGGCACTTCGCTTTTTTGCGTGAAATTGAAGCCCCAATCATTCTCGTCCCGCTCATAGCATTGCTGTTCGCTGGTGCGGTCCAAGACCGCCTAGTCTATGGCCGCATCCACCCGGTCTCGTTGTGGGTGGCTCTCGCCTTATTCGTGTGGGCCAACGTTCGAGCAGCGGTCATTGCGCTCAGTAACGGTTGGCAGGAGTTTGCCGCTTGGCTTACACAATGAAGAATGCGACAGTAAGACCACGAATACATACGAGTTCTGCAGCACGCTGCCAAACACGGTGTGCAGTTTCGCGGTGAGCTATTGTCAAATCTTGTGGATGAAGGGTTGAGTTAGGCGGCGGCTTCTTGGGGGTGAATACCGTCGGTGAATTGAACTCCTGCATAGACGTCGGGCAAGCGCTGTGAACCATTGAGCAAGCGCCATCGTTTCTCGGCGGAAAGACGCGCCGGCAAATCAAGAGTTTTGGAACTATTCCTGTAGATACACGATCGATCTAATAACAAGTTATGCGCCACGTGCGGCGACTACAGGCATCAGCAGTGAAGCGAGGAAAGGTAGGAGGTGACGCCTCAGATCCTCGTGGTTCAAGCGAGGGCTTTCTTGATGAATTCCAAAATCGGTTCCGCTAGCACCGGAATTTGTGACCTGTCTGCGATCTGTTGTCCTCACTCACGTCTTCGATAGCTGTGCTCAAAACAGAGGTACTGAAAACCATGTTCATGAAGAAAATTGCGGTCACGACTGCGGTGGCAATGGCGTTGAGCTTGGTAACTTTTGAAAGCCTGGCGGGGCCCTGGAAAAAATTCGAGGACACGCTGATCCAAGTTGAGTGGGCAAAGGACATTGTTTTCGCAGAGTCCCTGTCGGAAACCGGTCCGGGGCCAAGGACTGGCATCGCACCGTGCGAGGCGAAGGTCGTGGCCGTCGTCAAGGGCGACCGGAAGGTCGGTAAGATGGCTCTTTATAGTGACGGATTAAAGAAGGGGCGAACCTACATGCTCACCAACTTCGGCGACTATTATGGCAAGATCGACTTCGCCACAAATGGTGAACTCGCCGCCATCGAGCTTCCTCCGGATTTCGACATCGGCTCATTAAAGGGAAAGTCGCCCGTCGAACAAGTTCAGGCGGTATTCGACGCACGGCGGTCATGGGTCGAGGGGGAGCTGGAGAGGCTGGGGGTGGAGAAGAGGCTGCTGGACAAATCCAAGCCGAAGAGGGTCGAGTAGGGCGCGTTCGTATGTCGGCGGAGCCATCGTCACTGGTGCCCGTACGGAGCACTACGGAACCGCTTGGCGGGTGAAGTCGGCGGGCCGATACGGTAGAACTTCAGACTCTGGCACAAAGAGCAGGCGCGACGTTTCGGGCACGTCCGAAGCGAGTTACGCACGGTCAATCAGTTGCCCGATTCGGCATCGTTTCGCGGCTACGGAATGCCGCCGTCGAACAGGTTTTCGTTTACCATCAGGCCTGACGCCGCGGGTTAGGCCGATGGCAATCCCATCCACCGGTTACTTCCCCTCGGATCTCGCCAATGGATGCTCATCGGCAGTCCCAATGCGTCGAACAAACTGCGATCGGGAAGCAACGACGCCGAAGTGCTGGGATGGCTATTTCAGTTTCCGACCGAAAGATGCGCTCGCCTTCGTAGTGCGATTCGCACAGTATTTTGACATGCCGTCGGTTCGGACGGCGATTCGCTTCACTTGCAGGCCGTGGATTGACTTGGAGCGTAACACGAGATTGAGGCAGGCGAGAGTCGTACCGATGCTCAGAGCAACGCAGAGACTGACACCCGCTCCATTCTTCAAGTCCGTGTACCAATATTATTGCCTTGACCGTTTGAACTAACGGTCAAGGCAAAGAATTTCAACTAACTTTCGTTCTGCGGTCTAGGATCGTTGAGCCCTATCGGCCCGATTAATCCGCTGCGAGTTGCTTCTCTGCATCCGCCAGCACGAGAGCGACCTCGTCGCGATATTGCGACGGCACATCGGCGACGCCGCCGAATCGCCGTTTGCTTCCGTCGTTGACCAGGACCGAAGCCACGTTCAGCTGGCCGTCGGTCACTCGTCCCGCGACTGTCACCTCGATTCCACGAACCGTCTGTCGCGCTGAATTGATTGTTAGAACGACTGAATGAGCTACTGCTGGAAGAATGCCACGAACGCGAGTAACTCCCCGGGCCACTAAACTTGTGGATTTGATCCATTCCTAGCGGCATCGGCGGCTGCCACGGCGATGCGTTGGGATGTTCGCTGAAAGGTGCGGGAAGCTTCCAAGGGGACGGGATCTTCGGCATTTTTGGCAATGGCGGTAGTCGGGGGTTCAGCGAATCGAACCCTGACGCGCCGCCTTGCATTTGTTCCAGCATGCCCTGATGCTCTCGATTCAGCTTTTCAAACCGGGCTCGGAATCGCTTCGCCTGCTCGTGCAGTTCACGAAAGTCGAATGCATCGTCATTCGATTGATCGGCGTGCTCTTCGCTCTCGTCGAGCCAGGAGTCGTCCACATCCGCGTGCGATGCTTGAGGCTTGGCTGAAGGTTCCGGTACCGGCGGTGCGGCAATACTGCTGGCCAGCATAAGTGCCACGATTCCCAGCGCCACCGGCAGCACGGTGGTCCACCTGGCCGCGATTTGTATCGAATTGATAGTGCTGCTTTTCATGTCTTAGCTCCTTTGAATAGAGGGTGCTCGACGCATTTTCTCGAATACTGTTGGTACAAACGGAGCAGGCCCGGACGTTTCCGGGCCTGCTTTCAATTGGTTGCCTTACCAGTAGCGGTTGTAGCCCCCCGCCTGGCCCCAATTGTTGCGATTCACGTTGTTGTAGTTGTAGGGACCGCCTGATCCCCATCCATTGCCCCACTGCCGCTGCGTGCCACCTCCGACACCGACGTTATATCCGCGGTCAGAACCGCCGAACGGGCCATTGCTGTACCGTTGACCTGATAGTTGCGCACCCATTGGGAGTTTGAGTAGTTTCGGTTGTAACTTCCGCCACTGTTCCAGCCGTTGCTATTGCCGCTCGATGTGTTGAAGCCGAAGGAGAACGAATTGCTACCGTAGTTTTGAGCCGCCACTGGGTTCAGATCTGCCGACATTGCCAATCCGACCAACGCTACTGCCGACACAACACAACGCTTCATGGCACGGGTATTGAGGATGGTCTTAAACATCGTTTGGATCTCCTTTTTTTGATTGAGAGGGGTTCTTAAGGGTCGCCGCGTTCGACTTAGATCAACCGCGGCTTGTTTTTGGTTGTGCATCGGACTAATTCGCTGGCCAGCGACTTTCGTATGCTCACTGGTAGAAGCAGAATTGGCTGGAGAACCGAACAGCCCCGCCCAAATTTTTCTGAAGATTTTGAGTCTCCCGGCGTCGGCCGCCCAGTCGCTTGTGCCTGGGACTGAGGGAGAGTAAAACGGCCAAGAACCATGGGGGCCATCCAATGTTTAACGAGCATTCCTTTCACGAGTTAATTCGGCTCGTACGAGAAGGTAACGATCTGGCTGCCGAAGAGTTGCTGCGGCGGTATGAACCGCAAGTTCGCCGTGTGATTCGAGTTCGGCTGACCGATCACCGGCTGCGCCGGCAGATGGACAGTATCGACATCTGCCAGTCGGTTATGGCCGACTTCTACGTTCGCGTGGCGCTGGGGCAATTCGAAATCAGCACGCCGGAACAACTAATTGGATTGTTGGCGACCATGCGCGCATAATCGCGTGATCAACCATCTTGAACGGCAGCGAGCGGCCCGCCGCGACGTGCGAAGGACGGAATCGGGTGGTTTTGACGACCATCCGGTGGCTTCGCCCGAACCTTCACCAAGCCAGATTGTGGCTGGACGGGAGTTGTTAGCACGGGTTCAAGGACTTCTGTCGCCGGATGAACAGCGCCTCGCCGAAATGAGGAGCATGGGTCAGACTTGGGACGAAATAGCCAGAGCTCTTGGAGGAACACCTGACGCTCAACGAGTTCGCCTGTCGCGCGCCATGGAGCGTGTGGCGAAGGCAGTGGGACTCGCCGAGGTGAACGATGCGTGAGGCACATTCCAGCGCGGACCTCACCAAGCTGTACTGTGACCAACGAGATCGGTGGGAGCGGGGGGAGCGACCGCTCGTAGAGCAGTACGTGAGACGTTACCCAGACTTGGCAACGCGAGACGAAGACCTACTCGATCTGATCTATAGCGAGGTCAATCTCCGCGAAGAGATGCGTGAGCGGCCGGCCCGCGACGAGTATGTTCGAAGATTTCCACAATTCGCAGCGCAAATTGATGCTCTATGGCAGGTACACCAAGCGGTCGGTGATGTCGACAGTCGGACAGGCGACACACCGCACGGTACAGAGCTTACGAGAGCGTCAGTCGCATCGCTTAGTGATCGGAATCTGTTGATCGGCCTGCTGGCGCTGCAAATGAACTTTGTAACGTCTGAGCAGCTGATCGCTGCCATGAACGCATGGATGCTGGAAAAGGCAAGTCCTCTCGAACAGATCCTGCTTCGGAGCGGTCACCTCGCCGAGGACACATGCAATCTGCTTGTCGCGGTATTGAACAAGCACGTAGAGCTACACCGGTGCGACCTTCATCAAAGCCTCGCTGCAGTCAAAGTGCCGCAAGAGGTTACGGCCGCCTTTGGTCAACTCGCCGATCGTGATTTGCATGCCAGTTTGCATTGTGCAATCGAGCAGTCGGATGTGGTCCTTGCCGGTCCATTTACCAAGACAACTCGTGCGCTTTCGACTTCCGATCGCTATGGAATCATTCGCCAGCATGCGACTGGGGGCCTTGGGGAAGTGTTCTTAGCTGAGGACCGAGAACTAAACCGTGAAGTAGCTCTCAAGCTCATTCAGAGCCGATTTGCGCACCACAATGAGAGCCGTGCTCGCTTCATTCTCGAAGCAGAAGTCACCGGTAGTTTGGAACATCCGGGAATAGTTCCGGTTTATGGCATGGGCGAGTACCGCGACGGGAGGCCTTACTACTCGATGCGGTTTATTCGAGGCGAAAGTCTTAAGGAGGCAATCGATTCCTTTCATGCCAGAACAGAGCATCAGGCCGCTATCAGTGAGCGAACGCTCGAATTGCGCCGCCTGTTAACGCACTTTCTTGATGCATGCAATGCAATCCACTACGCACACAGCCGCGGTGTAATTCACCGGGATATTAAGCCTGCGAACATCATGTTGGGAAAGTACGGCGAGACGCTAGTCGTTGATTGGGGGCTTGCCAAAGCACTGGGGAAATCCACGTGCGAATCGACGCACGATCCGACACTCCATCCAGAAAGTGGGGACTCGCATGACCCGACGCAACTCGGGATGGCGGTTGGCACTCCGGCGTTCATGAGCCCCGAGCAAGCTGCAGGCAAAGTCGATGAATTGGCGGCGTCCACCGATGTGTATGGCCTGGGCGCAACTTTGTACTACTTGCTTACTGGATTGACTCCCTTCGCGGACAAGGACTACCGCGTTGTCCTAGAACAGGTGCAGCGGGGAGAGTTTGTTGCGCCGCGAATAAAACATTCAGAAGTGCCCGCGCCGCTTGATGCCATTTGCCGTCGAGCAATGGCCCTTGATCCGGCGAATCGGTATGCCAGTGCCATGGACCTTGCCGAGGACATTCGTCGTTGGATGGCGGATGAAGTTGTTGAGGCGCACCAGGAATCGTGGTCGGCGCGTGCGGCGCTGGTCTCGTCGCCATCGGGGCTGGACACACAGTATCGCTGCGGCATTAATCTTGGTCACATGTATCTCGGTATTCGCGGCCGTCAGGGTGAGTATCGAAAGATCCGAGAAAGAGGTCGCACTCGGGACCGCCGAAGAAGAGGCCAACACGGCTCGCGAGGTCCTCGCATTTGTGGCCAACCTTTTTGATGTATCTGACCTACAAAGCGGCTTTGCCAACGTCTCGTATGAGTTCCGTCTCCCGCGGCCTGAGCAGCAGAAGATGACCGCCCGTGAGTTGTTGGAGCGGAGTATAGCGCGGATTGAGCAACGACTCGAGAACCAGCCGAAGGCGAAGGCCGTGCTGCTGGAAACAATTGGCAATGTATTCCGCGACCTAGGGCTTTACTCCGAAGCTAAGCGCCTCTTGCATAAGTCGCTGGAACTTCGCCATAAACACGACTCGGAGAATCTAAGTTCCATCGCGCTTGTCACGAGGAATTTGGCTTGGTCGGAACACTATGCTGGTGACTTCGACTCAGCGAAGCAACTTTATGAGCGAGCACTGGAGCTGATGCGTTTGCATCTTCCTGCCGATAGCCCCGAGGTGGCAACCACACAGATTCAGTATGCCTTATTGCTATCCGTTATTGACGAATTCGATCGTGCGGAAACGCTGATCGATAAAGCGATCGAATGGCGTATGAAATATGTAGGTCAAGAGAGCCAAGGAGTGGCCATCGCGCTGGCATCCAAAGCGGCGATTCATCTCACCGAGGGCGATGACAGAAAGGCCCAGCGCGCCATCTATGAGGCCTTCGAAATACTCAAGAAGTACTCCCAAATTGATCCGGGTACCGTACTTCGCGACTACCAGCAGGGGATCGCAGCCTTGGAGCGCGGAGAATCTGCGGAAGCAGCGAAACTTCTTACGCCGCAGTTGAGACGGCACGACAAGTCATCGGTAGCCAACATCCATTCATCGCTTGGGGGCTAACCGATCTTGGCAGCGCGTACACGGATATTCGTGAGTTTGATGCTGTGCGCGATTGTTTCAAAGAAGCCCTTGCAATTGCTCGGAATGCCGGGATCGCCCAAGACCATCCCAAGATGGCTACCTTGCGAACGAACATGGCATCGCTTTATTTAAAGACAGGAGAAGGAGGAGAAGCCGAGCAACTCATGCGGGACAATGCCCAGGCGGCCCAAAGGCTCGGCCTAAAATCCCGTCAATATGCTTCGTCACTTCAACAGCTTAGTTTTGTGTTGCAGCAACTCGGAAAGACCGATGATGCAATCAAGACGGCCAAACAGGCGTTGACGATTGCTGAAGACGCACACGCCGCCAAGCCAAGCAAAGTTGCTGATTTTTACGATGAGCTTGGCTTGATTCTCCTACAGCAGCGCAAACACGATGCCGCGATTCAAAGTCTGAAACGGGCGGTACAGCTCCGTGAAATGGCGAAGCCGATCAGCAATCAAATCGGCCAGAGCCTGATCTTCTTAGGCCAGGCTTACTTGGCCGCAAATAACTGGCCGCTTGCCCGTGCCACTCTCGAACGAGGCCGTGAACGCTCGCTTGACTTCAGCAAACCGGACTGGGCTTCCCGCGCAAATGCACTTTTGGCCGAGACGGAGCTGAAAGCGGGTAATGTAACCGCCGCTCGGAAGTTGCTTGTCGATGCCGCGCAACAATTGCGCCGTTTCGGTCGCCCACCCACGAATGGAATGTTCATGTCAAAGCACTAGAGAGCGAAATCGACAAGCAGTCCGAGCGCCCGATTCAATAGGCCACCTTAGCAAGCGACGGCACAGAAGCGCCTCTCAGTTCACGCTCGAAATCTCTTCGCCGCGAATCGTGGATAAGCCTCGGTAGACTTGCATGTCAATTGTATCCTCGACGAAATGCACGCTGCCATCGAGAAAAAGAAAATGTCCCCCGCCAATGTGGTCACTGCGGAAATTCGGGACCCGATGTGTGTTCTCTGCACCGCGAGGAGACAATGAACCGCGACAATCCCCGAGGTCAGCGTGATCGTCGAAGAGAAAATGTGTGACTGGGTTCTTGTTGAGTGAATCGACGGTGCATCCCAGATGGCCGGTGGCAGCCCAATGCCAGCCCTCTAGAATCGATTTCGCGTTTCCAGATCCGATCCAAAACTGTCGCGCGAAATATGACGTCTCGCTATGCCGGTTCAACGGAGGCGGGAGATCTTCCTCCCGGCATTCTGGTCGGCTACACATTTTCCAATCGGGACCCTGCGCGCCTTCGCCAATTGCGAATGTCTTACTCATACCATCTTTTACTTTTCTGGCCGTTAATCCGAGATTCTCGTTGTAGTAATCAAATGCTCCGCGCTCTGAAGCGGGTACCGATGACGGCTTTCGACAGAAGCTGTCGTTTGCTCCCTTGCAAAGTAAATAGTCGATCGTCGCCAGAGTGTTACCAATTGGACTCCGAATAGCGCGTGCCGCCTCGCCGATAAATGCGTCCACGATTGGGTTCGATGGGCTTGTGGTTGACGGACAGTTGAATACGGGAATTGGCGTCCGCGCCAATTCGGCCGTTTGTCGATACCAGGGTTGGTTAGGGTCGTACCTTCGATCGATGGAGACCTCCTCAATAAACGGTAGCAGCTCGGTGAACCCATTCTTGAAGACTCCGTCGGCGCCGAATTGCTGCTGTGTGGGTAGATCTGGCTTGACGACCGAGCCGCGCGGATAATGGCCCTTACTCGTGCTAAACGTTCCAACCGCAATCCCCAATTGCTTGAGATTGTTTTGACACTGCGTTCGACGCGCTGCTTCCCGGGCGGATTGAATAGCGGGCAGGAGAATAGCCGCCATGACAGCAATGATGCCGATGACGACCAACAACTCGACGAGCGAGAATCCTCGGTTGCGCGATCGCATGCACGCCCTTCCCATTGGTCTGATGCCAGCCCCGAACCGCGCTGGGTCCATTGGAACGAAGTAGAACAACTGAATCAACAGGATTGTCGATTCGAGCGATCACGATTTTACTGCTTGGCGGTTGTTACGTCCGCAACCGGGCCCTAGGATGTGTTCCAGAAATGTGTTCTACGCAAAGATGATTTGGCCCGTGGCCGAGAAGGATGCGCCGTGTCACACAGTTTCCGCTCCGTTACCCGAATTCCATTGCCGCACATTTCCCTGCTAGGTGTTTTGCTAACGTTTAACATGATCCAATCCTGCCACGATGTCACGGCAGCACCGGTCACATACTCGATTGATCCTACGCGTTCGGTTTTGACCGTTTCGAGCACATTGCTCGACGGCACCATCACCTTGATTGGTCAAACACCAAACGGCATGAAGGGTTTCGTGTCGGGTTTCTTGAGCGCCGAACGAACTGACAGCGGCCTCACCTTCGATCACGGGAGCCTAATTGACGCCATGCTGCATCCTGAGGGGCCTTTTCGTCCGGCGCCCGGATCAGTTGGCTCACCGTCCACTGAAGACAATTTCGGCGCAATGGACAGTGATGGCGGGAGGCAGGTCAACGTTGCAATTCGGGACGCTCAGGTCGACATTCACTCTGGTTCGGCGGTTTTTGATCAGCCGGCCAGCGGACTCCTTTTTGGCTTTACGGCTGGAACATTGGACTTTAAGACGGTTTTCGCCAACCGTTCAGGTTACTACAGCCTGCGTGATGACGTACCACCAGGGATCAACATGCCAAGCGCCCCGCTTACTCGCTCCCTTCAGGGGGATGTTGAAACAATTAATTTCCCCGTTCAATTTACCGTTCAGTTTGTTGTGTTCAACGACAATCCACCGGACAGCGAATTCACCCTGGAAGGCCAAATAGTGGCTAGCGCCACGGTTGGGCCCGCGACGGACATTGTGATTCCAGCAAATACCTCTCAATCAGTCGAGAATTTCCGCATCAACCGTCTAACGCTACAGGGCCCGAATAGCGTTGGAACGGTAAACATCAATGGAGGAGACTCTGGCGTGTCATCGGTTGACGTATTAGGCATCGGTCCAGATAGCAAACTTGAGCTTCACAACAACGATCTTATCGTGCGTTCGACAACAGCGGAAAAGAATACTGAGCACTCAGCGGTTCAAGCCGCGATCGTCAGTGCTCAAAACGGTCTCGATGCCAACTTCATAACCAAATGGGATGGACCCGGCATCACCAGTTCGGCGGCGCGAGCCACAAACATTGGCGGCGGCTTCGACCTGGTTGGACTCGGCGCCATCCGCAACTCGGACATCGACATCATTACTGGTTTGCCAGGTGCGTCCTACACCACGTTCAGCGGCCAGCCGGTCACGCCCGACGATGTGCTGGTGAAATACACGTACATCGGTGACGGCAACCTGGATGGCCTGGTCAGCTTCGACGACTACGTTGGCATGGACAATGCCTTTTTCGGATTGATCCCCAACCTCGGCTGGGCCACCGGCGACATCAATTTCGATGGCGTGATCAACTTCGACGACTACACGGTCGTCGATCAGGCGTTCTTCTTCCAGGGTGCGCGCCTTATTTAACGCGGCGACAGTCGTCGTGCCAGAGTCCGGTACTTGGCTGTCATCGGTCCTTTGCGGACTTGTACTCTACTTTACGCGACTTTGCATTTGCCGCCGCGGATGCCTCTTGTCGCGAGGTCTTGAATCGCCCCAATCTCGGTTGCCATTGCCCTCGCGGTGACCTGGCGCCTTTGAAGTACTCTCTGCACATCTTACTGATCCACACCTAGCTTTTGGGCGTCGTCTCCCAATATCTTACGGGTCGGCAAGCTCACGTTGAACCGCTCATTGGAGCAACGTACTCTGCGTCGTTGTTGCGGACGTTGTTCACGTGAGCAGTCACGCGGCTCGGCGACGATTTTCGTAAGCCGGATTCGAAGCGAGCATATACTTCACTTTTGCCGAATCGGTGCCCCTTGAATCCAGCCAGCTGTCGTAATCGGTCGCGCTGAAGAGTGACCGAAATGCGGTCGGGAAGTGGAGCACATACTTCGTTAGGCTCCGTCGTGAGAATTTGTGAAGCTTTCGAGCAATTAGTCGCCCTGCCCCCTGCGTTCCCACAATCCTGCAAACGGAAACGGCGGCCCATGCGATGTGATTCGACTGCTTCGACTTTCCGGTGTTCTGTCACCCGTAGAAGCCATCGGTGAGGAATAGGCGTCGTCGCTCCTTGAATGCGTCACGGAACGAAGGCTTCTTCGCTGCGGTGTCCGCGAGCGTCAATCCTGTTGCCGATGCTGGGGTCTTTGACCCAAAACGGCACGAGCCCCATCCTCCGCGCTAAGCGGCGGTCGGGATCGGCCACAGCCGCGTTCGCAGTCAACGGTACGCCCCTTGGCTTTTCATCGCCAGCGATTGTTTGCTCCTAAAGCTAAATTTGTGACCAAAACGCGTCATATTTCATGAGCGAAACCACTTAACTTTTAAGGCACTGTTTTCGTGCGTGATTTTGTCTGGTCGGGGGGGTAATTCTTCCAAAGGAGGTGGTCTGCATTGAGTCTCACTCTTTTGGCCAGCCTGTCGCTGGCCGTGGTCTTGGCCGTCGCGGCCCTCGTTCGTGAGGTGCGATTGCGGCGAGCCTTGCAACGGTTGCTGCAACTCATCCTATTGCGATGGAGGTGGAATGCATCGAACAATCCGAGTTCTCCCATTGCTCATCCTGACGACCCTGGTTGGCTGCGAGGAAGACAAGGAACTGGCCGCCTTGGCCAAAGAAGCCAACCGCCAACAGAGCGAACAAAATCAGGAGATGGCCAAACTGAACCGCGAAGTGGCCGAAGGCTCGAAGCGACTGATCCAAGCAGAAGCTGAAGCAACTGCCAAGCGGCTGACGATGGAGCAACAACTGCAAGTGCAACGCAATGACGTCGAAACCGAGCGACAGGAGCTGGCCCAGGAACGCAAAGCCGAGTCGATTCTCGGGCCAGCGCTCGTTGCCGCAGCTTCTCTCACAGCTGTTTGCCTGCCACTTGTGCTCTGCTGGTATCTACTTCACGGCATGAAGCGCGACAGCGAGCCCGGCGTCTGTGACCTGTTGATTGAAGAGTTGGACCGGAGTGCTTACCCGCAACTCAGCCCGCAGTCGCCCTTTCGCGATCCGCAGGACCAATTGGAGGTATGAAACTTGTCCCACATTGTCGAGATCCAAACGCAAGTCCGCGACGCAGCCGCAGTCCATGCTGCCTGCCAGCGCTTGAAAATTGCAATGCCGTCCTTCCAGACGGTGCGGATGTTTAGTGGCCGCGAGACCGGTTTCACAGTTCAGCTCCCGGACTGGAAGTACCCTGTGGTATGCGACCTGGAATCCGGCCAGCTGAAATTTGACAACTTTGAGGGCTTTTGGGGCAACCCCAATGAGCTCAACCAGTTTCTGCAGGCGTACGCGATTGAGAAAGCGCGCATCGAGGCCCGCAAGAAGGGTCACTCGGTCACTGAGCAGCACCTCGCCGACGGTTCGATAAAACTCACCATCGAAGTTGCGGGAGGTGTCACATGACGAAGATCATCGAAGTCATCGTGCGACCCGATGGCAGCAGCCAATTGGAAACCAAAGGTTTCGGCGGCCGCGAATGTCAACAGGCCAGTGCGTTTATTGAGGAGACGCTTGGCGCACGTTCGCATGAGTGGCTCACGAGCGAGTTTTACCAGCCTCTATACGATCCGCACAGGCTTCGGGAGGGGACCTAACTGCGGCCTGACCCGCCGCTACGTACTGCGATCGACCGCGAGAACGTCCCACGATGTGAGACGCGAACGCTGGTTCGAGCGCTACCAACCACCTCTCCAACTCGCGCACGACGCTCGGCCGCTGATCGTCACGTCTGAGGTTCTATTTGAGCGCCGTTGAAACGGAGCGGCCGCATATCGGCCGTTTTCGGGCGCCAAGTTGCTCAGATTGAACAGTGCTGACCACACACTTCTTGCCTGTCACCAGCTCTTGCTCTCTAAGAGGACAATTATGACGCTCACCGACCGTTTGTCGGAGATGGTCCGCGCCTGCTTTACCGGTTTGTGGATCGAGTCGCACGAGCACGACGATGCCCTCGTCGAAATCACCCGGCTATGTGTCGCGGAGCACTGGGGTCTGGCAGTTTGGGACCTCGAGCAAGGCTTAAGGATGCATGGCCAGCCAGGTCCAGCGGAATCTGGAACAGCCGATCCCTTGGCCGCCATTCGCTCCGCAAGTGCGCTGGCCTCAGCCGAAGGAACCGCACTTTTAGTGCTCGTCAATTTCCATCGCTTTCTGCAATCCGCCGAGATCGTGCAAGCGATTTCGCATCAGATAATGGGCGGCAAGCAGAATCGGACATTCCTGGTCGTGCTCGCGCCAGTGATCCAGTTGCCGATCGAACTCGAGAAACTCTTTGTCACGATCGACCATGATCTGCCCTCACGCGATCAGCTGCATGAAATCGCCAAGGGAATTGCAACGGAGGATGGCGAACTGCCCAGTGGCACCGATCTGGAACGAGTGCTCGACGCAACCAGCGGGCTCACGAGGTACGAAGCCGAAGGCGCATACAGCCTCTCGCTGGTCCGGCATCAAGAAATTCGGCCGGACACCATCTGGGAGCTGAAGAGCCAAACGCTAAAAAAGTGCGGTCTGTTGGGGCTGCACCGGGGCACTGAATCGTTCGACCAGTTGGGTGGCCTCGATAACCTCAAACGATTTTGTTCGCGGCTGCTGAGACCACAAGGATCCAAGCAAATTCATCGCCCGCGGGGCGTGCTATTGCTCTCGCCACCGGGCTGCGGCAAAAGCCAGTGGGCCAAGGCACTGGGCAACGAGACCGGCCGGCCCACGCTCAATTTGGACGTTGGCACACTTCTTGGCAGCTTGGTGGGACAGACCGAACAGAATGTCCGCCAGGCTCTGCGGATTGCCGACGCCATGGCGCCTTGCATCCTGTTTTGCGATGAGATTGAGAAAGCTCTGTCCGGTGTGGCATCCAGCGGCCAGACCGACTCAGGCGTCTCCGCCCGCCTGTTTGGAAACTTGCTCACCTGGCTCAACGACCACACGAGCGACGTATTTTTTGTGGGCACTTGCAACGCGATCGGAAAACTGCCGCCGGAATTTGCGCGGGCCGAGAGGTTCGATGCGATCTTCTTCGTGGATCTGCCCGGTGCGAAAGAGCGCGAGGCAATCTGGAAGATCTATTTGGGACAGTTTGATCTACCGGCGGATCAAGCCAGACCTGCCGACGACAACTGGACGGGTGCCGAGATCAGAGCCTGCTGTCGGCTGGCGGCGCTTCTTGACGTTCCGCTGATGCAGGCCGCGCAGAACATCGTACCCGTCGCGGTGACCGCGCGTGAGTCGATCGAGCAGTTGCGCTCTTGGGCAAATGGCAGGTGCTTGTCGGCGGACAGTCCGGGCATCTATCGCAACAGCAGTTCAGCCAGACCGAGCAGGCGCGTCAGTCGCGATCCTTCGAGCAATTAAGCGCGCGTGGAGCGCGCACACGGCGCAATCTCACAGTCAATCCCATTTCCTATAGGACACAGTCCATGAAGATTCTTGTGATCAACAACGACGGCGGCGGTTTTGCAGACTACGTCGACGTGCCCGACGGCACCACCGTTCGCCAGGTGTTTGCCGACCAGATCAAGTCGGGCCGTGCGGAGGATTACCTGATACGAGTCAATCGTCAACCGGTCCCATCGGACCAGGTGCTTCAACCCAATGACAGGTGTTCCTTCACGCCGACGAAAATCCAAGGCGCCGTTTAGGCTCACCTGCATCTCATTTGAGCTGTGGATTTCCAGGTGCTCCGTCACGAACTCATTAACGAGAGCGGTGCCATGTACTCTGCAATTCTCAATCGACTGCTCCTGCGGGGAGCAGGAAGGATTTACGATGCTCTAGCGTCGGCAGGCCGTGAGTCGATCCCCAACCTTCCCAATACGGCGTGGGAAGAGTTGCGAATGACATACGAGCGTTTGGACCGGGCGGTGAATCGCTCTTGGACTCACGCAGCGATCCACGTCCGCCGGGAAATAGAGCATTCATTGTCGCACTTGATACGGCAACTAGACGAGTTCCGCCGCAGCATCGCAGCGCAGCAAGGGTCTACCAAACTCTGTTCACCGCGGGATGTCCACTGTGAACTCGTCGCCTTGGACGCCGAGTTTGGCGGTGTAAAGCTGGACCTCAAAGCTCGTACGCTCACGGTCGCGACCGACTCGGTGGTTCTAGAACACGTCGACCTTGGCCGGTTTGAAATTGTCCTGCACTGGGACCGGATCGACGAGGAGGACAGTTACGGCGTGATCGCTCTCGATCCGCATCCCACGGCCGGTGACTCTTCGACGACCCACCCGCATGTGCGCGATGAGCGGCTTTGTGAAGGAGACGGGCGCCTGCCGATCCGTAGCGCGCTGGCGCAGGGGCGCCTGTGCGACTTCTTTGTGCTGGTGCGCCAGATCTTAGAAACCTACAACCCCTCAAGCGCCTTTGTTTCGCTGGAGCATTGGAGCAGCACTCCCTGTCAGGACTGTGGCCGAACCACCAGCGAGGATGACTCGACCAGCTGCGAACGCTGTTCTGACAACCTGTGTGTGGACTGTTCTGCCAGCTGTCAGGAGTGCGGACGAAGCGTTTGTTCGGATTGCCGAGCCGCCTGCACTGGCTGCGATTTGGATTTTTGCGCAACCTGCTTAGATCACTGTTCGGGCTGCCGGGGTGAGTTTTGTAATCACCGCCAAAGCAGTGGCCGTTGCACTACGTGCCAAGAAAGGGACAAGAAACCTCATGATCAAATCGATTTCTCGGCCGCCAGCCAGACCATCGCCGGCGAGCAAAGTTCCAATACTCCGCTTCAGTCCGTACGCTTGGGCGAAGCTCTTGTATCTGCGTGACTGTGGCCCAACCGAGGTCGGAGGGTTTGGCGTTTCAGCGGCCGTAAACCTGTTGCGCGTCGAAGATGTGTGTTTGGTCCGCCAATTGTGCACGTCGGTGACGGTACATTTCGATGACCAGTCAGTGGCCGATTTTTTTGATGCGCAAGTCGACGCCGGCGTCGTGCCCGAGCGATTTGCCCGGATCTGGGTTCACACCCATCCTGGCAACTCCGCCCAACCCACCCACGTCGACGAAGAGTCGTTCACGCGCTGCTTTCGGCGCCGCCGAGTGGGCGGTGATGTTCATTCTCGCCCGCGGTGGCGAGGCGTTCGCCCGGCTTCAAGTCAATTGCGGTCCCCATTTGGCTGTGGAATTGAATGTGGAAGTCGACTTCACCCAGCCGTTTCCAGCTGCCAATGCCGGCGGCTGGACCGAGGAACACAAGCGGTGCGTGACGCAGGATCTGAATTGGACCGAAGGCAACCAACTTCAATCGGCGAAAGTTGCACCTGAGTCATCGCGGGTGGACGAAGACAGGAACTCGCCGTGGTGGTGGGAAGACTCATGGTCGGACGTTTTGAAATCGGGGGACATGTCGCACGTGGAGGATGTCCATGGCTGACTGTATTGACCGTTTCGCGCGCAAGACGAACTGGTGCCGCATGCCGCGCTTGGCGAATTGCAAGTCAGCGTGATCGGCGTCGGAGCGATCGGCCGTCAAGTCTCCGTTCAACTTGCGGCTCTGGGGGTAAGCAGGCTTCAACTGGTCGATTTCGATCAGGTTGAATCGACCAACATCACCACGCAGGGATATCTCGCCCGGGACGTTGGCCAGGCGAAGGTAGACGCCGCTGCACGTGCCGTGCAAGAGATCGAGCCCACGATCGAGCTTTCGCTGGTGCATGACCGCTACCGACCCAAGATGAAGCTCGGCGCGGCGGTATTCTGCTGTGTCGACTCGATGTCCGCGCGAACTGCGATCTGGCGGTCAGCGGGAACCACCTGCGGTTTCTGGTGCGACGGGCGGATGTTGGGTGAGGTGATTCGCGTGCTCAGTGTCGCGAATGGCGCCGGCCGATCTCACTATTCCGGAACGCTCTTTAACCAATCCGAAGCTCAGGTAGGTCGCTGTACGGCACGAGCCACCATCTATACAGCGGCCATCGCGGCGGGCCTGATGCTGCATCAATTCGCCCGCTGGCTGCGAGGCCAGCCGATTGATCAGGATCTTTCGCTTAACTTGCTCTCAAGCGAATTGTCAGCCGCGCCCTGGTGAATCCGACTCACTGACGATTTCTCTTTGCCCGTGTCGCACGCCGAGAGCGGCCTCGCCAACACGCACTCCCGCAGCGACGCACGCCCTCAGGTGAGTCAATAACCGACCTTCTGGAATCACCGCATGATCACACCCCGCGAAGTGGCAACTATTCTGGCCGCACTTCTGTTCTGGCAGGAAGAAATCCTTCCACACGACTCGCTCGTGATGCGGCCGTACTTTGAAACGCTTGGTCTTGGCAGTTATGACCCGCTATTGGCCGCCGAACTCGAGGACCTGTCCACACGGCTGAGAACTACCTTTCTCGCCAATCCATAGTCCCGTCTCCGACGGATTGTCCATTGCCGCAAATCTCCCAACCGCACCATCCCGGAGGTTCTCGTGATCACCGCGCTTGCGTCAGAGACTCATGCTGCTCCCGCACGACGCCTGCGTGCCACGATGGCCGCAGTGCGCGTAGCGTTTATTTGGTTCGGCGTTCGCAAGACACTTACCGCTGAACAAAAAGCTCAAGCCGCCGATGCGTTCGGCGCCGAGGGACAATTTCTGTCAGCCGGCAAAAAATTGCTGGATACTGGCCATCCGGCCTACAAGGCGGTGAGTGCTGTGCGAAACCGTATCCTGTCGTATTGGAAGGGTGTTTCACTACCTTATCCTGAGCCCGGCATTCGACTCATCCGGCAAGACGAGCTTGATGCGTTCGATGTGCAGCTCACCGGCCTGAAGGCCGATCTGGCCGAGGCAGTAGCTCAACTTGATGAGCACTATGCGGCCTTGCAGGCCGCCGCACGCGAGCAGTTGGGGCAGCTCTACAATCCAGCTGATTATCCCCTTGCGCTCGGCAGACTATTTGAGGTGCATTGGGACTTTCCAAGCGTTGAGCCACCCGAATACCTGCGCCAGCTCAGTCCCGAACTATACCGCCACGAGTGCCAGCGCGTTGCAGCCCGCTTCGACGAGGCCGTGCAACTGGCCGAGCAGGCATTCTTCGATGAGCTTTCAAAGCTGGTTTCGCATTTGACCGAACGGCTCGGCGGCACCGAGGATGGCAAGCCCAAAGTGTTTCGAGATTCGGCAGTCGAGAATCTGCAGGAATTCTTCAGTCGGTTCAGTCACTTAAACGTTGGCTCCAGCCAGCAATTAGATGAATTGGTCCAAGAGGCCCAGCGGGTCGTACGGCACGTACAGCCGCAACATCTGCGCGACAGCCAATGGTTGCGACAGCGAGTGGCCAGCGAGCTGTCGGCGGTTCAATCCGTAGTCGACGGACTGATGGTCGATCGACCGAGACGGAATATACTGCGCCGCGCGCAGTAGGAGGGTTGATGCAACTCCTCGTCGATTTCAGGGGAACCATCCGCTGCGTGTACGACGAAGCGATTCCGTTGGGAACTATCGGCAGCCTGACGATTTGCCGTGCTAGCCACGTCGAGCCCGATGCGAACGGCCAATGGCTGGCGGACCTTTCGCCCGTTCAAGGACCCAAGCTTGGTCCTTTTAATTGCCGCAGCTTGGCCCTTGTTGCCGAACGGGACTGGCTCGAATCCCGCTGGCTTGCTCGGCAACTGTAGCTCGCCAGATCCGAGCGTTGGCGCGGTGCATTTTCAGTATGTATTTCCGGAATCGGCCTGCGCGAGCGCAGCGGGCTTACCACCAAGGAGGATTCTAATGACCCAGCGACAGTTCGAACGTGAAGTTGCGTCCGCAACCGGCGAATCCGTCGACACCATCCGCCGTCGGGGTTTCAGTCTGTTTGAGCTGGAGTACCCCGAGCCGCTCGTTGTCGATTGGGACGAACTGGATGCGCAACGCCTTAGCGTGTTTCCCGCGCAGTTCGCAGTGCCACGAGCCGCTTGATCGCCGATCTCAGTAAGTTGTTGTCGCTCTTGTCGGAACTACTTGGGCGGATCGGCGGAATGGAAGCCGCCATCCGCTGATTTGGTCCGCGGTGTTTCGCCGCCCTAATCAGTTGCTTGCGGGCTGTGGATACATTCGCACCTCGCTATTCCTAGGTTGCCTGCTCTGACGCGCAGGCGGTAACAACGCCAGGGACAAAGGAAACGCAATATGCCGCTAAAACTCAGCGTTGGTCTATCGCAAAAACTCGGGATGCCAAATTACGGCTCGCTCGGTGCCAGCTGTCACGTGGAAGTGGAATTGGACGCGCAGATCTTGCAGCAGGACTCAGATCGCTTTCACTGCCACGTCCGCAATGCGTTTGACGCTTGTCGGCAAGCGGTGATTGAGGAGTTAACCCGTTCACGCGCGAGTAACCATCCGAACGACCTGGAGGATGATGAGTCCCAAGACGGATCCCAAAATAACGAGAATCAAGGTTCGCCTGGTAGCCACGACCGTGGCGTGGCCACCAACGGCAGTCGAGCCGCGAGCGAGAGACAGCTGGATTACGTTCGGCAGCTGTGCGCACCGATCTTGGGCTTGGGCCATTCCAAACTTGAATCGCTCACGCAACAGTTGTTTTCGAAGTCGATGTACGAACTGAGCAGGCTCGAAGCAAGCAAACTGATCGACACCGTCAAGGCAATCCGGGACGGTAAATTCGACCTCGATGCGTTGCTGAACCAACAGGCAGCGTAAATGCACTGCTACATTTTCTGTCGTGGCGGATCAGGTGGTATCGATCAGGCTGTCATCGCTTTGCGGTGGGGCAGAGATTCAACTCTGCCCCGCCGGTTTGCCAACCTGGTTAGTTGTCATTTTCATACGCCTTTTGTTTAGCTATTGGACAACGACCAGCGGATGCGGCAATAGCCACTGTGAGCGTCCACGGGGCGCAGAACTTAGTGCCGAAAACCAATCTGGCTGTGTTGGCAAACTCCAATACCAGACGTAGTCCCAAAATGTCCAAACCAATCGAATTGGGGGATCAATGGGATGGTGATATTGCTGGAAATAGCCCGGTTCGTGGATCACACGTTGGCACCTAAACCATTGTTGCAAAACATCTTCCTTCGCGGCGGCCACCACAAACCACACCTGACCGGCCACGCCCCGGGCAAACTAATCATTACGTCGAATCGGGACTCGGAAGCGACTGCGCGTATTATCTGAGAGTAGACCACGACAACACCAAAAGGATCAATTCGCTCAATTGCAGGACGCTGACCCGGTTTGAGGAAGGTTGCCATGGAAGGCAAATGTTGCGACTGTCTCGGCAGTTATCTGTCGCTCTGCTCACCGTTTCGGTTTGAAGCACCTTGGGATTGTCTTTCTGCCGATCCCGCAGCTTTTCGTGGCCCTTCGTCACCGCCAGACGCCCTCGCGCATCTCGCCGAGCACCACGCCGCGGAGGACTTGATTGCTTCTGGTCTCGTTCAGGTCGGCGACAACAAAGCGTTGGCGATTCACCCGTCGCTCGCCGAGCCTGATGTCGTCGTGCTTGCGTTACGCCATAGCGCTTCTAAGCGCGTTATGAATTTGGTCACGAACAACGGCTGTGTGCACGGCGCCGACTTGCCGTTATTTGCGAGCCTGCACGACGATTGGACATTGAACGGAATCCAATGGCAAAAGCGTACGGCCCTCTTTCTCACTAGCACGTTGGAAGACGCGATCCTGTTGTGCTCGATGGGAATGGCGGCTTCGCCCGTCGTCGGTTTGGAACGATTGGGCAAAAAGGGCGTCGAGCAATTGTGCAATTTCTTTGGCCTAACGAAGTCGGTAACCACCTTGGAAAGGGATGCGGCTTACCAATCCTTTATCGCAGACGAAGAACGCAGGTTGTCGCGATCGTGTTCGACAAGCCAACGCGCCACTTCGAACTCCGAGCAACCCCGGACCTGCAATAAGAGTACGGTGGCCAAACACCAGTTCAAACTGACGCTCACGAATTGGTCACCCACCCAATTGTCGCTCGCCATCCCGGAGCATATTCGCAGCGCGAAGTCGCACCTCGCAGCATTGCTTCACTTTTGCCAGCTGTCGACATCGAACACGGCGGAATGGTTGCCCGAACAAAAGGAGTTCGACGGAATCAGATTTGCCGTCACGCAGAGGGAGCCTGATTGGATCCACGATGCTGTAATCGAAAGCTGGTTCAAATCTGAATACGAACGCGCAAAACATAAGGCCCAGCAAGTGTCCCCGCCACCACCCGATATGCGCGATGTGCTTCAGCGACTCTACAAAATAGATCCGTTGGAATCTGGTGAGAAGGCTATTAGTCGCCAAAAGCAAGCGATGCTCGAGTATGACCAAGTTGTCAGGCAGGAATCTATCGGTGGACTTCTTCGCGAAGCGCAAAACACTGCCGATCCGGTCAAACGCACTAAGCTGGTTCAGCTCGCCCAGTTGCACGAAATAGCTCAAGAACTGTTCTCCGAGTTGCGACCGTGCGCGTCAGATAAGCAAGAAATCGGCCGGCCGACTGAATCGATCGCTAGCGTCCGGCGGCAAAGACCCAATCAGCCCATACCTGAAAGTAACCAACCAAATCCAAATGTTAGCTCATCGGTTGTCGAAATGACCCAAACAGATCAATGCGCCGGTCACGCTCAGGGTTATCTTCAAGTCCCCGCGCTTGTCGGCCTTGGAGTTTCTAGCTTGGAGCTCGAAGTGTTGCGGCGCTCCGGTTACCTCGAACGAGACCGTCGCCGCGGGCAAAGTTACTGGCGGCTGCGCTTTCGCCACCTCGGGCGTCTGCGCAGCGTGTATATCGGCGCCGACACGCTGCTCGTCGATCAAATCCGCTACGAGCTGGACCTGTTGCAAGACCAGCACCGGCGCGACCAAGAGCTAGCCCGAGCCGTGCGCCAAATCCAAGAAGAAGCTGCGCGTTTTGAAGGCCCGGGTTGCTTCCGGGCTGGCTGGGATCGGACTGTATTACCACGGTGACCAACTGCGGAAACGCCGCGTCCGCGCGGCAGCCGAGTCGGCCACCTAATCCGTTTACCTTAAAGGAGAGAATGCTCATGGAAGAGTCAATGATACCGCCTGAACCATTCGATTCCCCGAGCGACAGCCCCGTGACGCCGGACAACATGCCGCCATCCCGCGACAGCGTGGACTACCGTAGGTTGGGGCGCATCTGGCAGCATGGGTTGGAATCGCAAACGGACCCCGACCCACTGATCGCGGGGTTGAGCGGCGTGCACGCCGATCTGCTGGAGCTGGAGGTGTACCTAGCTGAGCCGTTGTTGGCGGCGCTTCACGCGGGTCCCAGAACGATCAAAAACGTGGAAGAAAAAACCATCGCGATCAACCAGTTCTTCCGCGTTGTCAAGCAACTGGCGCAGATCTCGCAACTTCTACGACAGCACGGGAAACCGCCGGCCAATGAACACACAGCCGACCGGAACCGTGCAAAGCGAAGAAATCGCGATCTGCTCCCCAACGCCGACGAGGAGACCTCCTCGTCACCGGCGGAATGACCCGCGGTGATTTCGCCGGCCGGACGGCGCCGCTGTCCGACAACAACGACAAGAACATCACCCGAAACACTGGTTTTGGCCATCGACGACACCCCGGCAGCAAGGCACCCAATCGCCAGAAGGAGGTCAATCGGAATACGGTAAACAACGAAAGAAAAAGGCATCCGGTTCAGACGCAACGTCGCCGGACGCGACTGCGTGACGCCGAACCGTGAAGCGATACACCGCGGCTGAGACCAACCTGGCCGCCGACGCCGCCGCCATCAACCTGGCGGACCTGATGTTTGACAATTAAGTACTGTTTGTGTGGCGCGGATTCGCCACCCGCGCCCACGCACAGTGTCAGGAACGAGAGCCCGACCCATCGATGAGTCCAGGCGGACTGCGGCCGGCCAACAGCAATGCAACTAACCTGAGGAAGTGCCCAGCTCCGGGCGATCACGCCTTCATTCAATCGACTGGCGTGGGACGGTAAATCGGGCCACGGCGAATAACCGACTCCAGCAAACCATCTTCCAAATAGTCGGGTTGTTGCGGGATCGGCTCGGCGACTTGGCCGTGATATCCGATCGCTTTTCGCACTTCCGGGTTCATAAAATATGCGCCGGCCACGATCTCGCCCAGCAATTCAAACAAGGAGGGATTGTCCGATCGCAGTGACGCCACCGCCGTGGTTGGCACTTGGCCAACCACTTCACGAAGGAGTTGCTTGAGCCCGCCGAGAAGGTCAGGGCGAGCAATCAATACTGCGTCCAATCCCTGACCAGCGACGCCGGCCTCGCTGGCCGAGGGCATTCCGCCGCTGGCGGGAATCAAGACATCCGCCAAGCTCGCCAGTAATTCACGCTCCGCCTGTGTCATGTTCACGTGGGTGCTCCCTCCGTGCGTAGCTGGTGGACAAGGTGCTCACTGCAACGGAGCGCCATGGCGGCAATCGTGGCCGTTGGATTCATGCCGCTTGAAGTCGGCCAGATGCTGCCATCGAAAATGAACAGGTTGGGGATATCGTGCGCACGCCCCCACGGATCGACGACTGAAGTCGATGGGTCGCGTCCCATTTTCGCCGTGCCGAGCAGATGCCATCCGGTTTCACGGATCTGCGGGGCGACGACCGTTTCATAGGCGCCGGCCGCCTCCAGCGATTCCTTCGCCCGCGCACAGTGAAAGTCCAGCAACCGACGCGTCTGGTCGGAAGTGCGATAGATGATCTTGGGCGCCGGAATTCCGTCGCTGTCGGTTCGATTCGGATCGAGCACCACGCGATTGTCCTCGTCGGGGAGGTCTTCGGCAATAATGCCCCACATGGCGCTGCGACCGAGCCGTTTGCGGATTCCCTGGTGAAAGCCCGCTCCCCAAATCGCATTGTCCCCCCAAGGATATGCGCGCGTCATCGACACTGGTCCGCCGGTTGGCTGCAGGCCCCACTTGGCGCCCGCGAACGAAGCCGCGCGACGCATCGGTTTCGTAAAACTCCAGGGAATGCAAGTGCTGACCCCAGGGACCGTGCGTGCTATGCAAATCCTCGTCAAAAAGTCCGACTACGGTTGCAAACGGGTGCATCATCAACCGGCGACCGACCAGCCCGGAGGAGTTCGCCAGACCGTGGGGAAAGCCGGCACAGGCTGACGCAAGCAGCAGTCGCGGCGTGCCAATTCCGTTCGCCGCGAGAATCGTGACTGCGGCCTGTTGGAATTGCTCGACACCCGTTCGGTCCACGTACACCGCGCCCGTCACCAAGCCTCGCCGGTCGGTCTCCAATCGCCGCACGCGAGCGCCAGTGATAAGACGAACTCCGAGCGCCAGATTGAGCGGCCAATGCGTTCGATCGACGGAACCTTTCGCGCCCTCGACGCATCCCCACATGCAGGTCGCACGCTGTGTGCATGCGTTTAGAGATCTGTAAGGCCGCGTCGCGATGGCGTTTGGCGCCGGCCACCAGTGCCAGCCGAGCCGGTTGTGGGCGCGGCGCGACCAACTGCCCCATTCGCCCCAAGGGTGCGGGAGGCAGCGGGGGGCCCTTGCCGAGGGGAAAAGCCGGGTCGCCGGCGAGGCCTGAGACGCCGAAGTCCAGCTCGACCTGTTCGTAGTATGGCGCGAGATCCTCGTACGTCAGCGGCCAATCGTCCGCCACGCTATCCAAGGTGCGGACGCGAAAGTCCGACGGCATGTTCCGTTGCCAATGAGCCGCAAAGAGGACACTGCTCCCGCCGACGGCGTTGTAGAGCACGGCTGAGATGTCCGAGTCGTCATCGCAAATTGGATAGTCGGCAGGCGCCATGCGCCGATTTGGATTGGCCGACCAATCGCGGCCCGCTGTGATTTCAAAATCGGCGTGATCCGCTCTGGCCTTGGAGTAGTCGGGCCAATCGCCTTGCTCCAAGACGACGACGCGTAGCCCTCCTTCCGCCAGCCGCTTGGCGGCCACGGCGCCCGTTGGTCCGGCACCGATGATTAGCGCGTCCGCGGGAGTATTTTGACTCGTCATGATCAATCGCTTGCTCGGAGTGCCGGTGGCACGCTGCGCAACCAAGAGCATACTCTAATAGCGGCGGTTACCGGCCACGGCAAATCCCCAGCATTGGGCAATATCAAACAACCAGCGACGGGAGCGACAACTTTTCTGCCGTACTGCACTGGCCGCTACAATGTGGCCGGTGTTTGATCAACACAAGGCACTGGAAGCACAGTGCGATTCATTAAGAAGATCCATGACCGAACGATTGCCGCGCTACGGATCCATCACAAACCTATCGGTGGAACTACGAACATGCGCCGCAGCCAGAGCCACCGGTCGGCGTGAATGTGCCAACCGTTGGCGGCCGCTGGACTTTTTGCGGTCGCCCGGTCCCCTCCCCTCTCGGCATCGCCGCCGGACCGCTGCTCAATGGGCGTTGGCTACTGTACTATGCCGAACTCGGGTTTGACGTGCTGACCTACAAGACGACACGCAGCGCTTACCGGGATTGCTATCCGCCGCCGAATCTACAGCCAATCGAATCAGCCGCGCTCGCTCGTTCCGGACATACCCTGCACGCGATCAACGAAATGCAGGGAAGCTGGGCGATTTCATTCGGTATGCCTTCGATTTCGCCCGACGTCTGGCGAGCCGACGTCGAGTGGACGCGCGACCGGTTGCCGAAGGAAAAACTCCTATCGGTTTCCGTCGTTGCAACTGCGCAACCAGGCTGGTCCGAAGAGGACGTGGCCAACGATTTCGCGCAATGCGCGGCGCTGGGCGCTCGATAGCGGCGCCGATTGCGTCGAGACGAATTTCTCGTGTCCGAATGTCGCAACCTGCGATGGCCAGTTGTTTCAGCAGCCTGCGGCGGCCGGCCGCGTCGCAGAGCGCGTGCGCGAGGCGATCGGTAGCGTCGCCGTATCTGATCAAAATCGGTCTTGTAAATACCCCGGGGATTGCGGCGCAATTACTGGATGCGATCGCCCCCTTCGCCGATGCGCTGGCCATGACCAATTGCATCTCTGCCCAGGTGAGAGGCTTGGACGACGTGCTGATGTTCGACGCAGAATCGCGCGGCGTCGGCGGCGATTGCATCAGAGCCGCTTCAGTCAAACAGCTATCTTTGTTTTCTGAACTTGCCCGAATTAACGGGCATGCGACGCGACTGATCGGAGTGGGGGGAATCTCTGCCGCACGGCACGTCGGCGAATACCTGTCCGCCGGCGCCGAAGCGGTGCAACTCGCCACGGCGCCGATGATCGATCCACTGGTCGGGCTGCGGATTCGCGATGAGCTGGACCAAGTTGTAGTTGACAATTAGCATCGATATGAACGCACCAATCCTCGTCAATACTCTGACCTTGGCGGGCCTCATCGTCATGATGCTGTCGATGGGGCTTAAAGTGACATTTGAAGAAGTAACGGCGTCTGTTCGGAACCCCCGCCAGGTTGTAACTGGACTCATCGCTAACTTCGTTCTGGTGCCCGCGGTAACCGTTGCACTCCTATACTTGTTTGACGCCAATCCGCCGGTCTCGGTAGGCTTCTTGATCCTTGCCGTTTGCCCCGGCGCACCAATGGGTCCGCCGTTTACGGCAATAGCCAGGGGAAACGTTCCCTACGCCACAGGGCAGATGGTGATTCTGGCCGGACTTTCAGCACTGCTCTCGCCGGCCTTGCTCACCGTGCTCTTGGCACGGCTGCTCCCTGCAAGCGATTTGCGAATCGATTATCTGGCCATTGTTGGAACCCTGCTGGTATCGCAGCTGCTGCCCTTGGGAGCCGGACTGGGCATCCATCACTGGGCGCCGAAACTGACTAGGCGTATCGTCAAGCCGACGAGTATCTTGGCCAACATCTTGCTGCTGGCCTTATTGGTACTGCTTCTAGTCAACGAGTACGAATTTCTCGCCCTGATTAGTATGCGCGGTTGGATCGGAATGTTGCTTCTCGTGATCGCCAGCCTGTCCATTGGCTGGCTGTGCGGCGGACCGGCTCGGGCCACGCGGAAAGCACTGTCCGTGACTACCGGGGTCCGCAATGCCGCCGTGGGCCTGGTGATTGTTTCTAACAACTTTGCAGATTCGGCGGCTGTCTCCGCGGTGGCAGCTTTTGCGCTCATTTCGATCTTCGCAACGCTCAGTTGCTCCTTCCTGTTCGCCGCCATACCAGAGCCCGCCCTGTGACGACCGCATAATCGATCGAAGTCAGCGCAAGCCGTACGGCCGCCCGCAACCGGTGTAGTTCAGGCTGCTTTGAACCGCAGCAGAGGTTTGCTTTTCCATCAAAACTCGTATTGTCAGCATCATTCAGGTACCATGCCGGTAGACGGTTTCACAGGCGCGCCTCGGTGGCACTCGCTTCCGGTGGCGGCGTCTGCTCATTCGAGCGAAACCCCGAAGGCGGTCGCATGACTTCTCTGCGGCAGCGTGCCACTTTGGGCGGAGAACGATCTGTTGTCAGCAGCCCGCCGTCCAGCGGCGAGGAAGGGTGCGCGGGACAAATGATCGATGGACGCCGTGAACCATCGCCCAATTACGTACTCGAACCGCAGGCGATCGCCGAACCAGAGGGACGCTCCGGCGCGTTTCTCCGCACGGCCTGCTTCGTCCTCGCGACCGGCGTTTGCTATTACGTCGCCACGCAGATCGCTTGGGCCCTTTGTTTCCCCGACAGCAAAGTCTCTCTCTTTTTTCCCCCGCACGCGGTGCTTGTTTCCATTCTGTTGATGGTTCCCACTCGGCACTGGTGGGCCTACGTGCTCGCCGCCGCGAGCGCTCATTTTCTGGCGACTCAGCAGGCGGACTGGCCGCCGCTGTACGCATTGCACTGCGAGGCTTTCGACGCGGTCCAGAATGTCGCCACAGCGGCCGGGCTTCGCATCTTTATTAGATCTCCGCTCAAGGCGCTCACGCTTCGTGACGCGATGATCTTTGTCCTGATCGCAGTCGTGCTCGTTCCTTTCGGGTCCGCCTTCTGGGGAGCGGCCTTTACAGTCTCCAACGGTTTCGGCACGGACTACTGGATCGAATGGCGAAACCTGGGAATCTCGAACGCCGTGACGGCCGTCGTCCTGGTGCCGGCACTTCTGCTGGGCGTGTACCACGTGTTTGTCAAACGGCCAAATGAACCATCCCGAGGGCGGGCTCTGGAAGCGGCTCTGCTGGGTGCGTGTACGGTGGGGGTCGGAATTCTCGTATTCGATCAAACGCCCGCGGGTCCCGGCACTTCACCGCCTTTCATGTATTTGACCATTCCTCCGCTCATTTGGGCGGCGCTCCGCTTTGGCCTTGGGGGAATCAGCGTCTCGATGTTGATCATCGCCTCTCAGGCGATCTGGGGAACCATGCGCGGGCACGGCCCATTCCTCAACCAAACCCCCGCCGAGAATGCGCTGGCACTGCAGTTATTCCTCTTGATGACAGGCACGCCGCTGATGCTGCTCGCGGTTGTCATCGAAGAGGAACGACGTTCGAAAGACGCGTTGCGTGAGAGCAAGGACCAGATGGGCCTCGCCGCGGAAGCAGCAAACGCGGCGATGTGGGTTTGGGACGTCTCTGCCGACGATTTGTGGATGACAGAGCAGGGCCGCTCGCTGTTTGGCTTCAAGCCCGATGCGCGCATCAATTTCGCGGCAACCATGGATCGCGTGCACCCCGAGGATCGCGCCGCACGCGAAAGCGCGATCAGACGAGCGTTGGAGACGCGGGGCGAATACGAAATCGAGTATCGCTTGCTGGAGCCGGACGGCGTGGTCCGCTGGATTAACGGGCGCGCTCGGTGTGTGGAGTCCAACGACGGCACCGGCCTGAAGCTGTTCGGCGTTTCGATCGATGTCACGGCTCGCAAACAGGCGGAGGCGTCAGCCGCGCAGGAGCACGAGGAACTCCGGAAGAAGCGGGCAGAGTTGGAGCACGTCGCACGCGTGGCCACCCTTGGCGAGCTCACCACAACCGTTGTGCACGAAGTAGCCCAGCCACTCGCCGCGATCCTCGCCAACTCCTCCGCCGGAATCGACTTCCTCGACGCACCTAAACCCGACCTTCGGGAGGTGCGTGCCGCGCTCTGTGACATCTGCGCGGACACCGAACGGGCCGCCGAAGTCATTCGTCGGCTGCGCGGCATGCTCAAGCGCGACACGCCGGGCTTCACTAGCGTCGATCTCAATCAGCTCATCCGCGACGTCGATCGCATCGTCCACGGCGACGCTGTCGCCCACAAGGTCACCGTCGAACTCGACCTGTGGCCCGGCGTCCTGCTGGTCAAGGCCGACAACGTTCAACTCCAGCAGGTGATGCTGAACCTGATGCTCAACGCCTTCAGCGCCATGGGTGAGGCCCAACTCAACGGCGCGCGGCGCCTGATCGTGCGCACGAAGTCGATTGACGCCTCAAATGTCCTGGTCGAACTGGAGGACAGCGGCACGGGAATCGCCCCGGAAAAACTCGAGTCCATCTTCGACCCCTTCATCACGAGCAAGCGCGACGGCCTGGGGATCGGGCTTGCGATCAGTCGCACCATCGTCGAACGCCACAGCGGCAAAGTCTGGGCTGGCAACAATCCCGACCGCGGCGCGACGTTCTCGATCACGCTGCCGATCGGCGCGAGTGAGTCTAACAGGTAGTTTTCCAGGGCCGATGCGAGGAGATAGATCCACCAATGCCGCACGAGCGAAAGCAAATATGACTTCCTTCTTCCCCGATCGTGCACGTCGTGGACGACGACGACTCCGTCAGGACCGCGGTGGCACGCTTGTTACGTGCGGCTGGCTATGAGGTGCGGGTTCATGCGTCCGCCGGAGACTTTCTATTAAACCGACAATCCGATTGCCCCGGTTGTGTCATATTGGATATTCGGATGCCCGGTCCGAGCGGGCTGGATCTGCAAGAGGCATTCGCCAAGTCCGGCGACTCGATACCCATCGTGTTCCTTTCGGGCCACGGCGATATTCCGACCAGCGTCCGGGCGATCAAGGCCGGGGCCGTGGATTTCCTCACCAAGCCCGTTGCGAAGCAGGCTCTGTTGTCTGCCGTTGAATCTGCTTTGGCTCGTGACGAGAAAAATCGATCGGATCGAGCCAGGCTGACCGATTTGGAAGCTCGCTACAAGTCGTTGACTCCGCGCGAGAGCGCAGTGTTTTCGCGTGTTACCGCCGGCAAGCTCAATAAGCAGATTGCCGTCGAACTGGGTATTTCCGAGCGGACGGTGAAAGCACACCGTTCAACCGTAATGGAAAAACTCAACGTGCGGTCGGTCGCCGAGTTGTCCCGAATCGCGGAGCAACTTCATACGCCGGGTTGCTGATCGACCGTTGTCATGTGGAATCGGAACGTCTGTCCACATGCACTAAAGGGAAAGTGGGCCTGCGCCAAAGGGCGGGTTTACGGTGATCCTTGGCTGCCTCCAAACTTCCCCCTCGTGGACAGCTCGCAGGACGACCTTGCTCGGCGGTCTGAAACTGTGATCTCCAATACCGGGCGGAACCAGACGAACTGCACCGGTTCCACCCCGCTCAGGAGGAGAACGCCATGCTGGTCTTGAGTCGAAAATGCGGTGAACGAATTGTGATTGGGCAGAACATCGCGTTGACGGTCGTGGACATACGCGGGAACAACGTGCGGCTGGCCGTCGATGCACCGCGCGATGTTTCCATCCATCGTCAGGAAGTATATCGACGTATTCAAGACGAGAGCCGTCACGGGATCTCAATTGCGGTTAACGAAAGTAGGTGACGCAGAATCCAATTCATCTCGATGGGCTGGCGGGTGTGATTCGCAAGGCGAGTGTAAGTTTGCTTTTGTGCAGTCGTTATGTGGTCGCAGGTGTCGAGGAGTTCGACGCGAATGAGACAAGAGACAATGCCATCGTGAGCCTGGAATTTGTGCCAGACTCGCAAGACGATGGGAAACTTCAGGGAAAAAGGAAAACAAACCATGACAAAAGTGCAAATTCTTGGAGCGGCTACCCTAGCCCTCGTAATGCTGGCTTCCGACGCCTTGGCGCAGCGCCGTGGCGGGGCGGTTAGCAGCGGCGTGCGCGGAGCGGCAGTCGGCGGAATGGTTGGTGGGAGCGAAGGAGCCGCGAAAGGCGCCAAGGTTGGAGTAGTTACCGGCGCGACCCGCACTGCCATTGGTCAGGAAACGCAAGCGCGTAACCAATACACGTCTACCACTGAATACCAGCAAGCCCAGCACTCGAACTTCAACGAGACACCGCCGTTGGTCCTTGGCACGACCGCAGCCGGTACTGCGAAGAAGCCCAGCGGCGAAGCCGTGATTCGCAAGGATGGCAAGCCGCTGGTGGGGATTACGTATCCTTCCGATTGGAACCAGAAGACAGGCGACAACTACATCTCGGCCGTCAGCGGGGATGGACAAGCCTACTCGATGCTGGTCACCCTCGACGGGGTAGCCGATAAACAAGCCGGGATCAAGAAAGTCAAGGAAGGGCTCGAGAACCGCCTGACGGACGTCAAGTACGACGAGCCCAGCGAGACCAAGGGCGGTTCCGTGGTCATTACCGGCACGGGAAAGGGCAAGAAGGCCGGCGCCGACGTCGTCTTCGCGGTTGGGCTCCTCGATGCCGGGAAAGGACAACTGGTCGGGGCGGCATTCGTCGTCGATTCCAAAATCGAGGATCACTACAAGGAGACGGTTCGCGGCATTTGCGAGACGATTCGTGTTGAGAAGGACTTCACGGAACAACCGCGCGAGGTTGCGAAGCCAGTTATCAAGAAATAGCAAGCAATTCCACGTGAGCCTGGAATCGGTTTCAGACTCACAAGACGTATAGAACTCTTGACGAAAAAGGAGATACGACAATGACAAGATTGCGAATTCTTGGAGCGGCTGTCCTGGCAGCCTCGTGATGCCGGCCCCCAACGCCTTGGCACAAGAGACGAATAGCGATGCTCGCCAGTCGGCGCGCGAGACACGACGGGACGATCGGCGCGATTCGGATGTACGAACTGAGGTTCGTGAGGCGGTTCGCGAGGCGCTTCAAGACCAAGGGTTTGAAGGGCGGGGACCGGCAAGAGACGCACGCCGCGACGATCGCGAGACACGACGGGACGAGCGGCGCGATTCGGATGTGCGAACTGAGGCTCGTGAGGCGGTTCGCGAGGCACTTCAAGACCAAGGGATTGAAGGGCGTGAACCGATAAGAGATGCACGCCGCGACGAGCGCGAGATGCGACGGGACGAGCGGCGCGATTCGGACGTGCGAACTGAAGTTCGTGAGGCGGTTCGCGAGGCGCTTCAGGACCAAGGGCTTGAAGGGCGTGAGGGGACAAGGGACGCACGCCGCGACGAGCGCGTGACGCGACGGGAAGACCGGCGCAATTCGGACGTGCGAACTGAAGTTCGTGAGGCGGTTCGCGAGGAGCTTCAGGACCAAGGGCTTGAAGGGCGTGAGGGGACAAGGGACGCACGCCGCGACGAGCGCGTGACGCGACGGGACGACCGGCGCAATTCGGATGTGCGAACTGAGGTTCGTGAGGCCGTTCGTGAGGCGCTTCAAGACCAAGGGTTTGAAGGCCGTGAGCCGGTAAGAGACGCACGCCAGTCATCGCGCGAGACACGACGGGACGACCGGCGCGATTCGGATGTGCGGGTTGAGTTTCGTGAGGCGCTTCGCGACGGGAACCGGTAAGAAATGCGCACCGCGAGGCGCGCGAGACTCGACGGGACGAGCGAAAGTGGGAAATGCGAATTCAACATTCGCATATTGGCTCTCTTCACGTCGAATACGGTGAGGCCCGTGGAATCATCACGAGGTTCCACGGCGCCGCTGCCGGACGCTAACTTATCTTCGTCGTTCGGCAGCGAATAACTGATTGAGTCACTTTCCAGGAGGTCTCTGAGCATGGGTATTCTGTCGTGGATTGTCCTTGGGCTGGTTGCGGGCGCGCTGGCGAAATTCGTCATGCCGGGCCAGCAAGGTGGCGGTATTATCGTTACCAGCGTGCTCGGCGTCGTCGGTGCGATTGTCGGGGGCGCCTTGGGTACCTACGTGTTCGGCTTCGGCGACATTTCGGGGTTCGATTTGCGCAGCATCGGGATCGCGGTCGGTGGAGCCTTGCTTGTGCTTATCGTGTACGGGCTCGTCGCTCGGGGTCGTGCATAACTTCGTAAGGACCTGGGTTCGCAGAGCCGAACCACGTCATTCCGAGTACCGCCCGCGGCACACCCCGACTGTCCCCATTTTGTTGGACCACTTAATTCCGTCTGCCCTTTCGGGGCCGCTCGGTTCTTTACGCTCAGCGCCAGCGGTGTACAGGAAGGCCAGCCACATCGGAAAGCGCGACTTGCCATTATTGCTCTTGAAAGCGACCGCTTCGGCCCCATTCGCTCGCTCAACTTGTTCCCCGAGTCAGAAAACGCACACAGGATCTGTCCGTCACAGTCGTGCTTCGCGGATGTAGGTATGGCAAACGCTCAGTGGTAACAATGTTCCCTGTCGAAGTACACTCTAGGGCGCGGCGGGCGATCGATCCAAACTGCGCCGATTCGTCTTCGAATTTGAGTGCGCGTGTATCGCGTCCTAATTCGCACCAACCGCCCTGTGCGAGCCAAGCTGCCAAGTGATACGCGCGGGTTAAGTTGCCGTCGCCGTGCGACGATCAGAATGCTGCGTTGCGTGTACCGCTGAAGAGTGTTACTGCTTTTCGTGGGTTCGGGAATGTGGCAGATCAATGCACAGTTCGCGGTCGGATCAACCCGACGGCGCCCAATTAGCTGCTCAACTACAATCGCCAACCCGTCGGGAGATGATCCAGTACCCACTATCTTTGGTATTCGGCATTGGACTTGCTGCACGCCGTTAGTAGAATTCGCTCGACATAGCGGGTCCGGGCAGCCGCTGAAGATCTACCGTTGCGGGGAGCTTATCGATGGAGCGAAAAGTGAGCACGCTGGCTTCCATCGAGGGCACCGTGGCACCCGAGTTTCACGAAGTACTTCGTGAATTCGAACGGAACTTTACCGCGCGTGGCGAACAAGGTGCTGCCTGTGCAATCTACCACCGTGGCCAGAAGGTGGTTGATCTCTGGGGTGGGCAACGCTGTGCGTTAAATTCCCTGCCCTGGACCGAACGTACGTTATCTCTGGTGTTCTCCGTTTCTAAGGGGATGGCAGCGGCTGCAATGGCCGTCGCTCACAGCCGTGGCCTATTTGAATTAGACCAACCTGTTGCCGACTACTGGCCTGAGTTTCGTCAGCGGCGCAAGGGTGAAATCACAATTCGCCAATTATTGGCGCACCAGAGCGGGCTAATCGCGATCGATCAACCAATGACGGTGCAAGAACTCGGCGACCATGGCGTTTTGGCTGAAATCCTGGCAAGGCAGAGAGCCCGCCTGGCCGCCTGGCATGAGGCACGGGTATCACACGCTCACCCTCGGTTGGTACCAAAGCGAACTGATCCGGCGAGTTGATCCGCAGCACCGGAGCCTGGGAGCGTTTTTCCACGACGAAGTTGCAGCTCCCCTGCAAGCGGAATTCTACATCGGTCTGCCGAAACACATCGACGAGCAACGGCTGGCGCGAACGAAGGGTTTCCATCGGCTGGCCTTGCTATGGCATCTCGGTGAATTGCCCCTCGGTATGGTTCTGTCAGGAATTTGGCCTCGATCCTTTGTAGCGCGCTCCGTCAGGGTGCTTCGATTGCAGAATCCCGCCGACATCGGCAATCCCGAGTTGCGTGACATTGAGATCCCATCCGCAAACGGGATTGGCGAGGCGCGCGCCATTGCACGTATTTACGGGAGTCTGGCTACTGGCGGACAGGAATTGGGCATCAGGCCGCGGACTTGGCACGAGTTAACTGGGCCTGCCACTCCCCCGCAACTGGGATTGCGCGATGCCATCCTGAAGATGGACACGCACTATGGCTTCGGCTTTTCACGACCGAGTCGCGCCATGCAATTTGGCTCCGGGGCAAGCGCATTCGGTTGTCCGGCGCCGGTGGTTCCTTCGGCATGGCCGACCCCGAAGAACAACTGGGCTTCGCCTACGTCACGAACAAGATGGGATTTCGAATATTCGACGATGTACGCGAAAAGGCGGTCCGCGACGCTTGTTACCAATGCCTTCGCGCGATGCGCAGCAGCAGCATTAGCCGGCGAGCTGCCTAAGCGGAACCGGCAAGACGCCCCTGGCGACTCGACTTCTAATGTTGACCGGCTGAGCCGTGCGCCTGTTCGCTTTGCTTGCGCATTCGACCTGCGAGACAGACGCCAAGCGGCCCCGCCAGCAGGGCTGGCAGGAACATAAGATTGCAGGCCAGCGCGGCGGTTAGCAAGGCGATGGTCAAGACTCCGAAACGGAAGATCGGGACAAATTGGCTCAGCGCAAAGACCGACAGTCCGACGCCAATGACTCCCCAGCTCTGCACCATCGCACGACCGCATCCGGCGTATGCCAGCGGTCACCGCGTTCGGCTGACTGAGGCCGCGCGAGATCCCTCGTCCGAACCACAGCAAGAAGTGGATTGCGTCGTCGATGGTCACTCCCAGGGCCACACACGGCGCCATCACGGACCCGATGTCGACCAGCCACCCGCACCAACCCATAATCCCAAACACAATGGTCACTGGAAATACGCTGGTCAAGAACAGCAGCACCCCGCTGCTCCAGTGTCGCATCAGGATAATAATGGACACGACAACCAGCAGCACATCTGTTCCAAAGCCCAGAATCAATCCATCCAGTAGGTTGCGGCGGGCCTTGTAGATGATCGGGACGGCGCCGGTGTAAACCGCCGACAATCCCCGCACTCCCTCGGCTTGCTCGCGCTCCAGGATCGGTTCAACTTGCGCTCGAAGCTCGCGTTGGAATGGGTCATAGTCGAGGTCCTCGCCCGCAGTGACACGGACGCTAATGCGCCATACTTCCTCTTGTTCGCTGGAGAACAGATAGCCAGCGTCGATGAGGCGCGGGCGGGTTCGTTTCAATCGCGCGTTTGCCAACGTGCCACGAAGCGTAGGTCCATACGTCCCGCATTTCGGGAGTAAAAGTCGCGGCCGAAAGGCAGCCGCTGACTTCGGGAATGCTCGAAATGCTGTCGTGCAGCTCGCGCACGAGCTTCCAATCGCTCGAGCATGCTTTGGTCGTTCGCCGGATCAAATTGGACGACGACCTCCATCGGGACCATGGCCCCCAGATTCTGTTCCAGCCATTCATAGCTCGAAATGATCGGAGTCGTGCGTGCAAACAGCCGCATGATCTGTATGGATGTCTCAATGCGAGCGAGACCGGCGGCGCCCGCCCCCAAGCAAGCCAGAAACAGCAGAGAAAACCGTCCATGGCGTTCCAACACGTAGGAAGCCAGACGTTGCCAGCCGGGCGTCAAGGGCTCGACCTCCAGCGCGGCTTCGTCGATCGACCGTTCGCCAAGCGGAGGAGCGGCCTGAGCTCTGGGGCCACACACACAAGAGGGCCGGCAGAGCGACCAATTGCATGGCAAGCCCAATCAGAACGCCGACGGCCGAAAACAGGCCGAACATGCGAATGGGCTCCAAATCGCTGTACCAAAGCGACAGCAAACCGATTGCGGTCGTCGCGGTAGCTAGTCCGAGTGGGAGTGCCGCGTGGCGGACTGCATCGCCAATGGCAGCGCTTGCGCCAACTCGTTGCAGGCTCTCCAGGTAGTAATTCGAGAGGTGGATCGCTCCCGACATGGCCGCCACATACACCAAGGGAACCATCGTGATCAAGATCGCGTTCAGCGCTACTCCGCAAAGTGGCACGACGGCTAGACTCAGGGCGGCACTGTAGCTAGCGATCACAACCACGATGATGGTGAGCCGAACGGTCCGGAAACAGAGCCAGGTGATTGCCAGGCCCACCACAGCCGCAAGTCCCGCCAGACGGACAAGCGATTCGGTGCTGGACTGGTCGATCGCGTCGTTCACAACCGCGGGTCCGCCCAAATGGACCGCATCGGCGGGTAACCCGATTTCGGCGGCGGCCGCACGAATCTCACCAAGAGCGGCACGCAAATTCCGTCGAGCGTCGTCGCTCAGCGTGACTACGGCGCAGGTGTGACTTCCATCAGGCCCGATAAGCGTGCCCTGCAGTCGAGAGACCGCCTCCGTGAACGACAGGCCGGCCCGATCAGTGGCCAACTCATCAACCAGTTCACGACCCGTCGTCACCCGGGTGAACAGGGGATTAGCGCCGCTGCTGCTGACGGGCCAACGAACGCTCGCGCAGATTGGCCGACAGTTGGTCCAGCCGTGGATCATCCAGATTGCAGCCGGGCCAGCTAACGATGACGAATTCGTCGCTGCCGAACCACTCTTTAAACTCGCGGTACTGAGCTCGTCTCGGCGAAGTGGGCGGGAAGCCAGTCGCGGACGTCATTGACGTTGCTCTTGATCGCGGCCAAACCGCCGAGAACTGTCAACGGCAAGAGACCAACCAAACCGCAGAGCACAACGATCGCCCAACGGCGCGGCAGCTTCAGCCAGGAAGTCGCTCGAAGGCGTGCCTCCGAGAACTCATCATCGCCATGGCCAACACGCGGTGATCGCATAGTCACACTCCAACCCGTCTTGATTGGAATCGGTGGGCGATCGTTGTTAATTGGCTTGTGCGGAGGAGCTCAAAAACTCGACGACCATGCGATTGATCAATCGCGAACATTCCAACTGCGGCGCATGGCCACAATGAGGAATCATCACGAAACTGGTAGTTCGGAATTTCCTTGACCGCGTCATGCACGGCGTGAGGATCGACGATACGGTCTTCGCGGCCACAAATCACCAGCGTGGGCCGATCGAACATGCTCAACTTGTCCCGCACCGAATGACTCTTGGTGCCGCGCACCGTTTCAAACAGGGCTCGCCGCCAAGGCTTGGAGGCGAACTTCTTGTTCGTAATACTTCATAATTCGCGGACTTGCGCGACGACGGTTGAAGAACGTGCTTTCGACCAACCCTTGATAATTCCCGGACCGCGCCCCCTCCATGACCGGGAATCGCTCGACCGAGCCGAATCCGGAAGGGCACAGCAATACGAGCTTGCCAACCTTCTCTTGATACCGAGCCGCATACTCGACCGAGATCTGCCCACCCAGACTGCTTGCTACTAGGTGATACGGAGGGGACTGCACGAAGCGATCCAAATACTCCGCGAGGCGATCCGTCAAGAAGTCGATGTTAATCGGCTGCCGCTGGGCCATGCGATCCTGCATGACCGGGCCGTCATAAACAAGAACTCCCGGCGAATGCACTTCATAATGCTTTTGCCACGCGTTCCGGTTCAGATACCAGCTCTCGTTCTGTTCCGCTAAACCGTTGACGAGAATCAAGGGCTGCGACCGACGGTAGGCGTCAGCGGGAAGGAATTCCGAGCGAGTTGAAGAACTTTTGCAACATGGTGAAACGTGAAGGGCCAAATGGCCGTTCTTCCCGTGGTTAGTGGCTCGCTCGACCAATCATAAATCTGCTATCGCACAACAACCTACTATCGCACGCCGAGGTCATCCGGTCAATTCGGCTGGCGGAATTCAAACGAGTAATTGTGGTCCGTCCGAACGGTTCTTTCGACTGGGGCAGGTTTTCCGGTCGAAACACAATATCTCTCTGGCGACGCTTTCACGAATGTTTCGTTGCGAATGTTGCCAAAGGGTGCTTGCGCGGCCGTGAGTTCGGCGGAATCAACGCGGCAGGACCGCTCGACAATTTAACCAAGCCAGTCAGGGTAGCAAAAGCTCGCTGACCTCAACCACGGCCCCTGCGATGGGCTATCCGCTTGCTTGCCGCTGTCGCACCGATAGAAGGCCTGTTCAGGATCAACTCAAGTCGCTTAATCCTCTCTTGGAGCATCCCTCGCTTTTGGTTGTGGCGTGCGTTCAAGCTACCGACGATTGCCTGCTTGGGATCATACGTCCCGATCACAGTGACAAAATCGGCGGTCGATTTGCCATACCTCCTTTCCAGGGCCACTCCCAACCAGTGGAGCCACTCTTCGACACTCGCCTCCCACTCCGGAAGGTCGGAGTCGGTCAGAATCGTGTGGCCCAGCAATGCCACTCCGGAATTGCGAAGCTCATTCAGCGGACCGTTTCTCGTATCGCTCCGCTGTTGCCTCCGGCGCACCAATTCGTGCCGAGCCCATAGTAGTGCTGCAAACGTTACCAGCCCGATAAAGGCGGCCAAGGGAAATGAGAATTGATTCGCGGCCCACAAATGGGTTCCAATGCCTCCTGCTGCCGATAAGAGCCACCATGCCCCCTGTCCGAGCGTGACACCCGTGCCAAACGGGCTGAGCGATAACCGCCAGTGCTCAAGGCGTTTGCGCATTCGGAACCATGTCCTTTCCCAACTTGTCGGCCTTCGGTGACATTGCTCGTGACGTCCATTACATCCGTGAGATTTTATTGTAAGCACCGATGGTTGCTCCGCGACGCGTCCGGCAGTGCGCATTCGTACTTCCTTAAGTGACGTCGTGGCCATGCGACTGAGGCGACTGGTGGAGGATAATGGCGGGATTCCGCAGGCGAACTGAAGAGCATCGTGACCCGAGAGCGATGCCGCTCATCCCTGTTCCTATTCCGGCTCCGCCCACACACGCGATTCACCATTCTCGTCGATTTCGACATGGATCACGTTTGGCCGACAACAGACCGGGCAGTCCTCGACATATTCTTGAGTTGAACCCTCCGCCAAATCGAGCGGGATCACGATCTCCTCGCCGCAGGCATCGCAGATATAGGTGGCTTCGGCATCCATGGCGATCGGGCTTGTGCGGCACAGCCTGCACAATGAGGATTCACGTCGGCGCTCATTCCGCTTTTCGGTCTCGAAAGAGTAACTGCGCAAACAAGTAAAGGTCGTTCTTCCAGACCGGCCACGTGTGGCCGCCTGATTCAACGTGCCAGACATGTGGGACCTTCTGGTCTTCAAGCGCGGTGTGAAATGACTTGTTAGCGTCCAGCAACCGGTCGTCCTCGCCACAGGAGACCCACAACAGCCGAATCTGCTTAGAGGCGGCCGCAGGCTCGCGGATCAATTCAGCGCCACGGTTGCGAACCGCCGACGAAAAACCACCGATCCAAGCGAATTTATCCAAATGTTTCAGCCCGATCGTCAACGCCTGCCCGCCTCCCATCGAAAGGCCGGCGATCCGCGGTGATCACGGTCGGCACTCACGGCGTAATGCGATTCCACATAAGGCATGACGTCGTTGAGTAGATCCATCTCGAAACCGCTGTTGTCCCTGCGCCGGCGTTGCCCTTCGGCGGGCGGTGTAGCATTTTGGCCCCGCGCGAAGCCATTGGGCATCACGACGACCATCGGCACCACCTTCTGGTCGGTGTGGAGGTTGTTGAGAATGACGTCGGCTGAGCCCTTTTGTTGCCAGCCGGTTTCGTCGTCGCCTGCGCCATGAAGAAGGTACAAGACCGGATATTTCTTGTCCTTCGAGTAACCCGGCGGCAGGTAGACAACCATTTTGCGTTTTTCGCCCACGGTCTTGGAGTCGTATTCCACGGTGTCCAGCTTGCCCTGTTCGATGTTTTCTCGTTTGACATCGAAACCGGAGGGCGCCGGTGTGAGCGGCTTATCGTCGGCATTGGTCAGGGTGGCGAGGGTCAAAACGAGTGCGGCGGCGAATGCAATTCGGATCATTTCGATGGCCAAGCCTTTCAAGCTGGAAGTGAGGGAGACGATTGCTACAAGGCGCTGCTCTCAGCGCGCCTGCCGAGAGCGGGCTAAGGCCGGTGCACCGAGACAGAGTTTACACGACCGCTGCCGAATTCGCATCCAGGCGTCCGTCGAAAGGTCGAAGACAGAAAACCGCCTTGACGGCAACTAGGGTGGTTCCCCTCTTGCCAAGCTCGCGGCGATCGCGCACGCCTTTGATGCTTGGCACATGCCACCGCTTCAAATGAAGTTGACCCGCCATGAGTCAAATAGCTGGATTCTTGAAACTTCGTTCGTTTAGTTGGAACCAAATACTGGCCTGAAGACTTTAATAGGGTGTGATTTGAAGGAACAAGGGTATTCGGACGATGGCGTTTATTTTGGCAGCCGAGGCAACTCCCGACGCTTTGCAGTCCGAAGACGAGCGTGGGCTGGTTGAGCGGGCCAAAGCTGACCCGCTTGCACTGGCGCAAGCTTTACCGAGTGCACTACAAAGCGATTGCAGGTCACGTCAGACGGCGAGTTGGCAACCGGCCAGATGTGGACGATCTCGTGGCGGACACGTTCTTGACGATGGTGCGCTACCTGCCTCGATTCCGATGGACCGGGGTACCTTTTCGCGTCTGGCTTTATCGCCTTGCCACGAACCAGGTAAACCAGTGGGCAAAACGACGGCGACGGTGGGCGATTCACCAGCTTAGCACCGAGATGGCGAACCGAAACGAGACAGATCGTCCAGCGAATGACGAGGTCGAGCGAGTGCGGTTGGCCATGTTGACTTTGGCGCCCCACTATCAGTCCGTTCTGTCACTTTACTACCTTGAGGAAATGCCAATCGGGGACGTCGCGCCGTGATTGGGTGTCGCGTCGGGACAGTCAAATCTAGGCTCGCGCGGACGAGACGCATTGCGGCGATTACTTGAGCAATAGGAGAACCAACTATGTCGAATGGTCCCGATCATCTCGACAACTTGTTTGCGGACATGAGGGCCGAGTCACGTTGGCCGGCCTCGATCGATGAAACCTTGGAGGATCGCATCATGCAGGAGTTGTCAAAAACTCGAAGGAAACGCGGTACACACCGGGCGCTGATGGCCGGTGTCGCCGCACTGGCGATTTTGGCCGGAAGTGTGGGCATCGTAGCCGCCGGCGGGTTGGAGATAGTTAAGGGTTGGTTTGGAAAGGTCGAGTTAGTATCGCCGAATGGCGAATCGAAGACGTTTAATATCCAAGGCGATGAAGTGTTTGACAATGAGGGCAATGCCGTTGGTCAAATCACGATCACAAATGAATCTGGAGAACGGCAAATCCCGCCGCGGGTCACTCTTGAGCGTCTGCATCGTGAAGAGTGACTGTGCGTATCATCTCGCTTGAGGTAGCGAACCAAACCGCCGAGCCGGCAGGCGGTTCTTTGAAAACGCTGCTTCACTCCACAACCAGTTGCCCATTCATGACCATCCAATGCCCGGGGAACGTGCAGAGGAATGGATATCGTCCGGGCTTCTCGGGAGCACGAACGAAAATCGTGAATTCCTGCTTGGATGCGACAATGTCGGTGTAGGCGAGCACGTCGTCCGACTTGGGAACGTAGTGCCGCAGAACCGCTTCGGGATCGGCAATGAGCTTGTTGGCAAGATCACCCACGCGCGCAAGTGACGCTGGTTTGACCAGCACCCAGTTGTGCGGCACCACGTCAGGATTGCCAAACGTAATCGCCAACGGCTCGCCTGCCCGAACTGTGACCAATCGCGGCGAGAATGTGAGATTCTGTCCTGCATCGAAGCGGACGGGTCGAGCGCCTGCGATCTTTTTGCGCCATGGGTTTGGTTCGCTCTTCCGCAATGACGCGACGTCAACTGCCATTGGATGAGCTCCGAGGACCTTTGGCGTCAAGTGGTAGCCAGGTAAGTTCGAATACGGTTTGTCCAAACGGTGAACGGTTACAAACAGCTCTTGAGGACGCCCGCTATCCACTTGGAGAAACAAGTGCAACTGACTCACCGGTTGCAAGTCCGGTAGCTCGACGAAGACCGTGTGAGAATCGATTCTGTGCACAGCCGCGATGCCGAGGTGATCGTGGCCAACCACGCCCGGATGGTGCGTCGAAAGTTCGGGTGATCCGTAACCAGGCCCATAGCGGTAGTTCCAGACCTGCGCGAAGTGGTTGGATTGCTTCGCAATAATTTCGCGGTCCACAGGCTGGGCGAACTTCAAGAGCACGCCGTTCTCGTGGATGTGAATTGAGCGAGCCAGCTGCACCGGCTTGCCCGTGTAACGAACACGGTGAAAGCAGCCGTCGTCGGGCGTGTAACTCCCCCACCCAGCCATTCCAGAGACATAAAGTTGGCCATCTTTCGGATTGAACCGGCCGCGATGTGCACCGGAGCGGAACTCGCCCACCAAGGGAACTACGGCGCCTTGCACCTGCCCATCGACGTCATCCCGCAGCACCAAGAAGTGACTGCCAGCTCCAAATGAAAAATGAATCAATTGGTCCTTGAGAGGCCCCCAGCGATCGTCGGGCACCGTAACCTGGCCTCCGCTTGAGTTATCGAGCCCGCGAGGCAAATACACCATTGGCAGCGCGGGAATACTTCCCCGCTGCGGTCCCCCATAGCCGAAGTGGGGCACGACCGAATTGTCGGCGCCCGCAATGGCCTCCTTGGGCTTTACTAAGCCGATCATCGACGCCGGCGTCCACTCCCCTTCCGACGACGGGACAGTCAACGCACCATCGTGGGTAACACTCACGCCGTCTGGGTTACGGAACCCGGTGGCCAATACCTCCACGTCGGCCCCATCTGCCGAAATGCGAATTAGCCCTTGCTTCCCGGAGGCGGTATAGAATCGACCCTCAGCGTCTCGTACAAGACCGCAGGTGTAGTCGTGCCCCGAGGGCGACGTGGTCATCCGGTTGCTGATGCATTCGTAGTAATCAGCCTCGCCATCGTCATTGAGATCGTGGAGCCGCGTTATCTGGTCCCGGCCGAGCACATAGACCTGGCCATCGCGGACAACTAATCCCAAAGGTTGATGCAAACCCGAAGCGAATCGGCGCCAGCGCACCTGGTGTAACTTGCTGTCGAGCCCACTGACGTGCCAGACGTCGCCCTGTATCGTGCAGACCATCGCACTTCCATCCGACACGAAGTCGTGATCACCGATGAACAGCAATGCATTCCACGGGTTCTCAATCGGCAGCGGAATCGTGTCGAGCGCGTAAGGTTCGTTCGTGCCAAGCTGACCCTGCACAGCGAATTCTTGCGGCCACTGTGCTGGCCCGCCGCACAAGGCATCTTTCAGAGGATGTTTGCGGGCCGGTTCCACGACCCGGACAAATTTGCCGTCTTCGACCCAGGCTGAATCGAGCAACTCTTCGTCGCCGAGGCGATACGCAAAGATCACCCGCTTGCCAGAGCGGTAAAAGCCTCGATAGAGAAAAGGCGTGTTTGGTGCTTGTCCATCCGGACGAGTAAGCATCTTGCCGTCCGGGCGAAGACCATCCATAAACCCGTGTCGAATCGCTGAGAGTTTGACGAAGCCACCGCGCCACAATGCTTCATAGCAGAGCGTCTGCGGGTTGAAGCATGCCGACAATTCACCTGATTCGCCGAGCCGCACGCACACTCCCTTAGGAACCACAGCTCCTGGTCCGTTAAAGACACCTGCGAGCAAGGTGCCAAGGTCGGTGCGATTCCAACGATCGTCACGCCAAACACCTTCGTTCTGGTTGCCCCAGTGCCCTTGCTTGCCTCCGTCCAGGCCGGGAAACGGCGGCAACAAGCTTGGGCGATGCTCTAGCCGGCGAAAGTAATCTGCTTCCTTCGTGTAAAAGTCGTACACGCGATCGCGATTCACATGGTGCTGCCATTCTGGCCATTCCTCCGGCCGCAGTGGCGCGCGATCGAACACGAACTCGGCGGCTTTATGTTCGTGACGATGGGACAGGGCGTCGCCCAGGTCAGGCGTGTGGCCCAGCTCCGTTAGAAAGCGCACGAGGTCGCGACGTTCAGCGGAAGTCATGGCGGAGGTCAGACCATCGGGCATCAATGTGCCTAACTCTTGCAGCTCCTCAATATCGGTAACTGAAATATCGATCGCGCTGCCAGTAGTTGGATCGAGTAATTCCAACCGCTGATCGCTCTCCTTGCGCTTGTATCCTTGAAACACGCGTCCGTCCGTGGTCGTCACCTGCCATGCCACATACTCGGGCTTCACCTGCCGGCGCGGCCAAAGCACTGATTCGGCAATCAGGTCAGCACTCAACGTGCGTCCGATCTCGGTCAGAGCCGGCCCAATGGCGCCGCCTTGGAGGCCGACCTTGTGGCAAGAAAGGCAGGCGTATTTGGCCGCGCTAAACATTGCGCCCCTCGGCGAGCGTCGCCGTGCTTCTTCGCTTCCGCGACCAGCGTTGTGACTTGCACGGGGTCGTAGGGCTGTGCGTCGCCCGGTGCGGGCACTCGACCTGACTTTTGATCGGCGCTGGGTTTTGCTGCCGGCACCGGTGTTCGTGGTCTGGGCCGCTCAGCAGGAGCGTTGCCGGACAGTTGTGGGACCAGCCAATCGAGACCGTCGAGGTTGTCTCGAAGCCGGGCCTCGGCGTCGTCATCGGTGTGGCCCAAAATACCGATGGGACCTTGGTAGCCGCTGTTCACGATGGTGCGCAAAACCTCCAGATCCGTGTCTCCCTGGCCAAGCTGCAGGATCTTCTGGCCGCGCTGATCGCCGTCGCGAACCATTCCATTGAGATTGACCGCGTATAGATGCGGTCGCATCAGCTTGAGCAGCTCGGCAAAACGATACAGGTGCTCGTGGCCGTGGTGCAGGTTGTAGACGATGCCAATGTTGGTTGCGTTCAGCTCCTCGATGATGGCAACCTGATTCTCGGGCTGCCCGAACCAACCTCCATGATTATAGAGACCGACAGAACACCCCTGTTTACCGGCCGCATCGACGATCGGCCAAAGCGCGTCGATAGCGGCCCGCAGCTTAGCGCCTTTATCCGTAGTGCCAGGGGCTGGGTCACCCATCGTCACCCATAGCTGCGTGCGGACGTCATGCCGTTTCAGCGCGTTAAGAATTACGCGTGCATCGTCGTTTAGCGACGCTGGAAACCACACCGCAGCCAGTTCTATCTGATGCGACTTGAGGGCTTTGAGTTCGTCCTCAAATGTTGGCGGGTGCTCGGCTCGCCAGTCATACGCGAACCGCCGAAAATCGAGCTTGGCAAGCATTGCTGCCCGTTCCTCTGGCCCGCGTTTCTTGGCATCAAAAGGCACAACGCACCAAGCCACCAAATTCCCGCGAGCAAATAGGTTTTCTGCCGGCGTCAAATCAACGGCGGACGAGCGCAAAGCGCGGAAAAAAACGACGGCGACCAGGAGGGTGATAACCCGGAGTCTTGCGGCGCACACTTCAGGTCCAATTCCTAACGGTGATTTCGTTTGGAGCGAGGCTTGCACCGATCCTATTTCCAGGCAACGCGATGTGCAAGCAGTGACTGCTCTGCGTGAAACTTGGCTTCGTGTTATCGAGTCGGTGGCGGCCGCGATTGTAATGGCTTCGCGTTTTCATCAGGCGGTAAGAATCTCACCCGCCCCGTTTCGATTTCATATACCGCGCCGACGATCTTCATGCGCCCTTCCGCCAGACGCGCCTGACCTTCCGGCGAATCCAGGATTTGGTGCACCGTCCAGCGCACGTTGCTTTCGACGGCAATCGACAACTGTTCTTCGGGAGAAAGTTGGGCATCGAGATCTGGAAGGACGGGGACGATGCTCGCCAACAGAAGTTGCACCCGCGAGCGGAACTGCTCTCCCTGGTGCTTGGCAGCCAGCGCCGCGCTGATCGCTCCGCATCCCTCGTGGCCGAGTACGACGAACAATGGTGTCTGCAAATACGACCCCGCGTACTGCATGCTCCCGGCGATTTCCGGCGAGAGAATGTTGCCTGCCACGCGCACCACAAACAGTTCTCCCAGGCCGGTATCGAATATCCACTCGGGCGCACGCGCGAATCGCTACAACCGAGGACGGTCGCGTAGGGTCGCTGGGCCTTGGCGAGGTCGGCCAGCGTTTCGCGCCGGAAGGCGGAATGCGCGCCTCTCCCCGGAGAAACCGCTGATTCCCATCCAGCAACCGCGACAGCGCCTCCTCCGAGGTGACTGGAGTGTCTTCAGGAGTTGGTCCCATCGCGAATTCCCCGTAAAACACTGTATACAAGACCGGGACTACGAACATCGCCAACAACGTTCCGACGATCAGACCGAGAAAGATCGTAACGGCCACCGCCACCCAGAATACATCCTATTGCAGGGCAAGACACCGGGCACCGTTGTGCCAGCGGCAGATTCGCTTCGCCAAGTTCGCGCGTCGAAAAGTTGGTCGGGCGTGAGCATTTGACTCATGGTGCTCACACTAGCGTCTCGGCGCCCGCCCGAGCTACGATATGGCGGCGTTTCCCAGACTCGTTCCGCCAAATTCCTCACGAGGTTCGCGCTCCATGTTTTTCAAACGCGGCTTATTCGTGACGTCCGCCCGATGCTGTATGTCGATCTTGTGCGCGGGACTGTTACTGCGCGCCTCTGTCGCCGATGACAAAGACACCAAGGAACGGGCTCAGGCGAACACGGTCAATAATGGGAACATCGTCATCGGCCCTGATTATGAGACCGATCCCGACTTGACCGACAAAGGGAATCCAAAGGGGAAAAACTTCACGTTTACGATGGCGCTGGCGGACAGCAAGATCTTTCGCGGCGATGATTCCACGCTGACCAAGCGGCGGTCGGTACGCAAGGAACGGAAGGTTTTCGTGTACGTGCCCGCCGCGTACAAGGACGGCACGAAAGCGCCCGTGCTGGTGACGCTCGATGGTCCAAGCAATCTGGATTTGGTGCGAAACGCGCTCGACAATCTGACGATTACCAAGGATCCTGCACGCAAATTGCCTGCCTTCATCGTGATCTCCGTGGAGAATGGCGGCGGTGACGGAAAGGGAAGCGAGCGTGGTTTGGAATATGACACCATGTCCGATCGTTTCGCTCGGTTCATCAATGAGGAAGTGCTTCCGGCCGTTCTGAATAACAAGGAGATCCAAGACGCCTATCCGAAACTGGCGCTTACCGGACGATCCTTGGGACCGCGGCATCATGGGTTGCAGTTCCGGCGGTGCGGCGGCCCTCACCGCCGGTTGGTTTCGCCCGGACTTGTTTCGCCGCTTGATTACGTATTCCGGCACGTTCGTCGATCAGCAAAACGACACTGCGCCGGAAGAGAAGGAGTATCCGCTAGGCGCTTGGGACTACCATTCCGGCAAGAAGCTGATCGAAGCGAACGAGAAGAAACCGTTGCGCATTTTCACGCACGTTTCTGAAAATGATCTCCGGGCCAAGGACCCGGAATCAACCTATCACAACTGGGTGATGGCGAACGAACGGACTGCGGCCGCACTTGCGGCCAAGGGCTACGATTATCGCTACGTCTTCAGCAAGGCGTCCGGCCATTGTGACGGCAAGGTCTTCCGGCAAACGTTGGCCGATACGCTGGCCTGGATGTGGCACGATTACCAGGCGAAATAATTCGGCTCAGCAATCTGGCGCTCTTCCCCATCCTCACACGTGATTAAGGACGCCCACTCATGAAGGTCGAGTCGCAACGCTGGGCGCCACCTGTCGGCTTTTCGATCGTCGCGTTGATCTGTAGCTGCCGCCGCCTCGCAACAACGCTGTTGCTGGCTTCAATCTGCTGGATAGCTAGTGAGCAGCCTTCGTCCGCGACTGATTACTTTCTCACGATCGGCGGCGGCTACAGTCCTGCGGGAAACCAGGCTTCCCTTGAAGCCAATGTAGTTTTCGTCCAGCAGATCCTCGCCGATAAGCATCGCGGCCCGCGCCGCCATGATATTTTTTTCGCGGATGGCGATGACCCGGCCGCAGATCTACAAGTCATGGCGAGGAAGCCCGCCGACAGTGAGGTGCCAGCAACGGATTTGCTCGCCGCGCTTCACCGTCGCCGTGGCGAGATCTCTGTTACCTACCGCAATCACCGCGTTGCCGAGATCGCCGGGCCGCTTGAACCCACTCAGATTCGAAGAAGTCTCGAAGCGGTGGCCAAAACGGCAGGCTCCGAAGACCGCTTGATCATCTATGTCACTGCGCATGGAAGTCCCGGTCCGGACGACGATCCGTTCAATACATCCATCGATTGCTGGAATGAAAAACAGATATCGGCCCGCGAGTTCACCGATTGGTTAACCAAACTGCCATCCGATATGCCGGTCGTGATGGTGATGGCTCAGTGCTACTGTGGCGGGTTTGCGCGTTCGATTTTCGAAGGTTTGGACGAAAAAAAGGGACTGGCCTCACAACTCCGCGTGGGGTTTTTCGCTCAGCAACATGATCTTCCCGCCGTCGGTTGCCGGCCCGACGTCGAGCACGATGAAGAGTTCAGCAGTTACTTCTGGGGCGCGCTCGCGGGCCGCAGTCGCAACGGCGTTCCCATTGAATGTGATATTGATGGCAACGGCATAATCTCGTTCGCGGAAGCCTATGCTTATGCCGTCATCGCCGGCGAAACGATCGATATTCCGCTGAGATCATCTGACGTTTTTCTGCGGAAGTTCAGCCGCATGGATAAAAGCAAAGCTAAGGACGCCCTCGGCGATTCAGCAATCTCGCTTGAGGAGTCCGACCGAGATACCAACGCGGCGCCAGAGCTAGGCGGTTCTCAAGAACAACCTAAGCTATTCACCATGAGCGGTAGGCTGGAGACCTTCATCCAACCAGAACATCCGGTCGCTGGAAGAATCGTAGCTCAACTTTCCAAATCACTGGGGCTCACGCTACAAGACGACGTGACGGCCGTTGTTGCCGCTTATGAAGATAGCCGTCGTGCGGACCGCTCCCAAGGACGAGGCAGGCACCGCGCCAAGGTTCTGGACGGCGCGATCTGCTCAGGGAAGTGTCCGATAAATGGCCCGAACTGGGAGATCGGCGCAAGTGGGCAGACTCTCCGCTTCTGAAGCCCGAAAATCAGGAGCAACTATTGGCCGAGCTAAGGCAGCTTCCAAGTTGGAAGACCTATGAAGAACGTCGGTCGCAGTTGGATGCCGCCGACAAAGATTCCGACGAGCGCAAAATTCGCACGGTGAAATTCCAACGATTGATCAAGACACTGGAATTGATCGTTCTCGAAAGAAACCTGCCCCTCTGTGCCACACCCCCAATCGTGGAACGATATCAACGACTGCTGGCGCTGGAAGAGTCGAGCCTCAACGAATAAAGCTATCTGGATCGATCCTTTCCTCGCGGTGCCTAACTTGACGAACACCAATTTGTGACCTACGTATTTCATTGTCACTTCTTGTCTCACGCAAGCCGACAAAGGCAAACCGGTCGCGAGGCCGAGACGCAAAGCCATGGAGCTCTCTGAGCCCGCCAGGCCGCCGAAGATTGCGACCTTATCGAGGTTGCAACGTTGTTCGCATCGCTCCGCTGCGCAGAATCAGCGCGCCCCCCTACGGCGGCGTTTCGGCCAGCGCCTTTGTAATGATTAACCCGAGCGCACGCGTTGCGGAATACCTTACTCTTAGGATGCTTACTGCCATGAGTGAACCCGTATCGCAATTCTTTGCAGATTACCGCCCGTCGGACGTCGAGTTCATTTGTTTGAAACAGCAAATCGAGCGGTTGTCAGACTCTGCCTTGTGGTCAGTTGATGAAGTTCGCGAGGTTGCAGAACGCGTTCACTCGATTCTCCAGCGCCTCGAATCTTAAGAGTACACGGGATTCGCCGCCTGTGAGCACACATGTGTTACCGTCGTCCGGGACCTAGCCACTTAATTGACATGCAGAGCTGTAACCGCCGTGCGTCCCGCCGCGGTACGCTTTGCTACTAGATGCTGCAATCGAGAGACGGTCTCGCGGAGAAATTGCAGCGTTCTCGGAACACTTACGACCAAAAGTTGTCGGCGCCTTTCGTTTGTGGGCTCGATCCAATCGACGCGCGCTCTGATTCCTTGCCACTCGATCCGCGGTGTCGTTCCGACTGTTTTTCGAACTCAGTCCTTCGGCGGGCGCGTCGAAGGCCGCCTGGTGATTCTTTTCGGTACAATCACGGATTGAAATCCGTGTCTACCGAGGGTGTCCAGCGATGCGCTTCCCGTTCTTGACAATAGCCGCTGCTTTGTTGCTTTCGTTCGTTTTCGCGGCGCGGTCCGTGCGCCGAACCGACAGAACAGCCCGAGCATTGGCTATGGTCCACGGCTTATCATATCCCGCCGGAGACGACGACCGAGGAGAGCGGCTATTTCGCCCTCGTCGAGGGGCGGAATGGGCGGATTTACATCGGCGCGGCGAAGTATGGCGACAACGCATTCCTCATCGAATTCGATCCGGCCGCCGCGCGATCCGAACACGGCAAGAATGCAATGCGAATCGTCGTGGATGCCGAAAAAGAAATCGGCGTCGACCGCAAGGGCTTCGCCGCGCAGGCGAAGTTTCACTCGCGGGGGAACGTCGGTGAAAGCGGCCGCATCTATCACGGCACGAAGCAGGGCTATCCCAAGGAAGGCGAGAAGCGAAGCGACTATCTCGGCGGGCACCCGATCGTTTACGACCCGGCGACGGGCAAGTCTCGCGTCTACGACATCCCCATTCCACATCAAGGCGTGATCAGCGTCGCGCCCGACGAATCGCGCGGCGTTGCCTACATCTCGACCTGCTCCGACGAGCGGCCCATCGAGAGCACGCATTTCATGATTCTCGACCTCGCGACGGGCAAGTACCGCGACCTGCTCGATTGCCGCCACATGTACGCCTTCATCGTCGTAGATCACCTCGGCCGAGCTTATCACCCGATCGTCGGCGGCGAGATCGCGCGTTACGACCCGCGAACGGACAAGCTGGCGCGACTCAAGCAGACCATCGACGGCAAGCCGCCGAGCGAGAAATCGCTTCTTGCTCATCCCGAAAGCCATCCGATCAACTGGGAAATCTCTCCCGACCGCAAGACGCTCTACGCTGTGGCGATGAGTGGCAACCAACTGTATTCCTACGACTTGACCGGCGAGGGAGACACGCTCGCGGGGCGGTCCCTTGGCGCCCTCGTGCCCGATGCGCGGGCGACCGATTGCCGCGCGCTGTGCGTGGCGCAGGATGGCACCGTTTGGGCGGGCGTCGCCACGAGCTATCACGAGCGCCCGTCGGTGCTGCGGTTAGTCAGTTTTCGCCCCGGCGACGCGGCGCCTACCAATCGCGGCCCAATCGCGATCGGCAACCCCGACTACACGACTTTCACCGACGCGGCCGGCAAGACAAAGCCCCATCACAACGGCGTCGAGCGGCTGGACGATGGCACGCTTATCCCGCGCGGCGCGATCATGGGGATTTGCGCCGCCCGCGACGGCACGGTGTACGCGATGACGCTTTCGCCGTTCACGCTGCACGCGATCCGATTTCCCAAGGTGGCGGGAATCACGACCGAATATCGTCACAATTCGCACGCGGATGTGCTCCTTTCGCGGATGCTCGAATCGGACACTCTCGACGGCAAGGGCGAGCAACCGGTGATGTCGCTCGCATCACTAGTGACCGACCAGGTTCCGCCGTCCGATACCAGCCGCGAGCTCTCCAAGCGGCACGGCTTTCCGATCTTTGACGCGATTGGGTCGGCGCTCGCGCTCGAAAAACTCGGAACGGACAAGACGCTGGCGGTGGATGGCGTGTTGCTTATCGGCGAACACGGCAACTACCCGGTTTCGGACACGGGACAAGTCGTCTACCCGAAGCGGCGGATGTTCGAGCAAATCGCGGTGACGTTTCGCGCAAGCGGGCGCAGCGCCTCCAGTGTTTGTCGACAAGCACCTGGCCGACAACTGGACCGACGCGAAATGGATTTACGACACGGCGAAGGAACTGAATGCGCCGCTCATGGCCGGCTCGTCGCTGCCGGTCCTGTGGCGTTATCCGCCTAACGACGTCCGGCGCGGTGCGCAGTTGAAGGAAATCGTTGTCGTCTCCTACCACACACTCGACGCCTACGGATTTCATGCGCTGGAAATCGTGCAAGCACTCGCCGAGCGGCGGGCTGGCGGAGAGACAGGCGTGGCGAGTGTGCAGTGCCTGACCGGCAAGGCGGTCTGGGAAACGGAGAAATCTGGCCTGTACGACCGCCGCCTGCTCGACCTCGCGCTCTCACGGCTCAAAGAGCGCCCCCTGCCGCCGGACAAGAGAATCGAGGAGCTTGTCACCGAACCGGTCCTGTTCGTGATCAATTACCGCGACGGCCTGCGCGCGAACGTGTTCACGCTCAATCATTCGGTCGGCGAATGGGCGGCGGCATGGCAATACGCGAGCGACGAGAAAAACAACGAGACGAAAGATGGAGAGTCCGCCTCGGCGCTCTTCTGGACACAGGAAGCCCGCCCCTTCATGCACTTCGCGCATCAGCTCCGCGGCGTGGAAAAAATGATGCAGACTCTCAAACCGACCTGGCCGGTCGAGCGGACACTGCTCACTAGCGGCCTTCTCGACGCGCTATTGATTTCCAAGCGGGACGGTGGAATAACACTCGCCACGCCGTGGCTCGACGTACAATACGAATCGAACTGGGACTGGCGTCAGCCGCCTCCGCCGCCGCCGGGCCGGCCGATTGGTGGGCATTAACTTTTGCTCGACAATTGCTTCGGCCAACTTGTGCCGGATTTGTCCCCTAGGCCGACATGTCTATGCCAAGATTGGCTGGATTACCTGTCCGGCTACGTCCGTCAGGCGGAAACTCCGGCCGTTGTGAAAGTACGTCAGCCGCTTATGATCGAGACCCAACAGGTGCAACATCGTGGCGTGCAGGTCGTGGACGCTGACGCGCTCGACGGCGGCCTTGTAGCCGATTTCGTCCGACTCTCCGTAGCTCACGCCGCCCTTGATGCCCGCCCCGGCCATCCACGCGATGAAGCCGTGCGGGTTGTGGTCGCGCCCGTCGGCGCCTTGCGAGACGGGCATGCGGCCGAACTCGCCACCCCAGATGACGAGCGTCGAATCCCACAGTCCGCGCGCTTTGAGGTCGGTCAGTAGCGCGTCGATCGGCACGTCGGTCGCTGCGCAGTGCTCGGTGTGGTTCTCCTTGAGGTTGCTATGGGCGTCCCATTCGCCGTCGCTGAACACTTGCACGAAACGCACGCCGCTCTCAACCAGCCGGCGGGCCATTAGGCACTTTGTGCCAAACGAGCGAGACGCTTTATTGTCGATGCCGTAGCGGGCCCGCGTGTCGGCTGATTCCTTGTTGATGTCCACTACTTCGGCGGCGTCGGCTTGCATGCGAAATGCCAGCTCGAACGACTCGATCCGGGCGGTCAGGTCGGCCCGGCCGGGGTGCTTTTGCAGATGTTCGTCGTTCAGCTTTGCCAAGAAGTCAAGCTGGGCCCGCTGGTCGTCCCGCGTCACCCCTTTCGGCCGCTCGAGATTGAGGATCGGGTTGCCTTCCGATCGGAAGAGCGTGCCCTGAAATGTGGACGGCAAAAAGCCCGCGCCCCAGTTGAGCGGTCCGCCCTTCACGCCCTGCGTATTGCCCAGGACCACATAGCCCGGCAGATTCTGGTTCTCGCTTCCCAGGCCATAGGTGATCCACGCTCCGGCCGACGGAAAGCCTGGACGTGCGATGCCTGTGTTGATCTGATACAAGGCCGGCACATGATCGGCCGCTTCGGCATAGAGCGACTTGATTAGGGCGATCTCATCGGCGTGCTTCGCAACGTTCGTGTACTTATCGCAGACCGACAGACCGGACTGGCCGTATTGCTTGAATTTGAACGGCGAGCGCATCAGCGGGCCGGGATTGCCGTTGAAGACATCGATCGCAATCTTCTTGCCGTGGCTTTTGTCCAGTTCGGGCTTGGGGTCGAACATATCGACGGCGCTCGGCGCCCCTTCCATGAAGAGCCAGATCACCGATTTGGCCTTGGCCGGAAAGTGCGGCACTGGAAGGCGGCTCGCTTTGTCGGCCGGCGCGTCATCGGCCAGCAGCGACTGGCCGCCCAAAAGGTCTGCCAAGGCGAGGATGCCAAGGCCGCCACCGGCCCGCATGAGAAAATCGCGGCGGTCGCAAATTGGCGCCACTCGTCCGCAGGGAAACTGGCTTCGCGCGTTCATCGGAGGACCTCAGTCGATATAGAGGAACTCGTTGGTGCTGAACAGGGCCTGGCAGAAGTCGGCCACGGCTGCGGCGCGGACTTCAGCCGCCGGCTTGCCGGCGTCGCGGGCCTGTCGCTGATCGGTTTGGGATTTCACAAACTCGATCGCGGCCGATCGTTCGCTCGCGGTTGCCAGACGGGTCAGCGCCAGCTCGAAGGCGCGATTCGCCAGGCTGGCTTCGTCGCCACCTTCTGCGATCAGCCGGCCGGCCATCTCCACGGCTTGCGCGAACAAAGGCGTCGTTCAATAGCGACAAGGCTTGCGGGGCGACGGTCGTCTGGTCGCGGCGGCCGCAGGCTTGCTGGGCATCCGGTCGGTCGAAAGCCTGCAAAAGTGGATATGGCACGACTCGCTTGTGGAACATATAGACGCTACGGCGGCGCGTGCTGGCGTCGTCCTTGGCGTCTGCGGGATACGGCGACTTTGTGTTGCGGGCCACCATCGCCTCGGCCGGAATCGGCGGCTTGAAGGCCGGACCGAACGGCTCCAAGTTCAGCGTGCCCGCCGCGGCCAGCATTGCATCGCGGAGCACCTCGGCCTCCAATCGCAGCGGCGCCTTGTGCCAGAGTAGGCGGTTGTTGGGATCGACTGAGTGCGGAGTGACAGAGGCGCCATCTGGTTCGCCTTTTGGCACTTCTCCTCTGTTTCCAGTCCCCTGGTGATACACCGCGCTCATCAAGATCATCTTGTGCAGTCGTTTGAGCTTCCAACCATTCGCCACGAAGTCATTCGTCAGCCATTCGAGCAGTTGGGGATGCGATGGCTCTTCGCTGCGGACGCCGAAATCGCTGACGGTGCGAACAAGCCCCTCGCCGAAATGGTGCTGCCAAACGCGGTTGACGATCACACGCGCGGCCAGCGCCCCGGCGCCGTGCTCGACGTCGGTCACCCAGGCGGCCAGCGCCTTTCGCTGAAAGGTTGTGCCGTCGCGCGTCGGATCGCGGCGGGCCGCCGTCCAATAGTCCTCCGTCGCCCGCCCGCGCATGAGCACGTCTATAAAGCCAAGCTGCACCGGTTGGTCGCGGTCGTAGAAGTCGCCGCGGCTGAAGAGCCACGTCGCACGAGGTTCGCCGCCTTGGTCCTGAAACACCAGTGCCTCGCTACCGCTTTCCGGCAGCTTGACAACTTGCCGGTCGCCGCCGTGCAGCGAGGCCAGTAGCCGGTAGTATTCGCGCGACGAGATCCAATCGTACTTGTGATCATGGCAACGGGCGCAGCCGAGCGTCAGGCCGAGCATCCCTGTGCCGATGGTCGAAAGCATGTCGTCCAACTCGTTGTAGCGATTTCGCAGCCGCTCCTCCTCCAGATGTGTGGGAGGCAGAATCGTGATCGCGGCGGCCGTGAGAAATCCCGTCGCGGCGACGGCCTGCGGGTTATTGGGTTCAATCTCATCGCCGGCCAACTGCCAGCGGAGAAACGTATCAGCGGGTAGGTCGTCATTGAGCGCCCGAATCACGAAGTCACGATATTGATATGCGTGTGGCCGGTCGGCGTCGCTCTCGTAGCCGTCGCTGTCGGCATAGCGGGCCACGTCGAGCCAGTGGCGGCCCCAGCGCTCACCGTAATGGCGGCTGGCGAGGAGCTTATCAACCGTTTCATCCGCCTTCTCCCACTCGGTCTCTCTAGTATTCTTCCCCTCTGGCGACTCCAAGCCAGAGAGCGCGAGCGCCGGCGGCAGACCGGTCACGTCGAACGACAGCCGGCGCAGGAGCGTGCGAGATTCAGCGCGCGGCGACGGAGTGAGGCCTTTTGCCTCCAACGACGCCAGGATGAACCGGTCGATCGGCGTGCGGACCCAGCCGTCGTCCTTCACGGCAGGCGGTTTGACTGTGCGCAGCGGTTGGAAGGCCCAGTGCGTGCGGGCTTGCTCCAGGCGCGGATCGAGGACGTCGGTACCGGCCGGCCACTCGGCGCCCTGGTCGATCCAGGCCCGCAGGATGCCGATTTCGTCCTTGGTCAGCGGTGGATTGCCCGCCGGCGGCATGAGGTTATCTTTCTCCACGCCAGCCACCAATTGAATGAGGCGACTGCCGGCGCTTTGCCCCGCGGCGAACACTGGGCCGCGATCGCCTCCCTCCAGCGCAGCGATTTGACGCCAAGGTTCAGCCCGCCCTCTTCGTTGCCTTTGGCATGGCACTCGAAGCAGCGCTTGCGCAGGATCGGCTGCACGTCCTTGACGAAATCGATCGTGCGATTTGCCCCGGGCGGCAACAGGGCGGCAAGGTTCTCAGAAACGCGCTCGTCGGCGCGGGCCGCGACGGAAGCAGCGGCCAAATAAAAGATCGCGAGCAGTATCACGCGTTGGGGCATGCAGTCATCGTAAATGAATCGGTTCTCGGACGAAATAGCCGGTTCGAGGCGGAGACTTTTCGAGTGTCGTTCCATCTACCGCTCTCTAATGTCCGTCGCCTGAGTGGCCAAGCACCGATGACCAATGGCGGGTGGGAGGCGGATTCTTGGGGCGGTGCGGAGGCCCTTTCGCAATTGGGGTTTTTGGTGTTTTTGCGCGCGTTTGGGTCGTGAAAACAGGGGGTTTTTGCGAGGTGCAATGAACCACTCGGCACGGATTTGAGGTGGCGTGCGTATTTCCCGGTGAAAACGCGGGGTTTTGCCCTGACGATCAGCGGTACATGAACCGCTCAGAACGCCCCGGAAGGGATCTCACGCACCCTTCGGCAAGCTCAGGGCAGGAAGCCGCACGGCCGCAAATAATATATACATGTGTATATATACCGTCACTCAACGATGAAACGAGAAGCCGCGAGTGGGTTGTCAGGCGCGGGCCAATTGGCTTCATTGTCAGGCACAGCCTGACCTACCAATTCAGGTCATCGTCGCAGGTGGCGGCGGGCGGTGAGGAGGAGTGTTGCGGCGAGAAGGAGCAGCACGCAGGTTGAGGGCTCGGGGATGGGGACGGCTCGTGTATTGGAAAGTGGAGCACCCTGGAAGAAGAACGCCTGATCAACGACCGTGTAGTCGTCGAAGTTGATGACGCCGTCGAAGTTGATGTCGCCGGTGGCCCAGCCCAGGTTCTCGATGAGGCCAAAGAACGCGTTGTCCATACCGACATAGTCATCGAAGCTGACCAAGCCATCGAGATTGGCGTCGCCAATGTAGGTGTACTTCACGAGCACATCGTCTGGGGTCACCGATTGGCCGCTGAACGATGTGTAGGACGATCCGGGCAAGCCAGTGATGATATCAATGTCCGAGTTGCGGATGGCACCGAGCCCCACCAAGTCAAAGCCGCCGCCAACGTTGGCGTTTGCGCGGCCGAGCTGGTAATGCCGGGTCCGTCCCACTTAGTGTTGAAGTTGGCGTCGATGCCGTTTTGCGCTGGCGATGTCGGCTTGAATTGCGGCGTGGACGGCGTCCTTGGTGGCGGCGGTGGCGCGGACGATCAGGTCGTTGTTGTTCAGGTCGAACCGACTCGTCCCGTTCACGCTCAAGCTGCCTACGGCCGATGTGCCGGGAACGCCGCCGTTGGGGGCAATGATCACGGCGCCCGACTCGATGGCCAAGGATGCAGCACGTACGTGATTTACGGTCAGACCACCGGCGCCGGCCTTGGTTAGTGTTGCCCCACTGCTAATGAACGGTCCAGCAATCGAGAGATGGCCGGCCGTGTTACCGACGGTGATGATGGTATTGTCGGCCAGCGTTAGCGGTGCGCTGATCGTATGGCTGCCACTGGTGACGTTGATCCGGGCATTGCCGCTCGAAACGTTCAGGGTCAGAGTGTTCGGGCCGGCGATGGTGTAGGAATTGGAACTATTGAATTCAATCTGCCCGGAAGTGACAGCAGTGTCTACCGTCACGGACCGCGCCTGGGTGATGATGTTACCGAACACTGCCCTTACCCCGATGCCGTTGGGCACGCCGAGCGTCCAGTTGGCGGCAGCCGACCAGTTACCGTTCATGTCAACGTTCCATGCCGACTCAAGAATCCTTTCAACGGTGATCCGACCATTCAGCGGTTGAAACGCGATCGCTCCGCCGGCCGCATTCGACAGCGCAGTTTCGGTCGGATGAATTAGAAGATCAAACACCCCGATCGCATTCGGAGCGATTGTGAACGGCACTCGAACCAGGCCCTCGTTGTCGGCAATTGGCTCGGCCCCCGAGGGCAGAAAATCAGTGGCTTGAATTCGGCTCGCCGTCGAGCCCAAATCGGTCGGCGTTGTAGTAAAGACAGGTGTCCGTGGCGGAGAACCGTTGCTTGTGCTGGTGGGCGCGCCAAACGTGAGGCCTGAACTCGCCGGTGAAAGATCCACTCGGAGTTGATAGCCAGCCAGGCTTGGATTGTTGGCCGTCACATCGAAGTACACGTCGAAGAAGCTCGACACCGCACTCGCAGGATCGGATTGCACGGTCTTGCTTTCGGCGACCATGACGATCGCGGCTTGCGAAACGCTGGCCGATGTGTGAAATACCGCGCAAATGCCAATCAGCGTCCGGCCGATAACCCGTTGCATACTCATGGTGACTTCTCAATTGGTTCAACTCTTGCAGCGCGTCGGCTGCAAGTTTTCCACTATCGATGCAACCACCAGCTCCGCGCCCTTTTGCCAAACAACGGCGCGGGTTCATCCGTTGCGCCGAAGAGGCGGAACACTTCGGCCACGAGCCGCGCGTCGAAGCGTCGCGCTGTCGTCGTTGCGGCCACCGGGGCACTGGAAACGGCGAATTTGGTGGACCTTGAAATGGCAACTGCTCGGAGCATCCGTGACACCGATCGGTGCTGGGGTCACCGCCAGCGGCGGGCTGGGCGTCGGATCACCCTCGGGCAGGCTCGTGAACTGCTGATTGCGCACAAGGATCGTATCGAAGATATTGATCCCCCCGCTGCCATTCACATCGTACCGTGCGTCGTAGTTGGCATCACCGATGGCCGTAAATTGCTTGTTCCGCGTCTTGACCGTATCGAGGATGTTGACGTCGCCTAGCTGATCGACATTGCCTGGCAACACATCCAGGCGAAAGCGGAAATCCCCGCCGCTTCTGCCATTGCCGGAGGGGAACGCGCTTGTCCCGTCGCTCCAATCTCCGTCCAATCGCACGCCTGCGGCGTTGCGAATAGGATCGGCGCCGGCTGCGGCAAGCTCGATGAGCAACTTGTCGGCGGCCAGCGCCTCGCCCAGTGTCCACGTGGCGGTGAACGTGGTCGGGTTATAGCTGAAGCCGCTGGTGGCGTAGGTCGGTGTGTTCACACCGTGAAGAACCAGGTCGTTCTGCTGAACACTCACCCCCTCGCTGAAGCGCACTACGATCTGGTCTACGTTCGTCCAAGGAAGATCGGCCAGTTGTGCCGCGCCGCTGGGAATGGAGTAACCGAGGCCGGCGGTATGGACGTGATTCAAGAAGGCCGTGCTCCAGCCGCTGCCGCGCACCAGCACCTCGGCCACATGCGGCGCGGGGAGTTCCGTAGCGGTGATCGTTCCCGGCAATCGTCCGATCGGCAGCGGTTCGCCGTTCGGGTCGGCCAGGTTCGTGAACGCTGGTACGAAGTGGACTGGCACCTCGGCAACCGTGTCTGGCGCCACGGTGAACCGTACACGGAACAAGCCATCGTCATCATCGAGCGATGCAGCGCCACTGGGAAGCAAGTCGGTCACCCGCAACATCCCCTGTGACGTGGAGAAGAGTGGTGTTGTTGGAAATGCGCTCGGGTGAGCAGTCGAGGAGAGTCCAGCCGAAACCAGCGTCACGCCGCTGCCAGCCGGTGTGCGCAGGGCCACGTCGTAGCCGGCCATCGAGAAACTGAAGCCCGGGGCCACGTCCACGTACACGTCAAAGAATCCCTCAACCGGCTCTAGCGGGCGCGAAACGATCGTGACGTTCTCCGTCCGCAGCTTTAGCGCCGATTCGATCGTGACAGTAGTGGGCGCCGACGTTGCCGTTCCGTCGCTCGTGCGATAGGTGAACGTGTCGCTGCCGGTAAACGACAGCCCGCGAGTGTATGTGAACGAGCCGTTGGCGTTGAACGTCAGCGTCCCGTGCGCGGGGGACGTTATTAGTTGCGCGCTCAGGCTGACCGCCGGCGAATCGATATCGGTATCGTTCGCCAGCACGCCCTGGGCTGGCGTCACGGTCAACGTATTGGCCACATAATACAAATCGGGAACGCCGACGGGCGGATCGTTGCCGGGCGCTGACGATGAGCGTCACCGTGGCAACGTTCGATTCCAGTTGGCCGTCGCGTGCCTTGTACGTAAACGAATCGGTGCCGGTGAAATTCGGGTTGGGCGTATACGTAAACGTGCCATTGGCGTTCAGCGTCAACTGGCCGTGGCTCGGACCGGCCACCAGTTGCGCCGTCAGTGCGTCGTTGTCCACGTCCTGATCGTTGTCAAGAACGCCCTGATTGAATGGACCTTCAAACTCAACGACGTAGCCATTACCCGTGAAGGTCGCAGTAATGTCATTCCACCGCCAGAACGGCGTGCCGGAATCATGGACCACTTCGACGTAGTGCTCGTTGCCGCCCGCGTTGTCTGGCCGGCCCTGGCCCCAGTTCGTGTAAGTGACCGGTTCTCCGGTGGTCCAACGGAAGTTGCCTTCCGTACCCTCATCAGTCAGGCCGATCCAATATCGTTGGGCAATGCCGGTGAGAACCGACGCTACCAGAAACTGATGTTCGGACTCCGAACCAACAGTCACCAGATGTCCCTGTGACCCGCGAAACCGTAGCGACTCGGCGGCGTTTTTGGCGTTGGCCCACGTAATGCCCGTGCGCACCTGCGCGTAATAATGTCCGTTCGAGGCCCACTGCACCGGCGTAAAGCCTTGCGGAGTCGGTCCAGTGAACGTGATCGATGTGTCTTCGGCCAGGCTCACCGTATCATTGTTAGCTACCGGCGCGTCATTGACTGGCGTCACCTGAATTGTGACGGTCGTCGGTTGACCTTGTGTCGCATCGCTTGGCCGATACGTAAACGTGTCCCTGCCCACGAAGTTCAAGTTCGGGCGGTACGTAAACGATCCATCCGTCGCGAACGTCAACTGGCCTTTTGCTGGGCCGGTAACAACTGCGGCGGTGAAAGAGCTGCCTTCCACGTCCGTGTCATTTGCCAGCACCCCTTCCGCAGCGCCCACGGTCAATGTTCCTTCTTCGCCGACTGTGTAATTGTCGGCAACTCCGGTTGGTGCATCGTTGACCGCCGTTACGTTAATGTTCACGGTGGCAACATTGGAGTTGAGCTCCCCGTCATTTGCTCTGTACGTGAAGCTGTCCGGCCCGTTGTAGTTTGGCTGCGGCGTGTAGACGAAGGTTCCATCCGAGTTGAGTGTCACACTTCCATGCTGCGGCGGTACTACAAGCGCGGCCGAGAGGACGTCGCCATTGGCATCGGTGTCGTTCGACAATACTCCCCCGCTCATCGGGCCATCGAATTCAACAATGTATGGGACGAAGTCGACGTTGTTCGTGTCGAACCAAAGGCCGGTCGCGCGCATACCGACGTAGTCTTCGGCGCCAGCCGTGTTGTTCGGCTCTCCGGGAAACCAGGCCGTATAGGTGACTGGCTCGCCGGTTACCCACCGAAATGTTCCCTCTTGGGTTGTGTCCGTAAATCCGATCGTGACGAGTGCTTGGCTGGGCCAAAGCGCGGCGAACGTGCTCAACAAGAAATTCCGTTCCGCAGCGGTAGCAATCGTGACCAAATGTCCGGTCGATCCTAGATAACTCATGCCTTGCGCTGCGTTAATCGCTTGCGATGGGAGCAAGCCGGACGTGAAAAAGGCGTAATAGTGCCCATTTGCATTCCAGCGTTGTGGCATGACGCCGCCCGGCAGCAGCGCTCCGGCCACAGAAAGTGGCGTATCTTCGGCGGTCGCGTACTGGTTGTTATTTGCTACGGGTGCAACGTTGTTTGGATTCGTGACGAACAAACTCACCGTCGTCGGCGCTGATTGCAACGCTCCATCGGTGGCCACGTACGCGAACGAATCGTGTCCAACAAATCCCGGATTCGGGACGTAGGTAAACGAACCGTCGGCGTTGAGCGTGAGTTGCCCTCGTGTGGGACCCGAGAATAAAACCGCAGACAGCGTATCGCCCTCCAAGTCTGTATCGTTGGGCAGTACGCCTACCGCCGAATCTCGCACCAGCGTTTGATTCTGTGCGGTGATGTATCGCTCAGGATTCGCCACCGGCGCATTGTTCACCTGCGTAACATTGATCGTGACCGTGGCCACGTTTGAGTTCGCTTGCCCATCGTTCGCCCCGTACGTGAACGAGTCGGAGCCGACAAAGTTTGCTTCGGGCGTGTAGGTAAATGTGCCGTTGGAATTAAGCGCCAGCGTTCCATGCGCCGGACCAGTGACGACGCTGGCAGTCAATGGATCGTTTTCCGCGTCGGTATCGTTTGCCAAAAGCGACGGATTGAACGGGCCATCGAATTCAACGATGTACGAGCCTTGAAAATTCCCAGGGATGTCACTCCACAGCCAACCGGAAGCGAAGTAATACATCGCCGCATAGTCTTCCCCTGACGGATTGTTTGGTTCGCCCGGGTTCCAATGTGTATAGCTGAGGGGCTCGCCCGTAATCCAGCGAAACTGTCCATTGAATTCGCGATCGGTCAGGCCCAAGTGCACCCGCGAATCGCGGGGCAGTTGGTTCACGACATTTGAAAGGACAAACGCTTCCTCGGCTGCCGATGGCATTGTGACTAGATGGCCTTGCGAACCGAGATAGCGCATGCTTGCTGCCGCACTTTCTGCAGTGGTCCAGTTAGTCAGGCTGGCGATGTGCAGATAGCGATGCCCGTTGCCCGACCAAAGCACGGGAGTCGTGCCCGGGGGCAGCGTGTGGATGGTGGAAAGTACGCTGTCTTCAGCAACTGTGTACGTGTCGCCGTTGGCCACCGGAACGGCATTCGGAAGCACGTTGATGGTGACTGTTGAGATATTTGAGTCTAACTGGCCGTCGTTCGCCTTGTATGTAAATGAATCCGTGCCAATGAAGTTCAAATTGGGTGAGTATGTGAAAGTGCCATCGGCATTGAACGTAAGAGCCCCGTTCGTCGGGCCTTGAACAGGTGTTGCGGTTAGAACGTTGCCATCGCTGTCCGTGTCGTTTTCGAGCACACCATTGAGAAATGGTCCGTCGAACTCAACGAGATAAGGGCGCAAGTCTATTTCGCCATTGTCGTTCCAAAGGCGATCGCGGCGCAACTCAACGTAGTCTTCCATTCCCTGTGTGTCATTCGGTTCCCCCGGTAGCCATGACGTGTACGAGAGTGGCTCTCCGGTTACCCAACGAAACACGCCTTCTTGCGCCGTGTCACTTAACCCAATGGTGATCGTTACGTCAGTCGGAAATGAGGCACCCAGTGCTGTAAAAAGGAAGTCCTGTTCTGCGGCGCTTGTAATCGTCACCACATGGCCTGTCGAACCGCGGTAGTTAAGAGTTTGAGCTGCCGCAAATGCCTGGGGCGCGGTCACACGCTGCGTGATCAATGCATAATAATGGCCGTTGACACTCCACTGCTGTGGAATGACCCCGCTAGGCAGGTTGGAACTGATCCGCAGGACATCGTCTTCGCCAACGGTGTAACTATCGTCGTTCGCTACCGGCGCGGCGTTAAGCATCTGCCGGGCTTCAAGATTCTCAAACCCGCGCGGTCGCCGTCGGCGTGATCGCGCCCTGATTCCGCTGCGAGAATCGGTCCGTCCTATATTCAAGCGCATTTCTGGCCGTCCTGCCCTCGAGCCGCACGATAGAGAACCGGCGGCCGCAGGTTATTTTCGAATCGCCAGTCCGTTACCCGGCAGAGTGCTGGCAACGCCCCCCCGTTCGTGCTAGATCATTCTCATCGTAGGTAGTTGGCACCCACGCCGCAAGTTTCCGGTAATTCGAAACGGCATCAAGTTACTAGATGATGGACCGCGCTAGTTGCGGGTTTCCACAACGAATATTTGCACGGAACTAATACGACGGCACAAAGCAGCCGCGCGATCGACCGTGTGAATCGCGCGGCTTGGACTTGCGCCCCTTCGCGGCCCCTGAGGGAAGGGTTTGCGCGCGATTTGATACCCGGGCTTAGGTACCTGGCCATTACATGCCGCTGCTTTGCATCTCTGAGCATGTGACAGCGACTGCACAATCCTGGCCGAGGGAGAGGGAGCCGGACAGGAAAACAAGCCGGCGCATATCCGCAAAGGAGCGACCTAAGCACATCGCGAACCCGAACCCTCTGTGCTTCGCACTTCAGGGTAGGGTTACGATTCGTCCGTAATTGCAGGCTCATCGACAAGCTGCGACCTAAACACATCGCGAAACACAGCCACCCGCCGGAGTGAACGAGCGGAAGGCGGCCGAGGGATTCTCCGAGTTTTTTTTGGGCCTACGGCAAAACCCGTTGACATCTACGGTTTAACCAGTAGAATGTGCGAAATGGTGGTGAGTGGTGGCGTGGTCGGGAGACCGTGCCACAACGGGGGTGCGGAGTGAGTGGTGGCGTGGTCCGGAGACCGCGCCACAACGGATCGAAGGAGCGAAAGTATGGCACGTCCCAAACACGAGAACCCCACTCCCGCCGAACTGGAGATTCTGCATCTCGTTTGGCAGGAGGGTTCTCTGACCGTTCGTCAGGTCATGGAGCACTTGGACCGACTTCGCCCCCGCGTATACCTCGGTCATGAGCCTGTTGAATGTGATGACTGAAAAGGCGCTGTTGGAACGGCAGATCGAGGGCCGGGCGTTCGTCTATGCCGCCAAAGTCCAGCGCGAGCAGGCGCTCGGCGAGATGGTCGCAGATTTGCTCGGACGTGCGTTCGGCGGCTCGGCGAATGCGCTGGTCGCGCATTTGTTGGAGCAGGCGAACCCGGACCGCCGGGAGCTGGAAGAAATCCGCAAGACGATTCGCGAGTATCAGCAGGAACAACCGACCCGATAGAACCGCGAAGGGTGCGCTGATGTCACCGCAAGACTGGCTCGTCGATCCACTGTGGCTGTCGCTGGCGATGGCGCTGGTGCACTTTGTGTGGCAAGGGACGCTCTTGGCCACGGTGTATGCGTTCTCGGTTCGATACATTGCGCAGCGCGGAACAGCGATATCTCGTTGGCGTCGCGACCATGCTGGCGATGGCCGTTTGCGTGCCGGTGACGATCGCGATGGTCGAGCCGCCGGTGATGGCGCTTCCGCAGGTTGACAGCAATACCGGTCCAATCGTTTCTTCTCGCTCTGCGGCGGATGCGACGTGGGCTGTGGCTTTTGGCGCGGCCGCGGCCGATGCGGCGCTGCCAGGCGATGGAAGTGGCCATGCTGTTGCGGGCGGCGAATCACCGCTGGCGCGGCTGCTGCCTTGGATCACTGCGGTCTGGATGGCGGGTGTTTCGGTGTTCTCTTTGCGACTCGTGACCGGTGTGGCGGCGTTGCGTTGGCTGGCGTCGCGAGGCGTGGCGCCGCCCGTCGAGATACTGTCGGTATACGAACGGCTGGCGCGATCACTGAGAATGTCTCGCCCGCCGCGGTTGGTGGTCGCGCGGCATGTGCGACAGGCGTTGGCGGTCGGCTTTTTTAGGCCGGTGATCCTGCTGCCCGCCGCGTGGCTCTCGGAGCTGCCGCCGAACGTCGTCGAGGCGGTGCTGGCTCACGAGCTGGCTCACATTCGGCGATACGATCTGTGGGTCAATCTGTTGCAGCGCGTGATCGAAGCGCTCTTGTTTTTCCACCCGGCGGTGTGGTGGATCTCGAAACAAATTCGCGCGGACCGCGAGATGTGTTGTGATGAGCTGGCGGTCGGCGTTACCGAACAACGTCTGGCGTATGCGTCGGCGCTCGAGGTGGTGGCTTTGCGGACGGTCCGCGAGCCGGCTTTCAGTCTGGCAACGGGAATTGGAGGACGGAAAATGCAATTGCTCAACCGTGTACGCAACGTGCTCGGACTGCCGCCGACATCGCCCGCGGGGGCCTGGTGGCCCGCCGGCGTGGTGGCCTTGGCGGCGCCGTGCCTGGTGTGGCTATTGGCGGCCAACGGGCCGCAACAGGCGCACGCCGACGAGGATGACGCGATCGAGTTGGAGGTCGTGCTTGAGGACGATGATGCGCGCGACCGCGACGATGATGAACGCGACCGCGACGGCGACGATGCGCGCGATCGCGACAATGAAGAAGATCGCGCGGAGGAGAAGGGGGACGGCGCCAGTCTGCTCAGGCGATTGGCAATCTTAGGCCGGTTGTTCGCTGACGATCAAGAGATTGAAGAAGAAGAGATCGTCACGGAGCTTGTCATCCGCGACGACGAGAACGCCGATGACGACGAGGAAGCGGACGGCGATGACGAACGACCAGCACGTAAACAAAAGGCCTTATTCGGCTTCAAATTGCGCGGCGACGAGGCCGAAGCACAACGGGAGCGCGCTGAAGCCGAGGTCGGGCGTGCCAAGAAGGCGACGCTGAAGCTCACGGCGGAAAAAGATGAGGCATACGACAATGTTCAGAAGCGATTGGACGCGGCCAAGGTGCGGCTTGCCGCAGAGTTGGAGCGGGCTCACAAGCTTAAGGACGAGCAAGCTGCGGAAAACGCCGAGCGGCGAATTGAGATACTCCGCCGCGAGCTGGATGAGCGCGCGGCCGACATGAAGCTGCAATATGCCAAGCGGCAGCAGGCGGAACTCGACAAGTTGAAGTCCGAGGGTTATGCGACTCGCTTCGATGACGTACATGAGTATGCTCGGCGGGTGCACGAGAAGATCGCGGAAGTGCACAAGGAAACGGATGTGCACAGGAAGAAACTGCACCAAGGCATCGCGGAAGCGGCGAAGAATCAACAGCACGACGTTGTTCGCAAACTGCACGATCAGTTGGAGAAGCTGAATGCCGATAGCGCGGCGGCCCATCAAAAGCTGCACATGGCGCTAGGCGAGAAGATCAAGGCTCAGCACGCGGACCGGCGGGGGGAATACGAACGGCAGTTCGCCGAGCACCAGCAACGCTTTGCCGCCGAGCGAGAAAAGCTGGAGGCGCATTGCGCGCAAGCTGGAGCAACAGCGGCGGCATATTGATGAGCAACATCGCCAGCTCATCGACAAATTCAATCAAGTGCGGGCAGACGCCAAAGTGGCGACCAACCCAAAGGTCGAGCTTGAATTCCAGAACACGGAAAAGCTGGCGAATCCCAAGAACGTCGAGCTTGAGATCACGAGCGATCTGAAGCTGGCACAGCCAAAGAAGGTCGAGCTTGAATTCCAAAAGGTCGAAAAGCGGCCGAAGGTGGAGGCTGAATTGAGAAACACCGAAAAGCGGCCGAAGGTGGAGGCTGAATTGAACCTCACCAACAAGCTGGCCAACCCGAAGTACCAGACGGTGGACGACGGGAACCGACAGGAACTGTTGGAGATCGTGCGCGAGCTGCGAAAGGAGCTCAGGGACTTGCGCCGCGAAGTTCGCGAGCTGCGCGGCGAGCGCGGCGACAAAACCGAGTCGCGGCTGGACCTGAAGTGGCCAGAAGGCGCGCCCAAGCCGAAGCTGCCCAAGGAGCTTGATGTGCGAAAGCGCAAGCTTGCAGGGGGCGAGGGGGAACTGGCGATCGAGGTTCAGATCGAGACCGCGCAGAAGGCGGCGGGGGACGCTGCGGTTGCGGGTGAAAAAGCGGCCAAGTACGCCGCCACAGCCGCGGAAAACTTTGCCAAGGAAGCGGCAGTGGTCGCTGATAAAGTTGCCAAGGAAGCTGCCGTCTCAGCCGAGAAAGTCGCAAAGCAGGCGGCTATCACCGCGAAAGAGGCAGTTAAGGAAGCCGGCGCGACTGCGGAGAAAGCGGCACAACAGGCGGCTGATGCGCTCGACAAGGCTACGGAGAAAAGCGAGACCAAAGTCGAGATTGAAAAGGAGGCCTCGAAGCCGTAGTGGCGTGTCGGCGCCTCCGCGCGTCAATTCCTCAAACTCGCAAGCCTGGGAACTCCTCGTTCCCGGGCTTTTCTATGCGCGATCGATTCGCCGCTTCGATTTCGACTTGTGCTCCTTCGGTCGGCCGTTACCTTAGCTCGATATGTTGCATCTGGCCGAACAGATCGAGCAAGCGTCCGCCGCTATTCGCCGGCGCTGGGACTGCCGGCCAAAAGTCGGCATCATCCTTGGCACCGGGCTCGATCACTTCACCGAAGAGATTACGGCGGAGCAAATCATTTCCTACGACGATGTTCCGCACTTTCCTCGTTCGACCTGCGACGGGCACAAAGGGCAACTTGTCTGCGGCCGAATCGCCGGCGTCGCCGTAATGACGATGGAGGGGCGGTTTCACGCCTACGAGGGATACTCGCTTTCGCAAGTCACGCTGCCGGTCCGCGTGATGAAATCGCTGGGCGTCGGGCTGTTGATCATCTCGAACGCCAGCGGCGGGATGAATCCGCATTACCGCACGGGCGATATTCTGGTGATCGAGGACCATATCAACCTGATGGCCCTCAATCCGCTCATCGGAATCAACGATGACCAACTCGGCCCGCGATTTCCCGATATGAGCGCGCCGTATTGCCCGCGGCTGATCGAGCGGGCATTGAAATTGCACGTGAGGCGAACTTCGCAGCGCATCGCGGTGTCTACGTGGGGCTAACCGGCCCGAACTATGAAACGCGTGCCGAGTATCGGTTTCTGCGCAAGATCGGGGCCGATGCCGTCGGCATGTCCACGGTGCCGGAGGTAATTGTGGCGAGGCATTGCGGACTGCGGGTGGTTGCCTTGTCAGCGGTGACAAACATTTGCCTACCCGACTGCCTGGGAAGCACTTCGCACGAGGAAGTCCGCGCCGCCGCGGCCCGTGCCGAACCAAACATGCGGACGATCGTGCTAGGTATACTCGCCGACGAGGCCGGCAGACTACAATAGCGAACGCCGTCCTTAAGTCGCCACCCATCCCCTTATCCCTTCCTCATCCCCCGATCTCTCATGCGTATCGCCGGCGTGCAGATGGACATCGAACTGGCCAACGTGCGGGGCAACCTGGAGCGCATGACCGCGCGGCTTCGCGAGGCCAGGAGCAACGGCGCGAAGCTGATCGTGTTTCCCGAATGCGCGGCGACCGGTTATTGCTTCGACACGCCCGAAGAAGCCCGCGAGCTGGCCGAATCGCTCCCCGGGCCAATCACCGAGCAAATGACGCAAGCCTGCGCACGCGCTTGGATGTCACACGGTGTTCGGGATGATCGAGGCCGACGATGCGGGCCGATTGTTTAATGTGGCCGTGCTCGTTGGGCCGTCAGGTCTGGTCGCGACGTATCGCAAAGTGCATCTCCCCTATCTTGGTCTCGATCGCTTCACGACATTTGGCGATCGGCGGTTCGCGGTGCACGAGATCGACGGCCTGCGCGTCGGGATGCTTATTTGCTACGACACGTCGTTTCCCGAAACGGCCCGCGTACTCACGTTGCAAGGCGCCGATCTGATCGTGCTGCCGACCAACTGGCCTCCCGGTGCGGAAACGACGGCCCAGTACGTCGTTAACGCTCGCGCGGTCGAAAACAACGTGTATTTCATGAGCGTCAATCGCGTTGGCACGGAGCGCGGATTTCGCTTCATTGGCCAAAGCCGAATCGCACACCCATTTGGCAATACGATGGCCGATGCGGCGGGCGATGGTGAGGTGATACTATACGCCGACATCGAGCCGCACATCGCCCGCAAGAAGCATCTGGTGCGCGTTGCCGGCAAGCACGAGATTGACCGCCTGGCCGACCGGCATCCCGCGATGTACGAAGAGTTGATCGAGCCACACAGCTTGAAGCCGCCGCTGCGCACGACGTAGGCGTTTTCAGGCTCCTTCATCCCACGGGTTGGTCGGGGCAAGCGCAAGCGGCGAATGCAGCGCCGCCATCTCCGCTTCTTCCTCGGCCACGCGCTTGGGCTGCGCCGCCCGCGTCCGTTTGGCCTCGTGGATGATGCTGCGTGCGTTCAACAACAGCACCGCGGCGGCGCCGCAAACGAGGATCGCAACGACCAGGCCCGTGTGTGGTCCGAACAACGTCGAACGATCGATCGCGTAAACTACGGTGTAAATCGGATTGGTGATGTGGAGCAAGCTATAGCTCGCTGTCCTGCGGAGATCGTCGGTCATCAGATGTATGATTAACGGCACGCCGCATCCCAAAAGCACCAAGAGCACATTGGTCACCAGGCTCGTTAGCACGCCGGCAATGTTGCTGCGGCGAAGCCATGCCAATACGAGCTTGCCTACTCCCAAGTAAATCGTGAAGTAGCAGAGTACGAGCGTGCCAAAAACGAGCACCTCGTTCTCGAAATTTCGCATTCCCGGCCCGGTGACACTCCCGTACAAGACTTGCCAAACCCACATGCCCAGAAACGTGAACAGCACGGCGCCGGCGACATTGGCCAGCGCAAACACGTAGCCGGTTGCGGGGCCGGGGTTGAACCACGTAAACAGCACGCGGGCCAAGTCCGCTTTGGGGTAGTCCGCGTTGCACGCGCGGCGAAAGATTCGGCGACTCGCCGGTCATGAACGAGCCCATAAAGAACCAGTAAATTGCGGCCATGGACATGTAGACGACCAACGGCTCTGACATCAGGTTGAGTTGAAACTGTCCAGCGGCGTAGGCCACGGCGTACCCCATCCAGCCAGTAAACAAGACATGCTGAGCGAGCATGCACACGCGCAGCGCCGTCGAGCGATTGTCGCTGGCAAACGTGAGCTGCGCGGAAGCGGCGCAGAAAAACAGTGCAAACGTGCTCGCATACGCGGTTGCCGCCGCCGCATGAGCGATCCAGAACTCCTTGTTCGCCACTCTGAATATGTTCTCGCTCAAAACCACATGGCCAATCCCCAACGCGGCCATAAACACAAACGCCAAGCCGACCACCACCACCACCGAGAGCACGATCTGCCAATGGCGCTCGCGCGAGATCGTGGCGATCAACAGCGCGATCAGTGACAGCGCCAGCGACGTCAGAAACAGGTACAACAGAACGAACAGAGATCGTGACAATGTCGATGCCGCGCAGCATGTACGTGAACGCCAGGCACGGCGAAATGGCCGATAGATAGACCAGCATCTGCACCGTGGCGCTGGCCAGCTTTCCGCTCACAATTTGACGCGGGCGCAGCGTCGTGATCGACAATAACTCATAGGTGCGGTCTTCTCGCTCTCCCGCCAACGAGCGGAATGCCCCGTACGGCACGATCACGATCAACGGAAATGCCAGAATCACATAGTAGCCATAAAACATTTCCGGGCCGTCGAAGCTGTAGTACACGCCCGGCCCCAACAGCGCAATTCCGATGATCGACCACAGCCAGCCGCACAACAGCACCAGCGAAAACGTGATCACAAACTGGCGGCTCTTGAGCGCCTGCCGGCACTCCTTGACGAGGATCGGGTTCAGCAACTCGCCCAGTTCTTCCAGCCTGACGGTCAATTCGCACAAGCCACTGCGGCGGCGCTTCCTGATTCAGCAAGCCGCGGCCGGCGGCCGGGGTGGCGGGGATTTCCGAGACGCTCATTGCACCCGCCCTTCCGTCACTTGCATGAAAACCTCTTCAAGCGTCTTCGTCTGCGATCCGAATGCCGCCACGCGGAAGCCGGCCTGAACCATCTGCTGCAACAGTGCGGCCTGCGATTCATCGTCGCCATCGTGAGCGAAGATCGCCTCCTCGCCATCGAGCCGGAGCTGGTCAATATCACCGCGGTCGTGTCAGCCACTCGCCCAGACCGGCTGCACCGCCAAGCACACGCACGCGGACGAAGGTATGCGTCTTGGTCCCGCTCGTCAACTTCTTCTGAATTTCCTCCACACTCCCGACGGCGAGCATCTTTCCCTGTTCGATGATGCCCACCACGTCACACATTTCGGCCAATTCGGTGAGGATGTGCGAGCTGATCAGGATCGTCTTGCCGTGGGCCGCCAGCCGGCGGATCATCTCGCGCAATTGAATGCGCGCTCGCGGGTCGAGACCCGCCGCAGGCTCGTCGAGGATCATCACCCCCGGGTCATGGATCATCGTCCGGCCCAGACACAGCCGCTGCTTCATTCCCTTCGACAACCCGCTGATCGGCTTGGTGGCGAGCTCGTCGAGCTGCGTAAACTCCATCACATAGTCGATGGCCCGAGCCGCTCACGCCCGCGCATGCCATAGGCGCGCGCAAAGAAATCCAAGTACTCGCGAACGTTGACGTTGGGATAGATGCCGAAGTAGTCCGGCATGAAGCCCAGCCGGCGGCGGACGCGATCCGGGTCGTCGATCACCGAAAAGCCATCCACGAACGCGTCGCCATAGCTTGGCATGTCGAGCGTGGCCAGAATCCGCATGCTCGTCGTCTTGCCCGGCACCGTTCGGACCGATGTAGCCGAACACCTGGCCCGGGTACACTTCAAACGAGATGTCGTTCACCGCGCGAGTGCGGCCAAAGAAGCGGTGCAGCCGCTTGAGCTCGATCATTGGGTTTCCATTGCTCACCGCCACCATGTGCATCGCTCCTACCAGCGACCAATGATTACGTGAAACCCCGACTCCTCATCGACCGAGTCCAATCCAAATTCCTGCTCGGGTGATCGATCCACGATCGCGACATAGCTTCGCGGTCCGAACTCGTTGGACGACGCAAAGCTCAGGGCACGTTCCAACTGATCTTCGATCATCCCCGGCGCGCTGCGTAATCTGTGTTCCGGGCATGCCTATTGGGGTCGGATACGGCCGATAATAGTATGTGCGCGGATGTCGAAGATGGATCGCGATCGCATATCGCGCATGTCCTCGGGTGGAGAAAGGCGCTGTTGAAGTTCGTATTCGGCAAACGCGCATGTCCACCGCGGCAAGGTCGGCCTTCTCGAGCGAAGCACTGTCGTCTACGCCCACACTGTGCCCCTGCCAAAGATTTCCCGTCGAATCGCGCAAGGCGATGTATTGGATTGGCGTTCCGAGTTGGTTGACGATGTCGATCGAAGCGTCGGTGTGCTCATTGACCGCGATCGCCGCGCCGGTCTTCCGCGCCGCACCGTCACAAACTGATTCTGCACTCGCGATTGCAGCCAGTTTGCACCGAATAACTGTGTATCAGGTTCGTCCCCCTCGCTAGCGGCCCATTTGAGCGACTTGGTTGGCCCCGGATCGCGCTTCGCGCCGACGGCGATTCTTCGAGCGGATAAACGGCGGTCGATGCGCTGAACTTGAGGCCCTCTGCCGGCGTCAAACCCGCGTAGTACGTCAGCCGCCCCAGACAGGCAGCCTCGCCGCTGTCCTGATCCAGATACGTGATGCTCCTCGATTGCATTCGCACACTGAATCCGTCCGCCGCAATTGCGTACGACACCAGCGCCAATGTGACCACCGCGGCGCTGATGGGTACGGTAATCAGAATCAGGTTCTGCTTATGCCACCGCTTGAGCAGATAGTAGTTGATCGGGCCGATGGCGACGACAAAGAGCGTGATCAGCAATTGAAACACGCCGACCGGAGCGGCCCCCACGCCGGGTATGAGAAAGTACCAGTAATTGTCGTTGGGAGTTTGAAACGACACTCCGTGGCGCACCACCCAATGAAACCGATTGGTTCCCACGCTCGAGTACAGCCAGTTCCAGCGGAAGTCGTTTACTGTCGTTGGATTCTGGTCCGAAATGGCCACGACCATGCCGTGTCCGAGCTCACGCAAGAGAAATCGTGCCTCCGGCACGATCGGTTGCCCCGTCGCCGGATCAAATGATTGAGGCGGCTGCGGCATCGACCCGCCGGAATTGGAATACGTCGTCATCGGACCGCCCCAGTACTGAATCTGCGGGGCCGGCGCATCGGCCAGCGTTGGGTCCGGAACGCGCCAACCAGCGCGGACCTTGTCTTTCTCGTCGTCTGAGAGCGGTTTCGCGACCTCGTCGAAGTCGATTAGCTCATTCAGCGCCTCCAATCGCGCCCATTTCGGTTTCGTCTCTTGACCGGGCTTCATGAGCTGCGGCTGATTGGGGGAATTGGCATCGTCAATTCCATACACCCACAGATTTCCGCCCGTGGTTACCCAACGGCGAATGGCTTGCCACTTCTTGTCGTGCTGGTTTTTAAGAGCTTCCAGCTCGACGCCGACGCAAAGATCACGTCCAGTCCGCTGTAATCGATCCACCGATCCGGCAAATCGGCCGAGCGAGGAATCGAGCCGGTTTGCGAATAGGTGGCCACTCGCTGCGGAGGGCCGCGCATGTAGATACTTCCCGACGACTGGAATTGCGGTCCTCCCACCTTCAACGCTTGCTGGCTGCTGTGGTTGATGGCCGCAAATATGACTGTTGTCGTTGATGTTGGTTCCCAACGACAGCACCGCGGGCGACGCGTTGTCTCCGCTGAACTGGCTGCCTCCCATTCCAAACGATTGCATGTCAAGCGACAGCTCGCGGACCAGCACCCCGTCCTCGAATACGTCCATGCTGAGCTGCTGCTGTGATGGACCGAGCTGAGGCACTGCGATCGTTTTTGTCACGCTCGTAAAGCCGGCCGGAAGCTCGATGTCCTGGCTCACCAACAAATCGGGCGAGCGATAGTTCCAGCCTGGCTTCAACACCACTTGCAGCATTCGGTCGGCGCCGGTCGGCGCGACCGGCTTCACGGTAATGCGAATCGGCCGATAGCCATAGCAATCGGCCCAAGTGCTGTCGAGCGTCAACAGCAAGCCGCTGGTGTTTGCCGGAGGAGTCGTCGGTGGCGCGGTGGGAATTCCGACGAGCGGCGTTTGCCCGGGCGGAGTTGGCACGCCGATCACGATCGGTCCCGTTGGTGATTGCTTGATCGGCCAACTCGGGAGCGTGATCTGGAAGCCCGACACCGCTTCAGCAACCCGGCATGATGCCGCGATTGAAATTGCCGCAAGAATACAGCCCGCGATCTTACCGGTTTTTGCCGCTGGTGGCGGCTTTCGCTCGCGGTAGACCGGAAGTGAACCCCAAAGCATCGCCACCGCGTATGCCAGCCCATAGAGGCCAAGCACAAATACGAGAGCCACCAGACCAAACAATACCCCAAATGCCCAGGGGGCGCCGTTGATCGCCTGCACGGTCACCAACGACACAACGCCCAACAGCGCCGTGATGGCCAGGATCTGACGGAGCGAGTATTGCGGTAGCAACATACCCCCGATTTTCGCAGGCCACCGACGCTTTGCAACCCGAATGCTTCGCCTCACAATGAGTTCGTTCAATCCCATGCTTTCTTGGGACCGTTGCCCTTTGCCCAATCGCGCATTCTCCACCCTCTAATGACTCCTCGCGACCGCGAAAAGTTTGACCGAGTGCTCGAAAAAGTGCTGGCCGATCTTCCAGCGGCCGTCCATCAAATCCTGGACGAAGTGCCGCTGATCGTCGAGGACCATCCCTCGGCCGAGATCATGCGCGAGATGGAGGTGACCGAGCGCGACGAGCTGTGCGGTCTGTACGACGGCGTGCCGCTGTCCGAGCCGGAGCATCGCCCTCGCCGCGTGACCCCGGATGGCATCCTCATTTTTCGGGAGGGCATTCTGGCCAACGCCACGGACGACGCCGGCCAAGTAAGCCGCGACGAGCTACGCGAGCAGATCCGCATCACGATCCTGCACGAAGTCGGCCACCACCACGGCCTCACCGAAGAGGACCTCGATGAGCTGGGATATGGCTGACACAACGCGTTTTTTTAACTTCTTTGCGCCCTCCGATGTTTTCCGCTATCATACCCACGTTACTTGCCCAGGATCATCAATTGCGGGAACCCAAATCACATGCAACGCTATCTCGCCGAGTTCATTGGGACGTTTCTTCTCGTCTTTGCCGGCGTAGGCGCGGCGGCGTCGGGTTCGTTGCTCGGCGATCCGGTGCACGTCGGCATCGCACTTGTGTTTGGGCTAACGGTGATGGCGATCATCTTCGCAATCGGCGACGTGTCGGGCGCCCACATCAATCCGGCCGTCACGATCGCCTTCTGCACCGCGCGGCGCTTTCCCGCGGCGCAGGTTGTCCCGTACATTATCGCTCAGCTTGCCGGCGCGGCGGCTGCCGCCGCGCTCGTCGGTTACGCCTTCGATCCGGACAACGCCAAAGCCGGCCTGACGCTGCCGAACGCAAAGCTCGGCTCGAACGCCGTCACAATCGCATTCATTTGGGAAACGGTGATGACGTTTTTCTTGATGTTCGTGATCCTCAACGTCTCCACCGGCGCAAAAGAGAAAGGCATCACGGCCGCGATCGCGATCGGCGGAACGATTGCTATCGATGCGCTGTTCGGCGGGCCAGTCTGCGGTGCATCGATGAACCCGGCGCGATCGCTCGGTCCCGCGCTCGTTTACAATCATTTGGAACACGTCTGGATTTTTATCGCAGCGCCAATTCTGGAGCGTTGCTGGCCATCGGAGGGGCTGCTTTGATTCGCCCCGGCGTGTGTTGCCCGCCTGAAGCCCCCAAGAACCCGTGACCTTAAACTTTGAACTTAAACCTTGAACGTTCAGTCCGCCGCCACCAACTCCAGCATCTCGCGCATCGCGTAAACGTTCTCGGCCGGTCCTTGCCGCGTGAACAAGCCGACCAGGTTTATCAGGATTCGCGCGAGCCACTGTCGATTCGAGGCCAGCGGCAACGGCTCATCCGGCTGCATCATCGTCTGACCGGCGGTCTGAGCAATGCGCTCACACATTTCCTGCCGCGACAGCAGCCGTCCACGGTCGAAAGCGTCGATCAACAAGAGCTCCTTCTCCACTTCGATCGCCGCCAGAAAGTGCCCCGGTGAATTCACGCCGTGCGCCACGAGGCCCACTCGTTCCGCCACGGCGCGATACACGAGCGCCAACACCACCGGCAGCCCACGGCGCGTCTGAAGCACCTGTGGCAGATAACTGTTCGCCGCGTGGTAATAATTCTCCGTGTTGCCGGTGAAGCCCGCCTCGTCAAACAGCGCAGAATGAAGATGCGCCAAAATTGCCCGTGGCTGCCGCGTGCGCACCCGCACCTTGACCACGCGCCAACCGATCGAGCTCGCAATCGACGTGTTCGACGTTCACGTCCCCCAGCTCGTGCATCGAAACCGCAACCGCTGCGTGCACCAGTCCCGTGGTCGTGTCCAGACGGGGCAATTGCTTGCGGAGGTAGTTGTAGGCGGACGGCCGGCAATATCGTGGCGACGAAGGCATCAACCGCCAGTCTACTTGAGGGTGCGCCAAGCGGCCAATAGTTCAATTATTTCCGAACGTGCACCCCGCGCTGACGCACCAATCCGTTGTTTGCTTAATCGCGGTGCGTTTATGACTTCCCCTTCAACTCATTCACCAACCCATCGGCTTGATACACAGTTCGCAGAGCCTCCATGATGCCGGCCGAATGCACGCTAACCGCCCGCGCTTTCTCGTCGGTGTAGACAAAGTCGAGCACCAACGACTCGATGTTGCCGTCGAAGATGATTCCGACCACCTCGCCCTCGCGGTTGACCACCGGGCTGCCAGAGTTTCCGCCGATGATGTCCGCCGTGCTCACGAAGTTAAACGGCGTGTCGGCCCGCAGCTTGTCTCTGTGCTTCAGCCAGCTCTCCGGCAATTTGAATGGATACACGCTGCCGTGCTTCTTTGCGTGCGCGAAAGTATCGCCGATCTTTGTCCAGGCGGGAACCGTCTTCCCCGCATCCTCAAAACCTTTCACTGTCCCATACGCCAGCCGCAATGTGAACGTCGCGTCGGGGTACTGATCAGTCCCGCCTAATGCGAACTTAGCATCCGCGATCTTGGCGTATGCCTGCCGCTGCGGTTCCTCGACCTCTGCCTCGTACTTCTTGCGCAGCTCGCGCGCCGTTGGATCCACCAACCGAGCCAACTTGATCATCGGATCGTCGGATTTCTCGATCGCCGCTTTGCCGCCCTCGGCCAGTTTCTTTCGAAACTCCACATCGCGCAGCTTCGTGCCCGCAATCAGCTCCGCGGCCCGATCGCGCGGCGACTTCCCACCGAGCGCCTCGTTTAATAGCTTCCAATCGTCGATCGGCTTGCGGCGCATGCCGGTGTTGACGGCGACATCGCCGGCTCGAATTACTCCCTGGGAAACGTCGGACCTGTTGTGCTGCCATTGGTCGAGACCGATCCACTCCAAATACATGCCCAACGAATCGGCCAGTTTCACTGTTTCCAAGTCGTCGTAAATCGGCGCCTCCGAGAACAACTCCTGCTTGAGCGACTCCAAATTACTCTCGCGATACTCGCGCAAACGGTCGGCGTTCGGCTTCTCGCTTTCCTCGGCTAGCCGCACCAGGTCGCGAGCAATGCCGAACAGCGTCGTGTTGAAGGCCGCGCCGCGCTCCAACAGCCCGTGCTCCACATACATTTCATTCCAGATGAGCATCGCTTGTTCGATGTCCGCCCACGCCTTGCCGCTGTCTTTTAGCTTGGGGTGATTGGCAATTTGATCGCGAAACGCTTTTTCGTCGCGTTGCTTTCGCTCCATGATGCTCGGGTCTTGCAGGCCGGCCAGCCCGCCCAGCCGCGCCTTGCGGCTGTTTTGCAGGCTGAACAGCTCGTCTTCCGCGCAGCGCGCGCTTTCGAGGCTTTCGTCGCTGAAAGTCTTCAGCAACACTTCCCGGCGGCGGAGCGTGTTGAGTGTTGAAGGGAACACACGGTCTCGCAACAACTCCAAATGCGCCACCGTGTTGAGCCGGTCGGTCTTGCCAGGGTGTCCAGCCACGAACACCAGCTCGTTCTCGTCCGCCCCCGCCTCGCTCCAGCGCAAAAAGTGCGGCGGTTTCGCGGGCTTGCCGTCCTCATAGGCGCGAAAGAAGGCGATATCCAGGTCGTACCGTGGGAACTCAAAGTTGTCCGGGTCGCCGCCGAAAAACGCGATCTCCTTCTCTGGCGCAAACACCAGCCGAACGTCGGTGTACTTTTTGTACTGGTACAGGTGGTACTTGCCTCCCTGATACAGCGTGACCACGTCGCTGCGCAGGCCCGTCTTGTCCAGCGATTCCTTTTCGATCGTGTTCATCACCGCGCGGCGCGCCTGCTGGGCATCGGCCGGCGACATGTCGGGCTTGACGGCGGCGTTGACGCGCTCGGTCACGTCCTGAATGCCCATCAACACGTTCAACTCCAAGTCGAGGCACTTCAACTCCTCCTCGCGAGTTTTGGCGCGAAAGCCATCGCTGAGCAGATTCCGCTCCGGCGTGCTTAGCTTTTGAAGAGCATCGGCCGCGACGTGATGGTTCGTAAATACCAGCCCGTCGGCCGACACGAACGAGCCGCTGCCGCCGCTGTTGAAGCGCACGGCCGATTGTTGCAAGTGCGAAAGCCAATCGGCCGTCGGCTCAAAGTTGTACCGCTCCTTGAGCAGCCTGGTCGGCGGGTCGTTAAACAGCCACATCCCCTCGTCGGCGTGGAGCGTTATCGTCGTCATGGCAATCAATGTGATCGATGCAATGAGAAGTTTCATGTGACAATGCCTCGTAACGTGTGAAGGTCAATTCGTCGGACGCGCTTTGGCTGTCGGTTCGCCGCGCAGCAGTTTCTCGGTTCCCACCATCGCCAGGATCACAACGAGAGTGGAAAACATTACCAGCGCTGGTATCTGGCTGTGCTGCCAGGTTTCGCTCAAAAATGGCGACAGCCGCAGCGTGTCGTTCAGATTCTTCGGGAGAAACTCCATAAACGCCACTAGCACTCCCGCGATTGCTCCGCCGGCAATATAACCGGAGCAGAGCAACACGCCGGGGCTGAACTCGGCATCGGCCGGGTCTTGGCCGCGGCGTTTATTGTATCGATCCACGGCCCAGCGCAGCACGCCGCCGATGAAAATCGGCGCTGAAATCTGGATCGGCAAATACACGCCGACGGCGAACGGCAGCGAAGGCACCTTGGACAGTTCCAGCGTGATTGCGATCAACACGCCGATCAGCACCAACCCCCACGGCAGCCGCTGGCTGAGAATGCCGTCAATAATTAACGCCATCAGCCGCGTCTTCGGCGCTTCAAAGCTGTTGGCAACTTCGCTCCCATCGTCGCGCACGCGCACCGACCGGTTGTCCGGCGTGGTGATTGTTACGCGGCCGTTAATCGCTGGGTCGATCAAGTAACGAATGCGACCGTCGCCATCGACCAGATACTTTCCCTGAGCGACTCCTGACATTTCTCCCTCGCCGACATTCAACACGTGGTACAGCTTGTCGTCCTTCTCGGCATAATCGCCTCCCGGCCGCTCCATCTGCGTCAGCTCTTTGAGTTGTTCCGGCGGCACGACGTACTTCGGCAGATACTCTTCGCGCGTCGTGTAAACAGTCCCTGCTTCATTTAGCAGCAAGAGCGTCACGCCCATGACCAGCGCAGACGTCAGCGCCCCGATCAGAATTGCCCATTGCTGCTTCTTCGGTGTCGCGCCCACCAAAAACCCCGTCTTCAGGTCCTGCGCCGTTGTCCCGCCGTTCGACGCGGCCACGCAGACCACGGCCGCCACGGTCAGCGCTGTAAGCTTTGCCGCGTTATCCGTTCTCCCCATCAATAAGAACACCAGGCACGTTAACAGCAGCGTGGCCACCGTCATCCCCGAGATCGGGTTCGACGACGATCCGATCGTGCCTGTCAGCCGCGACGAAACGGTGACGAACAAGAAACCGAACACGACAATCATCGCCGCGCCAACCAGCCCCTGGAGATCCAAGCCTAGGCCCAGGTTCGGAATTGCCGCCAGCACCACCACCAGTCCCAGGCTCCCGAATAAAACCACCGACATTGGCATGTCGCGATCGGTTCTCGGAACGGCGACTTCCGTTCGCGCTTCGCCGCGGCTGGCTCGAATGTCTCGCAATCCTGCCCGCATCGACGCCACGATGAGCGGCAGCGCCTGAAACATGCTGATGATCCCGCCGGCGGCCACCGCGCCAGCGCCGATGTAAAGTATGTAGAAGTTGCGGATGTCGCCGGTGGACATGTTGCCGATCAACCCTCGATCGACTCCTTCGACGATTCTCGACTCGGCTGGAAACACGGGCTCAGTTAACTGCTCGCCAAACAGCACGATCGCGGGGACGAGTACAAGATATGCCAGTACGCCGCCCGCGAACGTGATCGACGCGATCCGCGGGCCGATGATATAGCCCACGCCTAAGAGTTCAGGCGTTATCTCTGCGCCAAGCACTCCGCCCTTGAGCCCCGCGCCGTCGCCTGTGTATAGCGGCTGGTTCAGTTCGCCGTGCCACAAGCCAAACTTCTTCATCAGCAGGTTGTAGACGAACGCCAGGCCAAAGCCGGCGAACACGGTCTTAGCCGACGAGCCGCCTTCTTCTCCAACTTTGAGCACGTCCGCGCACGCGGTCCCTTCCGGGTATGGCAGCTCCTTGTGCTGCTTGACGATGAACGCGCGCCGCAGCGGAATCATCATCAAAATGCCCAACAATCCGCCGAGCACGCCGGCGGTCATCACGCGCGTGACTTCCATGTCGAAGCCCAGCAGCATCAGCGCTGGAATCGTCACGCCGACGCCGAACGCGATGCTCTCGCCAGCGGAGCCGGTCGTCTGGACGATGTTGTTCTCGAGGATCGTCGTCCGCCGCACTCCGAACACGCGCGAAAAGACGCGGAACAGCGTAATGGAGAGCACGGCCACCGGGATCGATGCCGAAACCGTGATGCCGACCTTCAAAACCAGATACAACGACGACGCGCCAAACAGAATGCCCAAAAGCGCGCCAACCAGCACGGCCGGCCACGTGAACTCCGGCATTTCGACGTGAGCAGGCACATACGGCTTGACCGGCGGGTCATCCAAGTCGGCCGCCAGTGATACGCGGTCGGCATCGTCGCGAATTCGTTCAGTCTTATCGCCAACGGCCATGCCCGGCTCCGCAGAATGATCGCAGATAATCCAGCGCTATTGACGCTATAACTTGGCAGCAGAAGTCGGATAACGCAAGACGAGTCGAACCACCTCGTGCGCGGAGCTACGCCAGTAAATCCCTGACGACACGACCGTGTACATCGGTGAGCCGGAAATCGCGCCCGTTGTGCCGGAACGTGAGCCGCGTATGATCGAAGCCCAACAGATGCAGAATGGTTGCGTGAAAATCGTGGACGTGCACTTCGTTTTCGACGACCTCGCCGCCATAGTCATCGCTTTTGCCGTAGGCGATTCCGCCTTTTACGCCGCCGCCAGCCAGCCACGACGAAAACGCCTTGGCGTGGTGCGAGCGCCCTTTCGGCCCGTCGGCGTTCGGCGTGCGGCCAAATTCGGTGGTCCACACCACTAGCGTTTCGTCGAGCATCCCTCGCAGCTTCAAGTCCTGAATCAACCCCGCGATCGCCTGGTCCACGTTTTTTGCCAGCGGCTCGTGCGTCTTCATGTCGCTGTGCGCGTCCCAGTTGTTATTCGACCCAACATCGACCAATTCAATGAACCGCACGCCGCGCTCGACCAGCCGCCGCGCGACCAGGCACTGCCACGCAAACCCCTTCGTACTTCCACGCTCTAAACCGTACAGCGAAAGGGTCGAGTCGCTTTCTCGCGACAGATCGAGGACGTCGGGCATCGCCATCTGCATCCCAAACGCGGTCTCGTACGACTTCATGCGGGCTGCCAGCGCACCGTCTGCCGCTCGGTCCTGCAAGTGTCGCCGGTTGAACTGCTGAAGCAATCCCATTTCCAGCTCTTGCAGTTCCAGCGACCTAGAGCGGCGATTCAAGTTCGGAATCGGCTCTGCCCCCGCCACCACGCGCGTCCCCTGATGGCAGCCCGGAAGAAAATCGGAAGCAAAGACTTGTGTCCCGGCGTAGGGCAGCTTCGGCGCTAGCACGACGAAAGAGGGCAGGTTCTGATTCTCCGTTCCCAGCCCATAGCTGACCCACGAGCCCAGGCTCGGCCGGGCAAAGCTGACGCTGCCGGTGTGAATCCCCAAGGTCGCCTGAAAGTGGTCGCTGTGATCGCCGCGCATGGAGCGAATCAAACAGATATCGTCCATTCGGTCGCGCAGGTGCGGGAACAGATCGCTGACCATCGTCCCGCATTTGCCGCCGGGGCTAAACTCCCAACCCGGTGCCAACAGTCGCCGCTTGTTATCCGCCGCGGGCTTGCCGGCATCGGACAGCAGCTTCGGCTTCGGGTCGAACGTGTCCATATGCGACACGCCGCCGGTCATGAACAAGAAGATTACGCTTTTGCGCACGGCGTGAAGTGCGGCGCACGCGGCGCCAGCGAGTCCCCTTCACTGCCGGCGCGACCGTCGTCGGCCAGCAACTGCGTTACGATCCCCGGCAACAGGATCGAACCCGCCGCCAGCGACCGCAATGCCTCGCGCCGATGTACTCGACCGGAATTCATGTACTACTCCACAAACAAGAACTCATTGCTCGACAGAAGTACGCGCATGTAGCTGGCCAGCGCTCCCGCGCAACCTCGTCGCGCGCTGTCCCCGCCGCAGCCAGCCGCGCCTTGCTCTGCGACAAATACTCCTCCGCTTGGCGCACCTCGTCGCTCGTCGCGCGCCGCGACAATACAAGCTGATACGCGTAATCGATCCGCTCCGCCAGCGAATCAAACGCCAACCCCACGCGCACGGCCAAGTTGTCCGCCTGCTCGTGCACCAAGGGGTCGTTCATGAAATACAGCGACTGGATCGCGGTTGTGCTCGCACGCGCACGGCAGTGGTCGCGTTGGGATCCGGCCCGTCGAAGATCTCCAACAACGGGTGTCGCTTGATCCGCTGCTGCATCAAATAGATCGATCGTTTTTTTGACGGATACACGGTGATAAACGGCTTGTGCTGCGTATAGCGCCAGTCCCCCTCGGGCGGGAATGGATGCGCCCTCCCGGCTCGCGGTCCAATCCGCCGCTGGCCTCCAGTAGCGAATCACGAATCTCCTCGGCACTCAGCCGCCGCCGCTCAAAGCGCCACCAGAATTTGTTTTCCGGATCGATCGTCGCATTCCGCAGGTCATCGGCGACGGCTAATTGATAGGTGCGCGAAAGCATGATGATTCGGTGCATCGCTTTCACCGACCAGCCGCTCTCGATGAACCGCGCGGCCAGGTAGTCCAGCAATTCCGGATGCGTCGGCGGCTTCCCGCGAGAGCCAAAATCGTTCGGCGTCTCAACCAGCCCGCGCCCGAAGTGATGCTGCCAGATGCGGTTCACCATCACCCGCGCGGTCAATGGGTTCTGTGCATCGGCGATCCAGCCCGCCAATTCCAATCGACCGCTTCCCGTGTTTTCCGTCGGTATTCGTTGCCCCCCCAACACCTGCAAGAACCCACGCGGCACTTCGTCTCCCAGCGCCGTCGGATCCCCCTTGCGGTGCAGCTTGGCGTGGTGCGGCTTCCCCTCGCTCGCTGCATACGCCTTTTCTATCTCCGGCGGTCTGTCCTCCAATCGCTCGACCTTCTGTTTGAGCTCCTGCATCTCGGCCCGCACGTGGATCGGCGTCCGCTCGTCGGGGGCGAACTTCTCGCCATTGGTTTCGCGCACTCGCAGCCGGCTCAGCTCGCGGACGAGTAGCTCCAGCTTGTCGTCGGCCTCTGCCAGCTCCGATTCCCACTCGCGCAGTTTGGCGGTGTCCTCGTCCCCATCGAGCGGGACAAAATCCTTTGTGTGCCGATAAATCTCCGTTCCGGGAAAAGCGTACTTCGTGCTGGCGAAGATTCCGTAAAGTGCGTAGTAGTCTTCGTTCGGGACCGGATCGAACTTATGATCGTGGCACCGGGCACAGCTCACCGTCACTCCCAGGAAGACTTTCCCCACATTGTCGATTGTGTCCTCAATCGTCAAATGGAACTCGTTGTTGCGAGAGCCGAATCGCCGCGACTGCGCAAGATATCCCGTGGCGACGATTTGCTCTCGCCGCTCGTCCGGCGAATTTTGAGGCAAAAGGTCGCCCGCAATCTGCTCGCGAATAAACTGGTCATAGGGCTTGTCGGTGTTGAACGCCCCAATTACGTAATTGCGATACAAATACGCGCTCGGGACCGGAAAGTCCGAGTTGCAACCCGACGTATCCGCATAGCGAACCAGATCCTGCCAGTGCCTCCCCCACTTCTCGCCATAGTGCGGCGAGCCGAGCAGCCGCTCCACGACGTGCGCAAACGCCTCCGGCGAGGTGTCGCCAAGAAACGCGTCGATCTCGTCCGGCGTCGGCGGCAAGCCGGTCAAGTCGTACGTCGCGCGCCGAATCAGCGTCCGCTTATCCGCTTCAGCAACCGGCGTCAGTCCTCGCTGCTCAAGCGCCACCAGGATGAATCGATCGATGTCGTTCCTCGCCCAATCGCTCCGCTGCATTTGCGGCGGCCGGTGATCAACCACCGGCTGAAACGACCAGAACTTTTTCGCTTCGTCTAAATTGATCCGCCCCGCCCACTTCGTCTCCGTCTTACCGTCGCGCGGGTGGGGCGCGCCCATCGCGATCCAGGTTTCAAATTGCTTCACGATCGCATCGGAAAGCTTATCCTCCGGCGGCATCTTGAAATCTTCTTCCGCGTGCCGAATCGCCAACAAGAGCCGGCTCTTCTCGGGTTTGCCGGGTACAATCGCCGGCCCGGTGTCGCCACCCTTGAGGATCCCGTCGCGCGAGTCCAAGAGCAGGCCGGCTTCCAGCGTCTCCGCGTCGGCGCTGTGGCAGGAGTAGCAGTGCTTCACCAGCACCGGCCGAATGTGTTTTTCGAAGAATTCGCGCCCCTCGGCCGTCGGCTCGCTCGGAGTGGGTTTCTTATCCTGTGCGGAGGCGATTGAAAAGGCGCAAGACGAGCCGACAACGACCCACAAGACCGTCGCAACGGGAATCAGGCAACGGACCATAATCTTCCCCAGAGTTTCGCGCGTTGCCGAGGGACTTCCGGCAACGCGCCGCCTCAACTATCGTAACGACGCCGCGAGCAGGCGGCAACGAAATCCCCGGCTTCGCCAACTTCGACAAACAATCACCATGAACCGCCTCCATATTCACGGCGTCGCGTTAGTCCTGTTGTTCGCGGCGTCAGCGTTTTTGTGTGGAAGTTGTGCGCAAGTCTTAGCCGCCGAAAAGCTCGTCCTGATCGCCGGCGGCGGCAGCGGCCAAGACGGCTCGCCGGCAGTCGAAGCAAAGCTGGACACACCGTTCGGCGTCGAGTTTGATCGTGCCGGCAATCTGTTCCTCGTCGAAATGACCGGCCAGCGCGTCCGCCAGATCGACAGGAGCGGCGTGCTTACGACAATCGCCGGCGACGGCCAAAAGGGAAATCATGGCGACGGCGGACCCGCGCACACGCCCAATTCAACGGCATGCACAATCTCGCCATCGGTCCCGACGACACGGTCTACTTGGCTGACACGTGGAACAACTGCATCCGCACAATCGATCCCAAAACGGGAATGATCCGCAGAATCGCCGGAACGGGCGAAAAAGGCTTCAGCGGGGACGGCGGCCCAGCGACCGAAGCCAAGTTCGGCGGTATTTATTGCGCATCGCTCAATCCTGCGGGCGACCAACTGCTCCTGGCTGACCTCGACAACCGCCGCATCCGCGCGGTCGATCTGAAAAGCGGACAGGTAACGACCGTTGCCGGCAACGGCGACAAAGGCATTCCGCAGGATAGCCAACCCGCCGTCGATCAGCCGCTGGTCGATCCGCGCACCGTCGCCGCGGACAAGCAAGGCAACATCTGGGTTCTCGAACGCAGCGGACATGCACTTCGTGTTGTTGACCTGCAAGGCAGAATTCGCACGGTCGCGGGCACGGGCAAGCCCGGCTCATCCGGCGACGGCGGCGACGCATTGAAAGCCTCGCTCCGCGGCCCCAAGCATCTTTGCATTGACCACGATGGGAGCGTGATCATCGCCGACACCGACAACCACGTAATTCGCCGCTACCTTCCTGCCGAAGGCAAGATCGTACGCATCGCCGGCAGTGGCCGCAAAGGCGCGGGCGGAATCGGCGGTCCGGCGCTTGAGGCCGAATTCAACCAGCCGCACGGCGTTTACGTCCACCGCGACGGCGCACTGTACATCACCGACAGCTTGAACCACCGCATCGTGAAGATTATAGCTGGCGAGTAATCAGTAACTCCGCGTTATCGGCTCTCATACATCACTGCGCAAAAGGCCGGCAATGCCAAGCCAATCGTGCCATCGGTCGAAATCTCCTCGCTCAACGACGATCCTGGGCCATCGAATTCTTGGTGCGTCGATTCAAACAACTTCCGCCATTTGCCCGCGGCGACCGAGAATTCAACCTCCTTTGTCTCACGGCTCAGATTGAAAACGGCAATTACTTCCTCACGTCCCGCTCCGTGATCGGGCACGTGTCCCGCGCCGGTATTTCTCCTTGGTTCATTTGCCGCCGAACCCGTCGCCCACCGCCGCATCACCAACACCTCATGATGCAATAGAGGCGTCACTTCCATCTGCCGCTTGTTCAAGTCGCGCAAAGCCGCAACTAACTTCCGCAGCTCGATTAGCCGCCGATACAGGCGCAGCATCGTCGCGTGCCGTTCTTCGCCGCGCAGCTTCCAATTCAACCGGCAGCGATCGAACGTCGCCGGATCGGCGGGATCCGAATCCGCCCCGGTCCACCCGTAACTCTTGAAATGCGCACGCCGCCCGCGCCGCACGTTCTTGTCCAATCCGCCGTCGCCAAAATCCGTAAAGAACAAAAACGGGGCCGGCTCGTCGTATTCCTCCCCCATGAAAATCAATGGCACATACGGCGACAAAAACAGCATGGCCGCCGCCAGCTTTCGCGCCTCAAAATCGACGAGATGTCCGATTCGTTCGCCTCCAGGCCGGTTGCCCGTCTCGTCGTGATTCTGTAGCGAAATCACCAACCGCTCCGCGGGCGTACGGTGCGAAGACTCTCCATGATGTCGCGCGCGGTAATGCGACCACTGCCCCGTAAGCACAAATCCTTCCGTCAGCGCCTTGGTGATCTGTCCCGGGGAGCCGAAGTCGCGGTAGTGTCCCACATGCTCGCCCGTCAGCCGCGAATGTACCGCGTAGTGAAAGTCATCGTTCCATTGCGCATCCAGCCCGTCGCCACCCTCATCGCGCATCATCGTCAGACGCGGGATGTTGAAGTTGCTCTCCGCGATCACGTACGCCGGCCGGCCGTTGTGCGCTGCCCGCTGGTGCACGGCGATGGCCAGCTCCTTCAAAAAATGCTCGGCCGACGCATCGAAGATCGCATGCACCGCGTCTAGCCGCAACGCATCGATATGAAACTCCGTGATCCACCGTAGTGCATTGGCGATGAAGAACCGCCGCACCTCGCGACTCTCTGGCCCGTCAAAGTTGATCGCCTCCCCCCAGCCCGTCGTGTATTTGTTCGTGAAGTACGGACCGTACTCTGCAAGATAGTTCCCCTCCGGCCCCATGTGGTTGTAGACAACGTCCAATACCATAGCTAATCCGCGTTTGTGGCAAGCATCAACCAGCCGTTTCAACTCCGCTGGCCCTCCATAGTTTTGCTGCACTGCGAACGGGTACACGCCGTCGTATCCCCAGTTTCGCGCTCCCGGACAAGCCGCGACCGGCATCAGCTCGATCGCCGTCACACCCAGATTGACCAGATCATCCAGCCGCTCAATCACGCCGATGAAAGTCCCGTTCGGCGTAAATGTGCCCAAGTGCAACTCATAGAAGATGTACTCCGGAAGCGGCCGCCCGTGCCATGCTTCGTCACTCCACGAGAATCGCGGTTCGACAATCTCCGACGGACCATGCACCCCTTCCGGCTGAAAACGAGACGCCGGATCGGGTCGCTCCGTCTGGTTGTCGAGGCGATAGAAGTATCTCGCGCCTGGTTCAATCCCTTGGACCGTCGCCTCATAGTAGCCGTCGCCTGCTTCCTCCATCCGCACGAGTGAATCGTCCGGCGCGACGATATGCACGCTCATTCGCCTTCGCCGGGCGCCCAGATGCGAAACCTCGTCCGACCATCGCCAAGATAGATCGCCCCACTTGTCGACTCTTCAACGTTCATGGTCCTCCTTGGTCCTCTCATCCCCTCGGCAAGTGAAACACATGCGCCGGCATTACCGCCGGGTCCAACTGGATCATCACTCTCGGTCCCTGCCACACATATTCCTTCTCCGCCAACAGATCGACCGCCCGGTACGCCTCCGCCGTCGGCAGCCCCAGCGCCGCAAGATCCAATTCCAGCCACCCTTGCTGCGTTGCGAATGGATTCAGGTTTACGACTGCCAGAATCAAGTCGCCGGTCTCTGCGTCCTGCTTGCTATATGCAATAAGCTGGTCGCAATCGATTTTGTGAAACCGCAGGCTCCAATCGCCCTGTAGCGCCGCATGCCGACGCCGAATTTGGTTCAAGCGCGCGATCACCGGCTGGAGACTGTCTTCCCGGTCAAGCTGCCAGGTGCGCACTTCATACTTTTCGCTATTGAGGTACTCCTCGCTGTTCGGCTCGCGCGGCGCATTCTCGCACAGCTCGTACGCCGGCCCGTAGATCCCGTAGTTGGCCCCCAGCGTTGCCGCCAGCACGAGCCTCGCAGTGAACGCCGGTCGTCCGCCCGTTTGCAAATACTCATGCAGAATATCGGGCGTGTTCGGCCACAAATTCGGTCGAAACACTTCGCGCACATCCGTTTGTGTCAGCTCGGTCAGGTACTCGGTCAATTCCTGCTTCGTGTTCCGCCAAGTGAAGTACGTATACGACTGCGAAAAGCCGAGCTTGGCCAGCCGGTACATGATTTTTGGCGCGTGAACGCCTCGCTCAAAAAGATCAGTTCCGGCCATCGCTCCTTGAGCGTCGTAATCGTCCACTCCCAAAACGCAAACGGTTTGGTGTGCGGATTGTCCACGCGAAAGCACCGCACGCCTTGTTCGCACCAGAACACAAACACGCTGCGCAGCTCTTCCCACAGCGCCCGCCAGTCTTCACACTCGAAGTGAAATGGATAGATGTCCTGATACTTCTTGGGCGGGTTTTCCGCGTATTGAATCGTCCCATCCGGCCGCTTGCGAAACCATTCCGGATGCTCCTTCACATACGGATGGTCCGGCGAACATTGAAACGCGATGTCGAGCGCCACATCCATGCCGTGGCCATGAGCCGCTTCGACGAGTGTGCGAAAATCCGCGAGCGTTCCAAGTTGTGAGTGAACCGCCTTGTGTCCGCCTCCCTTGCTGCCGATACCCCAAGGGCTGCCGACGTCGTCCGCCTGTGCCGATACCGCGTTGTTCTTTCCTTTGCGATACGCGTCGCCGATCGGATGAATCGGCGGCAGATAGATGATGTCAAAACCCATCTCCGCCAACGTCGGCAGCCGCTCGATCACGTCTCGCAACGTGCCATGCCGCCCAGGCGATGAGCTACATGACCGGGGAAACAATTCGTACCACGTGCTCGATCGCGCTTTCGGCCGGTCAACAATGATTAGATACGCTGGCGTGTGAATGCTCGACACGCTTCGGTCGGCGTGAGAGTCCATCAGCACGATCAACTCTTGATCGAGCGCCACTTCGACCAATTGTTTCTGATCGGCCTTGCTTCGCAGTTGCTCGGTCACATAGTGCAGCCGCTTCGCATCGCTTCCTTCCGCTCGCGCCGCGGCGCCTTCGACAATCGCCGCGCCAATCAGCAAGTCGGCCGCCAAATCCTGGCCGGCTGCCGCCCGCTTTGTCAGGTCGTATCGCCACGTGTGAAACTGATCCACCCAGGCTTGGACTGTGTACTCGTAACGGCCTAGTGCATCCACCGTGAACGCCGCTCGATAACGGTCGTTGAAGATCGACTCCATCGGTGTCTCGGTCCACCGCTCGGCCCCGCGCTTGCGATGTAATAGGAGTACAACGACGTGATCGTGACCGTCGGCGAACGCGTCGGCCTCGATCGTCAACCGATCGCCGATCACGCGCTTGATCGCAAAACGTCCGGCATCCGCCTGCGGCCGGATGTTCTCGATCACCACCCGCTGCCGACCTAGAATCGTTCCTTCCATGTACCGCTTTCCTGGCTAAATCAGCCCCACTTCGCTTGCAAAATCTTACCGGCCCAAACGCACTCCGTGTAGGGACGATTTCAGCATCCACTCACCGTTCACCATTCACCACAAACTCATCTATCCGCTACATTCCACACATGCCCGACGCACTTCATACGCTCAACTTGAACGGACTTACGCGAGGCTATCTCGTTCATCTCCCCGCTGCTTACGACGCCGCCCGCGCTTGGCCGCTTGTGCTATCGCTACACGGGAGCAATTCCAACGGCCAGATCCAGCTAGAGTTCACCGCGATGAACGAAACCGCCGACCGCGAAGGCTTTATCGTTGTCTATCCCTTTGGAACCGGCCAACGCGAGCACATGCTGTTCTGGAACGCGGGCAATTGCTGCGGATACGCCTACGAGAACAAAGTTGACGACGTCGGCTTCGTTCGTGCGCTTCTCGATGTGCTTAACATTCAACTCAACATCGACTCTGGCGCCGTCTTCGCGGCTGGAATGTCCAACGGCGCGATGATGGTTTATCGCCTGGCTTCCGAAATGGCCGACGTGTTTGCCGCCATCGCGCCCGTCGCCGGCACGATGGGCACCGACACCTGCCACCCGTCACGCCCCGTCTCCGTCATTCATTTTCACGGAACCAATGACGAGTTCGTGCCCGTCGAAGGCGGTGTGGGAAAACGGAGCGTCACCGGTACGCATCATTTCTCGGTCGAGCACTCGATCCGCGCCTGGGTCGAGGCGAACGGGTGCCCACAAGACCCTGTCATCACGATGCTTACTAACAGCGTGGACGATGGTACGACGGCGGAGCGCCGCGTGTACGGCCCTGGCCGCAACGGGTCAGAAGTGGTGCTGTACCTCGTCCACGGCGCGGGACACACTTGGCCGGGTCGCCCTCCACGTCCGCACTATCTTGGAAAAACGACACACAATGTCGAGGCAAACGAGGTAATCTGGGAATTCTTCCGGCGGCACAAAAGAACGTGAGAGGTAACCAGTTTTGCGTATACTCTCCCGGTGTGTTCGTGTGGATACTTACAATGTCCAAGTCGAATGAGTCCAATAAACCGATGCCTAACATCGAACTAAACAGCATGTGCCGAATTGCAACAATCGCGCTTTCGTTGATTTCCGTTTCGCTGGTTGAGTCAGCGTTTGGAGCCGCGGAGGACGCAAAACCGGCCGATCAGCCGACGTACTCAAAACACGTGGCGACGATCCTCTGGAAAAACTGCGCCGGCTGCCACTGCGCGGGCGAGGTAGGACCATTCCCGCTGCTTACATTCAAGGACGCCGAAAAACGGGCGGACATGATCGCCGACGTGGTCGCCCGCCGTCAGATGCCCCCCTGGAAACCCGAGCCGAACTTTGGCGCGTTTCACGGTGTTCGCCGTCTTTCTGACGACGATTTGAAAACAGTGGTCGATTGGGCAGCCGCCGGGGCCCCCGAGGGCAATGCTTCGGACCTGCCCGAACCGCCGAAATTCACCGAAGGTTGGCGGCTCGGCGAGCCAGACCTGATTCTTAAAATGCCGGCCGAGTTCGAAATACCCGCCGAGGGCCGCGATATTTACCGCTGCTTCGTGCTCCCGTTTGGGAACGCCGACGCCAGAACCGTCGCAGCGGCCGAGTTCCGTCCCGGCAACCGCCGCGTCGTGCACCATGCCGTCTTTTACCTCGACAACACCGGCGAGGCGCGGCAAAAAGACCAGGATGAGGCCGGGCCGGGTTACAACAGCTTCGGCGGACCTGGCTTCATCCCAACCGGCGGCCTCGGCGGCTGGGCGCCTGGCTACGAGCCGCAATTCCTCCCCGACGGCCTCGGCGCTTACGTTCGCCCTGAAACGGACTTCGTGCTGCAAGTGCATTATCACCCCAGCGGCAAGCCGGAGCGCGACCAGTCGCAGGTTGGCATTTACTTCACGCGCAAGCCCGTCGAGCGCCTCGTCACTGGAATCGCGCTCTTGAATCCGCGGTTGAACATTCCACCAGGCGCGAAGCGTCACGAGGTCCGCGCGGAAGCGACGATCCCCGTCGATGTCACGGTCACCGGCGTCGCGCCGCACATGCACTTGCTCGGCCGTGAGATCAAGTTCACGGCAACCAAACCGGACGGCGTAGTTGTGCCCCTCGTGTGGGTCAAAGACTGGGACTTCAATTGGCAGGACCAATACCGATTTGCAGAGACATTCCGATTGCCGAAAGGCACGCACCTGGAGGTCGTTGCTTACTACGACAACTCCACCGACAATCCCGCGAACCCCAATAATCCGCCCCGTCGCGTTCGCTGGGGGGAGGAAACCACCGACGAGATGTGCATTTGCTCGCTCCAAGTCTATACCGACACGTTGAGCGATGTGCGCGAGCTGCAAAAAATGCCGCACGGCATCATCGGTTCGGCTCTCGGGGGCGGCTCGCTCCCTGAAACGTTTAGCGAGCGCGCAATGCGATTCTTCCTCAAGCTGCAACGCGCACGCGAAAAGAGTCACGGCGGCTGAATTTCGCCGTGGTTCGTCGTTTGCTTCAGGAATGTGCCGCCGACAACCGCCATCGCGCTCAATCCGAGCGCCGCTGCGAGCGTGAACGGCACAACGGGGCTGCCGGACTCCGTCCACAGCCATCCAAACACCGCACTCGCCGGCAGCGCAGCGACTCCGATCGCGAGGTGATACCATCCAAACGCCGTTCCGCGCTTTTCGCTCCCGCTGTACCGCGCGACAAGAATCTTTTCCGCCGGCTCGCTAAGTCCCCAGTGCACTGCGTAAACGATGAACAGCGCAATCGCCTGCCACTGGTCGGTCGCAAACGCGAAGCCGACGTAGACCAGCACGTGCACCGCCCAACCCGCCAACAGCGGCCAGCGTGCATCGAATCGATCCCCCAACCGCCCGCCCCACAAACTTAGCCGGCTCTTCGCCAGGTTATAAACGCACCACAGCAACGGCACGTACAACATGGGAAAACCCAGGTCGGTCACGCGAGAAAGTAGGAGCAGCTCCGTCGTGCGCCCTAGCGTGAACAGCAATATCGCCGCCAGCAACCAGACAAACTGCCCGCGTAGCGCCTGTTTATTAAATTGCTCGGATGCCTTGGTCGCGGTTTCTCGATGTCCGACGAGCTCCGGTTCCCGCACCCCAAAATACAACACCGCGATGACGATCAATCCCGGAATCAACGTCGCCGCAAACAACCAACGGTACTCTCCTGGCCAAAGCCACAGAAACGCAAACGCAATCAACGGCCCAATCGCCGCCCCCGCGTGATCCATCGCGCGATGAAAGCCGAACGCGCGGCCGCGTTGGTCCGGGGATGTAACGTCGGCGATCAACGCGTCCCGCGGCGCCCGCGCAACCCCTTTCCGACGCGATCGGCGAACCGCACCACGAGCGCTTGCCATGGCGCGGTCACGATAGCCAACAGCGGCCGCACCAACCCCGCGAGTCCGTAACCCAAGAGCATTAGCGGCTTACGGCGTCGAAATCGATCGGAGAGCCAGCCCGCCGGCAGCCGCACGACGGCCGCCGTCGTTTCAGCGACCCCCTCGATGAGCCCCAGCGCCGCTTTGCCGCCGCCGAGCGTCGTCTCGATAAACGCGGGCAGCAGCGGATAGACCATCTCTGTCGCCACGTCGGTGAGCAGGCTCACCCATCCGGCGGCCACCACCGCCGGTGGTAAGGATGATTTCGATGGATTACTCGCCGCGGACTCGCTTGACGATGTTATCTGCGGAGTGGCATACGGATTGGGATCGGACATGCCGAGAATTGTAGCCAACCGGCGCGCGAATGAACTACCACTGCCACTCACTTACTCACGCGGGCACCCGCGGCAGGCTGAGAACAAAGCACGCTCCCGTCTCATCATTCTCTTCGTACCGCAAGTCGCCGTTCATCTGCTTCGCTAATCTCCGCGAAAGGGCCAGTCCCAGACCCACTCCCGGTGCGCTCTGCGCCGCATCGTCCGCGCTCTTGCGGAATGGTTGAAATAGCCGCGCCCGCTCGGTCGGCTCGATGCCACGCCCATGATCTCTCACGCGCAAGAAGATATTGCGGACGTCTGCGTCCGCATCGAGATGCAACGTCCGCCGCTTCCCATTCGAACCGTATTTGCACGCGTTATCCACCAGGTTGAAAAGGATCTGCTCGACGGCCGACGCATCGGCCATGGCGCTCGCCGCCAGCGTTGCCTCATCGGCGTTTACGAGCAGTTCCAACCCTGCTTGCTCGGCGCGACCCGCCAGCCGATCCCCCTCCTTGTGCAGGATCGCGGCCACGCTCACCGGCGATATCCGCCCGCCCAGCCCGCCTCGCTCCAACTTCGCATACGCGAGCACGTTGCCGACCAAATGGGTCAGCCGATCCGCCTCGACGCGCAGCGTGTTCAAGTATTTGCGCCGGTCTTCCTCGTTGGTCACCATACCCTCGGCGAGCATCTCGGCGTACATGCGGAACGTCGTGAGTGGCGTCCGCAATTCGTGTGTCACCGCAGAAACAAACGCTGCACGCCGCTCCGAAAGCGCGATCACCCCCTGCAACAGCAGGCCCACGGCCACCGCGCCGACAAGCATCGACGCCCAAGTAACGATCAGCGACTGATGCGTCGGCGTCAGCCCGCTGATTTCTGGAACTTCCAGTGCGCCCGGCAACAGCCGCACCGGCAGCGACGCCAATAACCGCGACCCGTCCTCGACCGGTGTGTTGTGCGGCACGAGGTCGGCGTGCGGCAGCAAGTCGGCAATCCGCGCCAACAATTTCTCGCGGATCCCCGGCCAATCGAGCAGGCATCCTTGCACATACTCCCGCCCGTTCAAGCTAACTCGCCGCGCCAACACCAATTCGTTGCCGATCCAGAATGGCTCCATCCGCGATAGTAACACGTCGGCCGCGGCCGACGGCTCAGCAATCCAGTCGCCAATCACGCGGTTGTTATCCTCGTTGAAATTTCGCAGCCCACTATTCTGCAAGCTGCCCACGACGTAGGCGCTCTGCGCCTGAAACTCGTTGTCGCCGCGTTGTCGCTGCTGCTCGAACTGCTGCTCCGCGCTCGCCTTCGGCGCCGCTGCCTGTTGATTTGCCGGGGGCTCGATCTCTGCATCGTTGTTGATCGAAAAAGCCTGCTGTTGCGCCCATAAAATTCTCCCTGCTGCGGCGCGGGAACCGCCTGCTGAGCAGTGCTTTGATTTAGACTGCGCCGGTTGTTCGCCGGTGGAATGGGATAATTCGGACCAGTCGCCTGTTGCATTGCGATCGAATTGTTCGCGGCCATTGGGAGCTGCAAGGGCGCCGCGTCCACCGGCGGCAATTTCGCCAGCAACTCATCGCGTTCCACCAGTTTGCTCACCCGCGCCAGGTGCCGCTCGGCAGCTTCAATTTGTTCAATCGCGACAAATCGCGGCACGGTTTGTTCGCGCATCTTGCCGGTGGGAACCTGGGGCGAGGTCAATCCCCCTTCGGTGTCGAACTGAAAATGCACCAGCACCCCCGGAATCGTCGGACTGGCCAGCGGCGAAAGTAACATCGGCGATGCGCTGGCTTTTCCCTTGATCACGCGGCCGAATGCCCGCTCCGCGGGATACATCGTCATGTAGGCGAAGTAAGGGCGGGCCGATTCATCGGCCACCAGCGCCGCCTGTCCCACGTCCATCCGCCACAGCGCCAGCCGTGTGTTCTCTTCCAGCGCAGCTTGTTGGCGTGCCCCCGCCTCCGCGGCTTCGGCCTCAAGCTGCGCCGGCTAAGCCAGGCAACGCCGGCCACCACCATGGCCAGCGACGCCGCATAGACCAACCAGATTAGCCACACGCGCCGCATGGAACCTTGACCTTCAACCCTTGAGTTCTGCGTACCTGTGTTTGCAAACTCGTAACAAAAGCAGACTCAAATGAATTGATAACGCATCTATTCACCACGGAGACAACAACTCTAAGGAAGCCAAGAATGCAGGACGTTTATAGTTCTGATGCTTGAGTAGTTTACGGTTTTTGGTCTCAACTCTGGGACTCAACTCCTGGTTTCCTGGTTTCCTTAGATGCCTGGTTGTCTCACTCCGCCGCCGCAAACATATACCCCCTCCCGCGAACCGTCACCACCATTCGCGGGTTGTTTGGATCGTCGCGAAGTTTTTCGCGCAGCCGCATCACGTGCATATCGATCGTTCGCGTCGCAAGTCCCCGCGGGTTGAGCTGCCACACGCGCAACAACAACTCGTCGCGCGAGATTGCACGCCCTGGATTGGCCGCCAGGTATCGCAGCAGCTCGACCTCCTTTTCGGATAGCTCAATCCGCGAACCGTCGTCAAAGCGCACTTCGCACCGAGCCAAATCGGCGGTGCCTCCGCCAAATGACACTTGCGCCACTTCACGGGGCCGCTCCGGCGAACGGCGCAGCACCGCCTCAACTCGCGCCAACAACTCCTTCACGCTGAACGGCTTGACCACATAGTCGTCGGCGCCCAGCCGCAGACCTTCCACCCGGTCGTGTTCTTCCCCTGCGCGGTCAGGATGATCACGGGTTGCGAGGGGCGTAGTTGCCGGACCGCCTTTAGGATGTCCAGCCCGCTCGGTCCCGGCAGTACCAGGTCCAACAGCAACAGGTCGTACGATCGCTTCGTGGCCTGTTCCATGCCGGCGTCGCCAGTCGCCGCTTCAAACGGCGTATAGCCTGCGTACTTCAACGCATCGACTATTCCGCGGCGAATCGCCGCATCGTCTTCAACCGTAAGAACTTGCTGTGCGTTCATGGTGGACCGTGGACTTGGGCGGAACTTCGGGGGCGCGAACCCCGAGCTGCTCGTGCCTCTATTTTAGCTATCGGCGCGGCGCAGTGTAAACGGTGTGTAACGAAAGGGTTTCGATCGGCACGCACCTTTAGAACGCTATAACCGGCCTAAAACCGCCCGCCTACGAATTGACGACGCGCCGATGCGCCGAGCGGGGCGAAATTCTACTGTAGCACTGGGAGTTCCACTTCCGTTTACTTTGAACACGAAAATGGACCAAATCATGCCGACGATTCTCGCATCAGTGCGGCGAAATCCAGCCTGCTCGAAGTGATGGTCCGCAGTAAGCGCGTCGCTCAGGCCGTGGTCGTCCATGGTGACGAATGATATGCAATCGGTCAGCGACCAATTCTTGTCTAACCGATGTGAGTACCGATCGAGACCCCGCGACACTAGCGTCGCCGATGCAGGTACGATTGTGACTGAGGGATCACTCTGCAATTGGTGCCAGAGCGCGATTGCGAGTGGCGCGACGCGACTTCAGCCAGAGCATTGGTGACCTCGACGAGCACAAACTCCGTAACGATAACCGGATCCCGTATCATGGCGCTCTGTCGCACTGCGTCGTTATGATGCTGGTCGCGCTGGCTCAAAAGCGCCAAATAGTACGACGCATCGGCAAAGACGGGTTTCACTGGCGCTTCGGTGTGCCGTAAAGATAATGGTCGAGATTGGCCGACGCATCGGGCGGAAGATTGTGCACCGTGCCGACGAACTCCTTCAGTCTTTCCAGGAGAGTGGGCAGCTCACCGTCGCCCAAACTCGAGTCCGCCGCTTTGTTATCGTGCTCTTCGACATGCAACCGGACACTGCGCCATCTGGCAACGTCAGCGGTTGAAGTGGCCGAAACATGCCTTGATCATAAATAGCGTCAACATGGTGGCTCATATAAACATCTTACCCTGTCCAACAGCAACGAGTCCACCATCTGTTCCATTGTGATCAGCATGGTCAGACTCCGCCTGATTTACTCACCAAAGTGCAACACCGCCGCGGATTGCGAGCCGCGGATGGTCAGCGTTTGCTTTTCGACGTCGGCCATGGCGACGACGACGCTGCTCGATTGATCGAGCTTCAAATCGGCGAGCATCTTGCCGTTGCGGATGTCGAGGCACATCACGTGCGTGTAGTTGCGGCCCGCGTTCGGCCCGCCTTGCTCATTCAGGTTGAGAGCAAACACCATCACCGGCAGCGCGGTCGGCTGATTCAAGAGCGACGCCGTCGGCCCGATCTCGATCGCCGGCCAAAGCTCCTTGCCCGTGAGACGGTCGAACGAGTACGCGCGGCCTTTGATCACTGGGTTACTGCGCTGCTGTAACTCTGGACGGCAAACCGCTGCGGCCCGCCTTGGCGCGACGAGCGGCCCGCTGGCGGTGACAATATATCGATCATCAAAGCGAAAGATCTGCAAGTCCTGGACGCGCCGGCTCTTTGGCCAGCTTTGCATCGACGACCGTTCGATCTTCGGCCAGGGAATAGATCACGAACTGGCCCTGATTGTCCAAGACGCCGAACTCGTCTCCATCGACCAATTCGATCCGCGCGTTGGTTGTCGAGAACTGTGCGCTGCCAGATGTCTTGTTCGGTCCAGGCGTCGTACACGCGGGCCGTTTGCTTGCCGCCGCCGCCGGAGAACGTGACGATTTTGCGGCCGTAAGTGGTCACGCGGTCGCTCGACGGCACGCGCCGCTCGCCCACCTTCTGGCCGTCGGTCGCGCGAAGCACTATCGCCTCGCTGCCGTTGGCCGGAACGACAAAGACGTACTCGTCGTCGCCAAAGATCTCCGAGGTCGGGCTCGCGTCGTGCCGCGTCCAAAGCACCTGGCCGCTGAACACGTCGATGGCCAACAGCTTGGTCCCCCGCTGTACGCAGACCAGCTCGTGCCCGATCGGCCAGATGCCCCCGACCGGTTCACCATTCTGGTTGACCCATTGCGGCCGCATGCGGCGATTGGGCACGTGCATGAACCGAACCTGCACGCTGCCGTCGCTGGTGCCGAGCATGTCGGTGAGGTCCTGTCGCCAAAGCACTCGGCTCTTGCTGTCCCTGTTAGTCGAAAACGCGTCGATCGCTAACACCTGCGTATCGGCCTGGACCACGAGAATGTGGCCGGCCGCTCGTGCCCAGGCCGGGCTATCGAAACCATACCGCCGCAATCGAACCGAATCTTGGAGCGCGACGCGGAACAACTCCGCCCCAAGCCCATCGTGCGCGAACAGCTCCTGGCGCCCTTGATCGAGCTCGAGCGATAGGTGTTCGAGGAACGGCTGGCGTCCGAAGCCGATGTCTAACTGGCTGCCGTAATAATCGAGCGGCTGCGGGACAATCTCGGTCTTCGCCACCATCGTCGGCCATTCGATTTGCGAGCCAAGATGCAGGCGGACCGGAGAATCGGCGGGCAGCGATTCGATCACTTCGCGACCGGTGTGTTCGCCGCGTACGGTCACATCCGCCAGTGGCTTGGTGAGCAGCCGCTCATAACAGCGTGCAGCATCTGCTGGGCGACCGGCGCGGTCCATCGTCTCGGCCAGCAATAAATAAGCGGCGGCTGACGTCTCGCGGTCGGCCGAACGCGTTTGCCGCAATAGCCGCCACTCGATTTCCAGCCACTCCTCCCTGTCGGCCAAGGCGCCGATCAGCTTCGCGTGGCTGCCGAGCCAATCTCCTGGTTGCCAAAGTAAATCACGAACTGCCGCAGCGCCGCCACGTCTCCGCGCATCGTCTCCAAATGGCGGGAAATTGTCTCGTCCATCTGTTGCCGTTCCTCCGGGGATGCCGACTTGTGCAAGTCGGCAATCTTCGCCTGCGCCCAGCGGTCTCTGCGCACCGAAAGTTCGCCAGGCGCCACGACCTCGAGCTCCGCGGGATTCACGCCCGGCTGGCACATCTTGACGTAGTACTCGAACGCGGCGTGCGCCTGACCGCTTTTTTCCAACCCGGCGGCCATCTGCCGCGCGAACGCCTGCGCTCGGCCGGATCGAAAAGCAGTTTTTCGATTTCGTCTGCTCGAACCCGGTGACTTGCAAAATCGTGCGGAGCGCTTCCAGGTGCGCTTCGATCAGCATTCCGCGCACGCGCTCGCTGTCAGAGATCGCGAGCGAGCGTTCAAGCTGCTCGATCCCGGAGGCCAATTGGCCCTGGTCGATGAGTATTTCCCCGTACGTCGCCAACGCATCGGGATCATTGGGCTTGTCGCGAAGCGTCGTCGCCGCCCACTGTTCGCGCTCGTCAAGCTGGTGATAGCAGTCGAGTGAGTTGTCGGTCAGCGAAAGCACGTCGCCGCGAAACGAAATCAGGTTTCCCGGCACATAGCCGCCGCGCGAACGAGTGCGCGATTTGATCGAGCCTGTCGTCACGTCGAGCTTTACGACTTCGGCGCTCGTCAGCGGAATAAAGTAATGCCCCGCGCTCAAGAATCCGCGACCGCTCGGCATGCCAGGACTTTCAGCCGCCAACTTCACCGCGGGCCAAGCCTCCTTCCCGTCGTCGAGCCGCACGCCGACCGCGTGATTGCGGGCGATGAGCACTACAACACCGTTGTGAACGCAACCCACATAAAGATTTTCGCCGCGCGCGATCTTCCACGACTTGCCGTCCAACAAGTCGATGCAGTGCAGTTGATCGGAGTCGGCGGGCGTGACCAGTGCCTTTCCCCCCTGGATGATGGCCGCGCCGTCGCTCCAACGGTCCTGCGAGAACGGGGTCAAACGTGTATCGCCGGTCCGCCGCATCATCACCGGGTTCGGCGATTGGTTGCGCGGATAGGAATATGGCCACACGAGCGTGCGCCGCGTGATATCGACCGCCACGACCGCCCCCGCGCCCGTCGGGCAAACCAGCACTCCGTCGGCATACGAGCAAATCGCGCCGTGCAATCGGCGGAACGAATCGGCGGCGATTGGTGTATCGACCTGCGCAAGCGGCTGATGCCAGTCGAGCTTGCCCGTCGCGACGTCGAGCACGAACAGCGAAATCTCACCCTTGGATTCACCGATGACGTAAAGCTGGCCGCCGAGCGGCAACGGTGCGCCTAAGAAGAAAACGCCCGCCAGATCCGGCTCGTCTTCGCCGGTTTCGCCGCCGACTTCCCAAACGAGCTTGCCCTGCGTGTCGATTTCGCGTGTCCTCAGGAGGTTGTACGAACCAGGCCCGGTGGGCGGCGTGCCGCCGCGGCCCCAGGGTGTGAACATTCCGGGGAAAATAAGCGGCTGGTTGCCGCGCTCTTCCACCACGTAAACCAGCCGCCCATCGCTGCTGATGGTGTGCCGCGTGGCGAGCTTTGCCGGTTGCACCGTCACCACGCCGCCGGTGTAGGGATTTGCCACCGTCTGCCGCGGGTTGTATTGCGGTTCGGACTCGAGCGTCGGGTATTCCCACTCTCGTTTGCCGGTCCGCAGGCTCACGCCAATTACCGAACGGGGCGTGCGGACGAGCGCCGTTTCACCCACCACCAGTGGCGTCTCGCTGGGCAAGTCGATCTCGCCCGGTTCCATCAATTGCCGCCGCATGCTGGAGAGCGACGCATCCGCGCGGCTCAATCGACAGCGGCTGCTGCCAGCGCGGCGACGTCAAGAGCGGGCTGCCGCCGGTGCTGACGGCGCTTCGGCTGGAATTTCCGCCATGAAATGTCCACGCAGCCACGGCGCTAGTGTGTAGATTTGCTCCGCCTGCCGCGTGCAGGCTAAGCCATTGAAGTGCTTTGGTATTGTCGGCGAGCGAGGGGAATGCGTTGTCGCCGACACGAATCGTTGGCCTGTTGCCTTTCATCTCTCGCAGCGCCAGTTCGGCCCGCGCAGGAATGCCCGCTCGCATCCAGCACATTGCCAACGACAAGGAAAGACCAGGATCGAGCGTTCTTCGGGCTTCGGGCGTTTCGTGAAGAAGCTGTAGCGCCAGCGCCGCCGCGACTGCATGGCCATGATCGAGGTAATGGCGGGCGATCAACAACGTGGCCTCGAAACCGGCCGACGTGTGGAAGTATCTGCGCGACACGGCCGCTACCTTGGCCAGGTCGCCGTTTGACGTGGCTTCGTCCAAGTCGTGCCGCGCCTGATGCCCGAATTGAAGCTCGTACTTTGTCAGCGCCTCCGGGGGAAGCTCGCTGAGCACCTTGCGGACCTCAGCTTTGATGCTTCGATGGTGCTGACTTTCGCGGTCCGGCTGATAGAAAAAGTCATGATCCTCTCGCAGTAGCCGGTCGATTAGCGCGAACCCGTCACCGGCCTGATCGGTTTTGAGCAGTTGCTTTGCCTGTTCCAAATTGCGCAGCATCTCGCGGTTGATCGGGAACAGCACGAAGTGTTCATCTTCCGCGGGGATATTGGCTCGACCGAATCGCCCGCCGGCGCGAACGCGAACACGCTGTTGCAGTTGAAGGGCGGGCTGAGCTACCTTCCGAGCATCCGGGGCGGGCTTCGCGGCATCGGCTGCCTTATGAGCTGCATCAGCCGCCTTACGTGCCGCGTCAATTGCTTTCGCTGCCTCTTCGGTTGCATTCTTTGCGGCATCGCCAGCGCGATCTTGCTCTTGTGCGGCGCCGAAGTCGATCCAACCTGCGGTCAGCGTCAAAACGAAAATCGCCGCCGCAACGCGGCCTCGCGGTTGCAGCGTTCGTCTTTCTGGACCGTTTGCCATGCGCGATCGCTCCTTCGAGTTGAACGCAGCCGACCGCGTTCTATGGCGCTTCAATTTGAGCGCAGTTCAATTCCTGCAACCCCTAGCCTAGCCCGCGCAGCGGCCAGCGGCAACGGTTTTCGCAGCGTGGATTTGGTAACATGATGCAATCTGGATGATTGCTGTTGAAAATGAGTTGAATGAGAACGCTGAGACAATGAATAAGGCGTTTGTTCGAGAGCCGGAAGATAACGGTGAGCGTACGTGTCCCGCGTGCGGTTCGCTTGGCATCCCGGTCGGCCGCGAGACCGTCGTGGCCCACCTTTCGCCGCAATCGTTAAATGATCTCGGCGACGCGGCATTCTACTGTCCCTTCCCTCGTTGCGGGGTAGCGTATTTCGACCTGTACGAGCGAACGGTCGATGTCGCTGCGATGCTCGGCCCGGCGTACCCCAAGGATCCTCTCGCGCCGTTGTGCCAGTGTTTTGGCCTGACGACGGACGACGTCGAGGCCGACATTCGCGAGGGTGGTGTTCGCCGCGTCCGCGAATTGGTTGCGCGGTCGAAAACCGACGAGGCGCGGTGTCAGCTAGCGTCCCCCGACGGCCGCTGCTGCGTGCCCGAAGTGCAGCGGTATTACATGAAAATGCGTTCCTAGCCGAATTGAATTGCGGCGACACATCGCACTCGTGGCGCAGCTTTGGAGTTCGCCGGGCTTTTTCGATTGACAAAAGACCAGGATGCGCCGCAGAATCATTGTTGGGAGTGAAGGCCGTTCGGCCGCATCGCGCATTCCGCAGCACGGAGGCTTTTATGGAAGGGAGTCCACGGCAGCGCGCGTTGACAAGCGCCGCGTCGCTCGAGGCCGCTCGCAACCTGCGAATTGCAAGTTTGCTGGTGTGCGCGTATCTTTTGCTTTTCGCCGGTTTCATCGGTATCAATGCCATTCCAGGCGCGATGGAAACCGTCGTGTGGGGCGACGTGAACCTGGCCGTCGTCTACGGAATCGGCCTGGCGCTTGCGGCGGTCGTTTTCGCGCTGTGCTACGCGAAGTTGCGCCGCGCGCCCACTCGGCCGCGTCGCATCGCCGGGAATTGACCGCTCGCCGCTCTGCGCGCGTTGTAATTATTTCCGCGCTGCCTTGGGCTTCGCCGCCGATGCCTTACTCTCCGCCTGCTTTTCCAACTTGGGCACGAGTACCACGGTCACCTTCGTACCGCGCGGCGGAATATTCTCGGTGAACGCCTCGTAAAGCAGGTTTTCGTTGTCTTGCGGGCTCAGCACCGGAAGGTCGAGCGTGGCGCTGGCGAAGTTCGACACGCAGATAAAGTCTCCGGCGTCCCCCAGGTAGTGCTTTCGCGGCACGATTTTGCCGGTCTTGTCGTCAACCAATTCCTCGGTCCAAAATCCACTCCCCGCAAACACCCAGTGATATTCCAGCGGCTTCTTGGTCTTCAGATTGCGCACCCATTGTTGCGCGGGCGTGCTGTGCTTCTTCCCGTCCTTGTCGGTCCAGAAGCAGTAAATATCTACCCGCGTGCCGCTGGCGGGTTCGTACTTCGGCTCGAACTTCACCGGCCCGCCGACCTTGGCCCCGATCGCCAACAGTGCGGCATGAACGACGAACGCCTTCCCGTCGATCGCCACGACCGATTCATGCTCCTTGGTTTCGTTGGGGCAGGCGAACATCTCGAGCTGCCCTTTCGTGAGGCAGATCTCCCCCTCCATCACAATCTGTTTGTTTTTGGAATCGACCCACACCGCGGAATCCTGAGCCAGCTTGCGCAGTGCCGACTTATCTTCGGGCGGCGCTTCGATCGGGACCTTGGTTGCATCCGGCTCGGCGGAACGCGCGATGATTGCCGGCACACTTACCCCCAGTGCAACGACCGCGATCAAGCTCAGGCTATGTAGTAAGCGGCGGCTCATGATCTGCTCCTTTTTGCTGCGCGATCGGCCGAATCCAATACAATCCAGAATCTCCAGGTAATCAGCGATTACCTACTGTGGCTTCAGTTGTTAAGATACCGTCTTTTGCCCGCGCGGCCAACGTGATCCGTAGTGGCCGGTGGGCGCAATTTTTGCCTCTATTACACCGCACTGTGCGGTTTCATTTGTGAGCGCCGCCGAACTCGACCCGCCCAAGGGATTGCAGACCGACCAAGGCACATCCAACAAAAATCAATTGCGCCGCGCACGAGAGCGCTCGAAGCGATTGTTTACCAGTGCCGCGCCGCGCAAAGTGCGAAAACACGCCGCGGCCGGCAACCTCGTCGAGGAGTGGGAAGCCTGGTCCGCCTATTTGGCCAAACGGCGCTTGCGCGATCCGCTCGCGGCTTTGGCGCGAGAGTTTGGCCCGGAGGTTTACTGGCTAGGACGGCGCGATCCTTCCCGGCATCGCGGCTGTCTCATCGCGCCTTTTGATGAGCCCGCCGAATCGCCTTCTAGTCTCGCGCGGCCGTGCTTGGTGCGCTTGAGCCACTCATGAATGTGCCAGCGGTTCGCGCCGACGAGGACGTTGCCTACCGCGCCTTGGCCGCCGTCTATCGAGCGCCGGAGCTAACCGCCGTTCTCGATCGTGAAACTTGGTGGTCGCTGATCGAATCGCTGTATCAGTTGGCCCTGGATGCGGACGGATTGGACCTGACGGCGCAGCCCGTATTGCACCAACTGTGTGCCGGCGAGCTGCCGCTTGCCCTTGCCTGCCGACTTGGCGAGATCGCGCCCTTGGCTGATCTCCGTGCAAAGGCACGCCGCGCGCTCTCGGCCGGCATGGAAGAGCTGCTCGACGACGAAGGCCTGCCGCATTGCCGCTATCTTACGCTTCAGCAAGCGCTCGTCGGCTCGTGGACTCGTGTCAAGCTACTTACGTCCGATTCAAAAGAGCTGCCATGGGACGACGATTGCGACGCTCAATTCCCGCTCACCGTGCGCGAGCTCTTGCGGCTTGTCAATCGCGGCAATCGTCCCTTGTTCGCGGCGACGTGTGCCCCGGTCAATGACGGGAATGCGCCTTGACCTATTGTTCCCCATCGCGGTCGCGGCTTCAAACAGCGCAGAATCGACGGCTGCTGGAAACGGTGCTCCCGCATCGCAAAATAAAACGCATCGCGTCGCAACTGTTCGACCAACCTGCTCGCAAAGGGAAATTGCCGCCGCCTGCGCATCATTCCGAGTGGGCACAGACCGCCATCTTGCAGCCCGAATGGAAGCGGTCGTCGCCGCGAATCGTGGTGGCCTATTCCGAACACGAAGTCCGCATCGATTTCACGATCGGCCGCGACTCGTTGTTTGCGGGTGCGTGGGACTTCGAAGTTTCCGTCGATGGCGCACAGGCGAAGCCGACCGGGGATTGGGAGGAGGTCTGCTGGGTTAGCGACGAGGACGTCGATTACCTGGAGCTGGAGATTCCGCTGGAGTACGGCCTGAACGTGCAACGGCAAATCTGTCTTGCGCCGCGACGAGTTTCTGTTCGTGGCTGATGCGGTTATTGGGCAAGAAAAACGAGCGATTCACTATCGCGGGGGCCTGCCGCTCGCCGCCGGCCTGAGTGGTCAGCCTGCCGAAAAAACGCGAGAAGTCGAATTGACCGGAAAAAAGTTACGCGCCCTGGCGATGCCGCTTGCGTTGGGCGAATGGCGCGTCGATCGGCGCGGCGGCGAACTTACGGCCAGCAACGAGATGCTTGAACTGACGCAGCAAGCATTGGCGACCCGCCTGTACGCTCCACTGTGGATCGATCTGGCGGAGCGGCGGCGCAAAAGTGCCTTCACCTGGCGAGAACTCACGGTGGCCGAGCAACTGCGGATACAGCCGCGTGATGTGGCGGCCGGCTATCGCGTGCAGTTCGGCAACAAGCAGTGGCTGGTCTACCGTTCGCTGGCCGAGCGGGGAAACCGAACTCTGCTCGGACACAATCTGGCCACCGAGTTTTTAATCGCGCGTTTTGGCCGCGACGGTAAGGTCAAAGGGCTGATCGAAATCGAGTAGGGGCGCGTTTCATTTTTCCGTCATGTCACGCCTGCTCGATAACCTGGCCGAGGTTCGTGAGAGAATTGCCGATGCCGCGCGGCGCAGCGGCGCTCGGCCGACGCCGTGACCCTCGTCGCCGTGACGAAGTACGTCGGCGATTCCATTGTCCGGGAACTTGCCCAAGCCGGCTGCTCCGATCTCGGCGAAAGCCGGCCGCAAGCGCTGTGGACGAAGGCTTCGGAGTTGCCGGATGCGCTTGGAAAAGCAGGGCAGGAGCGCCCAACCGTTCGCTGGCACCTGGTTGGACATCTGCAGCGCAACAAGATTGAACAGACGCTACCGTTGGTGAATTTGATTCACTCCGCCGATAGTCTGCGGCTGCTACAGGCAATCGACCGCGCGGCTCGCGAACAAGGCCGTCGCACGCCGGTGCTCATAGAAGTTAACATTTCGGGTGACGAAGCCAAGCATGGCTTTTCACCAGCCACGGTCGAGCCGCTGTTGCCGTCGCTGGCTTCACTCCAAAACGTCGAACTCCGCGGGCTGATGTGCATGGCCACGCGCGAAGGTGACCTCGACGTTGCCCACCGGAACTTCGCCGATTTGCGCAATCTTCGCGACCAGCTCGCTCAGAGTGCCCCGCCGAACGTTTCGCTCTCCGAGTTGTCCATGGGCATGAGCGGCGATTTCGAGGTCGCCATCGAGGAAGGGGCAACGATCGTTCGCATCGGGTCGCTACTATTTGAGGGAGTGGAAGAGAAATAGCAAGTGCCTGGCCGAGCGAGTTGGGAGTTTATGGCGTCCCGCTGGCCGCAGCCTTCTCAGCGTGCTCGGCCTGTTCATACAGCCGCGCAAGGTCCACGAGCAGCTTTTCGAGCCGCTCGTAATAGTCGCTCTCGGCCAGGGTCGCCTTCCGATCGCGCAAGGTCTCGATCGCCAGCTCCAATTCATCGCGTTTCGCGCGTAGCTCCGCCGGCATCGCCTGTTCGCGGGCACTCAGAACCAGATGAATCTGGTGTGCGCGAGCGCCGTCGAGCGCCGCGCCGTCCTTGGCCCGCCGCGTGGCGCGCGTTCCCTCGAACCAGTCGGCGGGCGTCCCTAGCGAATCGCCGTTGTCGTCCAACAGCGCGTGCTCGGTCGCCAGCCGCGCGTCGGATTTATAGAACTCCTCGGTGCGGTGCGCGGCGGCCAGGTATGCTTCCAACAGCGAGGTCTGACCGTCCTTGTCCAGATCGGCCGCCGGATCGGCGATCGACGCGGATATATAGTCGCCGAATCGCGCAAAGTTGTGCTCGTTCCCACTGCGCGTCGAAGTGATTACCACGCGGCCGGACCCCGATAGCGGCTTGAGAAACGGCCCGCTCGACGATGCGCAGTTGATCACGATGAGCGGCCGCGGAATCGGCTTGAGCCAGCCGGCAAGTTCCTCGGCCGTCAAATCCGGCCCGCGCAGATTGAGCTTGGCCTCGCGGCCATCGAACGTACCGTGGCCGATCAGCACCAGCCATAGTGGCTGGCCGGTTTGACGTTCCTCCGATTTCAACGTGTCGCGCAATTGTTCACGATCGCTGATCGTGGATGCTTCGCCGGCAGCCGATTCATCGCTCGCCGACGGGCCAATGCGTTGTATTGCAGCCGCACCTTCCTTCGCGGCCGCGCTCCAGCGGTCGGCCCATTTGGTGAACTGTTCGCCGTATTCCGCCTCACCCGATGCGCCAACGACGACCACCACCGTCGGCCGATCTTCAGCCGCCGCCTGCATCAACAACGCCAGGAATAGAACCAGTTGTGCCATAAATTCTTCACCACTCACTGACTCACCACACACTCCACTCCCTACGGCAACCCATTCCAACGCCTGACACCCCACTCCGCCGTCAAACATCCAATCGCCAGCAAAAACACCCACGCCTGGTGCCAGGCCGGCGCGACATATGGCTCGCTGATTGCCACGCGCCGCGTCGGCAGAGTCGTCACAAAGCGATCCAGATCGTTGGCGGCCACCAGCTCGCCGCCAGTTTCCTCGGCCAGCCGAGCCAACAATTCGCGGTTGGGCTTCAACTCGCGGAACTCATCGGCGGCCGGCTCGGAAACCCAGCCCGCGTCCGTTTGTCCCACCTCGCTCCCGTCTTCCGCCTTAGCGATCACTTGTGCGCGATAAGCGCCCGGCTGGCGGGCCACATAGGCCGCTTCGTACGAACCCGCACGACGGTCGCTGGGCTCGGCGGTCAGCTCCAATTGTTTTTTGTCGGGCGCCGTAACGCGGATCGTAACCGACGCGTTTTCAAGCGGCAGGTACTTTTCATCGCGCACATCGACCGCCAGCGTAACCGGCCCCTCGTTCTCGCTCGCGTCCTCGTCCTGCTTGACATTCACGCCCACGCGGTTCGGCACGTCCCCCACCAGCCAGCGGATCGTTTGCCGCCAAGACTTTGCCAGGTCCTCTTCGGTATCCGGCGGCCGGCGCAGCGTCCACCGCCACAAGTCGCCAATCAACAGCGCCCCCACGCGGCCTTGGCCGAACCGCTGCTCGACCAGCGCCGGAAGCTGTCGCGAGCCGTCGTCGGTGACCGTGGCCAGAATCGTTGCGCCCGGCTTCACGCGGCGGATGTGGTTGACCGTCTGAAACCGCGGCATCGCGCTGAGCCGTTGGCGTTCGCTCGCTTCTTCCTTTCGCAATCGCACCCAGGGCGCAAGGTATCCTTCGCGCGTCAACGCGAGCTGAAACCGTGCGTCCGCCGCCGGCGGGTCCGTCTGATCCAGATAGACGGGCAACAGTTCGCCGATCGGCGTGCGGTCGAACTTTCCGTTCTTGAACGACTCCTGCCCGCCAAGCATCAACAATCCGCCGCCGCGTTGCCGCACGAACTCCTTGACAAGCAGCATCTGGTCCTGCGAGAAAAACTCGGCCTCCACGTCGTCCAACACAATCGCGTGGTATCGATACAACTCTTCGGCCGTTTTTGGAAAACCCGCGCGCAGCTCGCCTTCGTCCTCGGTGCCGAGGCGAACGATCACCGGTTCGTCGTATTGCTCGACCGACTCCTTGTCCTTGGGGTCGAAGCCGCGGAACAGCGGGTTGGTGCCTTCGCCGGCGCGGCTGCGGAAATCGAACTTTGGTTCGCGCTTGGCGATCCGCAACAAACCGACCAGCTCGACCTGGTCGTCCTCTTCCACGGCGCGCCGGAGAAACTTGAACTCCCAATTCGGTCGGCCGGCGACATACAACACGCGGTATGGCCCGCGGCCGCGATCGACGGCGATCAGCCGAGAGTTGTTGTCGATCGTGGCTTCACGGCTGCGGCGCGGATCGTCGAATTGCGATTGCTCGCCTGTTGCGCTCGCGCGGACCTGATAAAACGATACGCCGGCGCTCTCGGGTTTCAACTGGAATCGGACCGCCACGGGCTCGTCCGGCTCGAGCATTTGCACCCGCTGTTCGTCAATTTGCTTTCCCTCCTCGTCGAGCAACTGAGCCAGCAGGTTGGCGCCCCGATAACCGGTGGTGACGACCTGCGCGGCGAGAGTGACCGGCACGTCTTCGAAGCTCGTCTGCGTCGCCGACACGCGCGAGAGTCTGATGTCGTCCGCTGCTTCTTTCCCGCCGATGAGCACCGGGTAGATCGGTGGCAACGCCTCTTTGGCTCCTTGCCTTTCCGCCAAAATGCGCTCGAGGCGCTCGGCATCGGTCGTATTCCCGTCGGTAAACAACAGGATGCCGGCCAGCGGACGACCCTGATAGCGCCGCGCGAGCCGATCGATCGCCGCGCCCAACGCGGAGACAGTTCCGTCGAGCGACAAACCGCGATAGTCAGCCGCCGATCGAATCTGAGAATCGAATGCGTAATGGCGGACTTCAAAGTCCTGTGCCAGCCGCGTGCTCCACGTGGTTTCGTCGGCCAACAGCGACTGTAGTTGCTCACCGCGCGACAGGCTTTCGCCCCGATCCTTAAGCGTCATGCTCCGGCTGTTGTCGGCCACGACCAGGAACAGATTCGCACCCGGCCTCGCGCGAGTTCCGCTCAACAAAGGTTCCAAGAGACACAGGGCCAGCACGGCGATGCCGGTTGCCTTGAGCGCGGCAGCTAGAAACGCGCACACCGCGGCCGGTCGGTGCGCCCGAATAAGCCGCGACCAGGAGCAATAGCATGAAGCCAGCGCCAACCGCCACGGCAGGCAGCCAGTCGATCGCGCCCCACGTCCACTCCACCGCCGCAATCATCGGCCGCTCCCCAGTCGCTCGTAGTAACGGCGAACCTGTTCGACGAACTCCGGCGGCACCGGTTCACGGTCGATCGGCACGAGCTTGTCCGACGACTCCTTGCGGAGCAGCTCCTCGTTTACCGCATTTCGCAATTCGACAAGCGGGCGGCCAATGAACTCCTGCACCAAGTCCCAATTCGGTTCCTTCGAGTGCCGCTTGGATTCGCGCGCATGCTCCGAGCGCGATCACGAATCCGCGCAGCTCGGCGCGAAGCTGCGGATCGCTCACCATTTCTTCCACATCGCGTAGGCGGTCCGACCATTCGCGAAAGCCCTCGCCCGCAAGCGGCCCAAATTCCTCGTTGCCACCCGGTCCCGTCCCGCCGTCGAGGAAGCGTCGCAGGTCGCCGCCGCTTCTGTTATTCCCATTGCGATTGTTCCCGTCGCGATTTCCATTGTTTCGCTCGCCGCCGTTTCGCTCTCCGCCGCGCTGGCCCCCCTCGCGCTCTTGCGAGTCTCCGGCCTGCCGCTCCCCGTTCTGTTCATCCTGGTTTTCGCGGTTTCCGCTGCCTTGACCCGGGTACCGCGGGGTACCTTTGCCATTCTGCGATTGGCCTTGTTGGCCCTGGCCTTGCTGTGATTGTCCTTGTTGCGACTGCCCTTGCTGTGAGCCGCGCTGTTGTGAGTCGCCTTGTTGTTGTCCACCCTGTTGTTGCTCGGACTGCTGCCCGTCGCGCCGCTCCTCGACACGCTGTTGCCCGCTGCCTCCCTTGCCGTCGCGCTCTTGGCCGTCGCGCTGCTGCTCGCCACCTGCTTGCGAGCCGCGCTGCTGTTGTGAATCGCCTTGCTGGGAATCGCGGGCTTGTTGCTCACCTTGCTGTGATTGCTGCTGCGCTCCATTCTGTTCTTGGCCGCCATCGCCCTGGCGATTTGAGTCTGCCGCCGACGGACTTGCCGGCGGTTGCGATTCGTTTTCTGGATCCTGACCCTGCTCTCGCGAAGTGCCGCGTGCCCGTGCGATCTCGCGATTCAATTCCTCGGCAAGTTGGTCCAGTTCGTTGCGTGCGCGGCGAAGCGCCTCGGCCTCATTCCCCAACACGCTTTCGGCGGCCTGCTCGACGCCTTCGCGCAGGTTAGTGATTCCCCGCTGGGCTTCCTGCTCGACCGCTCGCGACTCGCGCAGGAATCCGCCCTCGAGCAGTTGACGGCTCGCGTCGAGCGCCGCGTCGGTCTTTTGCTGGCGCGTTTCGCGAACCTGGTCGTATAGCTGCTTCGAGAGGAGCGGCTCGGACGTCTCCGCAGTTTCGACGGTCTGCCGCATGTTCTCCAGTAGTTGTTCCAATTCCTTTTTCTGCTGCTGCAGGCCTTGCGCGACCTGTCCGCGCTCGCCCGAGTCGCGCAGAGTCCGTTGCTGGGACTGGCCTAGCTCGGCAAGGCGCTTGGACAGATCCTGCTGGTTCTGGTCCAACTGTCGCGCGTCGTCGCGCATTTCGCGCATGGACTCGGTGAACTGGCCTGCCGCGGATTGGCGGAACTGTTCGCGAAGCTCGTTCAATTCTTCGCTCGCCCGCGCGCCCGCGGCCGCGGCCTGCGAGACCATTCCTTGCTCCAGCGATTCCGAAGCGCGGCGAATGTTGGAGCGCGTTTCGTCAAGCTGCTCGCGCGCCTCGGCCATCCGCTCCTGGTTTTCGGCTGTCTCCATGCGGTCGCGAAGCTCGTCGGTGTCGCGCAATTGCTGCTGCTGTTGGTCGCGGAGGCGTGCGAGTTGGCGGCGGAGTTCCTCGCGTTGCGCCTCGTCCTTCGCTTCCTGGAGCGCCGACTGCAGCTCCTTCATCTGCTGGTTGAGGTCTTCCTGCGCTGCGCCAGCTCGCGCAGGCGGTTGAGCACCTGGCGCGTCTCGCGTTCTTGTGTCTGCTGTTGCGTGTTCTGCTGCGCTGCGGCCGATCGTTCTGACTCGTAGCGGTTTTCTGATTGAGACAACTCCAGTTGGTTGAGCTGCTGCTGCGATCGATTGCCGCCGCCCCCGCCACCGCCGCCGCCACGTTGCTGTCGGTTGCCGCGGACCACCTCGTGCTCTCGCGCGCGCAGCTTGAGCAGGCCTTGATACGCGGATTGTTCGGCCGCCAGCGCCGGTTGGAGCAGAGTCGATCGCCGGTGTTTCGCCGGCCTTGGTCAGATCCTCAAGGGCCCGATCCATTTGCTCGAGTGCCGCATCCAAGTAAGCCTTCGAGCGCGGATCTTGAAGCTGCTCGCCCAATGCCGCGGCTTGCTCCTTGGCCGAAGCTTGCGACTCGGCAATTAACTTCGCGTCGGCGGAAAACTTTGCCGACGGCTTGGTCAGGACTTCGCGGCGGATCAACTTCCAGGTGGCGTTGATGATCTGCTTTTGCAGCTCGGCGAGCTGCTCGGCCTGCTGCGCGTTCTGGCTCCCCTGTTGTTGCTGCTGCTGTTGCTGCATCTGTTCGGCCGACGGCTGCTCCCCCTGCCGGAAGATCTCTTCAAACGGCCGGATCTCGGCGAAGAACATGTCACCGGCCGTGCGGCGTACGCCGCCGTCCGGGGCGTGGTCTTCAGCCCAGAAGTAATACGACAACAACTGATCCGGCTCGGCGCCCAGCGATTCAAGCGCAAGAACATGTTGCGTCTCGCGGCGATCCTTTCCTGGCGCTGTCTCGCCAAGCCTGACTTCCGTCAGCGGTTGACCGGCCAGACTGTAGCTAACGCCGTAGCGCCGAAGTCCAAAATCGTCCCACATCCGCGCCTTGAGCGATAACTCCTCGAGCGGCGATGCCTGCACATCGCGAGCGGGAGCAGTCACTTTCACCTCCGGCGGACGGTTGGGCAGGACGTTGATCACGAACTCGGGGGGCTGTTTGTTCGCGCGTCCTTCCTCGTCCAGCAAATGCAATCGCACACGCAGCGAATCCTGAAGATCAAGTTCAATCGAATACGCTGTGGGGTCGTCCGCGTTGGCGGTGAGCGACAACCCTTTGGCAGTAGCCGCTTCGCCCGGCACAATCTTCGCGTCGCTCGGCAGCAAGATGGCAGTGGCCACGGGTTTGTTCAATCGGCAGATGAGCGTGAGCTTCGTACCCTGCACCGCCGATACGCTGCGAGTGTCTTCGACGACGGTGCTTGGCATGCCGGTGTAGCTGGGAAACTCCAATCGGGCATCGGCCTGAACAAGATCGGGGAAGTCGAACACGGTGACGCGAAACCATTCCGTCTGCGCGTTATCGTAGTGGACGCTATAGCTCAGGTCTTCCTCGACAGACGGCACGCGGCCCGCAAACACCGGGTCGTCGAGACTCTTTGACATCGCGAGCAGTTGCGATGGCTTTCCTTCTGCGCGAGCGAGTAAGTCCACGCCGGTCGGCAAGCGTCCCTCAAAACGCGCGAGCACGAGCAAACTCGTGCCGCGCTCGACGCTGGTGTTGCCGGGATCGACTTGAATCGCGAATAGTTCGTTTTTCTTTTCAGCGGCGTCGTCGATCGGACCAAGCGGTCGCAATCGCGCCTGTGTCTCGACAATCAATAATCCCGCAACGATGGCCAAGGCAAACAGCAGCGTCAGATGCGCAAACCTGGCCCGGCGCAAACTGCCGTCTGGGACGACGCCTTGCCAATCTCGTTTGTGTGCGTGTGCCAGCGCCTCGCCGACAACGGTTTGCTGCAAAAACCCCAGCCGCCCGTCAGGACTCGTTCGCCATTGCTCAAGCGCGGTAAGCAGGCGGGAATCGAGATCGGGAAACTGCTGTTCGAGCCGGCGCGCCAGCCACGTCTGATCGCGAGCGCTGCGACGGGTGATCCAAACACAGGCGATCGCTGCGACGACCGCGGAAACGACCAGGGACGGACCAATCCAACCGTACGCACGGTCGGAGTTTCGGATCAGGGGCAAGGCAGCGAGCCCGAGGATCGTGAAGGCGAGCCAGCAAAGCGCGAGTCTTTGCCAGAGCCACAATCGGCGAAACCGGAGCGCAACGGCCTCCAACTCGCGTCGAAGATCGAATTCGATCATGCGGTCACCTGCTGTTTGGATTGGTGAGCCAGACGTCCTGCCAGTGCGGTCTCTGCAACCAAAATGCCTAACACGCCGACGATTAACCAACGCCACAGTTTCTGGCGCTGTTCCAATTCGGTCATCTTCAACTTCCGCTCGACGGCCGCCAGGTCCTCTGCTGAGGGCTGTATCCCCAGTCGCACTCCGCGGTGTTCCAGTTCCTCAGGCGTCAACGGAGTTGTACGGCTCTCCTCGACAGACAAGTTGACGGCGATGGGAACGTCCTTGCCGCCAATTGACAGTTGGTAAATCCCCGGCTCATCGGTAGCATCGAAGCCGTCCGAGTCGCTTGGGACCTCAACGGACTCACCGCTCGGTTTGCGCCGAGCGTTTTTCGTTGTCGTTCGCTGCCGGCAAATCAATCCGATCGTGAACGAAGTATTGCGATTCGGCGATCGACCGCGCCAGGCGGAGTGATCAAACCCGCGATCAGCGGCACGAACTTCGTGGACAGCGCCAACTGGCTGTCGGCGGGATGCCATCCGGCGGCGGCGATGAGCAAAGTTCCGTCATCGATCTTGTATTCCACCAGAAATGGGTCGCCATCGTCGAACGCCGCCAGAACACGCGCAGACTCATCATCGGCAAGCTGCAATCGCCGATGTTTCCAGAAATGGATCGTCGTAAAATCGGAATACCGCGAATCGGAAAATGGGGCAAATAGCGGATGTTCAAAGGCCACTCGACCTAAGAGCGCGTAATCGTCCGACGACGCCTCGGTAACTTCCAACGAGTCGCGCTCGAGCAGCTTTGCGGCACCGAGGGCAGCAGTCGTGTCTGTCATTACCTGGAGCACGCGGCCGCCGCCTTCGATGTACTTGCGGAGCTGCTTAACCACATCATCCGACAAATTTGTTGCGATTACCACGAGCCGTGTATCGACCAAATCAGCGGCATCCATGCCTTGATCACCGCGGCGCATGATGAATTCGGTTTTGCGCGTCGCAGTATCCACCATCGCGCCTCGCAAATAGTATTGCAAACCTTCCACGTCGCCTTCGGCATCTTCTCCAACATACAAGAGCCGCACATTGTCTTTTCGCGGCGACACCACATAAAGCGTATTGTCAAATTCGTGCGCATCGCCGCCGAGCACCAGCCGGTCGGCCGCACCCTGCTTTGCCGACCACGGGACGCGAACAATCTTGCTTCGGCCGGGGGCCACATAGGCACTCAACGCTTTGGCCGGCCCCGCCGGCCCCTGAGCATTGCTCCACGCGATTGAGAATTGCTCGCGCTTCGAACCGGCCTCGTTGCTCACGCGGACGCGGAGACCCTTGTCAGCTTCAGAACTCGTCTCTTCGCCCTCTTGGACGAGTTGTATGCTCGCATTCGTCGGATCTTCGGGTGACACGATTTTGACATCCAACAACACTCCGGCCGGCCATTCGTAACCCTGAAGGGATTCGACGCGGCTTCCGTGCTGCAAGTCGGTAACGAGAATTATCTGACGGCGTATGGCGGTATCGGCGGCGGTTTGTGAATCGGCCAGTGCGTCGGCCACCGTAGCCAACGCGTCGCCGAGGTTGGTGCTGCCCCACGTCGGATTCGCGGCGGCGAGTTGCAGACGCAGTGCAGGCAGCCGCGCGGAAGGCTCCAACTCGTTCCATTCGCTGAACGTGAGGAGCGGCCGAACTTGATCGTCGAACGTATACAGCGCCAACTCGTCACCCGGCTCAAGCTGTTCGATCGTCTCGTCCACGCGCTGGCCGGCCCGGTTCCAAAGATCCGCTCGGCGCATGCTCGCGCTGGTATCGAGCAACAGCGCAACGCGCCGGCCCTGTAGTTCGGCAACGCTCAAATCGGAATCCCGATACAAGAACGGTCGTGCAAAGGCGCAGGCCAGTATCGTCAACGCCAGCCCGCGAAGAATCAGCAATAGCAAATTGTTGATCCGGCTGCGGCGAGTCAGTCGCGGCGGCGACGGAGAAAGAAACATCAACGAGCTGAACGGCTGCCGCCCCTGCGGGGTCCGTCGGATCAAGTGAAAGATGATCGGCAACGACACCGCCAACAGGCCGGCAACGTAGAGTGGCGCAAGGAGGCTCATCCGGACCTCCTCACGGTTCGACGCCCGGTTCGCGCCCCCGACGGCCCACGTGCAGCCGCGCTCGGAGGAAATCAAACAGCGCCAACTCCAGCGGCCGCGTCGTCGATGTCTGAAAATACTCGATCCCCAACTCCTGACAAATCCGCGTCACTGCCTCGCCATGCCGCTGCATGTTGCGCAAGTACTCCTCGCGGGCAGCGGCCGGATCGACGTACAGGTCGCGTCCGGACTCCAGGTCCACGAACATCGCGGCATGATCAAAGCGAAACTCGATCTCGGCCGGATCGAGCACGCGGAGCACAATCACCTCGTGCCCCTGCGAGCGAAGATAACGCAAGTTCTTGGACAGCGCTTCTGGCGGCGCCAGCAGGTCGGAGATCAGCACCACCATCCCGCGCTTGCGAACCGTGGCGGCGATCTGCTCCAGCGGCGCGACAAGATTCGTGGCCGTACCCGCCACCGCCCGTTCCAGGCGTCAGCATCAAGCGGTGCAGGTGCCCCGGTCGATAGCGCGCGGGGAGGTAGTCGCCGATCTTCTCGTCGAACGTGACCAGGCCCACCGCGTCGCGCTGTGTGCTCAGAAAATAGGCCAGCGTCGCGGCGGCAGTGCGGGCGTAGTCGACCTTGGTGTATTCGAGCGATCCGTAGCCCATCGACCGGCTCAGGTCCACCAGCAGATAGCAGCGCAGGTTCGTCTCGTCCTCGAACCGCTTGATGTAGTAGCGGTCGGTGCGCGCGAACAGCCGCCAGTCAAGGTACCGCGGGTCGTCGCCGGGGGTGTACTGGCGGTATTCGCTGAACTCGACGGAGAACCCGTGATACGGGCTGCGGTGCAGGCCGCTGAAGAAACCCTCGACGACCGCCTTCGCACGGAGTTGCAGGCTCTTGATCCGCATCAGCGTGGGCGGATCGATGAACGAGGCACTTGGCACGCCCGCATGTCCCTCGCGGTTGGTGTCGATGCGCGATGATAGTGCGCGGATCGCTGGCATCAGCCGTTGGGACCTTTCACGGTTTCCAGCAGCCGATCGACGACCGTCTCGACGGTGACGCCTTCCGCCTCGGCCCGGTAGCTGACGAGGATGCGATGCCGGAACGTGGCGTGGACCAGCGCCCGCAGGTCCTCGAATCGAAACATGCGCCCGACCGGCGAGCAGCGCCCGCGCCTTCGCGCCCAGAACCAGGTACTGCGCCGCGCGCAGGCCCGCGCCCCAGCTCACCCACTGGTTCACGAAGTCGGGCGAGCCGGCCTGCCCGGGCCGGCTGGCCGCGGCCAGGCGCACGGCGTAGCGCACGACGTCCTCGGCGATCGGCACCCGGCGCACCACTTCGTGGAACCGCAGCACGTCCTCGCCGGTGAACATCGGCTCGATCTCCGCGGCTGGCGCGACGTGGTCCGCACCACGACCTCCACCTCGTCGTCCTCCGGCAGGTAGTCGATCACCACGTTGAACATGAACCGGTCGAGCTGCGCCTCGGGCAGCGGATACGTGCCTTCCATCTCGATCGGGTTCTGCGTCGCCAGCACAAAGAACGGCTCTTCGAGCGGATAGCGCACGCCGCCGGCGGTCACCTGGTACTCCTGCATGGCCTCCAGCAGCGCGGCCTGCGTCTTGGGCGGCGTGCGGTTGATCTCGTCGGCCAGCAGCACGTTCGCGAAGATCGGGCCCTTCACGAACTGCATCCGCCGGTGCCGTCGCCCACATCTTCGAGGATTTCCGTGCCGGTGATGTCGGCCGGCATCAGGTCGGGCGTGAACTGGATGCGCTGGAACTTCAGATGGAAGATCTGCGCGATCGAGCGGACCAGCAGCGTCTTGGCCAGACCCGGGGCTGCCGGTGATCAGGCAGTGCCCGCCGGCGAACAGGCTGTAGAGCAACTGCTCGATGACTTCCTTTTGGCCGACGATGACCTTGGAAAGTTCTTCATGAATGCGCGTGCGACTTTCGCGGAGCTGCTCGACGACCTGTTGCTCGGATTCAAGCAGTGCGGGTTGTGCGACCACGGTGCCTCTCATTCGTTGTGCGGGATTTTCAATTCATCGGTCGGGAAATTCAGATACCAGCCTCGGACGGAGTCAGTGCGTCATCGCATAGAACACAATGTTGATCCCCATCGGGTACGACTTTTTCTCGGAGAACTCGCGGAAGTACCACTCGTCCTCGCCCTCGCGCTCCCAGCCGTCGCCCAGGTCGGTGTTATGGCAGATGATCGCCATCATCCGGCCCTTGTCGTCGTGGATCGCCTTGTAGTGCACCTCCTGCGCGTCCCAGCGCTCCCAGGTCACGCCGCTGGCGCGGCCGCGCCATGCTTCGCCGATGCTCGGAATCTGCGGCTTCTCCTTCAGGTCGTACACGCAGTGGAAGATCGGGTGGTCCAGCGGCAGCTCCTCCGGCTCCCGATCGGGAAAGACGCGCTTGATCTCGTGGTAGAAGTTGTCCCACTCATCCTCGCCCCAGAAGTCGTCCACCATCAAGAACCCGCCGTTGAACAGGTAACGCCGCAGTGCCAGCGACTTCGTCTTCGCGAAAAGCTCAAACGGCCCGGCTCGATCATGTAGATGAACGGGTAGTCGAACAGCTCGTCGTCGGTCAGCTCGCAGGACCTTGGGCTGTGGGTCGACCTTCAGCGACGTGAGCTGCTGCAGCCGATAGGAGAAGTTCAGCTCGCTGTCGGGATAGTCGGTGGACCATGCCCACCCGCGGCCCCACGAGCCGTATTGAATGCGCACGAAGGTGAAGACGTCACTTTTGAACTGCGGGTCGACTTCCCAATTGGGTACGCCGCGGCGGTCGGTTGGGTCAACGATTGTTCGGCCGCGTCCTCGCCGTCCGCCCCGCTGTGCAACCGCGATCGCGCTGTGCAACAAGAACGATCACACAAACTACGGTGATGAACGACCGGCTTCTCATCATTTGGATTTCCGCTCGGTTGGCGGGGCATCACTCGGTTGAATGTGAGAGTCTACGGCCTGGGGTTGATCATGCGGATCACCGCGTTCGACGATTTCCAAAAGCAAGCGATGCGCCTCTCGGAAGCGCGGCGCCTGCTCCAACGACGCGACCACATGGCGACGTGCTTCCGGCAATCGCTGCTCGTCGCGCAACAGCCGAGCGACGCGGTAGTGGGTGTCGGCGAGGTCGAGTGGCTCCAGACGCAACAATGCCTGGTATGCGTCAATTGCAACGATTCGATCGCCCAGCGCTTCAGCCGCCCGCGCCAGCCGGCGGTGCGGCGCTGGTATCAGCGGATTGATCGCCAATGCGCGTGATGAGTGCTCGGCCACTGCGTTCCAATCCTCCTCGTCTGCCGCCAACTCGGCCAGCCGCAGGCGCAGCGCGCTAGCGTCGGCATCGAGCGACACCAGCTTCTCTAACACCGCTCGCTCCGCTTCGGTTTCGTCCAATTCTCGATGAACCACTGCCAAGATGGCGTAAGGGCTTTCCGGCCCGGGATAATCTGGGAAGAGCTCGATCGCGTATTGAAGTGGCGGCTTGGCCGCGGCCCATCTGCGCGATTTCAGGTGCGATCGACCGAGCGCCACCAATCCAAAGAAGCTCTTAGGATGGTCCTCGTTCCACTTGGCGATTTCGTCCGCGCCGGCGTCCGGCGGAACTTCTGGCTGTTGCCAATCCACACCGGCGCCAAACCCTCGGCCTTCGCTTGGAACCACTTGGCAAAATCTTCGTCCAGCTTATTGATTGGATCGGTGTGCCGAGAAAGCGCGTCGTTGATCGGCACGCCGTCGCCCAGGTCGGTGAGCACACGCTTAAGCGCACCCACACCGTGGCGCTCAATGAGGTACTCGACGACCATCGACGACTCGTAGTATGCAAATCGCAGATGCGCCGGACTCTTGGGTTTCAAAAACGCTCCGCTGAGCTGACTCACCGGCGTCACTTCTCCATCGAGCACCATCTCACGGTATTTGGGCGTCATCGATTGCCCCCAGGCGCGATTCTGTTGGCGCTCCTCGTATACCGAGATGCCTTCACTCAGCCAGCGCGGCATCTTGTTGCGCGTCTTATGCAGAGTGACTACGTGGCAGAACTCGTGCCACAGCACCGCCTCCCAATTCGACGGCGCTGCGCCTTGTGATGCCGGGCTGTTGGCGGTGATCACGCCGCCAAAGCACACGCCTAAAAAACCCGCGCCGCCCGGCAGGCCAAACGTGCGGATCGCAAAGTCCTTCTGCTGATGAAACAATTCAACGATGATCGGGTCGGTTAGCTCGACGTCGTACTTTTGGCAGAGCGTTTCCTTCGCTTGCGCCAGAAGTCGCACGACGCGCGGACCGTAGATTTCGGCCTCGCGCTGCTCCATGCGGACGATGAAGTCCTCGTTCTCGAGCGACTGAAACTTGGCCAGGTTGTCGTGAAGAGTGCTGAGGTTGAAAGCGACGACGTTGTACTTGTCGTCCTCAAAAACTTCGGCGGCCAATCGCCACCCCTCGGTCTCCTCGCCCAGCCGTAGCAGGTCCTGGCACAGTTGCAGCTTCGCGGCGCGGTGCTGTGGATCAAAGCACAGGGCCTGATATTGATAAGCGGCCGCTTCGGCAAATCGATACTTTTGCGACAGCTTGCCGCCAATCAAGTGGTCCACTTCCGGGTTGGTGCTCCAGGTGCCAAGCGCCCTCGAACGGTGTGCGCGTTCGGCGTCTGCGTCGCTTGCCAGGTGCGCCAATACCGCGCGGTATGCCCACGCGGCCGGCTCTGTGGGATTAACCGCGAGCACCTGAGAGATGAGTTCTTCCGCCGCGGAATACTCCTCCGCGTCGATCGCATTGTCGATCTGAAAGAGCAGGCCAGGCACGTAATTCGGATTCAACTCTAATGCCTTCGTTAGTGCCTTCGCTGCTTCATCGCTGTCATTGGCGTGTGCTCGGGCGAGATTGAAATGAATATCCGGATCGTCGGGCACACGCTTGGCGGCTTCACGGAAGGACTCGACCGCCAGCGCGTAATCGTTCTTGGAGAGCGCCAGCTCGCCGCTGGCAAGATGAGGTTCAACGGCGACGGGGCTGTTTTTCTTGGCCGTATCGAAGAACAACTCCAACACCTGCCGAGCGTCTGCCTTCGCCAACAAGAGAGCGCGGCCCAGAACAACTCGGTTGGTGGCATCGGAATATCGCCAAGGATCGCGCGCGGCAAGCTCTTGGATCGATAGAAGGAGCTGGTCGGCGTCCTCGGGGCGGTCATTCGCACGCAGGACATCGATGCCCAAGAGCCGTAACCGGATGCTGGTGGGATAGCGTTTAGCAGCCGCCTCGAGCGTCGCCAGGGCTTGTGGCACTTTACCCGTGGCCAGTTCCGCGCGAATCTTCAACAGCCGCCACCCTTCCTGCCACTGTTCGGAGGCAATCGCCTTGCCGCACGCGGCGATGCACTCCGCATACTTGCCGCCGCGGAAGAGCTTTTCGGCGTCGTCCAATTCTGCCGAAAACAGCGGCGCGGCAATGAACAACCACACCGCAATCGCGAGCAAGATCGAGCGTCGAGTCATGCTTCCGCCGCAGCAGTGCTGAAGCGCTGCGCGGGTCGTGCGTATTGCGGAAAGCAAACATCGTCACCCTCCAAGGTCGCCGACTTGGTGGTTGCGCTTGAAGCGCGGATGGTGTGGCCGGTTGGCTTTACCGGCCCTCTCGGCGGGTCGTTGCCGTGTTAAGCGGCGGTGAGTGCCTTGCGGTTATCCTAACCACCGGCAACAGAAGCTGCAAAGAGCCGATGCACTCAAGCGGGCAATCGGCGCACGAGAGGGCGCCGGATTAATCCAGTCCGACCTTCAAAAATACGATCGCAGCGGCAGTCAACAGCACCAGAACAACCACCGTTGATTGAATGGTGATCGCGACCCATCCGCTCGTTCGCGCCAACGGACCACGCAAACAAAACCAAAGCGCCAACGGCGCGAGCGGCGCAATCAAGATACCAATCAATGGTTCGCGAGGTTCAATACGCGCCGACAAACGCCCAACCTCCAACGATCAGCGCGTATGCCAGGCCGACGCCACGCGCGGTTCGGGCGCGGGAGAGTCTCGCCGCCAGCGAGCAACCCACTAAGGCAGCCGCACTCGCCGCGGCGAATTGCGCATAGGTCAGGCTCACGAAGGCCGCAATCAATATTGCTACGCAAAACGCCGACGCGCTGAGTAACACCAGCGTGCGGGCGGCGGGCAATCGCAATAATAGCGGCTCAATGAGTGCCGCCAATAAGAACAGGTACGTGGCCAAAAGCGGAATCCACGTCGAGCGCGGCGGTTGCAGGCTGGGCCAGTTCGGAACCAGCAACCACGCAGCTACGAACACACCCATTAATAACAGCAGCCAGCCCTCAGTTAGCGCGAGACCCTTGCTAACCGCGATTGCACCTAACGCCGCGGCGCCAAGCGCCAAATAGAACGTCCAGTGCCAATGTCTCGAAGGCGTTAAGTCCGTCCACGAGCCGAGCAAGATGAATCCGGCACAGTATCCAGTCGCAAATCCGACGGCGGTGGAGTATCGCGCCGCCGTTTCGGTGTGCAGAAAACGCCGGGACAACCAGCAAACGAACAATGAAACTGCGAGAGGCGCTACAATTGCCTCGCCGGCGATTTCAATCGCGCCGCTCATGTTCCGTCTATTTGTCGGCGGGCGGAAGGGGCTCGGTTTTTTCACCCACGACCACGGTCAATGCAACTTCTTTCTCAACACCCTGTTGCAAACGATCCATTCCAAACTCGGTGCGGTCGATCTTGAAGTCGGCTTTCAGCGATAGTCCGGACTCGCTGATCGACACCGTCGCCGGCACTTCAATTTCCTTGGTCGTCTTCAGCAGCGTCAAGTCTCCCGTGATTGTGAACGTACCGGGATCGCGGCCTGGGGAAACGCTTTTAGCGACAAATTTTGCTTTGGGATGCTCGCGAGTTTCGAAGAAATCAGGGCTGTTCAGGTGTTCGGTCAACTTCGCGTGTTGCGTCCAAAGTGACGCCGTGTCGATGTCAACCGTCACCGACTTTAACGCCTTACTCGATTCGTCGATCACTGCCTCGCCGCTAAACTCTTTGAATCCGCCCGTCCGCGGATCAGGCTTATCCCCCACATGAGTGCCCACGAAAACAATCTTCGTGTTCTCCGGTGCGAGCTTGGCCACTCCCGCCTCAATCGGCGCAGATCCGCCTGAAGCAGCCACATTTCGGTCGGTATCAACGCTCGCGGTTGCCTTCGAGTCGATGGGGGTCCCGACATTCTTGCCCGCTGATGCATCGACCCGGTTATCCGCAACGTCGGTAGTCGTCGTCTTTGTTTTTTCTCCGGCCGTGGTTTTCGCCGTGCTGGCGGTCTTCTTCTCCGATTTATCGCAACCCGCCAGAAATACGCAGGAAATAATGATCCATCCAATGTGCAGTCGCATGACGAGGCTCCATTATGAGAGTCGTTTCTCCCCGATATCGGGATTATGCAAAAGACCGCCGCGTTCACAAGCCGCCGCATGAACTGCCGCGCCGAGGAATCGGTCCGGCAGCCACAATTTCACGTTCTTTTCAGGTTCATGCGGCCCGCGCGATGCTAACATGGGTTTAATAATTCCGTAACACTACGGTCGTCGGCGGCCGTCAATTCGTAAGTACTTACTGGTAAGGGAATTGTGGTCCCAAACCAGTACACTCTCTGATGACGCTCACGCCGGGCATTGGTTAAGTAATCAAATCGCGGAAAGGCTGGCGAGCACGTCATGGAGCAAGAGTTATTGGATGCCTGGAACCAGGTCCAGCAAGGGTTCACCATCCAGCAAGGTGCGCTCACGCTCACGATGGTCATCTACCTGATCGTGGGTGGGATCTTGGGCCTGTTTCTGCGTTTCTTGTTCAGGCGATACAGCGTTTCCGCATCCGATTCCGATGGGATCTCGCGCGTATTTCCACTATTGGTCGTGATTACGACCGCCGTGATTGCGGTCGTCAAATCATCGCTCGCCCTGTCGCTCGGATTGGTTGGAGCACTTTCCATTGTGCGGTTCCGCTCGGCCATCAAGGAGCCCGAGGAATTGGTCTATCTGTTTTTGTGCGTGGCGGTTGGCTTGGCATTAGGCGCCGAGCTGCCGCTCCTGGCCGGGATACTCGTGGTTGCTGCGAGCGTCCTGGTGCTTGTGTTGCATTTCCAATCCAAACGTGGCCACGATCAAAACCTGCTTTTAACGATCAGCGGGGATTCAGACAGCGGTTTCGCCGACGCCGATACCAGCGTCCTCACCGCGGTCGAAGAAATCGCGGCGCGCGTGCGCTTTGCAGCGATTCGATCTGGCAGACGGCCGCGGGCAGCTTCGACTGGTCCTTAAGCGGACCAACCCTCGAAATACCGCGGAGCTGATCACGAAACTGCGGCGGCGTTTGCCCGATTGTGAATTTTCGTATGTGAACTTGAATTCGCCGCTGTAGAAGGTGTGAGTATTCTGACGTGGTAGCGCCCTGCAATTCATCGCTCCGCCCCAGCCCCGCGTTCGAAGTCATCGACGCCGGCTCGTCGCGCGCCGACCTGAAACGCCGCAAGGAGCTGAAGTTCACCATTCCGCGGGCCGATGTTCAGAAGCTTCGCGTGCTGCTGGAAAGAAGCGGTCGCCGCCAGACCTACAATCGACGACATTTCAACCGTCAACAGCGTTTACTTTGACGATGCGGCTCTCTCGACGTGCCAGGCCAACCTTGACGGCCTTGGTCGGCGCAATAAAGTCAGAATCCGCTGGTACGACACGCCGCAACCCGGGCACTCGTTCTTTTTTGAGATCAAATGGCGCGACAACCGCGTCACCGGTAAGCATCGTCTCCAGATGCGAGCCAGCGAACGGCTGAGTGAATTATCCTACGACACGATCCTGGCAAGCCTTTCGGCGGCATCCCTGCGGAATGTCAACCCGCATTGGTGCGATATTGTGAGCCAAGTGTGTTGGTCCGATATCAACGCGAGCACTTTACGGCCGCCGACGGATCCTTACGGGCAACGATCGACTACGACATCGCCTACTTTGACCAGACGGGGAAGCGGTTCATTTCAACGTCGTTCGGTGCGCCCCACGAGGGCTTGGTGGTGCTGGAGGGCAAGGTCCCGGTCGGCCGCGAGCACGACCTTCGCCGGCTCGTGCAACCGCTCGGTGCGCGCGTCGGCCGCTGTTCCAAGTACGTGCATGGCTGTCAATTGCTCGGACTGATTCGAAAGTAGGTCAATTACAATGTCAGTAGACAAGAATACTTCTTCTCCGTTTACAATTCTGCGATTGCTAGCCTTCGTCGCATTGGCAATCTTCTTGTTCAAAGCGGCATCGACGCTTGCGCAGGAGTCGGAAAAACAGCCACCACCGCCAGCGCCCGCTGAAACGCCGCCGGCGCAACCCGCACAGCAACGGCCCGGGGACTTTCGGCCGCCTTCCCCGCCAATCCTGGAAGCGATCGACGCCAATCGCGACGGCGAGCTTAACGACGAGGAAATCACTAAAGCGGCCGCGGCTCTCCAGTCGTTGGACAAAGATAAAGACGGCGAAATCAGCGCCGAGGAATCGGCGCCAACCACTCAATTCGGCGGCGGCCGAGGTGGTCGAGGCGGACCCGGCGGCAGAGGTGGTCCAGGCGCACGCCAGCCGCAAAAGGTTCTCGAGCGCTTCGACGCAAACAAGGACGGAATGCTCAATGCCGACGAACGCACTAAAGCGCGCGCCGATCTGAAAGAGAAACGCGCAGCAGGCGGCGGTGGTGGTCGCGGCGGCCCATTTGGCGGCCGCGGGCGCGAAGCTGCTGAGCCGCGTAAACCAGGCAAAACGTTGTCGCCGTCAGACGTCGCGACCTATCCAGATACCGAGTTCTACGCTCCAAACGTCCTGCGGACGCTGTTCTTCGAGTTTGAAAACAAGGACTGGGAAGAGGAGCTTGAGGAGTTTCACGATACCGACGTGGAAGTGCCGGCCCGCCTGATTGCCGACGGAAAGACGTACGAAAACGTCGGCTTGCGATTTCGCGGCGCCTCGTCGTACGGCGGTGTCCCACGCGGTCAGAAGCGATCGCTCAACGTCACGGTCGATCTGGTGGACAAGGACCAGCGCGTGATGGGCTATAAGACGCTCAACCTGCTCAACTCGCACACCGATCCGTCGTTCCTCCGCACGGTGCTCTACAATCACATCGCGCGAAAGTACATCCCCGCTCCGCAGGCCAATCTCGTCCGCGTTGTCATCAACGGCGAGAGTTGGGGCGTCTACGTGAACGAGGAGCAATTCAACAAGGACTTCGTCAAGAAATGGTTCGTTGACGATAGCGGCCCGCGCTGGAAGGTGCCGCCGAATTTCAGCGGCGCCGCGGCGCTGGTTTACCAGGGTGACAAGCAAGAAGACTACCGTGGCCTCTATGAGCTGAAATCCAAGGACGAACCGCAGGCCTGGCTGGACTTGATCGCGCTCTGCAAAACACTGAAGGAAGTCCCCGACGATCAACTGGAAACCGAGCTCGATCGCGTGCTCAACATCGACCGCGCACTTTGGTTTTTAGCTCTCGACAACGTGCTCATCGACGACGACGGCTATTTCAGCCGAGGCAGCGACTATTCGTTCTATCAAGACGCAACCTACAAGCGATTCCATCTGTTGCCCCGCGACAGCAATGAAACCTTCCGATACCCGGGAGGGGGACCCGGCGGATTTGCGGGCGGTCCGGGTGGTGGTGGACGCCGCGGCCCAGGCGGTCCAGACGCCAATCCGGCCAATCGTGGCGGTCCCGATACCGCTCCGGCCGATCGCGGTGTACCTGATCGTGGCGGCCCCGACCGTGCTGACCGCGACGTGCTGCGCACTCCGGACGCTCCGGGCGGTCCCGCTGGGCGCCAGACCGGTCCAACACGAGAACCGCTCGAACAGGCCAACGCCGACAACCGCCCGCTGCTTCGCCGATTGATGGCAAACAAAAACCTCAAAGCCCGTTACCTGGCGCACGCGCGAACCATCGTTGACGAGTCGCTCGATTGGCGCGTGCTCGAGCCGGTGTTCGAAGAGTATCGCGACCTGATTGCCGACGACGTGTTGGCCGACACGCGCAATCTCTCCAACTTTGCCGCGTTTTTTGACGCCGACATCGCCGAACCTGGCGGCGGCGGACCTTTCGGCGGCCCACCCGGCATCAAGCGGTTTGTGGAGGAGCGGCGCAAGTTCTTGCTGGAAAACCCGGAGCTGACCAAATCACGGCCGACCATCGTATCCGTCACCAATCTTGCCGGCTCAAAGCCCGGCGATTCAGTTCAAATTGTCGCAAATGTTGCAGAACGGCCGCCGGTCTCCGACGTGATTCTCTATTACTCGGTCGGTCGCGGTGCGCCGTTTAAGTCCGTCCCCATGCGCTCGGATCGCAAGTCCGGCGATGGCGGCTCAGATGCAATTGCTTACTTGGCATCGATTCCAAAAGCGCCCGCCGGTTCTGATTTGTACTACTATGTCGAAGCCCGCGCCAGCGACGATCTGGGAACAACCGCGTTCCATCCAGCACACGCCGAGTCCGGCGCACTGCTCTACCGCGCAACCGCCGCAGACGTCGTGCGGACAGACGCGACGCCGCCGAGTCCCAAAGAGAGCACGACTCCATCCCTCGCCATCAACGAGGTCATGGCTGCCAACACGCGGACGATCAAAGACCCACAGGGAAAGTTCGATGATTGGATCGAGCTGGTCAACTTCGGCTCAGCCGAAGCCGACCTGACCGGCATGTATCTCAGCGACGACGGCAACAAGCCTCGCAAGTGGAAGTTTCCCAAGGGAACCACGCTGAAGCCCGGCGAGCATCTTCTGGTCTGGGCCGACGAGGACGGCAAGGATCAGCCCGGACTGCATGCCAGCTTCAAGCTCTCAAAGAACGGAGAAACCCTGCTCCTGGTTGACAGCGACGAACGCGGCAACGCGGTGCTCGACCGCGTCGAGTTCACATCGCAGCGCGACGACATATCTTTTGGCCGTCATCCCGACCGCGATGGTAAGTGGCAGCCAGTGCCGCCCACGCCGGGACAGGCCAATGTGGATAAATGACTCACAACACGAATTGGAGCGCACGGTTATGCATCGAGTTTCAATTGGGCTGATGTTCGCCGCGGCGATGCTCGTGGCGTCCGCGGGCAGCATCATGGCGCAAGACACTCCGCCGCCGCGCGGAGGTGACCGCCGCGATGGCCCCGGCCCGGGCAATTTCCGCCTGCCGCCGTTGGCGATCATGGAGGCGATCGACGCCGACAAGGACGGCAAGCTTTCGGCCGCCGAGATCAAGACCGCCGACGAATCGCTGCGCAAGCTCGACAAGAACACCGATGGCAAACTCAGCGCTGACGAAATCGGCTGGCCGCCGCAGGGCGGTGGGTTTGGCCGCGGTGGCGGCGGCCGCGGCGGGCGTGGTGGTCCGGGCGGGCGCGGCGGCGAACAAGCTGCGCGCGGGCTTGCCGAGCGCATCATGAAGCGCGACACCAACGGCGACGGCAAGATCAGCAAAGACGAACTGCCGCGTTCGATGAACCGCCTGTTTGCCCGCGCCGATCGCAACAGCGACGATACAATCGACGAGGGCGAAGCCAAGCAGTTGGCCGAAGAGCTTGGCCTCACCGCGCAGCCCGCGCCACCAGCGAACGCCGCGCGGCCTTAGCGCCTCTTGGATACCAGATTGTCGGACTTCACGTCGATTCCGCGAACTTTCGAGCGGAGCAGCTCGGCGTTAGGTGCATACTTCTCCGCAATTTTTAGATCGATCCACGATTCCTTGATCAGCCGCAGCAGGCTGCCCGTGAAATCGTGCATCCCCTCTTCGGCCGCTCCCGCCATGATCGCCGGCAAATCATCGTCGTGACCCTCGCGGATCCGGTCCGCGACCAGGCCCGTGTTTAGCAGCACCTCGGTAGCGGGCACGCGCTGCACGTCGGGTCGAAGCGACGGCACCAACCGCTGCGCCGCCACCGCGCGCAAACTGCTCGCCAGACTCGCGCGGATAAAATCGTGCTCGTGCGATGGAAAAAACTCGAGCATCCGCGTAAACGCCTGCATCGTGTCGGCCGTGTGCAACGTGGCAAACACCAGGTGCCCCGTCTCCGCCGCCTGAATGCCCGCCAGCATCGTCTCGCGGTCGCGCATCTCGCCGATCATCATCACGTCCGGGTCCTGCCGCACCGCCGCCCGCAGCGCCATGCCAAAATCCGGCACGTCCAATCCAATCTCGCGCTGGCTGATAAACGACATCTTCGGCTTAAACGCATACTCCACCGGGTCCTCGATCGTGATGATGTTCGACTGCCGGTTCTGGTTGATGTGATCGATCATCGCGGCCAACGTCGACGACTTGCCGCTGCCCGTGACGCCGCACACGATCACCAGGCCGTCGTGCGTGTTTTGGGTGAATTTCTCGTAGATCGGCGGCAGGTGAAGCTCCGCGAAGTCGGGAATCTGAGGATTAACGCGGCGAATGGCCGCGTGCATTCCGCCCCCCGCTTGAAACACGCTGCAACGAAAACGGTCGCCACCCGCGTCGTGATACGAAAAATCGACGCCCCCTTTGACCAACAGCGTCGCCCGGTGCAGCTCGGGGATCATCGGCGAGAGCAATTGCTTGGTATCCTCGACCGAAAGCGATGGCGATTCGATCTGCCGCAGCCGCGATGCGATTCGCATGATCGGCGGCGAGCCAACCTTGATATGTAAGTCCGAAGCCTGTACCTGCTTCATCTTCGAGAGCAGCCGGTCCATGCTGATATCGTTGTTCATACAGCCGTCATTCTCCTGCCACGCTGGACACCGCCGTTTCGGCTAGTTGCTCGGCGGCCGGCGGCCGATGCTTGACCAGCGTCACCTCGTTGCCCGCGTCGTTGAACGACACCTCGTCCATAAACGTGTGCATCAGCGTCAACCCGCGTCCCTGCTCGCCGATCAGGCCATGATTGGCCGCCGCCGCCAACGCCGCCGTGTCAAACCCCTTTCCTTCGTCGCGCACGATGAATTTCACTTCGTTTGGCGAAAGCTCGGGCGCACATGAATTCGCCGGTCGCGGTACGGCGACTGCGCCCGCCGCTCGTTCGCCAATTGTTTTAACTCGGTTCGGCTCAACTCGGATCGCAGCCCCAAGTTTCCGTGATACATCGCATTGACCAGTGCGGCTTCCAGCGCAGCTTCCCACCTGCACGGCGCAAGCCGCGTCGCAAAAGCACATCCGCACCAGCCCTTGCTGGAAATGATCGGTGATCATCGCCACCAGCGCGGGGTCGTTCTCCAGCACGTACCTGAATTCGCTGTGCGACAAGCACTCCAACAGCCGTTCGTCGCGGTAATGCGTGCGTGTCCGGGCCAGCACATCAGTGAGCGTCGGGATCAGGTCCTCGGCCATTCGCGACTTCGGTACATAGCTGGCGGCGCCTCGGCGCAGCGCCTCGGCGGCGATCGACTCGCTCCCCATGGCCGTGATCAGGATCACCGGCAACGTTGGCTGCCGGCGGCGCAGCTCTCGCACCAGCTCCAGCCCGTCCATCCCCGGCATCTGCAGGTCGGTGACGACGATGTCGGGCCGCTGAATATCGATGGCGGCCAGGGCTTCCTGGCCATCGCTCGCGTACCCCACGGAGTAATCCGACTGCTTCTCGACGAGCGCACCGGCAAGCTTCCGATCGACCGCCGAATCATCGACGATCAAGACATCAACGACCAGTTCGAAAGACATAGTCGAGCCCTCGCGGCGTTTTAAGGCGAATTGGTGAAGGCAGTTGCGCGAACCCCCCAAAGGGCGCGCAATGCTCGAACGTCCTACCAGTTCTTCACCAAACCCGGAAAAGCCTCGACCTGTCACATACCTTCTCGATGCGCCGATTGAATCCATTGTGACTGGTGGCGGCTGGCAATTCAATTGACGTTGCTCGGCGGCCGACAGTTCCGAGCTCGCGAAGCGAGGCCCGGAACCAGTAGACACTGTCGCGTTCGCGAAGCGAGGCCCGGGACCAGTACGCCGTCGCCGCCGCCTACGGCTGGCCCGCCGACCTCACCGACGACGAAATCCTCTCCCGCCTCCTCGCCCTGAACCTTCAGCGCCACCCCCGTACCCGCATCCGCGGCTAACGCGGTCCAGTGACCAACTCCGCGATGCCATCGACCGTCTCGTCTGGCTCCGTCCTCGGCCGCTGCTCGGGATAGAGCATCCGCAACAACGGCGGCGCGACGAACGTGGTCGCCATCACCATCAATGTCACGGCACTGAAGATTCCCGCATCGAATAATCCGCTCGACAACCCCATCTGCGCAAAGATCAGCCCCACTTCGCCTCGCGGGATCATTCCCACGCCAATTACTGCCTTGCGCGCGCGAATCCAGAACGGCGCGAATCCCGCCACAAATTTCGACACCATTGCCACTGCAATCAACACAGCACCCAACGCGAGCGTGAAGTGGTTCTCCGCGTCGAACGGGTTCAGTACGCGCAGATCAACGGCCGCCCCGACCATCACAAAAAACAGCGGTACGAAGAAGCGGCCGAGGCTCGTGATGCCGTTCTCGATCTCGTGTGCTTGGGGCGTCCGCGCCAACAGAATCCCGGCGGCAAAAGCACCGATGATTACGGCCGATCCAGAAGCGTCGGCGAGCCAGGCCAGCCCGAATGCAAGCACGAGCGCGGTGGTCATCAGGATGCCCGGCGTATCGATACGCTCAACCGCGCGCCAGCCGTGGCACCACCAGTATTCCAAATCCCACGACCACGAACAAAAACCCGAACGCCGCCGCGGCGATCCAGCCTACCGAGGCAACGTTAATTTCACCGCCGGCCGCTACAGCTGACACAACGGTGAGAATTACCAGGCCAATCACATCGTCAATGACCGCCGCGCCCAAAATGATCTGGCCTTCAGCGTCGTGAAGGCGCCGAGATCCGACAGAACGCGACCGGTGATTCCCACGCTGGTGGCAGTGAGCGACTGCGCCGGCCACAATGGCGACAAGCTGCTCCAGGCCAAGCATTAGGCAAACGGCGTATCCCAGGCCGAATGGCACAGCCACGCCGACACTAGCCACGACGAATGAGGCCGGACCGACCTTCAGCAGCTTGGTCAGATCGGTCTCTAGTCCGATCTGGAAAAGGAGGATTACAACCCCCACCTCGCCGACAAAGTGCAGCACTACGTCATGGGGATCGACCAGTGCCAGCACAGAACCGCCTAGCACAACGCCAGCGATCAGCTCGCCAAGCACAGCCGGCTGGCCGATGCGCTGAGCAAGCCACCCGCAAATCGCGGCAGCGCGTAGCGCAACCGCAAGCACGCCTAGCAAGTGTGCTACATCATGCATCGCTGTATTCCCGACGTCGCAACGATTACGCCAGTACGTGATTGCTGACCAGGTTGAGCAGCCCCCACGTCAGCACACCACCAATAAAAGTAGCTACCACATAACGGCGCAAAATGTGCCGGTGTCGAAGGCTCTCCGGTTCCTGTAACTGGTTCACCTCCGGCATACTCCAGCCGTCGGCCAAGAATCATCGCCACGAGCGTCGCGAGAAACGTGATGTCCGCGCCCGTTTGCCAGCCGGTCCCGGGGTTAAACAGGATCATTAGGCCAGCAGCCGTAAGCAACATAGGTCCGAACATAATCCAAAACGAGCGGCCGAGGATGACCAGCGCGGAATTGTCTTTGAGCACTGCCATACGAGAACCCATGCGAGAAGAAGTGAATTGATGCGACGGCTGCCAGATACGTGCGAGAACCGCACGCGCGCAAGAAGGTCGGACTATAATCCGCCGCCGTTGCTGACGAATAGCACCAGGTAAAGTCGGTGCTCGGTTACCGGGCTTCTCTCGAACGGTGTTTGCATCAATGCACGCAGAGTGAAGGCAGCATTCACCCTATTATTACGCCCATAGCGGAAGCAGCAAGGCCCCATCACCTCCCCGCCCAACGACCTCGGAGGCGCAATAGAATTTCCGCCCGGCGCCATTGACCGAGAGCCGCCGAACGTGTACACTTGTTCTAAATAATACGGTATCGCTGGAAGGGTCGCCGCAGGCGGGTATTTGGACGTGCATGTGCAGACGCATCCGACTCCTAACCATCGGGATCCGTCTTCTCGCTTAGCCGTTTTCGTTCCCTCCCCGCCCGCGGAATTCCACAATCACCATGGCATTGGTCACGCCCGGCCCTCCCACAAGGCATGCCTATTGCTCTCTCCACCCGATGGATCATCCACGGGAGGAAGCCATGAAACGACTCACCCTAGCAACCCTGATCGTTCTGCTCGGCCCATCCGCGCTGCCCGCCGACCCTTGGAAAGACGAATCCGGCCACGGCCGCGACCGCCGGGACAAGTGGCAGGAAGAGCGCTTCAAGGACCAAGAGAAATGGCGCGAACAGCAACTCAAGGACGAAGAGAAGTTCCGCGAGTCCGAGCAGAAGTTCCGCGAGAAAGAGCGCGAGCACGCGGAAAAACTATGGGAACAGCGCCGCAATGCGGAAGAGAAGTACTGGGATCAGCGCGAGAAATGGGCTGATCGCTACTACGACGATCGATACTACGACGACCGGCGCCATTACACGCGCCAACCGATCTATCGCGACGACTGGTATTACGACCGCCGGCCGTACTTCGACGACAGCCGTGATGACAATGGCCGATATGACAACGGCCGCTATTACGACGAGGGACCGTACTACGACAACGGCGGCTACTATCCCGATGACGGCGGTCATTTTGACCACGGTCACTTTGACTACAGATTGTATCGCGACGACGACGATCCGTATTACTCGTCGCCGGGTTATGCCGAACCGCGATCCGAGTATTACCCCAGCCGCGCCGCGGACACCGGGGCCAGAATCGGAGGCGCATAGGCGGTGCAATCGGTGGTCCCGAAGGCGCGGCCATCGGCGCCGATGTCGGCCGCGACATCGGCATCGAGGTCGAACGATAATCTCGTAGTTCGCCAACCGATTAACACTCTACTCGCCGCCGCGTCATCCCCAACGACTTCCGGCACTCAGAAAAATCTCCCCGCCCGGCTCCTTGACTCACAGCCACAGAACGTGCCGACGCCTGCCATCCGTGGCTAACAGGTTACATATACTTATGTATAGTATCCTTTGCGGCGTTGCCGCTTTGCCTAAAAGTCTCCCTTCCGGGCGTTCTTGGCGGTTCATGGACCGCTGATCGTAAGGCCAAAACCTCGCGTTTTCCCCGGGAAATACGCACCCCACCTCAAATCCGTGCTGAGTGGTTCATTGCACCTTGCAAAAACCCCTTGTTTTCCCGTCCCAAGTGCCTTCAAAAGGCTCCAAACCGTCAAATGCGCTTCGGTGTTCGTACCCCCCTAATCCCTAAGGCCTGAACCCCGAACCCTCACACCCCGCTACCGCCGCATTTGGCCGATTACGTCGCCAAGCTGCTCGTGAATGTCAGAGCGATTGCGGACGACCAGGGCACGCAGTGGCGAGAAATAGACGATCGTGCCGGGTCCGCCGTTGACGTCCCACGACTCGGGCTGAATCGTCCGCTGGATCAAATCAACCAAATCTTGCCCATTGTCGGGAGGCTGAAGAGCTATGCCTGCCTGACGATTCGGTCCGAAACCGAACGCGGCCGCGTTCTGTGGAACTGCTTGCGGCGGTAGTCCCTGTTGCGCAAGAACGGCACGTTGTGCCGGCAAGCGAACGTTTGGCGCTGCTGCTTCCCGGGCCATCTGGCGCTGGATCAAATCCGCGAGATGCGCAGAACCGAGCCTCCACTCGACGCTCGAGCGTGTCGCGCTCGTCACCCGTGACAGTGCTCTGTTTCACGCGCTGGTGCACTGCGACCAGGCGGCGCACGGCGTCGTCACGGTTTTGCTTCGTCACGCGATCAGAAGCCTTGATTGCGGCGCGGACCTCGTCGCGCAGCTCTTTGAGCCCGGAAGTGGCGGACGTGGCCGGTTTGGCCTGCGTCTCGCGCGGCTCGGCTTGAGCATCGGCAAGCGAAGAGATCGAGAACAGAACGATACCGACGAGCGGATAATAACTGGATCGCATACACGCCTCCGTTCCGCTAGAGAGCGGGAAAGACCTGTCCCGCTGCGCAATCTACCGCGCGGCACGGGTAAGTGCCAACAGAATCTCGCTACAGCGCACTTTTAGAACCGCCCGGTCGTCCCCAGCGATCGAACCAGGGCGCAAGCAAGCCGCCATGAAATAGTCCGCCGGCGACAAACGTCCCCACGGCAGCTCCCCAAAGAACGTCGCTCACAAAGTGGTCGGCAACGGCCACCCGTTGTAGCCCGGCCGACAGCGTCAAAAAGATCCACCACCAGCGCGCTTGTGGAAAAACCGCGATCAGTCCCACAGCTAGCCCCGTGGCAGTGGCCATGTGGGCGGAGGGGCAACCTTGGCACGCGCTGCCGCCATCACCAAACGGAAACCAGCCGAGGAAGGTATCGAGCACAGTGCCGTCGATTAAGAAGCTGTGCGGCCGAGAGCGTGCGACAATCAGCTTGACGACATTGGCCAATAGACCGGCGCCGAATGAGCCGACCGCCAACCGGACGACCGTGCGCCAGCGACTTCGATCGAGCAGCAGGATCGTCAAGAGGATTGCGGCCACTCCCAGGCCGTGAGCAAACGCCTCGGCGATCGAAAGCCATTTCGCGATCGGCCGCGGGCAATTGCCATCGATAAACCACCGCGTTACCTGGAGGTCGAATGACAAAGTGGCGAAGCCGAGGACAACGAGCACCAACGGCGGCAGCAGAAGGGTCCAACGGACGCGGTCGCGCGGCGACGAATTGCCGGAAACCGCGTGCGGGCGAAGCCGCGGCGAGGTGCGATGGTCGAGTTCAGTCGATGCGGGCACGCAGAGACTCCAGAGGTAAGAGCCGCAAGAATACCCCTGCCGCCGAGCGACGCAAACCTCAATCGCGGCTCGGCGTTAACCGCTTCCGCTGGTTGATCTTACGAGCGAACCGTGCTATCATCGCTTTTTGCGCATCGAGACCACTCCGGTCCGTATTCGTCGGGGGAAATCATGCTCAATCTCATTGGTCGCGGCACAGCGCACACGTGCGACGGCATCTCGCGGCGAGATTTTTTGCAGGTCGGCACCCTGGGGGCCATCGGCTTCGGGTTGTCCGACCTCGTCGAAGCCCAACAGGCGCAGGCCGCCACGAAGCCCGCGAAGGGCGAGTTCGATGACCGCTCGGTCATCATGATCTTCAACCTGGGCGCTCCGAGCCAGCTCGACACCTTCGATATGAAGCCAGACGCCCCGGCGGAAATCCGCGGGCCCGTTCAAGCCGATCAAGACCGCCACGCCCGGGTTTGAAGTCTCTGAGATCCTGCCGGGCCACGCCAAAGTCGCTGACAAGTTCTCGCTGGTCCGGACCTGTTACCACACCGCCGCCGCGGTCCACGACACCGGCCATCAGATGATGCAAACGGGCCGGCTGTTTACCGGCGGCGTGAACACGCCGCACGCGGGCTGTGCGCTTGCAGTATTTGCGCGGACGGAAAAGCGATCTTCCGGCCAACGTGGTGCTGCCCGAGGTCATGGGCCCGACAGGCGGCAACTTGCCGCACGGTCAGGACGCGGGTTTTCTGGGCAAAGCGTATGACCCGTTCGTGCTTAATGCCGATCCGTCGCAGGCGAATTTTCAGGTGCCGGATTTGTTGCCCCCGAAGACGATTGGCGAGGCGCGGCTCGACCGCCGCCGCAAGCTGCGCGACATCGTCGAAGGGAACGATCAACCGTTTTGAGGCCAGCGACGATGCGAAGCTGTTGGACAGCAATTTCGAGGCGGCGTTCCGGATGATGACCAGCCCACAGGCTCGGGCCGCCTTCGACCTGACCAAAGAACCGGAAAAGGTCCGCGAACGTTATGGCATGAACCGGTTTGGGCAGTGCTGCCTGCTTGCGCGGCGGTTGATTGAGTCGGGCGTGCGATTCGTCACGATCAACACGTTTCTACGGTATTCAACGAGATCACGTGGGACATTCACGGCAGCGTGCCGTTTACGAGCATCGAAGGAATGAAGAACCAGGTGGCGCCGGTATACGACACAGGCGTACTCGGCGCTGATCGAGGATCTTTCCGAGCGCGGACTGTTGGGCAACACGCTGGTGTGCAACCTGGCTGAGTTCGGCCGCACGCCGCGCGTGAACCCGGCGGGTGGCCGCGACCACTGGCCGCAGTGCTGGACGGTGTATTTCGCCGGCGGCGGCGTGCAAGGCGGGCGCGTCGTCGGGCGCAGCGATCCGATCGCCGGGTTCCCCGCCGAACGGCCGGTCGAGCCGTCGGAGATCGTGGCGACGATTTATCACAGCCTGGGCCTCGACCCCGAAGCTCATTTGCCTGGCCCACAGGGCCGCCCGTTCCCGCTGGTGGACTTTGGAAAACATGCGATCAAGGAACTGTTTTAAGTGCGGAGTTCCCGACGCGGCGGGCAGGCTCAGTACGGAATTCGGAATTGGTTGTGCGATTGCGGGGATTCTCGATGAGATTGGCCCGACTAGTAAATAGCGCGACGCTGTTATTCTCGCTGTCGTCGTTGGCGTATTGCGCCGAGCTGGCAATTCTGCCGGCTGATATTACTTTGTCCGGCCCGAATGCGCGACAGACATTGATGGTCGAGCGCGTGGACTCCGGCCAATTCGTGGGTGAGGTACCGCTCGCGGCGACTGAATGGGAGGTGAGCGATCCCAAGGTCGCGCGCATTGACGAAGGCGTGTTGGAACCGTTGGCCAACGGCGAAGTGACGCTGACGGCCAAGAGCGGCGACCAAATGGCGTTGGCCAAGGTCCGCGTGCTGAAGTTTGATCAGGCAGATGACGTGAGTTTTCGCAACCACGTGCAATCGGTATTGACCAAGGCCGGATGCAACAGCGGCGCCTGCCACGGCGCGGCCGGCGGCAAGAACGGCTTCAAGCTGTCGCTCCGCGGCTACGACGCCGATGCCGACTGGTTCACGATCACGCGGCAGGCGGGCGGACGCCGCATCGTGCCGGAGGACCCGGCGCGAAGCCTGCTGCTGCTCAAGCCGACGGCCGCCATTCCGCATAAAGGCGGCGTGCGGTTCGACGTCGGCTCGCCGGAATACAACACGCTCGTCCGCTGGATTGCCGAGGGCGCCAAGCCGCCGACAGCGACGACCCGCGGATGAGCCGGCTCGAAGTGCTGCCCGGAACGGCTGTTGCTCAAGCCGGGGATGAAGCAACGGTTGCTGGTGCGTGCGCACTTCACCGATGGGCACGTGGAAGACGTCACGCGGTTGGTCAGGTTCACGTCGAGCGACGAATCAGTCGCTGCGGTCGATCAACTGGGAAACTTGAAGGTGATGGGCGAGGGGGAAGGCTTCGTCAGCGGCGGGTACTTGAGCCAGAACGCCGTCGCGACGGTCACCGTCCCCTACCAACGGCCGATTGACGCGAAAGTGTTCGCCGAAGCGCCGCGGCGGAACTTCATCGACGAGCTGGTGCTGAAGCAGCTTGCGCGGCTCAACCTGCCGCCTTCGCCGCCGGCGGGTGACGAGGAGTTTCTTCGCGGCGCGCGTTTATCGACACGATCGGCACGCTGCCGACCGCCGACGAAGCTCGCACATTTTTGGCCGATCAATCCGCCGACAAGCGCGACAAACTGATCGAATCGACTGCTCGACGCGGCCGGAGTTCGTGGACTACTGGACATACAAGTGGTCGGACCTGCTGCTGGTCAACAGCGAGAAGCTCAAGCCGAGCGCCATGTGGGCGTACTACCGCTGGGTGCGGCGAGCAGGTGGCGCAGAACACGCCGTGGGACCAGTTCGCCCGCGATTTGATCACCGCGCGCGGGCAGCACGCTGGAGAACGGCGCGGCGAATTTCTATGTGCTGCACCACGACGCGCCGGTGCTGGCGGAGACGTGTCGCAGGCGTTCCTCGGGATGTCGATCGGCTGCGCGAAGTGCCACAACCACCCGATGGAGAAATGGACCAACGACCAATACTACGGGATGGCCAACCTGTTTGCGCGTACGAAGTCGAAGGACGGCAGCGGGCGACGGAAATGCAATCGTTTTCACCGTCGATCGCGGCGAACTGGTGCAGCCGGACAAAGGAAAGCCGCAGCCGCCGCGGCCGCTGGACGCGGAGCCGGTGCCATTGGAATCGACCGAGGACCGCCGCGAGTACTTGGCCGACTGGCTGGTCGCGCCCGACAACCCGTACTTCGCCCGCGCGATCACCAACCGCATCTGGGCGAACTATCTGAGCGTCGGTCTGGTGGAGGCGGTGGACGATCTGCGTCTGACCAACCCGGCGAGCAACGAGGAGCTGCTGAACGCGGCGGCGAAATATCTGGTCGAGCATAAGTACGACACCAAGGCGCTGATGCGGGCAATCCTTCAAAGTGCGACGTACCAGCGAACGAGCCGCACGCTGCCCGAAAATGCCGTCGATCGCCGGTATTACTGTCGGTACTACCCGCGGCGGATGATGGCCGAGGTGATGCTCGACGCGATCTCGCAAGTCACGGCCTCGCCGACGCAGTTCTATCGCGAAAGCGGCGACCGGCGAAACCGCAACATCGGCGGGCTGGGCGATCCGTATCCCGGCACATGCGCGCGTTGTCGCTGCCCGACTCGAATGTGTCGTCGTATTTCCTGAAATCGTTCGGCCGGGCGCAGCGGCTCTTGACGTGCGAATGCGAGCGGACCGACGAGCCGAGCATGGCGCAGGTGCTGCACCTCTCCAACGGCGACACGATCAACGAGAAGCTTGCCGCGAAAGGGAACCGCATCGAGCAGATCCTGACGGCCGGCGAGCCGAACGAGAAGATCGTGGAAGATGCATTTCTGAGCACACTGTCGCGATATCCGTCCGCGGATGAGCGAACGCGATTGCTTGCCGAGCTTTCGGCGGCGCCGGCGGCCGAACGGCGGCAGGTGCTCGAAGATTTGTATTGGGGCTTGCTGACGAGCAAAGAGTTTTTGCTGAACCACTAAACCTCGATGAAAGTGACTCACGCAAAGCCGCCAAGGCGCAAGCGCGCCAGAAATGCCGGCAGTTGCAATTTCGGTGTATTTAGACCCACAAGCTCGCACTACCCTTCCATGCGCCCATTTGTATTTCTTAGCGTCTTTGCGTCTTTGCGTGAGATTACCTCCGCCCTTGTATTTTTTGCGTGCGCGAGTTCGGCGGTCCTGGCTGCGGAAACCCCCGATTACGGCAAACAGATCGCACCGATCTTCAACAAGTACTGCACCGCCTGCCACAATCCGGACGACTTGGAGGGGAAGCTTTCGCTGGCCTCTTACGACGAGCTGCTTAAAGGGGGCAAGCGCGGGCTGGCGATCTCGGCCGGCCACAGTGATCAGAGCCTGTTGATCCGAATGCTCACCGGCGAAGCCAAGCCGGTCATGCCGCCGGAAGACAACGAACGTCCGAAGCCGGAAGAGATCGAGCTGTTGAAGAAGTGGATTGACGCGGGCGCGAAAGGGCCCGAAGGGCGCCGCGCCGACCCCACGATTCTGGTCACGCCGAAGATTGCGCCAAAAGGCTCCGTTCGCCGTGCGATCACAGCGATCGCCTTTTCGCCAAAGGGCGACACGATCGCGGTCGGCCGCCACGCGAGTCGTGGAGATCATCGCCGCCGACACGCGGCAAGTTACGGCACACGCTCGAGAGCACACGGGCAACGTCAACGATCTCGCGTTCACGCCGACGGAGCACAGCTCATCGCCGTCGCCGGTGAGCCGGGATTGTTCGGCGAAGTGCGCGCTGTGGAACACAGCCGACGGCCGGCTGGTGCGAGCGTGGCGCGGGCACAGCGACAGCATTTATTCCCTGGCCGCGGCCAACGGCGGCAAAATGATCGCCACCGGCAGCTACGACCAGAAGATCAAGCTTTGGGACCTGGAATCCGGCAGCGAGCGGCGCACGCTCGACGGGCACAACGGCGGCATCTTCGGTCTTGCGTTTCCGTGGCGACGCCAAGCTGCTGGCAAGCGCCAGCGGCGACCGCACCGATCAAGCTCTGGGAAGTCGAAGACGGCGAGCGCCTCGATACGTTCAGTCAGCCGATCGGTGATCAGTACGCCGCCGCGTTCAGCCCCGACGGACGTTTCGTGGCCGCGGCCGGCGGCGATAACCGCGTTCGCCTGTGGCGGTTATCCGATACAGCCGCCGAAGGGACGAACGAGCTTCTGTACTCGCGCTTTGCCCACGAGCAGCCGATCGTTGCACTTGCCTGGTCATCCGACGGCAAAACGATTGCCACCAGCGGCGAGGATCGGCGGGTCAAGCTCTGGCACGCGGGCGACGTGACGGAGCGTCTGGTCGTGGAGCCTCAGCCGGATGTGGCCGATGCACTCGCGTTCTCCGCCGACAGCAAGCGTCTTGCCGCCGGGCGGCTCGACGGCTCGTTGGCCGTCTACAACGCCGATGACGGAAAGCCGATTGCGCCCGTGCCGCCGGCCAAGCCGGAGCTGGCGTCGATCGAGCCCGCCGGTGTGCGGCCGGCCCAGACGGCGCCGCTTGACGATTAGCGGAAAAAACCTCTCGGCGACTGACGAAAGTTTCGTTCAGCGACGCCCGGCTCAGCGGCAAGGTTCGTCGAGGGCGGCGCGACCGCCGATCGTGCAATTGTCGAAGTCACTGCCGCTGCGGACCTGCCTCGCGGCGAATACGAACTCGCGGTGGAGAATGCCGGCGGCGAGAGCAACAAGCTCAAGCTCTATGCCGACAATGTGAACCACGCTGGCCGAAGTGGAGCCGAATAATGCTCCTGACTCGCCGCAGGACCTTGCAATGCCGGCAAGCGTCTGGGGCAGTCTGGCCAAGCGCCGGCGACACCGATTGTTTTCGCATTACCGGCGAAGGCGGGGCAGACGATCGTCGCCGAGCTTTCGAGCAAGACAATTGGCAGCAAGGCCAACGCGGAATTGGAGCTGTTTGATCCCAGCGGCCGGCTGTTGGCCGCCAACAACGATTTCGATGGCGGCAGCGACCCGCTCGTCGCATACACGCTGCCAGCCGACGGCCAATACACGCTGCACGGTGAGCGAGTTGATGCTGATCGGGGGGCTCGGATTCCATTACCGGCTCACGGTCGGCGAGTTGCCGTATGTGGTCGGCGTGTATCCGCTCTCGGTTCCGGCCAAACAGGAGACTCAGGTAGAGCTCGTCGGCTACAACATTCCGCCCGGCGCCATGGCAACGGTAAAGGCCGGCGACGGACGGCGAGGCCGCGGTGGCAATCGACGCCAACAAGTTCCGCAGCTCGTCGCGGTCTCAGCGTGGTTGTCGATTCGTTACCGGAATCGCTGGAAGCTGAGCCGAACAATGCGCCGAACAATGTTCCCGATAAAGCGACCACCGTTGTTGTCCCGAGCAGTCGTGAATGGGCGGATCGCGAGCAGCGACGACGTCGATCACTACCGATTCGAGGCGAAGAAAGGCCAGCAACTGCTGATCGAGACCAATGCCCGCCGCCGCGGCTCGCCGGTCGATACGCGGATCGAGGTGCTTTCGGCCGACGGCAAGCCGATCGAGCGGCATGTTGCTGCAGGCCGTCCGCGACTCGTACATCAACTTCCGCTCGATCACCAGCACGCAGACGGGCGTGCGGCTGAAGAACTGGGAGGAGATGGAGCTTAACGAGTACGTGTATTTCGCCGGCGAGGTAACCAGACTGTTCCGCGCACCGCAAGGGCCCGACTCGGATTCGCTGGTCTACGAGGCCACGCCGGGCATACGGCGGACGTACTTTGACACGAGCGCCACGGCACACGCCAATTATGATCCGGCGTACATCGTCGAGCCGCACACGCCGGGCGAGAAGCTGCCGAACAACGGCCTGCCGGTGTTCCGCGTGTACTATGCCAACGACGACGCGAGCGACCGCGATATCGGCGCCGATTCGCGCGTGTTGTTCACCGCGCCTGCCGATGGACAGTATCTCGTGCGCGTCACCGATGCCGCCGGCGCCGGCGGCCCGCGGTACGTCTATCGCCTCACGATCCGCGAGCCCAAACCGGACTTCGGAGTGAAACTTGGCGGAACCAACCCGAACGTGCCCAAGGGTGGCGGCCAGACCTTCACGCTCGACCGCGTGCGCATGGATGGTTTTGATGGCCCGATTCGCGTCGATATCACAGGCACATTGCCGCCGGGTTTTCAGGTGACCACGCCGATTGTGATCGAAGCCGGCCATCGCTCCGCCTTCGGCGCCATTTACGCCGCGGCCGACGCGAATCCGCCGACCAAGGAGAACGAGTCGCAGGCAAAGGTCACCGCCACCGCCGAGATCAATGGCCAGGCGGTGACCAAGGAAATCGGATCGCTCGGCAAGATTTGCGCTTCGCGATAAGCCAAAGGTTTCGTGCAGTTCATTCCAGAAGCACAGCCGCCAACGAAGGCGCCATCGCACCCGCCGCTCGCCTCGAGCGAGAGCGGCCCGACGTTGCCGCAGATTACGATGGCCCCCGGCACGACGATCACCGCGCGCATCAAGATCAAGCGCAACGGGCATAAGGGATCGGTGCAACTTGAAGTGCAAAATCTGCCACACGGCGTAATCGTGGACAACCTGGGGCTCAACGGCCTGCTTGATCATGCCCGAAGAGGACGAGCGGCAGATCTTCCTGACGGCGGCCAAGTGGGTGTCCGACACCGACCGCGTGATATTTCGCCAAGTCCACGGTGGCCGAAAATGCCACGAGCGCTCCGGTGATGTTTCACATCCGGCGGCGCGAGGGTGAAGTGGCTCGCAAATAGCCGCTCCCCAGAGAAGGAGATAACGGGATACGAGGGGATAGCGGGGATGGAGGGAAGTAAAGAGTCAGCAAGTGTCGAGTCCGCGAGCGAAAGTCAATCTGACAAGCGCAGTCACCGCGAACCATGGACTTCACGAGATTGGTTTGTACTTCTTGCCCTGCCATTGGTCGGCGTTGTGACGGGCATGTTGACCGGCCCCGCTGACCCATTCAGCATGTACATGGGGATGACCGTCGGCCTGGTTGTCGGGGCCTTTTTCGCTGGCGGATTCCTTCTGATGTATTGGCTTACACGATCTTAGTCGCCTTCGCAAACACATCGATTTCATCTCCACCCATCGCCGCCCATCCCCTCATCACCTTCTCTGGCCGAGTTTGCAACGCTACCGGCCGCAGTTAAACTACCCGTATTACCCGCCCAGGCATCATCCCAAGGAGATCGCCGTGAACCGCATTCGCCCGCTCTGCGTCGTTGTGTTCGCGCTGTTTGTTTCGGCCGCGTGGATGTCGGCCGATTCGGCCCGCGCTCAAGATCAAAAGCAAGAGAAGAAGGTCGCGCTCGATCAGCCCGTGCGGCTGCTCTTCGTCACCTATTCGGGCGGATTCAAGCACGGCGCGGTGACGCGCAAGAATGACAAGCTCGCGCCGTCGGAAGTCGCGATGACCGATCTGGGAATCAAGAGCGGCCTGTTCCGCGTCGATTGCACGCAGGACGCGGCCAAGGAGTTCACGAAAGACAACCTGCAGAACTATGACATCGTGATGTTCTACACGACCGGCCCGCGCAAAAGATTCCGATGGACGAGGACGACATGCAGTACTTCCTCAACGACTGGCTCAAGAAAAAGGGGCACGGCTTTATCGGCGCCCATTCCGCCGCCGATACCATGGCCGACTACAAGCCCTATTGGGACATGATCGGCGGCTCGTTCAACGGCCATCCGTGGAACGCGGGCGAGAAGGTCACGGTCACCGTGCACGACACGCAGCACCCGATCAGCAAGCCGTGGGGCGAAGAGTTTGAGATTCAGGACGAGATCTACCGGTTCAAGAACTGGCAGCCGGAGAAGGTCCGCGTGCTGATGAGCCTGAACATGGCGAAGACCAAGCGCAAGGAGCCGTATCACGTGCCGATCGCCTGGTGCAAGGAGTACGGCGACGGCAAGGCGTTGCACATGAGCCTGGGCCACAACGATCAGGTCTGGGAGAACGAGAAGTACATGGACTCGATGCTCGGCGGCATCAAGTGGATCCTCGGTCATGGAGAAGGGCGACGCCACGCCGAACCCCGAGCTGTCGCAAGGCTCAAGAAGAGAAAGCCAAGACCGACACCGCGGCCGCCAAGTCCGCGGGGTAGCGAGCGAGTAAATCGGTTCACCGCATCGGTGTCGATTCATGAACGCGATTCCGTCGCTATTGTTGTGTTGCGCGGCCGTCGTGTTCGCGTTGGAAATTTGTGCGGCCGAGCCGCGCCACCGAATGTCGTTTTGATCCTGTGCGACGACCTCGGTTACGCCGAGCTCGGCTGCTACGGCCAGCAAAAGATCCGCACGCCGAACATTGACCGAATGGCCAGGGAGGGCATGCGGTTCACGCAATACTACAGCGGCAGCCCGGTCTGCGCGCCTCGCGCTGCGTGCTGTTGACCGGCAAACACAGCGGGCATGCCGCCGTTCGAAACAACAAGGAAGTCCGCCCCGAGGGTCAGCATCCACTGCCCAAAAGCGAAGTCACGCTGGCCGAATTGCTGCAAACTGCCGGCTACCGCACCGCGGCGATCGGCAAGTGGGGCCTCGGCCCACCCGGTACCGAGGGGGATCCACTCTCGCAAGGCTTCGACTCCTTCTTTGGCTACAACTGCCAGCGGCACGCGCACAACCATTTCCCGTCGTATCTCTATCGCAACCACGAGCGCGTGCCGCTTGAGGGCAACGACGGTGGCGACGCGGGCCGGCAGTACTCTCACGATTTATTCGAACGGGAGGCGCTCTCGGTGATCGGCGCCAACGATGAGCAACCGTTCTTCCTGTACCTGGCGTTCACGATTCCGCACCTGGCCCTGCAAGTGCCGGAGGATTCGCTTGCTGAGTACAAAGGCAAATGGGACGACCCGGCATACACCGGCGGCAAGGGATATCGCCCCCAAGCGCATCCTCGGGCAGCCTATGCGGCGATGATCACGCGCATGGACCGCAGCGTCGGACGGATCATCGATCGGCTCGATGAGCTAGGCCTATCGAAAAGCACGCTGGTCCTGTTCACCAGCGACAATGGGCCGACTTACAACCGGCTGGGCGGATCCGATTCGGCGTTCTTTCGTTCGGCGGCTGATTTTCGCGGCTTGAAGGGAAGCGTCTACGAAGGCGGAATACGCGTGCCGCTGATTGCACGCTGGCCTACAAGATCAAAGCGGGCATGACGAGCCATCTCGCGTGCGCAGCGTACGATCTATTGCCGACGGTCTGCGAGATTGCGGATGTGCGGCAGCCGTATACGACAGACGGCTTAAGCATGGTCCCCACACTCCTGTCGCGCGGCGAACAGAAGCTGCACGAGTTTTTGTACTGGGAGTTTCCGGCCTATGGCGGGCAGCAGGCGGTTCGCCTGGGCAAATGGAAGGGCGTGCGACAGCGCCTGGCACAAGGTCGCGGCAAGATTGAGCTGTACAACTTGAAGAACGACGCGGCAGAGAAGAATGATGTCGCCGACAAGCATCCCGACGTCGTGGCAAAGATCGGCGGCATCATGACCCGCGAACATCGGCCAAGTAGTGACTTCCCGTTGCCAGCGGTCGATGCGAATGCTATCGAGTGATAATTCGAGGAGCAATTATTCCATCATTGCTCGCGGCTCTTCCGGCGGCCGCTCCCAATGCACGCCGTACTTCTCGTATAGCGAGTCGAGCCAGCGCTTGCGTTCGTCGGTGAGGTCGCCTGACGCCGCTGCACGAAAGCGATCGTAACTCTTGACCCTCGTCATGAAATCCTTTTGCAACACGAGTCGCGATGGAGTAGTTTCGATCACCTGGATTACATACGCGACAGTCTTGGGCGCATTCAGCGCCGCGCCGGCTTCCCCCGGCTCAAGCGAATACGCCGTGCGCATGAAATCCTCGCCGGCCAATTCGACCCCCTTCACGTCCGAAATACGAAGTTGCCCCATGTTGTTCGGCACATTCCCCCCGGTGAGCCAGGTAAACGGCTCGGTCTGCGTAACGGGCAAGTCCTTATCGTCGGCAAACAGGTCCTTCATGTTCTTGCTCGCCGCCTTCACCTGTTTCGCGTACTGCCGCGCCTGCGCAACCGCCTTGTCGCGCGCATAAAACATCTTGTAGGCCTCAAGGACCTCCTTTTTCACCTCCTCAAACGCCGGCACGCGCGCCTCGCGTTCGTCGGTCTTCCACCACAGGAATTGGTTACCTTGCGGGTCGAACGTCTCGCCCGGCTTATACAGCCCGCCCGGCTCAAACGCGGCCGACGTCCAGGGCATCCGAAATAGGTTCTCGAACGATGCTACGTTCGAGCGGTCGAACGATTTGGCAATATCGAGCGACTTTGACGTTGCCGCATCCGCGCGTGAAAGCATTTCGGTGGAGAAGGCCTGCACGCGATTGTCCTGCGCCAACGTCTCGAAGTTCAGCGACTTGGGGGGCGGCAAGATCGGGGTCCGTCGAGCGCTCGATCATCCAGGAGGTGCGGCTTCGCGCATAGTTGGTCATCAAGCCGCGTAGTTTCTCGAACTTGTCCTGTACGCGCTGAGGGACTCGTTGCCGAGCCAAACTACGGCGAATTTCCTCGCTCACCTTATCAAGCGGTTTGTATTCAACCGGCTTGGCCGGTGTTTCGTCCGATTTCGTTTCTTCCGACTTAGCGTCTTTGGTTACCGCGGCGTCGGAGGATTCTCTCGCTGCTTCCTCTTTGGCTGGTGCGTCGCCCTGCCCCTTTTTGCCGCCGTCCTCTGCCTCTGCTGATGCTCTTTTTTCGTCGCCGGTCGCTGTTGCTCCTTCGGCCTTCTTGTCCGCAGGATCGGCAGCGGTTTTCTCATCCTGGAAATTCACCAGGCGGAAGGTACCCGTCCCGACACGTGCGCTGGACTTGTCGGAGTTCGGCTCGTTGGCTTTGTTCTTCGGCTCTGTGGATTTCTGCGACTCCAGCTCTTGAGTCTTGGTCTCGTCGGTCTTAGATGCGTCGGTTTCCTTCGTCGCTGGAGCGTTTACGTCAGCTTTGCCTTCGTTATCGTCCGCTTTCGCATCGTCAGGCTTCACTTCGTCGGTCTTGGCCTCATCGTTCTTGGGGGAATCCTTCGTCTCGTCCAGTGCCGGCAGCGTACTCGCGCGGAACAACGTGTCCTTGTTCTTCTCGTAATACTCGCGAATTTCCTCGTCGGTCACCTGCGGCATGGCCGCGGTCACCAATGCCTCCATGTCGGCCTTGAAGAATTGGAACTTCGCACGGTAGGGCTGACGGAATCCCGGCTCGGGCGATCCCGGCAACGGTTCGCGCTCCTTATGCCGAACAAAGAACTCGCGCAGTTCCGCTTCCGTCGGCTCGGCCACTTGGTCGGTGAATTCAGCCACCGGGACCGGCATCACTTGCGCGGTGATGCTTTGCTCCAACCGCAAGAAATTCTCCCATCGCTGCGCCGGCGGATCGAGGCTGAACTCGCCGCGTCTCAAGATCGGATCGATTCCGGAACCCGCCAACCACAACTGGTAAACGCGCTCCGCGAGAAACTCTTGTCGCAGTCCTTCGAATACTTGCTGGGGTGAAACTCGCTGTTGACCTAAACGCGCAATGACTTGTTCCAAGTCCCCCGGCCGCACACGGTTGCCTGTCCATTGTGCCAATTCCATGTTGACGGTGTCGTCGCTGACGATCATTCCGAGATCCTTGCCAAGCTGCGTCAGGACCATACCCGTCACGACCCCTTGTTCCGAGGCGTCGAATCGCTGATAGTTCTCCTGCAGCGGTTCACCGGCCAGCAAGGCAGCTTCGCGCAAAAAACGGTTGAGCATTCGCCGCATCTGCATGCGGTTGAACATCTCGCCTTCGTGAATCGCGCCGTAGTTCCAGCTCACTACGGTCGTGTTGTTCCCTCCGCCGACCGTCCCGCCCATCTGCATGCAGGTCGGGCCAATAAACACAAACGCGATCATGGCCAAAATGCCGGTAACGGCTAGCATGACCTTCTGATTGCGGCGAAATACGGTAAACGGACTGGCCATGTTTCGCGATCCTTAGGGGAGAACGGCGCTTTCAAGCGCCAAGCACGGCTTGACAGCCGAACCGCCACCGGGGTATCCGAGTATAACAAAGACTACCGGTTGCGCGGACCACGCCGATTGTAGCGCGGCGCGACGTAAACGCAATCCCACTTGGAGTTGCGGCTAATCCTGCGTCCGCTCAACAGGCTTGCCGGTACACCAGAATTGCTACGCGGCCTTAGTCACGGTTGGTGCATCGCGACGGTACCGCCCCTTGTCTGTGCGCCGGTTATCGCGAATAAATGGACGGCCTATTCATCGCGAACCGCGTAGCCGTTGCTGGCGGCTGGCATCGATCAGGACAGTTGGAAGGACAAAGGCAGTTTCCGGCGGCGGGATTGATTTGGGCAAGTATTGAGGGCGATAAGAGTCACAAACTACGCAGTTCACCTATTTACCCAGAAATCCGACCAGCATGGCCAAGAAAAGAGCAACTAAGGGCGGTAATGCGTTGGTGATCGTCGAATCACCGGCCAAGGCCCGCACCATTGGAAAGTTCCTTGGGCGCGGCTACACCGTCGAGGCGAGCATCGGCCATGTCCGCGATTTGCCGCACGGCGCCAAGGAAATCCCCGCCGAGTTTCGAGGTGAGAACTGGGCCCGGTTGGGCGTGAATGTGGAGAAGGATTTTGACCCGCTCTACATCGTGCCGCCTGGCAAAACGGCTCAGGTGCGGAAGCTCAAAGGGTTATTGAAAGACGCTCGCGAACTGTATCTGGCGACCGACGAGGATCGCGAAGGTGAAGCGATCAGTTGGCACCTGAATGAGATCTTGCGCCCTAAGGTGCCGGTTCACCGACTAGTCTTCCATGAGATCACCAAGGAGGCCATCGATGAGGCGCTGGCCAACCCCCGCGACATTGACGAGTCGCTTGTGAAGGCGCAGGAGACGCGACGGATTGTGGACCGGCTCTACGGCTACGAAGTGTCGCCGTTATTGTGGCGCAAGGTGCGGCCGAAGCTTTCGGCCGGCCGTGTTCAGAGTGTTGCCGTCAAGGTGATTGTCGAGCGCGAGCGAGCGCGTATGGCGTTTGTTTCCGCCACGTATTGGGACCTCATCGGCTTGTTTTCGAAGCAGGCGGCCGGCCAGCCCTTCGAGGCCGAACTGGTTTCGGTCGATGGACGCGGAATGCCGGTCGGCAAGGACTTCGATCCAGCCACAGGCAAGCTCAAGAATTCCAGCTTGCTTTTGCTTAACGAGTCGGATGCGCAAGTTTTGCTTGGGCGTCTCCGCTCGGCGACTTATCGCGTCGCCGCACTCGACGACAAGCCGTACACATCGAAGCCGTATCCGCCATTCACAACGAGCACGATGCAGCAAGAGGCCAACCGCAAGCTCGGCTTCACCGCGCGCCGCACGATGCAGGTGGCGCAAAGCCTGTACGAAACCGGGCATATTACGTACATGCGGACCGATTCGACAAATTTGGCCAGCGTAGCCGTCGAGGCTGCTCGTGAATTGGTGTCGCGCGAATACGGCCGCGAGTATTTGCCCGACTCGCCGCGCCTGTACCAAACCAAGGTCCGAAATGCCCAGGAGGCGCACGAAGCCATTCGCCCGGCGGGCCACCCGTTTGCATTTCCGGAACAACTCCGGGCGGAGCTCAGCCCCGACGAATTCAAGCTCTACGACCTGATCTGGAAGCGCACCGTCGCCAGTCAGATGGCCGATGCCCGCGGACACCGCATCACGGTGACGATCGAAGGGGGTGGCGCCGAGTTTCAGGTGGGTGGCAAGACAATTGAATTTGCCGGTTACCTGCGCGCGTATGTCGAAGGCGCGGACGACCCCGAAGCGGAACTGGCGGATAAGGAAACCATCCTGCCCTCGGTAACAATTGGCGAATCGCTCGATTGTAAAAAGCTCGAACCCAAAAGCCATACCACGCAACCGCCGGCGCGGTTTACTGAAGCGACGCTCACTCGATCGCTTGAAGAGATGGGAATTGGCCGCCCAAGCACGTACGCGTCGATCATCGATACGATCCTTGCCCGCGATTACGTCTTCAAACGCGGCAGCGCGCTGGTCCCCACATGGACCGCATTTGCCGTCTCACAGTTATTGCAGGATCACCTGCCCAATCTGGTGGACTATCAGTTCACGGCGCAGATGGAAGAGGACTTGGACGCAATCAGCCGCGGCGAGCAAGAGAACCTCGTTTACCTCCGCAACTTTTACTTTGGCAACGGCACCACGGGGCTCAAGCCGCACCTGGAACACAAGACCGAAAAAATCGACGCCCGCAACGTCAGCCGAATACATATTGGGACGCCGCCGGGGGACCAGGAGATTGTCGTTCGCGTAGGCCGTTATGGGCCATTCATCGAGCAGGGCGACCGGCGAGCCGCAATCCCAGAAGGAACAGCGCCCGACGAGGTGACGATCGAAAAAGCGCTGGAAATGCTCGGCCAGGCACAGCAAGCCGAAGAGCCGCTCGGACACGATCCAGCATCGGGCAAGCCAGTGTATCTGAAAGTCGGTCGCTTCGGTCCGTATGTGCAGTGTGGATCGACCGAAGACGAGGAAAAGCCGCGAAACGCATCGTTGCTCAAAGGAATGACCCCGGAGGGCGTGGACCTGCCGACGGCGCTAAAGCTATTGTCGCTGCCGCGGGAACTTGGCAAACACCCAACGAGCGGCGAACCGGTAGTCGCTTATAACGGCCGTTTTGGTCCCTACGTCAAATGTGGCGACGAGACGCGATCGCTGCCGGCGCATCTGTCACCGCTCGATGTGACGCTCGAGCAGGCGCTCGAGTTATTGGCACAACCTAAGCAGGCCCGCCGCGGTTTCGGCCAGAAGAAGCCGCCCATCAAGGTTTTCGAGCCTTCGCCCGCCAACAAGGAGAAGATTGAATTGCTCGATGGTCGGTACGGAATGTATGTGACCGATGGCACAACCAATGCCTCGTTGCCCAAGAGTATGAGCGCCGAAGAACTCACGCCGGAGTTTGCCGTGCGATTGCTGGCCGAGCGCGCTGCGGCCGGCCCATCGAAAAAACGACCCGGCCGCGGCGCGAAAGCGGCCGGCGGTGGCAAGGCCAAGAAGCGTGCCGAAGGTTCGTCGTCCGAGCACGCCGGCGCCGCCACAGCGACAATTGCCCGCAAGAGTGCCAAGAAAAAGTCGGCGCGTTAGGCCGGGTCGCGCCCGTTGTTTTGCTCGCGTGCCAGCGCAACAGCGACTGCCGTTGCGTGCGACCGGCAATGCGAGATGCTGATTAGGATCTCGCCGATGCCTGCCTGCTCGATCGCCTCGAATGCTCCGCCGCGAACGGCGATGGCCGGTTTTCCCCCTTCGCTGTTCCGCACCTCAATGTCCCGCCAACTGATTCCCCGCCGCCAGCCGGTGCCGATCGCCTTGAGCACCGCCTCTTTAGCCGCCCAGCGGCCCGCGAAGTGTTGCGTGGCCTGCTTCCGGCTGCGACAGTACTCGATCTCATACGCCGTATAAACGCGATCGATGAATAGCTCGGCGTGCCGCTCGATCATCTGCGCGATCCGCAGGCACTCAACGATGTCGGTTCCAATGCCGAGGACGTTCATGAACAGCCGGTTAGTTGGACTGCGTTGGCGACACGACGTTTTCCGTCGTTCGTGCTTTGTTGCTCAAGTACCAGAATACCACGCCGGCCGCCGTCGCGGTGATCAGCGGGTTTGAGACCCACAGCGCAACGCTCGATTGTTCAGCGGCCGCGCGATTGCGTAAGAACTCCGCAAACGTTTGCGGCTCGACATCCAAGACTGGAAAACCGACTTGTTCGCTCACACGACCAAGCGCCGCAGCAAAGTTCGCTCTATAATCACCGTAGAAGAACGCATGCTCCAAAAGGGACGCGACAACTGCCAACAGTACTACGCCGATCAATTTTCCGTGTGAACGGTTGACGCCCGCCAGAAGTGCCAGCGCGCCGAATGCAGCGCCCAAGACCGTGCCCACCAAAACCGGATAAATGACGACCGGCGCAAAATGTGGTTGAACCCAAACGGAGATCCGCGCCCCGGTAACCGCGACCGCCACGGCGGAAACAAACCACAGCAACAGTGGGCCGAAGTGCCTCCCAAAACGCATGCGAACTCCTATCGCCGCAGGCCACATGCTTTTTGAGCCCGCGTCAATACTTCCGCCGCCTTTTTCCGTGCCCGGCTGGCGCCGTCGGCGAGAATCTCGCGCACTCGCTCAGGTTTTGCCGCCAGATCGTCGCGCCGCGCCGCGGCTCGGCAAAGTATCGGTCCGCAGCATCGGCTAACGCCTTCTTCACCTCGCCGTACCCAAATCCCCCGCGGCGATAGAGCGCGGCCATATGCTCTCGCTCGGCGTCGGTCGCCACCAGCGAAAAGAGCTGAAACAGATGGTCGGACTGCGGATCCTTTGGCTCTTCCATCGGCCGCGAGTCGGTCGTTATTCGCATGATCTTTTTCCGCAACGCCTTGGGATCTTCGAAAAGTTCCAGCGTGTTGTTGTAGCTCTTCGACATCTTCTCGCCGTCGGTCCCCGGAACTTTGGCCGTCGATTCGATGATGTAGGCCTTGGGCAAAACAAACGTTTGCCCAAAGTGATGATTGAAGCTCTGTGCGATATCGCGCGCCACCTCCAGGTGCTGATCCTGATCCTCACCGACCGGCACCGTGTCGGAGTCGTACGCGAGAATATCGGCCGCCATCAGCACCGGGTACGTAAACAGCCCAGCGTCGGCCGGTAGCCCCTTGGCCTTCTTGTCCTTGTAGGCGTGGCAGCGCTCCAACAAACCCATCGGTGTGCCGGTCATCAATAGCCACGTTAGCTCGGTCACCTCGGGCACATCCGACTGAACGTAAAGTATCGCGCGATCCGGATTCAGCCCCAGCGCCAACAAATCGATCGCCGCTTCCAACGTCAGCTCGCGAAGTTTCTCGGGCTCGCGGACTGTCGTCAGGGCGTGCAAGTTCGCGATGAAGTAAACCGCCTGTTCCTCATTCTGGAGAGCGATGTACTGACGGATCGCGCCAAAGTAGTTACCCCAATGAAAGCGGCCGGTCGGTTGGATGCCGGAGAGGACACGCATGGAATTCCAACGGCAATGAGAATTAGTTCAGTTTGACGGAAATCGGAGCGTCCCCACGATGTCGCTCACGCACTTGGCTCCCGCCTCGGCCAGTGCCGCCGGCAGTGCGTCGAGGATCGTCATCGATACTGTGGGATTATAGAAGTTCACTGTCCCCAGTTGCACCGCAGTTGCCCCAGCGACGAAAAACTCCATGACGTCGTCGATCGTAGCAATGCCGCCGATGCCGACGATCGGCGCCTTTACGGCCTTGGCCGCTTGATACACACACCGCAGTGCGATTGGTTTGATCGCCGGGCCGCTTAGGCCACCCATGCCATTGCCCAAAAGCGGCCGGCGGCGACGCCAGTCGACCGCCATTCCCAACAACGTATTGATCAACGAAATCGCGTCAGCGCCCCCTGCTCCGCCGCGCGAGCAATTGTCGCAAGATCGGTGACGTTCGGCGTGAGCTTGGCGATGATTGGCAGTCCGCACGCAGCGCGGCAGCCGGCCACCACCCTCTGGCACATCCCCGGATCGGTCCCGAAATCGACGCCATGGCTCACATTCGGGCACGAGATATTCAGCTCTATCGCGGCCACGCCCGGCTGCCCGTCGAGCTGGGCCGTCATCTCCACAAATTCGTCGTAGTTGCGGCCGGCGATGCTCACGATGATCGCCGTCTTGAGCGTGGCCAGGTACGGCAGATGCCCGTCGATGAATGCATCGATCCCATCGTTGTCCAGCCCGATCGAGTTGAGCATGCCCGTGGCGGTTTCAATGGTGCGCCAGGGCGCGTTTCCGGCGCGGCGACTTGGTGATCGTTTTGGGCAAGATACCGCCCAGCCGGTTGAGATCGACCAGACCCGCCATCTCCCGCGCGTAACCGAACGTTCCCGAGGCGACGAGGATCGGATTGGCCAAGCGCAGCCGCCCAACTTGTACGGAGAGGTCAACGTCGGGTGCGGTCACGTGCGGCGGCCGGAGCTGGGTTAGGTTTTCCGCTGAGAAATGCGTAGCCAAAACCCAATGTATCGAGCAGTCACCGCGTCAACAACATCGTGCCTCGATGGCGAATCACTAACGGTCGTCGGTCGATCCCGGAAATAAAAACAGGCCGCGCTTCCGCGGCCTGTCAGGAATTCATGATCGCAACTTGTCGTCTGGTGTTTGACTTAGAGAATTCCGCCATGCGTTCGGTAGATCGCCATGTGCGACGGCTGATCGAGGAACCAAATCCTCTCCCATTCATCGAGAATCTGGGTGAAATCGTCCGACGTGTAAAGGAGCTCTTGCGCTCGCCGTTGGGGGTCGCCGGAATAGGCCGGGATAAAGCAACCGCTGAACGAAAACAGCGCCAGCGAGACTGCCGTGGCCAATACGAGCCTGCGCATGACAGAACTCCTCCCTGAGACGTCCCGTGCACCACGCAAAGGCGCGATGCATCTCGATCCATGATTGTTCACCCCTCCGCCGGAGCCTAGCGTGGTTCCTGGGAGAGACTACACGTGATTTAACGACTTGCGCCGAATGGCACAGCCCGCGGATGAGGGAATTGCGGGCCGATTCCGCTTACAACACTAATCCGAGCAGCAACTTGCGCCCAGAGCAACTCGCGATCGAGGGCACCAAGTTGCGAGCCACTGACCTTGCCTCTATTCGATGCAGCAAAGGACGAACAGCTTTCGTGACGTAAGCCCTTGCCGATCAACCGTTTGCTCGTAATACGATGGCTATCCTGCCGATGGCTGGCCCATTGGCGCGGGCGACGCTACTGTGCCACTGCCACCCTGGGCGGCACCCAAAGCCTTGGCCTGTTCGCGGCGTTCGAGCTCACGGACTTTTTCTTCCATCTCCTTACCAGGCTTGAAGGTTACGACGAACTTCTCAGGCACGTAAACCTTGTCGCCGGTGCGGGGGTTGCGCGCTTCTGCGCCGCCCGCTGCTTGACCTCGAAAACGCCAAAATTCCGAAGCTCGATTCGCCGCTCTTCCACCAGAGTCTCGACGATCGCGTCAAAGGTCTTTTGGACTATCTCCTTGGTCTTCAACTGCGTCAGTCCGATCTCATCGGAAATCGTTTTGACTATCTCTTTCTTGGTCACGACTCCAAATCTCCTGTGAGAGAGAATTGTGGGCCTCCGACATTGCCCAAGCGGCTCACTTCGAACCGTCCGTCATGCTCCAAGTGTAGGTGGCGCAACAACTAGTGTCAAGCTCATCGAGCCGAAGTTGAGTTGAACGACGAACAATCTCAACAGCTAATCTCGGCCGAATCGCACTTGCTCCGGTTATCAGCCGGATTCTAACTCTCGCTAAGGTAAGAACTTATGTCGTGAATAATCGATTGAATTGAGCCAGCTGGCTGTAAGTGCTTTGCCAATCGACTCTTACGATCGTACTCGGCTGCGATGCCTATCGACTGGCCCAACGGCGATCCGTTTGAGCGAGCGCAGGCTGCTGGCACTCATTATCGTCCACACAACCCGCAAAGTTTACCCAATCCGGAAAGAATGTTTGCGGGGGTGCGTAGTGAACGGGCGACGGCGGGGGCGAAAGCTTCTACAGCCGCACAACCGCCGACTGTCTCAGGACCTCGTCCACGCTGACCAATGCACCCTGGCCGCTGCCGGGGCACACCTCGCACGTGCGTCTCCATGCTTCGGGGGTGCGGATATTCGAATCCCAGAACGGCCAAGTCCGGCATTGGCGAGGCCGATGCTCGTAGACCGTGCACTTGCGGACGTCCCCATCAAAGAACACGCAGTCGCCATTGGCATGTTCGATCAAGCTTTTCCGCACTCCCACCTCGCGGACGTACTTGGCTTCGAATTCGGCGACCTCCATCTTGAATCGGATCGCCAGAGCCGCGATCTCCGCTTTGTTCACCCAAACGTAGCCAGGCGCTCCCGTGCAGCAGTCGCCACATTGCGTGCACTGAAACCGAAGTCCGTCCTTGAACCAGGGGCTGTCATTCATGGCATGCGTCAAGTGTGGAGTGAATTGCGATTAAACGGCAGACGAGTGGTCACCAAATATACCGGGCCGCCCAATCGTCACGCCGCTTGTGCCGCGCCGCTGACCACCTCGACGATCGCTTGCACGGCCTGTTCGACGTGTGCCTCGGAATTAAACGGGCCAGGGCTGAGCCGTACCGTGCCGCCGCACGACCGCGTGCCTAAAGCATCGTGTATCCGGGCCGCACAATGCAAGCCAGCGCGTACCTGGATCCGGAACGCGGAATCCAACATCGCGGCCACTTCGTGGGAATCCGTGCCATTGACGTTGAGGCTCATGACAGCAGCCCGCGGCGACCGATCGCGAGCTGCATAGATTTCGAGCCCGTCGATTTGGTTTAGTTGATCGAAGAGCTGCGCTAGCAGCGTCTGTTCGTGTTGAGATATTACTTCCACAGTCCGCTCAAGCAAATACTCGCAGGCTGCCCCCAGGCCGACGATGCCCGTTACGTTCAAGTTTCCCGCCTCGAATTTCTCCGGCATCGTCGAGGGATGTACGTCCTGCTCGCTCTGCGTGCCGGTCCCCCCCTGCCGGAAACTCTGGATTGCCTTCTCGACGCCCGGCCGTACGTAGAGAATGCCGGTGCCCAAGGGCCCCAGCAATCCTTTATGCCCGGGCGCTGCCAGCAGATCACAGGCAAGCCCATCGACCGATAAGGGCACATGGCCGATTGACTGGGCGGCATCGACAAGGAACAGCACGCCGCGCTCGCGCCAGCCGACCGATTTCTTCCAGCGGCTGTATCGTGCCGGTAACATTCGAGGCGTGAGCCAAAGCCACCAGTCGCGTCTTTGGGTTTGCCTCGACCGCTCGCCGGACTTCGTCGGGATCAATGCGGCCAAAGCGGTCGCAGCCCACGTGTGTTACACTGATCCTCCCCTGTGCGGCCAGCGTCGCCAACGGTCGCAACACCGAGTTGTGCTCGGCCTGCGAGGTGACGACATGGTCTCCCTCGCGCACGACACCATGGATGGCAATATTCAGCGCATCGGTGCAGTTCAGCGTGAAAGCGATCCGGCCGGGCGTTCCAGCGCCCACTACCCGCGCGACGGCGCTCTGCGCCTGCTCCACCAGCCGGTTGGCTTCAAGCGCCTCGGCGTAGCCGCTTCGCCCGGCCGGAGCGCCCAACTCGCGCTGGTAGCGATCCATTGCCTGATAGACGCTATCCGGCTTGGGCCAGGTCGTGGCGGCGTTGTCGAGATAGATTCGATCCATGTTCCTTACTATCATCCGCCAATCTGATACATCGCCCGCTCCGGCCGCACAAATTCCGGTGTGTCGATGCCGTGGCCGGACTTCTTCGCGGCGACACAGTCATGGATAAGTTGCGCCAGTTGCTCGTCACTGCCGCCGCTGCGCATCAAGTCTCGCGCATCCCATTCGACCGTCGAGAACAGGCAGTTGCGGACCTTGCCATCGGCTGTGATTCGCAGCCGGTCGCAGCCCTCGCAAAACGGCTGAGTGACCGAGTTGATGAAGCCGACTCGTCCGCCGCCGTCGGCGTATTCAAAGTCGGTCGCCGGCTGGTGCGGCGATTGATCCGCCACCGGTCCGAGCTTTCCAACACGTTCGTCAACGATCGAACGAACTTCGTCACCCGAAAGCACGTCGTCTTGCTTCCAATGCTCCTCGGCATCCAACGGCATGTATTCGATAAACCGCAATTCCAGCTTGTGCTGGCGTGCAAACCGTGCCAACGGAACGATCTCGGATTCGGTCAGACCGCGAATCGAAACGGCGTTCAAGCGGATTCGCTCGAATCCGGCTTTAATCGCCGCGAAAATTCCCTCCAGCACCTGATTCAATCCCCGCCGGCGGGAGATTTTCTCAAACACCGGCTCGCTCAGCGCATCCAGGCTGATATTCAGCCGGTGCAGCCCAGCCGCGCAGGCGCCGCCGCCTGCTCGCCCAGTAAGATTCCGTTGGTGGTCAGCGCCAGATCCTTAATGCCCGGCGCCTGTGCGAGTCGCTTCACCAGCGACGGCACGCCCCTTCTCACCAGCGGCTCGCCCCCGGTCAATCGCACCTTGTTCACGCCCAGCGTCGTGGCCACTCGGATGAATCGCTCGATTTCCTCAAAAGACAGAATCTCCGCGCGCGGCCGAAACTGCACGTTCTCGATCGGCATGCAGTAAAAGCAGCGGATGTTGCAACGGTCGGTCACGCTCACACGCAGGTTCGTATGTACGCGGCCGAAGCGATCAACGAGCGGTCCGGGCATGAACAGGGTTCAGGGTTCAGGGTTCAGGGAATTTGAAGCAGGGGCGGAGTCTGAATTGGGATGCACCCATTCGGTGCCTCCATCGGCCCAGTTTTCGCGCTTCCAGATTGGGACGACTTCCTTAAGTGTATCGATCAACCATTGTCCCGCGGCAAACGCCGGCTGTCGATGGGCGCAACTTACGGCCACAGCCACACTTGCCTCTCCGATATCCAAGTGCCCCAAGCGGTGGACGATTGCGCATTCGAGGATTGGCCAGCGCCGCCGCGCCTCGGCCTCCAGCTCCTGCATCTTCTTTATGGCCATCTCGGGATAGGCCTCGTAGTCGAGCGACACGGTACGGCGACCGGCCGTCATTTCCCGCGTCGTGCCAAGAAACAAAACCACCGCGCCGGCGTCGCGATTCTGAACTTTCGCCAAAACGCTAGCCGCATCGATTCTGTTTTCAGTCAACTCGACCATAGCACAATCAAGATCGGTTTATCCCCCGCTCACTGGCGGAATGCATGCAATCTCGCGCACCGGCGCTAACAACTACCTCGTCGCCTACATATTCGGCGTCAATTGCAAACATGCTCCTGCGCAACAATTCGGCGGCCGCCGGCAACCGATCTACTAGCGCCTGGCGCAGCTCGCGAACCGTGGCCTGCTCAGGAATCGTCACTCGAACGCTCTCGCCTCCCGCCAGTTCCCGCGCATGAGCAAACAACTTGACGTTAATCTCCATCAAACGTGCGCCGTCGGCTCGGTACTTCATGGATAGATCTGAATTCATCAAGTCACGTACGCCTCGTCCGCTCGCTCGGTCAGGTGCTCCGCGATCTCCGGCATCAATCCATAAGACAGAGCAAGCAGTTTTAGCGGGTGGATCGCTCGCTTCAATGCGCCTTGCTCCATTTGCATTTTACACGCGCTGCATTCGGTTGTGCCGGCCTGATAAGCAGAATCGCGCAAAGCCGAGATCATCCCCCACCCCGCACGCAGGCTCGTGCGGAAGTTTTCCCGCTTGAGCCCATACGTGCCCGCCATGCCTGAGCAGCCCCGCTCCAGGCGTTCGACATCTAGACCATCGACCAGCCGCAGTAGGTTTTCCGCCGGATAGCCGACACTAAGCGCCCGTAAATGGCAAGGAACATGATACGCCAACGCTGCGTGGACCGGCCCTAGATCGAGTCGCAGCTTTCCCTCTTGATGCATTCGCCAAAGATAATGGCAGGCGTCGCTGGTGTTCGCCGCGACTAGCCGCGCTTCGTCGTCGTCGATCAAGTTCAAATACTCGTGCGTGAGGCACAGCGTCACTTCCGGATCGGATGCCACAATGTGATACCCTTGCCGCACCGCCTCCGCCAACAGATGGATATTGTGCTCGGCCAGCTTGCGCGCCGGCTCCAACGCCCCCATCGAGATCATCGACATTCCCGATGGCCGCTGATGAGGATGCACATACACGCTCACGCCGTTGTGCTCGAAGACGCGGACCATGGCCCGTCCAAGCTGCGGATCAAAGTAGTTCACGTACATGTCGACGAAGTACAGCACCTTGCGCTCCGCACGCCGCGCCGGTTTTGTCAATTTCTTGCGATGCGCCCAGCGAACAAAAGGCTGAGCGGCGAACCGGGGCAGCTTCCGCGCCGCGCCAATCCGACCATCTTCTCCAACAGCCAGCGCACTGGCGATTCTTCAACATCCAGTTGGCCGCGGGGTACATGACGCTCCCCCAACGGCCCACGACATCCAGCCGCGCCCGCCACAAGTTGCTCGGCGGCACTCCGTTTCTCGCGATGTACTGCGCCTTCGTCTCGATCATCAGCTTCGGGATATCGACGCCCGCGGGGCATTCCAAACGGCACTGGTGACAATTGACGCAGAGGTCGGCAATCTCCTTGAGCTCGTCCGCGCCCAACAGCTCACGATCCAGCTCTCCACCGGCCAGCGCGCGCACCAGGTTCGCCTTGGCCCGCGGCGAAGCTTCCTCACCTGGAGTCACGCGAAAAATCGGACACATCCGCACATCGCCCAACTGCGAACGGCATGACCCGCAGCCGTTGCAGCTCCGGGCCGTCTCCATAAGCTCGGGCAACGTCCAGTTCAGTTGCAGCTCAAACGTGCTCGGCGCCGCCGCGTCTCCATTTGCCGGTGGCGCAACCGACGGAATCTCCTCGGTCGAACCCAGCGGCCGCAAATATTGCGACAACGAGCTGGTTTCGTTGCTCACTATCTTGCCCGGATTCAGAATGCCGGCCGGATCGAATATGTGCTTCAACTCTCGAAAAACTTCGTACAGCTCGCCGTATTGCTGACGCACAAACGGCGTTCGGCTCAGCCCGTCGCCGTGTTCCCCACTAATCGTGCCTCCAAAGGCCAACGTTTCTTGATAAATATCAGCGGCCAGTTCATCGAGCTTCTTGATATCGGCGGCACTCGTCAGATCCAGAAACGGTCGCACGTGCAATTGCCCGTGACCCACGTGCCCGTAGAGCGACGCCGTCACCTGATGCCGTTTCAGCGTGTTTTGCAACCGCATGACAAACTCGGGCAACATGCCCGGCGGCACCGCCACGTCCTCGACGAACGGCAGCGGCCGCGCGGAGCCTTTCAGCCGATGCAGCGTCGGCGTCACTTTACGAACCAGGTTCCAACACAGCTCGCGTTCCTCCGCTTCGAACGCAAAATATTCGTCGAATGCCAGTCTCTTCTTGCGCCGAACATGCTCCAGCGTGCGGGTCAAAGCGTCTTGCACGGCGCCGGCATCTTCACCGGCATGCTCCACCAACAACAACGCTTCGGCCTCGTTCGGTAGCATCACGTCATAGCGCACGTCAGCCTCACGCGCAAGCTGAGGTGGCGGCGGTCCAACAGATCACAGGCCGACGGGCCGAACGGCAAAATCTCCTGCACCGCCTGCGTCGCTCGATCCAGCGAGTCAAAGTACAAGAGGCCCACCGCCTCGTGACGCGGCAACGGTTGTATCGCCAGCGTGCCTTCGGTCACAATCGCCAGAGTTCCTTCGGCGCCGCACAATAGCCGGCCAAAATCCACATGCCCGGCGCTGATAACGTCGTCCAATTGATATCCGCACTGATTGACCAGGGCCGCGGGTTTACGACGCGCGATCAGATCGGCATTGCGCTCGACGAGCGATGCCACCTCGTTGATTAACCCACGTTTTCTTGACTCCTCGACCTCTCCCTCGATTGGTTCGCGACGTTCCCGTCCCACCTCCATCACCGTGCCGTCGCTCAAGACCACTTGCAGGCTCACGACGTGCCGACGCACCGAGCCGTATCGCAACCAGTGGCTGCCCGACGCATTGATCGCGATGACACTCCCCATCGTGGTCACGTGAGCCATCGCCGGGTCGGGCCCGAACAAACGCCCGAACGGGCGCAGGTGTTCGTTCAACCGCGCAAGTACGACCCCAGGTTGCACGCGAACCTGGTCCGGATCCGTCCGGAGAACCCGCCGCATGTAGCGGGAAAAATCAAGGACAATACCGCTCCCCAGCGATTCTCCAGCCAACCCGGTCCCCGCGCCCGTGCGTGCACCGGCAATTTCTGCTCGTTTGCGTATTGCACAACAGCAGCCACATCGGCTGTCGAGCGAGGACGTACGACGGCAAGTGGTCGTATTTGATAAATACTCGCGTCGCTGGCGTAGAGCTGTAAAAACAGGTCGTCGCAACGCACGTCGCCGCGCACCAGCCCTCGAAGGTCGTCTTGAATACGTTGTCGGGCCTGGTCCATGGAGAGAAGCGCTAGTTTACGATCGGCTTTCTTCGTGGACGCCAGTCGCCTTCAGTATCTCACTCGGGTTGGTTTGCTTGCGATGCTCCGCCAGCCGCATCTGCTGCTGCCGGTGCCGCTCGTGCGTTGCCAGGTGAAAACCTTCGTATTCATCCGACTCGGCGAGTCCACGATACCGGGCCCCACATCGGTAACACATTACTGCGTTCGGCATGAAGAAATACAACACGACATCCACCAGCGCCGTAGCAAAAAGAATCGCAAACGTCGCGATCGGTCGTTCGTAAGCCCAGGTGACGCAGCTCGCAAGAAACCCGATCGTAACGATCAATACGCCCAACCGCTGTGGGAAGTCCTTTCGGGCGTACAGGTCAGTGCTCGGACAAACCAAGCATCGAAGCAATTGGCCGTCTTCAATTGCACGTTCGGGTATCAAGATTTCAAAGCCGCAGTGCGCGCATTTGAATTGCGCCAATCCAGGCGCCACTGTGGCCTGGCTGGTTTGTTCACACTGAAGGCACGCGAAAGTGACGTTCATCAATCCATCATACTGGATATGGCAGCTCCTGCGACAGGAGATGAGCCACCAGTTCGCCGAGGAACGTGACGATGACCGCCACATAAAGAATCCCCGTCGCGCTTTGCGTGTTGGGAATTTTCAGCGTCTCCCAGCTCATCCACACGAGCCCGCCGACAGCGGCGATGCCCGCAATCCATCGCAGCGACAACAGGGGAAGATTCACATCTTCCCAGCCGAGTGCCTGGACAACCAGTCCCAATCCCACTCCGGAGACAATTGCGCGAAGCATGACCGAACTCGCCATCAATTTCGACAGACGCCGCAAGGGTGCAATCTCCATGGTCGGCGTGTTCAAATACCAATGCCCAAGAAACATTGCGGCGATCGTACTGCCCAACAGCAAACCGCCGGTGATTGCAGCCAACGCACTCAGTGCAATCGCCAATTCCCCTCGCCCGCTTGTCGAAATGCCTATCAATGAAGCGCAAAGATTTGCCCCCGCGACCACAAGCAGCAACAGCCGTCCACCCGCTGGCTTCTCGTACAACCACGCCACGGCGCCGAGATAACTGGCGATGGCCCCGACCGCCGGGGGCCACACCGCATAGCGCTCGCGGTCGGCGAACGCAATCAACGTAGCCAACACGTCGAGCCCCAAGAGCACGTACAGGTGATTGCGAAAATACCCACTGGTCACCTGTCGCGACGACACCAGCGCCATCGCCAGAGCCAGTCCAAACGCGAGGCGAAAAATAAACTCGGTCAACAGCGGCATAACAGCGCCCGCCTAGCCTCGATTTCCGCCGTAGATCAGCGTCATCACTTCCGAGCGGCTGGACAGGTTCGAGCGGAATATTCCCTTCATCGCCGAAGTGACGCACAGGCTTCCTGGCTTGCGAATCCCTCGAATCGTCATACAAGTATGTGTCGCTTCCACCACCACGGCCACCCCTTTCACATTCAACTCCTCAATCAGCAAATTGGCCACCTGCTCGGTCATTCGCTCTTGCACTTGTGGCCGCTTGGACACAACTTCCACCACCCGCGCAAGCTTGCTCAATCCAATCACCTTGCCGTCGGGAATATAGCCCACATGTGCTACTCCCATGAACGGCAGCAGATGGTGCTCGCACATGCTGTTGAAGCTGATGTCGCGCACCAGCACTAGTTCGTCGTATTCCTCGTTAAAGAACTTTTTCACGTGCTCGCGCGGATCCTCATGCAGACCGCTAAACAGCTCGGCATACATCCGCGACACCCGAGCGGGAGTCTCCAACAACCCTTCGCGGTCAGGGTCTTCCCCCACCGCCGCCAGTATCTCTCTCACCGCGCGTTCAATACGCGGTAGATCGACACGCGCAAGGTTCCGCGGCCGAACACGCATCTCGTCTCGCTCATCGGCCACACTGCCGACCAGCGTGCTCTCGGATTGATTCTTGTCTCTCATGAGTATCAATTCACGCTAAAATCCGGTGGAAACGAGACGCGCGACCCCTGGCCTTGCTCCAGCTCCGCAATACTCGCCAGGAGCAGTTCGACCCTTCGATCCACGTTAGCTTCCGCCAAAAGGGCCAGTTTTACTTCAGTCCCTACGTCGAGCGTATACGCAACCAGATCAGTCAGCATCCCCAACGACACGTGCTTGCCCAACAATTGATCGAATTGCTCGTCGGCGTTGGAGCTTGGCGGCAAGATTCGCTTAAACCGCTCGAACAGCTCCCTTTGCCGCGCACTGCGCTTGTCGTTCGATTCGTCCGCGTGATCGTCGTGGTGCAAACGGACCTGCGCTTCGCGAAATGGCTTTAGTGGTGGCATCTCGGCAACTATTTCGATTCGCTTCAATCCCACGATCAGCACGTTATAGTTTCCATCGTCAGTTCGATGGTGGGTCGCAATCTTGCACAAACAGGCTGTGGACTGAATCTTAGGCCGTCCCTCGTAGTCCTTCTCCCACCCGGGTGCAAGCACCGCCATTGCGATCAGGCCGTCGTCGACCAGCGCCGCCTCCAGCATCGAGCGATACCGAGGCTCGAAAATGTGCAGCGGCTGCATCACGTGCGGAAACATCACCAGGTTTGGCAGCGGAAACAACCGCGCAACGCCTGAAAACTTCTCAGAGACAAACGACGAGTCTTCCGGCAATGACATAGCGACTGGATCAATAATCCTCGTTCGAAAAACCGCACCAACACGCCCTTCAGGCCGTCGGTTCCAGGTGAATCTCCGGGATCAACTCTGGATCGATTTCAATCTGTGGAAACTCCTCGGTGCTCGCCGCTACTTCCGCAAAGCAACGCTCAAATTCGGCCAGTAACTTGTCCACGTTCAGCCCCAGGTGATGCGGCCCGTACGGCGCAGGTAGTCGCGCGAGCTGTGGTAAAGCTTGCGAGCACCGCGGATGTTGCCGTTTCCGAAGTGATACAGCGCCACCGCTGCTTGGATCAGCCCCTGATAGAACTTCCGTGACTCGCCACGATAATCCGTCCACAGTTCTTCCCAGACTTCGTGCGCTTCAAAAAAGTCGCACTCGTTGAAATGCTTGATCCCCCCCAGATAGAGCGGATCGTAGGTTTCATCGCTCATCACATTTCCCATCGTGAAAACCGCACCGGTTGGTTCATTATAGCGGTTGTGCTAACGCGCGGAATGCTGCGGCGCGATCCATGCACGCGATAAAAACAAACCGGGCGGCATTGATCGCTAGACCAACGCCGCCCGGCACGAATGCGTGACGGTTTCCTCGTCCAATCAATCGTTGCTCGTGTACTGCATCACGAATTGAAGGACGTACCAGAACAACAGCATCACCGAGGCGAACAAAGCCAGGCTGGCCGCGACGTGTTGACCCACCCGATAGTCGTGCATGATCGCCGACGTATCGTACAGGATCCAGCCGCACGCGAAGGCGATCATCGCCGCGGTGAACCAAATCCCCAGGCTGAAGCCCATGAAAATGCTACAGAGAATCGCGCCGAACGCTGCGATTCCCGCGACAAACAACAAGTTGCGCATCCATGAGAAGTTCGCGCCGGTCATCCACACGATTGCCGTCAGGCCGCCGAAAATAATCAGCGTTATTACGCCGGCAGTCGCGATGATTGGCTGGCCCTGGACCATCTCGAACCGACTGGCCATGTACAAAAGCGGCATGAACAGGACCGCCTCGGCCACGACATACAGCGAGAGGCCCGCGTATTGCATGCTCGGGCTGGTGTTGGATCGGGCCCAACGGTCGGCGATATAACTCACGAGGATCATTCCGCCCACCACGAACAGCGGCGCGAACCGGCCGAAGCCAAACAGCCAATTCACATACGCTTCGGCAACCGTATTGAGCAAAATCGCCTGCAAGCACTGCGAACGCAAGCACGGCGCCCAAGAGGTGCGCGTACGTCTTGCGGATAAAGTCCGCACGTTCATCAACGGCCGCGTTGGCCGCAACGGCGCCCAACGCCGTGGCGCGATACGGATTGTTGTCGTCTACAAAGCTCATCAAAAAGCCCTTTCAGAGTGAACCCAGAACGGTCACATGGCGAAGTTGAATTCTGTCCATCACGCTGCCGCCCCAGAGAACGCCATTGGATACACAAAGTGTACCTTTAACTTGTTACAAGGTCAATTGTTACAGCGAGCGGCGAACACGCCAAGGGCGCAACGACTTGCGACGATCTCGTTCGATTGGCCGCCTGCAACCGGGACCGATGGCCGCTTGACATTCGGCGAACGGGCAACTGAAAATGCGTCGCTTGTCCTTCTCGTCGCGTGTTTCAAACGGCTCGCCACGCTATGGCCAATGTGCAGGATGCCCGCCGCCACGCCCGCCAGGTCGCCCGTCGTCTGGCCGGGCACTACGCCGACGCCCAGTGTGCGCTCAACTTCACGTCGCCGCTTGAACTGCTGATCGCGACCATCCTGTCGGCTCAGTGCACCGACGAGCGCGTGAACATGGTCACGCCGGCGCTTTTCAAACGCTATCCCACCGCCAGCGACCTTGCCCAGCGCCGCAATCCGAAATCGAGCGAATCATTCAGAGTACCGGGTTTTTCCGCAACAAGGCCAAAAGCATCAAGGAATGTTGCCGTGCTCTGGTGGAAAGCCACGGCGGCCAGGTGCCGCAAGACCTGGAGTCGATGGTCCACCTCGCCGGCGTCGGTCGGAAAACCGCCAATGTCGTCCTTGGCACGGCCTTTGGCATCCCTTCCGGCGTCGTGGTCGATACGCACGTCGGCCGGCTCAGCATTCGCCTCGGCCTGACCCGCCAAACTGACCCCGTAAAGGTCGAGCGCGAGCTGATGCAGCTTCTCCCCAAAAGTGAGTGGATTGCCTTCGCGCACCGAATGATTCACCATGGGCGAAGGATTTGCACGGCGCGAAATCCGAAGTGCGAGATCTGCCCGCTTGCCGACATCTGTCCGAAAGTCGGCGTGGAAAAGGCCAAAACAAAGTCTGTTGCGAAGCGCCCCGCCAAAGCGACGTAGCAATTCAACTCCACACTCCGAATTCTTAACTCCGCACTTGCCATGATCCTCTCCGGCCACGAAATTCGAAGCCAGTTGGGGAACAACATCGTCATCGAGCCGTTTGACGACGCGCTGCTCAACCCCAACAGCTACAACCTCACGCTGCACAGCGAGCTGATCACCTACGAAGAGGTCGTGCTCGACATGAAGAAGGCCAACCGCGTGCGGCGGCTGGAAATCCCGCCCGAAGGACTCGTCCTTAGTCCCAATCAGCTCTACCTTGGCCGCACCGCCGAGCGCACCGAAACGCACAATCTCGTCCCGATGATCGAAGGCCGCTCTTCCATCGGCCGCCTGGGCCTGTTCGTGCACGTCACCGCCGGCTTCGGCGACGTCGGTTTCTGCGGCTTTTGGACGCTGGAGATGTTCGCCGTGCAGCCGGTGCGAATCTACGCCGGTGTGCAGATCTGCCAGATCTTCTATCACCAGGTCTGCGGTGATATCAGCGAGTACACAAGCAACAAGTACCAGCACAACCGCGACATCCAGCCAAGCCTGCTCTTCAAGGAGCTGGCCCCCGACGGCGAGCAGGATCCGCAGCTAAAGCTCAAACTCGATTTCGGCATGGAGGTGTCGCATTAGCGCGGACAACTTCATTCAGAAAACCTGCGGCGAATGCCATGATCATTTCGGGACTACTTGTTCTTTTTTGCAGCCTCCCTTCTTGTCCAGAGCGCAGTCGCCGCTGAGCCCAACGCGCATGAGTTCTGCCGCTCGCTCGGCCGCGGCATCAACCTTGGCAACGGCCTGGAAGCGCCCAGCGAGGGGGCATGGGGCTACCGCATCGAGGACGATCACATCCCGCTTATCAAGAAGGCCGGTTTCGATTCAATTCGCATCCCGATCCGCTGGTCGGTCCGCGCCGCCAAAGGAGCCGCCCTACACGATCGATCCCAAGTTCTTCGAGCGCGTCGATGGAATCGTCGACGCAGGCGCTGCAAGCACAAACTCGTCGTCGTCATCAACACCCATCATTACGACGAAGTCTACCGCGATCCCGAGAACCACCTTCCGCGGCTCGTCGCGATGTGGCGGCAGATCGCCGAACAATATCGCGACCGTCCAAACACCGTTCTCTTCGAGCTGCTCAACGAACCCAACGGCCAGCTCGACGACGCGCGCTGGAACAAAGCCGTCGTCGAATTGCTTGCCGTCGTTCGCGCAACCAATCCAAAACGCGGCGTCATCGTCGGTCCCTCAAGCTGGAACCACGTGAATCACCTGGAAAAGCTGGAGCTACCCCAAGATGACCGCCTGCTGATCGCCACGTTCCACTACTACGAGCCTTTCCAGTTCACGCATCAGGGCGCTTCCTGGGCCAAGGGGAGCGACGTCTGGCGCGGCCGCAAATGGGGCTCGCCCGAAGAGGTGAAGCGCCTCCGCGACGATTTCGACAAGGCCGCGGCCTGGGGCAAAAAGCACGATCGGCCGCTCTACCTCGGCGAATTCGGCGCCTATTCCGCCGCCGACATGGAGGCTCGCGCCCGCTGGACCGAGGCCGTCGTCCGCGAGGCCGAGGCACGCAACATCTCCACTGCGCGTACTGGGAATTCGGCTCCGGCTTCGGCGTCTACGACCCCAGCGCCAAAACCTGGCGTGAGCCGATTTTGAAGGCGCTACTGCCGACTAAAAGTGATCGCTGATCACCGGCTTAGATACGTATGCGGATCTAGCGTCTGCCTGAAGTCCCTGAACCTTTGCCTGCTTACATCACCGCAAAGTAATTCTCCACCGCCGTGTCGAACATACTCCTCCGTCAGCTCCTGCGGCGCGTTGTGGTAGTGGCAGTGGTTGCGCACCTGTAAGAGCAGGTCGCGCGGCTGGCAGTTTCGGAAGTGGCGATCCGCGGCCTTGTAGTGCGTTTCGATCAGGTGGTCGATCGGTTCCTGCTTATACTCAAAACCCAGCTTCGGGCACATGATCTTGAACAGCTCGCGGAACTCCGCCTCGCTCGGATCGACCACGTCGATCTTGTACGGGATACGCCGCAGGAACGCCTCGTCCACCAGGTCCTTCGGCTCCAGGTTCGTCGAAAAGATAATGAGCTGATCGAACGGCACCTGGATCTTCTTGCCGCTCGGCAGATTCAAATAGTCGTACCGCTTTTCCAGCGGCACGATCCAGCGATTGAGCAACTGGTCGGTGCTCATCTTCTGCCGGCCGAAGTCGTCGATCACCAGCGTGCCGCAGTTGCTCTTCATCTGCATCGGCGCTTCGCTGATGCCGGTCGCCGTGTTCAGCGTCACTTCCAGGTTGTCCATCGTCAATTCGCCGCCCACCACGATCGTCGGCCGCCGCACGCGAATCCAGCGCTTGTCGACCTTTCGCGGATCGATCAATCCGCCCGTGCTCTCCAGCGGCGCTTCTTCATGGTTGCTGGGGTCGAATAGCCGCATGATCTCGCCGTCGATCCCGATCGCACGCGGAATCCAAATGAATTGTCCAAAGGCCTTGGTCACGCGCTCGGCGATGCTCGTCTTGCCGTTGCCGGCCGCCCCATACAGGAACAACCCGCGACCCGAGTTGATCGCCGGGCCTAGCCGCGCCAACATCCGCTGGTTGATCAGCAGGTCCGAAAACGCCCGCTGCAAATCATCCACCGTCGGGTGCTGCATCGTCAGCGATTGCGCTCGCACCGACTCGATATAGTCGGCCAGCGCGACCGGCGCCGCGCCAAAGTAGGTGCAATGTTCGACCAGTCGCCGGGCGCGCTCGCGGCCCTTGTCGGTCAGGCCAAACTGGTAATCATTCATCGGGGCCGAGCCGCGATGAAACACTAACTGCTCGTTCTTCATCGCTCGCAGCAGCTCGTCCAAGAGCACGAACGGCAGCTTGACTTGTTCGGCAATGTCACGGCCGCTGGCGTCGCCGCGCGAAAGCAGGAATTTCAGCGACAGCTCTTCGACTTCGCTCTCCGTTAGCGACGCTTCCTGAAACGACGTCGGCTCAACCGGGAAGAATGCCTCGCCGTAGTGATCGTCTTGTGCCCCCCGAGACGGCGCATGAATGCCCAGCGGATCTGCCCGCTTCGCCGGCGCTTTCACCAGCACGTTGCCTTCGGGCTTGTTGGTGAGCTTGGCAATCCGCCCCAGCAGGTGGTCCAGCTTGTCCTGATGCCCTACTCCACCGGCGGTTTCCGCGCGCGTTGCCTGATGCGTCGGCGCTTGAGCCGATACAACGCTACACGCGCTACTTCCCTCGGCGTCACCGCGGGCCAATCGTGCTAACAGGCTTTCGGATGTTTCGGCCATAACTCACGCTCCCCACTCGAACTGGGGCCCTCACGAACACCTCATCCCGCTTCAGCCAGCCGACGTAAGCTGGCTTCCCAAACAACTCTAGGTTTCCCCAGGGTGGGGTCAAACCATCTGGGTCGGACTGACCGCGTTATGCCGGCTATGCCGGCGGCTGAACTGCCTCAAGGCCGTGGGATAAGGTTGTTGCAGTATTTCGCGATCAAATCACTTGGTGCATTCGTGCAATCAATCGACGGCCGCCCAATGAGAGCAATCCCGCGACATGTGTTCCACGAGTACGCCGCGATTTGCCTGGCACTGCTGTTGCTCGGTCAATGTGCGCGCGCCGACGCCCCGTCCGCCGACATCGACCCCGGCCGCCTTGATCCAGGGCGGCTCCCCTCGCGAATGATCATCGACCCTGGGCGGATACCCAACGAGCGATTGCCTCGCAATTCGATCGATCCAGGCAAGTTCAATACTGAGCCTCCGCAGTTCCGCTCGATCGATCCGGGCCGCCCGTACGTACCGGTGATCCCACCGCGTTGGAATCAGCCGCAGAGGCTTTACCTGCCTGGCGTCGGCTTCGCGCCGCTCGATTCAACGCGCCCCACCGTGCGGCCCTACGACCCCGGTCCACTTTCCGCACCGCGGCTGCGAATTGCTCCGCCCATAAAAGAGTCCATCGATCCCGGCCGGCTGTACAAGCCCACCATCTTGCTTCCGCCGATCGATCCCGGCCCGTTGCCGCGACAAGGTTCCAAGGCCGAGATGCGAGGCCCCCGCTCGACGATTTTTCGCGGGCTTCCCGGCCGGAATGCCACCTCGCCATAACGGCGACCATGCCACCACAATCGCACTCATCGCGGCGACTCACCGCCGCGGCATGTATTGCATCAGAATATTCGGCAGCAATGTCGAGATCAGAAGGTTCCACGACAAGAGCCGAGTCGCCGCCGGAAAAAGGACACCGTTAATCCGTGACAACACCGGGCTTTCACGGTAAAGCTCGTCAGGAAGCAGTATCAAGACAATTGCCGTCACGGCAACCAAAATCACAACGGCCGAATAAAACAGCATCGGGCGCCGCGGCCATGGCCACGGTGTGGCAAACGTACACATGACCGTCAGCGACGCTGATATCATGGCCCATGCCACGTCGCGCCTCGCTGGCGATTGCCAAAAAAACCACACGCCTGCGCCGAACAAAGCCACCAGCAACCCGAGCCCGACAAACAACCCGCTGACCCGATCGTCGCGCAACAGCGCCAAACGGCCGAACGGGTGAAACATCAGCGCCAGGTTCGAGAGCGGCATCGCAAACCACGACGAAAACGCAAACAACCCGTACGCCACGATTACTGTCACTAAGACGGGCGCCAACTCCGGCCGGTCGGCCAGAAACTGCACGAGCAGGATATAGGCCACAAACAGCCCAATCATCAACCCAAGCTGCACCTGCGGCGGAAACCGGCTGATCCAAAAAAAATACTTGAGCACGCCCCGATAAAAGCGACTCTTCGTCTTCAGCGTCTCGACCACTCCCTCTCGCGCCCAATCTAGCTCCGGGTTCAGCCGCAGCGCTTCCCGAAAATGCTCCATCGCCTTCTCGCGGTTCCCCTTCTCCAGATAGTTCCAACCCAAGCTTGCATGCGTGTGCGGGTCGTCCGGGTCTCGCGCAAGTTGCTCGTGCAAATGGTCGCGCGCCGCCTCAGGTCGCCCCATTTTCCGCAGCGCCTCCGAGCGCAGCGCCACCGCCGCCGAATTGTCAGGATCCATAGCCAGCGCCGCTTCCGCCGCCGCAAGGCAAAACTCCCATTGATGCCGTCGGTAATAAATCATCGCCAACAGCGTGTGATACTGCGCCGCCTGCGGCTCCAGCGAGATTGCCGTCTTGATTGCCTCTTCGGACTCATCCAGATAATTCCGCGCCAGCCACACGTTCGCCAGCGCATGATGCGTATATGCAGCGTCCGGCGCTGTGAATCGCTTCCTTCGCCCGTTCGGTCGCCTCGGCAAATTTTTCCTGCTCCAACAGGCAATGCGCCAAGAGCGATAGCGCCCGCGAATCATTCGGCTGCTGAAGCAATGCCTGGCCGGCCTCGATTTCGGCCATCGCATAACGGCGCTGCTCATAAAGCAGATACGCCCGCTCCAAGTGCGGCGAGATGCCTGACTTCCCTCCGCTCATGCTGGTGCCTGTTTACATCTTCATGTACTTGAGTACGTCGTCATACACGCCGCCCTGATTGCTATACAGCGCGTAGTTCCGCGCCGTCGAAAACCATTCCCGTGTTGTCGGTTTAAGCGCCTTGGCAGCGGTCAGCAAGTCCTTCGTCGAAAGCGGCTTCAACCCACCCGCCTTCATCGCTCGCGCAGCTTGATCTCCACCGCCTGATCCACCACTGCCTTCAAGTCCGCGCCCGAAAAATTCTCCGTCTTCGCCGCCACCTGATCAAAGTCAATGTTCTCGATCGGTTTCCCCTTGCAGTGAATCTGCAGTATCTCGCGCCGCGCCGGCTCATCCGGCGGCGGTACAAACAGCACACGGTCAAACCGCCCCGGCCTCCGAAACGCCGGATCAACGTGCCACGGAGCATTCGTTGCAGATAGGATCAACACGCCATCGTTCGACTGCTCGACGCCATCCATCTCGGCCAGAAACTGATTGATCAACTGCCGCGCGCTGCCGCCCTGCATGTCCGATCGCCGGCCACCCAACGCATCCACCTCGTCGAAAAACAACACGCACGGCTTGTTGGCTCGCGCCTGCTCGAACAGCTCGTGCAGGTTTCGCTCGCTACGACCGATCCACATGTCGAGCACGTCCGAGATCCCCACCGACAAAAAGCTTGCCTGGATCTCGCCGGCCGTTGCCCGCGCCAGGTGCGTCTTCCCGCAGCCGGGCGGTCCGTACATCAAAATCCCGCCGCCAATCGCCTTCCCATACGCCTTGTAAAGGTCTACGTGCTGAAGCGGATAAATGATCTTCAGCCGGATCTCTTCCTTGAGCGCCTCCATTCCCCCCACCTCGCCAAACCCCATCTTCGGCCGCTCAATCTCGGCGCTCGGACCCGTCGCCGGGCCTTCCCACGACTGCCGCACCCGGCCTTCAAACACTTCGCTCCCGTCTTCGTCGTTGTCAAATCGGCCGCCCTCGCCCGCCGGCGATCGCACGCCTAGCGTCTCCCCTAACTGCGCATCCGCCGCCGTCGGATCGATCTCCAGCGCATTCTTGTACTGCGCCACCGCGTTCGGCACATCCCCCGCCCGCAGTAGCAGCTTTGCGTAAAGCACAAACGCCTTCGCCGGCGCGTCGCTCTGTTTGGCCAGGTCTTCAAGAATCACCAGCGCCTGGCTGTTTTTGTTCTGCTGATAAAACGCCGTCGCCAGTTCCAGCTTGATCTCGCCATTGGCCGGCGCTCGCGCCAGCGCCTCCCGACACTCCCGCTCCGCCTCCTCAAATCGCCCGTACCCCGCCAGGCGCGGATCAAGTGCAGCCGCAGCGGCAGATTCTCCGGCGACACAGAAAGCGCCGCCCGCAGCGATTCAATGGCTTCGTCACCGTGAGGCATGGAAGTTCGTTTGATCGAAAAAGGAGCCTTTGAAACATGTTACTTGCACATATCGATGTCGGACAGTGCTGGCAGACAAACAGGCCCCAATCCGCTAGAATTCCGCGCTTCGTGACGATTCTTCCGATCGGCGGTCCAGAAAGGTTCAAGCCATGAGCACGGCACGTCTCCGCGACCCCTTCGCCGCCCGCGACACTTTTGAAACCGGTCACGGCCGCGCCGCGCTCTATCGCCTCAGCAAGCTCGAAGCCGCCGGCGTCGGCAAAATCTCCACGCTCCCGTTCTCCATTCGCATCCTGCTCGAATCGCTCTTGCGCAACTGCGACGGCTACGAAGTCACCGAAACCGACGTCCGTAACCTCGCCACCTGGAACGCTCCCGCCCCCGCCGAAGTCGAAATCCCCTTCAAGCCCGCGCGTGTCGTCCTGCAGGACTTCACCGGCGTCCCCTGCGTCGTCGATCTCGCCGCCATGCGCAGCGCCATGCAGCGGCTCGGCGGCGACCCGCAAAAGATCAACCCGCTGATCCCCGTCGATCTGGTCATCGACCACTCGGTGCAGGTCGATGCCTTCGCCGCCGACAACGCGCTCTCGATCAACGTCGATCTCGAGTTCCAGCGCAACCGCGAGCGCTACGAGTTTCTCCGCTGGGGCCAAAAGGCCTTCAACAATTTCCGCGTCGTTCCGCCGGCCATCGGCATCGTTCACCAGGTCAACCTCGAGTACCTCGCCAAGGGCGTCTTCCTTCGCCGCGACTCGCACGGCGATGTCGCCATCCCCGACACGCTCGTCGGCACCGACAGCCACACCACGATGATCAATGGCCTGGGCGTCGTCGGCTGGGGCGTCGGCGGCATCGAGGCCGAAGCCGTCATGCTCGGCCAGCCGCTCTACATGCTCATGCCCGAGGTCGTCGGTTTCGAGATCACCGGCCAGCTCCGCCCGGGCGTCACCGCCACCGACCTCGTCCTCACCGTCACTGAGATCCTTCGCAAGGAAAAAGTCGTCGGCAAGTTCGTCGAGTTCTTCGGGCGCCGGCGTCTCCAACATGCAGCTTGCCGACCGCGCCACGATCGGCAACATGGCCCCCGAGTACGGCGCCACGATGGGTTTCTTCCCCGTCGATGACCGAAACGCTCCGCTACCTCCGCATGACCGGCCGCACCGCCGACGAAGTCCAGCTCGTCGAGCGCTACTACAAAGAACAAGGCCTTTTCCGCACCGACGATGCCCGCCCCGTCTATTCACCAAGACCGTCAAGCTCGATCTCGACACGGTCGAACCGAGCCTCGCCGGCCCCAAACGCCCGCAAGACCGCGTGCCGCTTTCGCACGTCAAGCAATCCTTCCAGGCCGCGCTCGACGGCGCCGATCGCCGAGCGCGGCTTCGCGCTCGACGAAAAAGCCCTCGCTCGCGTCGGCAGCTACTCAACCAACGGCATCGGCGACCGAGATCGCACCACGGCGCCGTCGTCATCGCCGCGATCACAAGCTGCACCAACACCAGCAATCCTTCGGTGATGATGGCCGCGGGTCTTCTGGCCAAACGGCCGCCGAGCGCGGCCTGCGAGCCAAGCCATACGTAAAGACCAGCCTCGGCCCCGGCTCGCGCGTCGTCACCGACTACTTTCACAAGGCCGGGCTGATGAAGCCGCTCGAGGACCTCGGCTTCCACACCGTCGGCTACGGCTGCACCACTTGCATCGGCAACAGCGGCCCGCTGCCCGATGCCGTCGCCAAGGCTGTTACCGAGGGCGACCTGGTCGCCGCCGCCGTGCTCAGCGGCAACCGCAACTTCGAGGGCCGCATCAACCCGCTCGTCAAAGCCAACTATCTCGCCAGCCCGCCGCTGGTCGTCGCCTACGCGCTTGCCGGCCGCATGGACATCGACCTCGCCACCGAGCCGCTCGGCACGGGCACGAACGGCCAGCCCGTCTACCTAAAAGACATCTGGCCCAGCCAGCAGCTCGTCGCGCAGACGATCGACGCCGCGCTCGATCCCTCGATGTTCACGCGCCGCTACGACAACGTCTGGCAAAGCAACCCCAAGTGGAACGAGCTGCCGACCAGCGAAGGCGCGATCTTCGACTGGAAGCCCAACAGCACCTACATCCAGGAGCCGCCGTTCTTGATCGACTTGCCCGCCCGAACCGGGTCCCGATCCTGCCGATCACACGGCGCGCGCTGCCTCGCTGCCCTCGGCGACTCGGTCACCACCGACCATATCTCTCCCGCCGGTTCCATCAGCGCCAAAAGCCCCGCCGGCAAGTTCCTGGTCGAACACGGCGTGCAGCCGGCCGACTTCAACAGCTACGGCGCCCGCCGCGGCAACGACCGCGTGATGACCCGCGGCACGTTCGCCAACATCCGCATCCGCAACCTGCTCGCCCCCGGCACCGAAGGCGGCGTCACGCGTCATCTCCCCGACGGCGAGCTCATGACCATCTACGAAGCCGCCATGAAATACCAGGCCGAGCACGTTCCGCTGGTCGTGCTGGCCGGCGAAGAATACGGCACCGGCAGCAGCCGCGACTGGGCCGCCAAGGGCACGATGCTTCTCGGCGTGCGCGCCGTGCTCGCCGTCAGCTACGAGCGCATCCACCGCAGCAACCTGGTCGGCATGGGCGTGCTCCCGCTGGTGCTTCCCAAGAACTGGCAAGCGCTCGGCCTCACCGGCGAAGAGACGTTCGACATTCCCATCGACAACTCGCTCCAGCCGCGCTCGATGATCGACGTCACCGCGACCAAGTCGGACGGCATCAAGATCACCTTCCCCGCCAAGGTCCGCATCGACACGCCCGTCGAGCTCGACTATTTCCGGAACGGCGGCATCCTCCAAACCGTCCTCCGCAAACTCATGCGTGCGTAAGCAATTGTGGTGCAGGCGTCTCGCCTGCTGTTTAGTTTGGGTCGCTGAGCCGCCGGGTGGGTCAAGCGACCAATCGCCGCTGACCCACCATGGATACATGATCCTCAATCCTTCTTGCCGCCCGTTGCCTTGTAAAAGTAATAATCCGTCGTGTACGGCACGCGCTTCCTCGCCGACGAAATTGCCGGCTTCGGTCGGCGCCAGGCCACCGACCGTGTTCACGCGCTGGATGTAGGTCACGTGCTTGAACATTCCCGGTCCTTCGTTCGAAACGGCTTTCAGCAATAGCCACGCAATCGCGTCCGGGTCCGGCGTGCAGCGATCAACGACCGCGCCCACCACCTTGCTTCCGCTATTGCTCTCCCACGTGGGCCCACCATAGTGGATGCCGAGTACCTCGTCACAATCGTCGTCGGCATACAACACCGCTTCAGGCGCCACAAACGCCCAGCTCGTGCCGTTCCAGCGATAGATCTGCACGCCCTCGGCATACAAACGTCGGGACACCTTGTTTCCGGCTGGCACATGCAAATCTTGGCAATCGCCGAGGTCCGGAGGGTGCTTCCCATTGCCGTCGTCCGCGCTTGCCGGCGCAGTAAGCGCGGCAACAAGCAATGCCGCGGCCGCCAGCATCACACGGCGGGCATGCAATTGAACAAAAAGTGTTGGTCCGGTTTGCGTCATGGTCCTTGCTCCTTGCGATGGATTAAGTGAATTGACAGTCTTCACCACTAATCCACATCGCCGCAGATATCGGCCAAGAAAAGTTGTAGGGGGGGCGTCGGGTGGCTGTGTTTTGCAATCTCGCCTAACGCGAACCTCACCTTCGTGCGCGGATTTCTAGGCGAACGTCGCGCTTCGATTGATGGCACAACACGGCAACCGTAGGGTGGGTCAAGCGGCCAATCGATATTCCATCCCGCGCGACTTCCTCCGCGCTGACCCACAATTGATCGCCGCCCGTAAACGCGATCACCACTCGCAAGCCCATTCATGGGCTTTCCGCCGTTTAGGCCCGTGCTTTAGCACGGGTCCAAGAACGAAATTCGCAATTTGTAGCCTCGTTCACGAGGCTTCCCTCATCGGCTTGAGCCACTACCCTATTCGACGACGACAAAGCGCTTACAAACTCCGGCAACATTCTCCAATGCCTCCGGAGCCGCGGAGCGGCGCCAGTCAATAGCCATGTCCGTGAGGGCATGGACTCATGCGCAAGAGAATCACACAGAGGCCCGACGGGCCGGCACGATCATTTCCGGCGGCAGCGGCTCATACTCGAAACGCCTTCGGAATTAGTCATTTGAGTTTTTGCGCCGGCTTCAAGTGGAATGCCACTTCATACTCGAAAAGCATCACATTCGGAACCACCGAAACGGCATACTGAAGGTTCTCACTTATTTCCTTCGCGACAACGATGCCATTTACGCTCTTTTCTCTGCCGATTGTTTGTTGTACCCAACCCATGTAGCCCGTTAGTTGGCCCATTGTGTAATGCGGTGTGCGACCACGTTTTAGCTCGAACACAAAAAAGTTACCTGCGTCATCCACGGCCAGAATATCAATCAGACCAACTGAAGTCGGAAATTCGATTCCGTCACGCCCGGTTGGGTCAACATAGAGTCGCAATCTTTTCCCGGCGACATCAATCGCACCGATGTTCTGAGCAATGAAATCCCGGAGCTGAAACTCTAGACCAAAAGATGCCTCTTCCGTCTCCTCTTCATTGGAATTAGCCTCGCTGCCCAGGACTTGTTCAACCAATGTATCGGAAACACTTCCACCAGGGGGAATTAACCGCACCTCGCTCAACGTTTCCGGGGCCGTCCAGCCCGACTTCAGGAGTCCGCTCCGAAGCTGATGTGATGTGCTCGAAGTCGGATCCAGACCGGGAGGAACCCGCTCAGGGTGCTGCCGCAACCATTGCTTCATCGGATAAAACTCGACCCCACCATCCGGTTTCGGTACGACAATGTTGAAGCGTTTCATGGAATCCACCTCACTTCGATTCGTCGGCCAACCCCTCTTGAAACTTACTCAGTCTTTTGCCGTATTCGCAGAGCGTTACTAGGATTCGCTGTTCGGAATGCGCATGAGCAAGGATCTGCTCGTCTCCGAGATCCTGCGGCCAGTCGCCCGTCCACACGACGTCGTGTCCCGCCGCCCGAAGTTCAGCGCGGCGCCACCCCACACGCACGAGTCCAACAGGAGCTTCACTCAATCGCTCCTGTTTCAATGGTCAGCGGTTCAATGCGTTCGCGCCCGACTGGCGGTCGCATAGACAAGACACGCTTGAACGTCCGCTCGCTCCAGCCATTGGTTACCCGCGAGGATTGTATCTACATCGTCGCCGGCCGCGAGCATTCCGAGCACGTGCTCGACTGCCAGCCGACGCCCCCGGAGGATGGGCTTCCCGCCAAAGATGGCCGGATTAACCGTGATTCGCTGTAATAGTTCGGCTTCCGCCACAACCGATCCTCCGCAACTAAGTTTGCTGCCACCAACCCATAGCCATTGTAACGTCTGATGTAGAAAGCCGGAGACTGCCGTTAAACTACGGCGTTGTTTGTGAAGCCGCCATTCAGATACACCAGAAAATGCTGGCATGGGGTCCCCGGGGGGCGGCGCCACCGGTCCGTTTACCATTCGCAGCCGTCCGGACTCGGCCAAGCCACGTGTCGTTGACAAATAAACACTAGTAGCTATAATATCATAAATGTCGCCGATACTTCCACGAAACCACGCGTTCTTGTCAAGGATCCCAGTGTTTGCCCTGCACAATGAACCAAAAACAAGCAAATGTTCAAAACTCGCCTGCCCAGCCATGATCCCAAATTTCATAACCCGCTCACGCATCACTACTTCCGAAAAACCCCGCGACGCCCGAAAATTGCATTTCGGCGCACAAAACGGGGCCCCCCCTGCAAAAAATCGCGCTGCGCCAAAAGTCCCCTGGTACCATCATCCGACCTGCAGCGGTCGATGTGTGACCTTCGCTCTCTCTTTGCGACTTCGCGGCTTTGCGTGAAATACCTCACGACGCCGAGGGTTCAATCGATGCAATCAGTTCGCCGCCAGGTCACCAGACACACGCACATCCGTCATTTACAATAGGCCAATAAGTCTTCCTCCCGCTCCCCGCCGCTTGATCAACCATGCCCACACGCCGCATCTATCTCTTCGCCCTCTTCTGCTTGGTCGCCGCAAACGCCGCGGCCGAAGACTTTCCGCTCGTCGTCGATACGCCGCCGCTCTCGCCCGAGGAGCAACAGAAAACGTTCCACCTGCCTCCCGGATTCGAGATCCAGCTTGTCGCGGCCGAGCCCGACGTCCAAAAACCAATCAACCTCGCCTTCGACTCAGCGGGCCGTCTCTACTTCTCGCAATCCATCGAATACCCATACGCCGCCAAGCCCGATGCCACCCCGCGCAACACCGTCCGCCGCATAGACGCCATCAACGCCCACGGCCGCGCCACCAGAGTTTCCGTCGCCGTAGACAAGCTCAACATCCCAATCGGCGTACTGCCGCTCAAGTCCGGCGAACTCCTCGTCTACAGTATCCCCAACATCTACAAGTGTTTTGACGCCGACGGAGACGGCAACTACGAAAAGCGCGAGGTGCTGCTCGGCCCGTTCGACAACCGCGACACCCACGGGATGAACAACAACTTTGTCCGCGGCATGGACGGCTGGATCTACGCCTGCCACGGCTTCGCCAACGACTCGCGCGTTAAAGGCCGCGACGGCCACGAAGTCCACATGAACTCGGGCAACGTGTACCGCTTCCGGCCCGACGGCTCGCGGATCGAGCTCTTCACCCGCGGCCAGGTCAACCCGTTCGGCCTCGCCTTCGATACGTTTGGAAACTTGTTCTCCACCGACTGCCACACGCTGCCCGCCTACCAACTCATTCGCGGCACCTACTACGACAGCTTTGGCAAACCACACGACGGCCTCGGCTACGGCCCCTCAATGATGAGCCACGCACACGGCTCGACCGGCCTCGCGGGTATCGTCTACTACGCCGCCGACCATTTTCCGTCCGAATACCGCGATACGCTGTTCATCGGCAACCCAATCACCCATCGCGTCAACCACGACAAGCTCGAGTGGACCGGCTCGACCCCCAAGGCCATCGAACAGCCCGACTTCCTCCGCTGCGACGATCCGTGGTTCCGCCCTGTCGATCTCGAGCTTGGTCCCGACGGCGCACTTTACATCGCCGATTTCTACAACTGCATCATCGGCCACTACGAAGTCCCGCTCGACCACCCCAAGCGCGACCGCACGCGCGGCCGGATCTGGCGCGTTGTATACAAGGGCGCGCCGGACAAGCCTGCGACGCCGCTCTCGCTCCCCGACCTCACCAAGCTCGACCTGGATGCTCTGATCGCCAAGCTCGACGATCCCAACCTCGTCGTTCGCACCACGGCCACGCACGAAATTCGCGACCGCTTCCCCGCTGAGTCCATTCCGCGAATCCTCCCACAGCTCGACAGGTTGACCGCTAACCAGCGCACCCATGCGACCTACATCCTCACTCAGCCCGGCAAGATGGACGACGAGTTCATCCGCCTCCTGAAAAGAGACGATGAGCCGATCGTTCGCGCTCACGCCGTTCGCGCCCTGGCCGGCGTCGCGACCACGGACCGGACAGGATTTATCAACGGCCACTCTTGCCAGCAATTCGTCGGGCGACTCGTAGACAAAGATCCCATGGTCCGCCGCGCGGCCTTCGAGCATCTTGGCGCAGCCACTCCTTTGTTCATTCCAATCCTCCTTTCCGAACGGAAATCAATCGCCGACAAGGACACGCATCTAACCCACGCCCTTCGAATCGCCCTTCGTGATTGCTTCAAATACCCCGACGCGTACCAAACACCGTCGGCCAAGGACGAAGACAATTTCCCGCAAATTGCCGACGTCAGCCTCGGTATTCCCTCTAGCGAAGCGGCCACGTTCGTTTTGGTCTACATAGAGAAGGACCCACAGAGAACGCCCCGCTTCGACGAGATGCTCGGCCATGTGGTGCGCCATCTACCTGCCGACAAACTGGCCGATGCCTTCAAATTGACCGAAAAACTCCGCGACCAGCCAACCTCGCGCGAACGCGCCGTTCTGGCCGTCGTCCACAATAACCTCCAAGCACGCGGCGCAGTTACACCCAAAGAGCTGATCGACTGGGCTAACGCCGTCGCTGCAACGCTGCTTGCGTCCCAGCGCGAGCGCGAGGTCAATCAAGGCATCGAGCTGGCCCGCGAAATGCGTCTCGCATCCGTCCGCGATAAGCTGGAAGCCGTTGCCTCGGGCGACAAGTTCCAGAACATCCGACCCGCGGCCATCGACGCCTGCGTCGCCTGCGACGCCGCCGGCAGTGTCAAGATACTCGGCGAACTCTTCACGCGCCAACGAGCCGATCGCCATTCGCCAGAAGACCGCCCAAGCCCTGGGTTCGATCAACAACGAGCCGGCCCACCAGGCGCTTGCGTCCCAACTGCCGTACGTTCCCGAACGTTTGGCCGTTGACGTCGCCGTTGCCCTGGCAAACGGCGCCAAACCGGCGGAGTTGCTGATCACTGCGATCGAAACCGGCAAAGCGCCCATGTCCGTCCTAAGGAACCAGCAAGTTGTTGCCCGTCTTGGCCAACTCAAGCACGACGCGCTACCAGAGCGAATCAAGAAGCTCTCTGAAAATCTTCCAGCCGATGACGACCGTCTTCGCCAGCTTGTCATCGCGCACACGAGCGGCTTCGGCCGCTCAACTCGCGACATCGCCGCCGGCAAGCAGGTCTTCACCAAAACCTGCGCCACGTGTCACAAACTTGCGGGCGAAGGCGTCAAGATCGGCCCCGATCTTGACGGTATCGGCAAACGCGGCGTCGAGCGCCTTATCGAAGACGTGCTGGATCCCAATCGTAGCGTCGATCAGGCCTTCCGCGCCACGACAATCGACACAGACGACGGCCGCTCGCAAACGGGTCTGGTGCTGCGCGAAGAAGGCCAGGTGCTCGTTCTGGCCGACAATCAGGGCAAAGAAATCCGTATCCCCGCGGACACGATCACATCAAGAACCGTCGCCCCGCTCTCTCCAATGCCCGCCAATGTCGCCGAACAGCTCAGCGATTCAGACTTTTATCAGCTAATCCAATTTCTGATGACTCAAAAATGATCTCATGCCGACCGTCTAAGCCGCTGCTCCCGAACCTGTGACCGTTTCTGCCGCAACCGAGCCAATAGCGCCGGGTTGATGTTCGCGTATCGGTCTTCGTCAACTGTCGCGTCGTCGGCGTCATCACTGTCTGTCTCATCCTCGTCTGACTGGCACTCCTCGTCCTCCAACTCCTCGTCCTCCTCGATCTCCTCGGCTTCATCCGCCTCCATCCGCGCTCCAAAACTTCCCTTACTTCGCGGCTCTAGCGGCAGCCGATCGCCGAAGCCCGCAGCATTTTTCCCCCGCGTGTGCGGCCCCCGAATCGGCGGCGGATCATCGTCACCATCGTCGTCCTCGTCCTCCACTTCCTCTTGCTCATCCAGTTCCGCGCCGCGTTCGGGCAGGATCACGTTCCGCTTGGGCTTTGCCGCCGGCGCTGGCGGTTCGGGCTCGGTGGTCGCGCCGCTCATTTCCGCGAACTGTTCGAGCGTGATCAGCACCTCGCGCGCTTGCGAACCGTTGTATTCACCAACAATTCCATCCTCCGCCATGTAGTCAATCAGCCGCGCCGCCCGCCCGTATCCAATCCCCAGCGCCCGCTGCAATAGCGACACGCTGCCGCGCCCCTCGCGAATCACGATGTCCACGGCCGTCTCATACAGTTCATCGCGATTCTGCAAGCTCAGCCCACCCTTGGCGGCGTCGTCGCTCTTCGGACGGAGCGCCACAAGTTCCTTCGCAAACTGCGGTTCGGTCGTCCCCACAAAGTCCACGACCTTGTTGATCTCGTCGTCGCTCAGGTACGTCCCCTGCCCGCGCAACAGCATGCTGGTGCCGGGCCACAAGAACAGCAAATCGCCGTTCCCCAACAGCCGCTCGGCGCCCATTTCATCAAGCACCACGCGGCTGTCCACGCGGCTCGCCACTTGGAACGCGATCCGTGCCGGTAGGTTCGACTTGATCAAGCCGGTGATCACGTCCACCGTCGGCTTCTGCGTGGCTAGGATCAAATGGATACCCACCGCCCGGCTCTTCTGGGCCAGTCGAATGATGTGCTGCTCCACTTCCTTCCCCGAGGTCATCATCAAATCAGCCATTTCGTCGGCCACGATCACGATGTACGGCAAATGGAGCGGTATGCTCGACCGCTCCTCGTCGTTCTCCGGCTGCAACCGATCCATCAGTTCTTCTTCGCCAAGCTGGTTGTACACGCTCACATGGCGAACGCCCGCGCCGCCAACAGCGCATACCGTTCCTCCATCTTCTCGACTGCCCATGCCAGGATGGCCTCGGCCTTCCGCATATCGGTCACCACCGGGTGCATCAAATGCGGCAGCCGCTTATACGGGCTCAGCTCCACCATCTTCGGGTCGATCATCAGCATCTTCACTTCATCCGGTCGCCGCGACATGAGCATGCTGACAATGATCGAGTTCAAGCAAACGCTTTTGCCGGTTCCCGTGCGGCCGGCGATCAGGAGGTGTGGCAGCGTTGTCAGATCGATGACCATGGGGTTCCCGGCCACGTCCTTGCCCAAGTACACCGGGATCCGCATCTTCTTGGCTTTGCCGTTGGTTTCCTCGATCACTTCCCTCAGTCGTACAAGCTGCCGCGAAGCGTTCGGGACTTCGATCCCTACCGTATTCTTTCCGGGAATCGGCGCGACAATTCTGACGCTCGGTACGCGCAGCGCAATTGCCAGGTCGTCGGCCAAACTGGTGATCTTCGAAAGGCGTAGACCTGCCTCCAGCTCCACTTCGTATTGGGCAATTACTGGTCCCGTTTCAATTTCGACGACCTTTACTTTGAAGCCGAAGTTGGCGAACGTCAGCTCCAGCTTCTTCGCCTTTTCGCGAACCTCCTTCTCGTGCTCTTCCTGGAAGACGACCTCGTTAGGAAGCAGCAGCTCAATCGGCGGAAGTTCGTACTCGCTGGTGTCGTCTTCGCGCCGTGCCGCAGCATCCAACTCGGAAATAATCTGCTCACGATCGTCGTTTTTGCCCCGGTTTTTAATCCGCAGCGCCGAGGCCAGTCGCTCGCCGATTGTGGGCTTGCCAACCGCGGCGGCGCCCTTCAGGCTCGCAGCGGTTTCGTCAGACTCGTCCTCGTCGAGCTCTTCAGCGTCACTCTCCTCGTGCTTTTCAATAGTGGCGTCCTCCACTGCCCGTTTCCCGCGCATTTTGATCGACGGCTCGGATTCCTTATCTTCCGAGTCGGCCGGCTCCTCAACTTCGGACCGCTTGGCCTTGCTCTTCACTCGCGGGCCATCGATTTGCGGAACGATTGCTTTTAAGGAAAGCGCGCCCGCCACGAAGCGCTCGATGACCGAGCCGCGCCGCAATCACGGTCGGCTTGCCGACCACCAGCGCCGTCAGACGAACCAGCACATAGTCGGTACAAAGGAGCAACCCAGCCGCCATCACACTCAGCGTTAGCACGTACGACCCGATGGCGGCAAAGTTCATTTCCAGGATCGTGCGACCTGCCGCTCCCACATAACCGCCCGGCCCGATAACGGGACCGGTCGCCGGTCGCGCGATTACCAGCGACGCGAGCGTACAAATCCCGACTAGGGCCATCAGCCAGCCGATCGTCCGGATCACCGGCTCACCGATTTTCCGTCTCCGCAACAACAGTGCATCGAGCACCGAAAGCGATACCAGCACAAACCAGGCGGAAACGCCGAACAACCGGAACGTCCACTCGGCAACAAAGGCTCCAGAGCGCCCGCACGAGTTAGAAACCGCACCCGGTGGCGGATAGGTGACCGTACTGGGAAAGTCGGCCGGATTGTAGGTTGCCAGCGCAACACCAAAAAAGACGCAAAACGCAAACAGCGCAAGCGCCAACAAATCGAACCGCAAACTGCGTTGTTCAGGCATGACGCGCACCGGGTGTGGTAGCGAGTAGCCTGCCGTCCGCAAGAGTCGGCTAGGCCAACCGTGGCGCATCCATGCCCAACGAAGGTCCGTGTTGTCGATCGTGCCGCAGGTCGCCCTTCCCATCTTGGAGAAGTCGTCTAAGGACACGGTCTCACATGTAGCTTCGGCAACGTGTTGGCACCAAGGCGAATTCCGCTTTCGCCCAGCGCCGACTTTGGCTTACGCGAACGGTCGGCAAAGCCGGAATTCCGAGCACGGCCGATAGAACCAACTCCGTGAAATGGCTGTTAGTGCCTCAACCGATCCAACTTCCCAGCGGTGAGCTAACTTTTAGGCGAATTCGCCTCTCGATCTCGTGTGGCGGATCCGCCATCCGAACAACCGTCAGGACCGCGCCATGTCGTCGTCAAAGTTTCGTATCCACCCTCACTGGTCATGGAGTGACACCGTCCACCGATGCACGGATACCGTGGTGATCGCGCTTGGCCTGGTCGTCGCACAGTGGTCAGGCGCAGCCGAACGGTCGGACCATGCGCTTGCTGCGGGTGCTGCATGCGTGGTCATCTACTACCTGATTGCGGAAATGACTGGGCTGTTCCGTAGTTGGCGCGGAGTGGCGACCGAACGCGAGCTGTCGTGCACGCTCGTCACATGGGTCACGACCCTACCCGCGGCCATGGTGGTGGGATTTGCCTTCGGCTACGAAAGCCAGATGAGTCGAACGGTCGCCATCCTTTGGTTTTCGGTCACAGCCGTTTCATTGATCGTCGTGCGGATCGCGATCCGCATGTTGCTCTACACTTTAAGGGCGAAAGGCGTCAACACGCGGAAATATGCCGTTGTCGGCGTCAATGAACTCGGGTTTCAGCTCGCCCGCAACATCCGGCAATCGCCCGAGCTGGGCCTCAAGCTGGCGGGGTTTTTTGACGACCGCACGGCCGACCGTCTGCCGCGGCTTCCCAAAGATTTAGGCAAGCGGCTGGGGACACTCGCCGAGCTTGTCGAACAAGCGCGCGGCGGGAGAATTGACAACGTGTACATCGCCTTTCCCATGCGGGCCGAAGGCCGAATAAAGAACGTGCTGGCCGCCTTGAGTGATACGACCGCGTCGGTCTACGTGGTACCCGACTTCTTCGTGTTCGAACTCCTTCACTCCCGCTGGACCAACATCGGTGGATTACCGGCAGTCAGTGTCTTCGAGAACCCGTTCTACGGTGTCGATGGGTTGGTAAAACGCGTGGCCGATTTGGCGCTTGCAAGTTTGTTCCTGGCAACTGCCGCCGTGCCAATGATGGTCGTTGCGGCGGCGATCAAGCTCACATCCCGCGGGCCGGTGTTTTTCCGCCAAACGCGATACGGACTGGATGGCCGGCCAATCAAGGTTTGGAAGTTCCGCACGATGACTGTTTGCGAAGACGGAGACAATATTCGCCAGGCAACGAAAAATGATACGCGCGTGACCAGGCTCGGGGCGGTGTTGCGGCGGACATCGCTCGATGAGTTGCCTCAACTCTTCAACGTGCTGGACGGGTCGATGTCGCTGGTCGGACCCCGGCCACATGCCAGTCAACACAACGAAGGCTATCGAAAAGTGATCAAGGGGTATATGCTGCGCCATAAAGTGAAACCCGGGATCACCGGACTTGCGCAGGTCAACGGGTGGCGCGGCGAGACTGATACATTAGACAAAATGCAGAAGCGCGTGGAGTTTGACCACCAATATATTCGCGAGTGGTCTCCGTGGTTGGACGTGAGGATTCTCGTGAGGACGATCTTCACAGTCTTCTCAAAGCAGAACGCGTACTAGGGCAATTCTCGTTCGCGCTGAACCGCTGGGATCAGGACGACTCGACGAATAGCAGTGCTTCCAGATCGCTCAGCCCCCCGGTCTTCAACTTCAGCTCGCGCACGCGCGCTAACTGTGTGTGAAAGTCCTTGGCGGCACTTGCCATCCGCTCGCGGTGCGTGTCTTCCAGCGCACGGCGAGCGTCGTCCGAGACTTTTGCCTCGGTTGTGGCTCTGACGAGCTTATCAATCTGCCGTTGAAGTTGTCCCAACCGTCGGAACTTTTGTTGAAGGGCAGGCGACTCGCGGACGTCGGCGTCGCTCGGCTTGTTATCGGCGATTTCCTTAAGAATTTCCGCGGCCTCCTCTAAAGCCGTCGCCTGGCGTTCGACAAGGGACGTTGCGGATTTTCCGCATCCTCCAAGGCAAAGGAAGGCGAAACTAAAGATTACGAGGCTGGTGCGCATCATACCGATGAAACCTACGGTCAAAGCGTTGGCATTTCGGATATCGCAAACTTGCATGATGAAATCCATTCCCCCGAAATACACCTAGATATCCTCGTCTTCGTCAATTAGTTCTTCGTCGTCGGCGCTTTGCTCAGGCACCGGTCGAATGTTATCGTCTGGCAGGTCGTGTTCGTCGAGATCCTCTTCAAAGTCCTCGTCAAAATCATCGTCGAAGTCCTCTTCGTCAAATTCGTCGTCCGGTTCGAAGGTGTGCTCTTCCTCCGTGAGCGCATCCTCATCCTCGTCGCCATCCTCGTCCTCCTCGCCATTATCATCGGAGAGCAAAACGGGCAGCCCGTTGCGCCAGTGCGGCGCGCGCTGGTTTGAAGAAAAACAGTGAAAGGGTTCGATCTCCATGAGCATGAGCGGCCTCGTTGCTTGTCGCAATCATCCAGGCGGGTACGATCTTTAGCCCAGTACTTCCTTGGTCGTGGTCGAGTGGCGAGAGCCCTTCAAATTATCGCCATTCGCGCCAAACCGCAAGTCGCTGGATCGAAGGCGGTTGAAACAACCGCGAGAGAGGGCCGTGCACGGTCTCGGCTCGGCAAGTTAGTGCTGCGTGTCGGCGTTTTGGCGCCCCGCGTATCGGCCGATGTGTATTCCACCGCTTTGAAGTAGTTCGGAATTTGAGTCCAATCGCCGTATGCATTCCTGATTAATGGGCGAGTTTGTGACGAGCCGCATGTGATGCAATTCGAGCAGGTACTGCTGCGGTTCCCTTTGGTCGCCTTCCATAAGCTGCCATGCGTCGAGGGCGCATTGCGCTCCGTCCAAGTCTCCGGTGTTTAGAGATGCCATCGTCAACCAGCGCAGGCACAAGACGTCGCGACAGCCCGAACCGAATGCGGCCTGCAAATACGCCAGCCCGGCAACGCAATTCCCCTTAGCCGCCAGGCACGCGCCGCGCACGGCCGGCGCAGGGCCTCGCGCTGTGATGCTTCAACGGGCGTCCGGTTGACCTCGTCGAGTGCCTCCTTACGCCGATCATGACGCACATAGAGATCGAGGATCTGCCGGCGCAATCGAATTGAGCCAGCAAACCGTACGTCCCCGTCGCGGAGGGTTTCGAGGGCTGCTTCTAAACGTCCCAATAGCTCTTGGCAACGGGCATAGCACGATGTGGCGACCTCGCCGAGGTCGATGAGATGCCACGTTTCCGGATTCACCTGGCCGAAGCGCACTGCCGCTTCAAATGACCGGCAAGCCAGGTCGATCCTTCCCTGCTGTTGAAGATAATTCCCCATCGCGCACAACAATTGAGCGTCGAATGGAAAGACTTGCAGCGCCTCGTTGCAAAGCGCGACCTGCTTCTCGAGTGATTGGGGGACCTCGTCCAAGGCTGCCAGAATGCCATAAAAGGCCTCAAGTGCGGCCGTCGAATCGCGTGGCGCCAGCTTCAACGCCTGGGCGAAGAAATCGAGCCCGTGTTGCAACTGGCCGAGTTTGACGCAGGAATCGGCGATCGCCAGAAGCGGCGCCGGTCGGGGTCCCTTCTCGGCAATTGCCAAAGCGGCCAGATGCGCAGTTCCGCGAAGCGCGCGACTGTATTGTCACTGGATCGTGTTCAGAAACTGTTCGCTGAATGGAAACTGGCGCAAGCTTGACTGACGTATCAAGTGATGCAATTGCAGCGTTGATGTCTTCTCGGACGCGTCCGGCAAATCGAATTTCAGGATGATTAGGCAGTAGTCGCAGCCGCGCGGCTTGTTGTCCGCACGCTTGTGACGGCCCCGGAGGGACCTGAACCATGACCAAGTACGCGGTGCGAGCGTCGGCCTGCGAATCGACGAAGGCCCTCAGCGTTCGTGCCGCCTCATCGGCCAAGCGCTCTCCAGTGTCGAGCCAAAAAACCCAGTCGCCGGTTATCTGATCCAGGCAGAAGTTTCGGGCGGCAGAAAAGTCGTCGCACCAGACAAAGTCGAGTACGCGAGTGGAGCGCGACACGGCGAGATCACGCGTCCGATCGGTTGAGCCGGTATCAACGACGACGATCTCGTCGGCCACGTCACGGACGCTTTCCAGCGATTGGACAATGGAATCCGCCGCGTTGCGGACAATCATTGCCACGCACAGGCGTCGGTGGCTGTGGATGGGGGAGGCAGGCATGTGCCCTCCTTGGCGCAAGCGGGGAAAGACAGTCAAAACCGGCAAGAGTTTAACGGTGCGTCAAACCTGCGAGAAGGCCGGTTTGTTGAGGTTAGGTGTGGTAATCGGCGTTGAGCTGGACGTAATCCGCGGTTAAGTCGGCCGTATAGAACCGGACACCTTCGTTCCCCTCACCAAATCCGAGCTCGATGTGCGTCTCGCGGTTTTCGCGGATCGACGCGGAAACCTGTTCGGCGTGAAAGGCGACCGGAGCGCCCGCTCGATAGAGTTCGTGTCCATTGAGCCGAAGATTGACCTTGGCGGGATCGAATGGGACGCCAGCATAGCCCGCCGCGGACACAATCCGACCCCAGTTCGGGTCGGCGCCGTGGATCGCGCATTTTACGAGCGGGCTGTCGGCGACGGTCTTGGCGATTCGCCTGGCCGCCGCCCGCGATGCACAGCCGGTTATGTCGATTGTGATCAGGTGCGTGGCGCCCTCCCCGTCAGCGGGGATGGCTCGTGCCAACGCGCCACAGACATCCAGCAGAGCGCGCTCAAATTCAACAAGTTCATCGCCTGTTAGCGATGGTCCGCCAGCGGCGCCATTAGCCAAGAGCAATACGGTATCGTTGGTGCTCATGTGCCCATCGACGCTAACACAATTGAACGTTTCTTCGACAACGCGCGAAAGTGACTGCTGTGCGGATGCCGGTGTGAGCGAAGCGTCAGTCACGATCAGCCCGAGCATCGTGCCCATGTTCGGCGCGATCATCGCCGCCCCCTTGCACATGCCCGTGATCTGAATGGTTCGGCCGCCGAGCAACAACGTGCTGCCCGCCACTTTGTGGACGGTGTCCGTGGTCATCATCCCCCGCGCGGCATCGACGAATGCCTGTTCCGAAACCGCAAGCCGAGCGGCGCACATCTCAATTCCGTGGGCGATCTTGTCCAGTGGCAGGTACTCGCCGATGACGCCGGTCGAAAGAACAAGGGCCTGTTCACCCGATGCTTCACAGGCCTTGGCTGCCAGTTCAGCCATGCGCTCTGCGTCGCGCAATCCGCGCTCACCGGTGCACGCGTTGGCATTTCCCGAATTGATGGCCACCGCGCGAATATCCCCCGCGGGCGTTCGTGCGCGATCGAGCGCAACCGGCGCCGCAAATACCAGGTTCGTGGTGTATACGCCGGCCGCCACGGCTGAAAGGTCGGAAATTACAAGCGCGCAGTCATATCGGTCCGCATTGCGCTTGATCCCGCAATGAACGCCGGCAAAGCGAAAGCCTTTAGGGATGGCAAGCATTTGATCAAATCAGCTACAAAAGCGCCGTGGTTTCTTCAAATCCAAACATCAGGTTAAAGTTCTGCACCGCAGCGCCGCTTGCCCCCTTGATCAGGTTGTCAAGTGCGCTGAAAATCAACACGCGGCCTCCGGTAACGCGCGCCGTGATGTGGCAGAAGTTTGTATTGGTCGTGTCCTTAGAGCCCGGCAAATGATCCACGATCTTTACAAACGGTTCGTTACGGTAAAACGTTTGCAGGCACTCCAACACGTCTTCCTGCGAAGGCTTTCCGACCGGCCGGGCATACACCGTGCTGAGAATCCCACGATCCATCGGCACTAAATACGGCGTGAAAATAATCGTGGGTTTTCGGCCCGTGGCTCTGGCGACGATCTGTTCGATTTCCGGAGTATGCCGATGTTTGCCGACGCCATAAGCCACGATGCTCTCGTTGCATTCCGGAAAGAGAGTATTGAGCTTCGGCGTGCGACCGGCGCCGGAAATGCCGCTCTTGGCGTCGATGATGATGTCGTCCAACTCGATCATCCCGGCCTTAACCAACGGCGCGATCGCCAGAATATTGGTCGTTGTGTAACAACCTGGGTTCGCGACCAGGTCCGCAACCGGAATCCTATCCCGAAATAGCTCCGGCAATCCGTAGACCGTCTTGCCCAGGCGCTCCGCGTCGGGATGTTTGTGTTCATACCACTCGGCGTAGGTTTCTTCGTCGTCCAGCCGATAGTCGGCGCTGAGGTCGATCACACGTGTGCCAGCCGAAAGTAATTGTGGGACGATGTCCGCGGTCACGCCATGCGGAAGACATCCAAACACGCAATCGGCACGGCTTGCAACCTCTATCGGCGACAGATCTTCAAGTCGCAAGTCCAGCCGCCCGGCCAGCGTCGGGTGAACCGCCGAAACATGCTTGTTGCCTTCCTGACGACTGGTCAGGACCGTGATCTGTGCTTGCGGATGCCGCAACAGAATCTTGATCAGCTCCAGGGCGGTATAGCCCGTAGCGCCCAGGATGGCAACGCGTACCATGTGAGAATTTCAATGCGAGTGATACAGAACAAGCAACATTGCAAATATACCGGAGCCGCCAATCGGCCCAAAGAGCTTGTACCACAGACTGGCAGTAGCCAAAAAGGTTCACAAACAGAGGATCGCGCCGCCACCTCCCACGACGCGGCGTCGGTCCTAACCGCGCAGCGCGGTCAGCAGCAACCCGGGCAGCTTCCACGCCGACGGCCTTGCATACATCGACAGTAGCCGCCAGGCAAGCTGGTTCGACATGCGATTCGAGGGAAACCAAAGCGGTTTGGGCCAAACCGTCAGCGGCCCTTCGATCACCGTCTTTTCGACGCCATCGAGCATGAACGTATTATGGACCCAGCCAATTCCACTTTGTGGGTCGGCAAGCGATGCGCCAGGATAGCCCCCCCACGGAGCGCTCATGATTGCGTATCCGAGGCCCGACCAATGATTCACAGCCACCGTTCCGTAACGCAGTCGGCCGATCGCACGCTGTAATCGAGCTTCTCCGCCCGGCTGCTCGCGTAGTTTTGGGTGCACGACGATCGTTGCCCCAAGCGTCCCGCGCAGCCGCTCGTTGACAAAGTCCGGAACGCGATCGAGGAATTCCTCGGGCGAACCCGCGTCCAGCGCGGTTTCGGCGGTCACACATACAAACGACTCTTCGCGGAAATATAACGGGTCGCCGTCCGGCGATACGTCGCGAATCAGCGTCCACGGCAGCGAATCGCCCATCGCACACGAATGCCCTGCACCGGCAAAACGGCCGAACCGCTCTGCCGCTCCCGGATAGTAAGCGCGCCGCGGCGGAACATGGTCGAGGATTGACTGGACTTGTTCCAAAAATTGGTGACGCTGCGGCCAATTGCGCTGCGTGACAATTACCTTCGAAGCAATGCAATTGAACGACGCATTGTTCACGATGCTTGCGGCAAGATTCTCGGCTTGGAAATCAAGTTGAGCCTCGGAATAGGGGCCTGGCACAATAATCCATGGCGTGATGTTCCCCAATTCACTGCTAAGTGATTTCTTAAGCAGAGGCTCATCTGCGGACTTTCGCCGCTCGCGCTCGGCTTGATCGCCCCCCCATACAATGGCCTCGTGCGAATGGACCGAGCCCGTTATGTGTACATCGTCCACGCCCAGGTGTTGCGCGGCGTAACCGCCAACGTCGGCGCCGCCGTAGGCCAATCGCAAAAAACCTTGGTCAACCAGCGGGCGAAACGCACGCTCCAGGATTTCGCCGAGGTACTCGTTGACCGGATTCATCTTGAGCAATACCGCCTTTCGCTCGTGGAAAAGCTTGTACATTGCATCGGTCGGCGCGATGCTCGACACATTCCCCGCCCCTAAGACAAGGGATACTCGAGGTTCCGCGGCAGCTCGCCACGCTGGGGCTAGTTGTTGTGCAAGATTCTCCTTGGTCACGTGCGGCTGCAGCCAGACGTGTGCCTGAAACCCGCGGAACAACAGCGAGTCAAACATACCGCGGCAAGGCAGCACCGGTACACGCAATAGACCTGTGGGCCCGTGCTCGAGCGGTCCCGGGAGTGGAGAAGGGAGGCCATCGGCCATCGCCGCGAAAGTGCTGCGTAACAATCGCAGGTAGCGCGCGACAGCAACCGGTCCGGCCGCAATCTCTTCTCCGGCGAGCGGACTATTTGGATCAATTCCCTTGGCGGCGCAATTTGCAATTACCCAGGCTTCCGCGTGTGCCAGCGTACCTTCGAGACATTGCTCGACGAGCTGGATTAGTTTGTCGAAGGTAAGTTGAGTGACTGCCGCGGCCGCCACGCGCAAATCGCTGATGGCTGCATCGATTTCCTCCGGCGACGAATCGCGGCCGCGTTGTTCTTGACGGAGCGACGGGGCGGTTGGCATGGCTATGCTCGACATGGGCGACATTGCACGACTGATTCAGCTACGCTCAGTGCGGCTACTTGCCGATACAGAAGCGGCTAAAGATACGATCCAGCAAGTCATCGGTATAAACGGCGCCGACTACCTTGCCTAGCTCTCCTAATGCCGCGCAATCTCCGCCGCCACAAGCTCGTCGCCGGAATCGGTCTCAGCAAGCCGGATCGCTTCATCGATGCCGCTCCGAGTGCGAATGATACTCTCGTTGCACCGCGCGGCGGTTGACGCCACGGCCCCTCCCTGGTTGTCTCGATCATCCAGCCGGTTGGCGATTGCGCCACGTAGCTCATCCAGGCCGCGCCCGGTGACCGCACTCGTCTCGATCGCCGAAAACGGCAATACACCGATTCGCAGCTGTTCACATTTGGTCCACACGACGATATTGCCCTCGCAGACAGCCAATTGTTGCCGCTCGTGTTCGTTGATCGGCCGGCTTGAATCGAGGCACAGCACGATAATCTCGCCGTCCTTACGCTGCTGATTGGCAAATCGCCGTGCGGCTGCATCAATTCCACTTGGTTGTTCCAGAATATCGACGCCTGCCGTATCAACCAGAAGGCACTCGCTCCCCGGAATGTCCAACTCCGCTTGCAGGTAATCGCGCGTTGTTCCTGCCCGCGACGACACGATCGCGATGTCACGGCCCAACAGCGCATTAAACAGCGTGCTCTTTCCCACATTCGGCCAACCACATAGCACCACACTCCGCTCGGAATGGTTGGCGGAACGGCCTCGCATCTGCTGCGCGAGCCTTTCCGCATCGTCCGCGGCAGTCCTCAATCGAGCGATCAATTGATCGCGCGACACGAACTGAATGCCTTCCTCCACGAAATCCAACCCCGCTTCCAGATCGGCGAGCAGGTCTAGCATTTCGCCGCGCAGGTGCTGGAGAGGCGCTGACAGACCGCCCGCAAGTTGATCGAGCGCGGTCCGCAGCCCCCGATTATCGTCTGCGTCAACCGCCCCCAGCACGGCCTCGGCTTGCATCAGATCAAGCCGCCCGGCCAAAAACGCTCGCAATGTAAACTCGCCCGGCCGCGCCAATCGTGCTCCTTGGCTGCACATCGATTGCAGCACAATTTCAAGCACTGGCGTCGAGCCCAGCGTGTGAATCTCAACCGCCGGTTGCCTTGTATAGCTCCGTCGCGACGGCCAAACGTAGACGTCGCACGGAACCGGAGTCGAGCCACGAAGCTCACCGCCATAGACCTGTGGCCGTTTGCTCGGCGGCCAGCCACATTGCTCGTGCAATCGATAGCTTCGCCGCAAACACCCGAGTGCATCTACGCCGCTGACGCGAATAATGCCGCGTCCAGCCCCGCCCGGCGCAGTGGCGACCGCGGCGATCGTATCGTCGAGATGAAACATGCTGCGTCGCGGCTCCACGCGGCCGGTGCGCCTTTATTTCCGCCCGCGATGTCTTCTTCCGCTGCGGTCCGCGCTGCGCAGCTCCATTGCCACCACTGGGAACGAGAGCCGGTGCCCGTCCAGACGAGGCCGTCGCCAATGGCTTCGCGGGACCCGAGCCAATTAACTTCGGCAACAATTTCTTTTCGCCGATGCCCCACAAACTCGACGCAATGAAGTACAGGCACAGGCCGCTCGCCACCGTGTAAAACAGAAAACCCATGAAGACCATCATGTACGTCATGATTTTCTGCTGCATCGCCGTTTGCTCATCCGTGGCGGGCGGCATGAACATCTTTTGCTGGACCAGGAACAATCCAATGGTGATGATCGGCAGCACGTTGAAGAACGGGCCCAGCCATCCTGTCCCAGGGTCGGCGATAAACCGTGGCATCCAGCCGCTCCAATCGTAGAGCATGTCGGGCGCCCCAGGTTCGAAACACCAGCGCACCGCCTCGCCAAACAGCGGCGCTCCGCGCAGCTCCACGTCGATCATCAGAGCCCGGTACAACCCAATGAAGATCGGAAGCTGGACCAAAGCCAGCAGGCACCCGCCCATCGGGTTGTAGTTGTGCTTCCGCCAAAGCTCCTGCATCGCGCGGGCCCGCGCCTCGTTGTTCGCCCTTGTGCTTTTCGTTGATCTGCTTCATTTCCGGCTGAAGGTCTTGCATCTTCTGCGCGGCCAGCGCTTGCTTGCGGCTGAGGGGAAACATGCATAGCCGCACCAGCACCGTCAGCATGATGATCGCGATGCCGTAGTTGCCCACAAAGCTGTAGAAGAAGTGCAGGATCTGCGTCATCAGTCGGGCGACCACGCCCCAGATCGTCCAACCAAAGTACACAAGTTGGCTAAGCGTGGTCCCGTCGGTGCCGTAGGAGGCGAGGACATCGGGCCGCTTCGGTCCCACGAACAACTGATAACGGTGTGTCAGCGGGTTTTCAGGCGTGATGTTAAATGCGTTGCTCACAAGCCGACAAGAAACATTCGTCAGTTTCTTTCGCGAGGCGTCGTTAGGAACATCGCCGACGCGCAGCGGCCGAATGTCAGCGAACCAGATTTCGTCGGGTTTGGCGCACTGCGGCAGAAGCACCGAAGCAAAATACTGCGAGTCAACGCCCGCATATACCAATGGCGCAGTCGCAGTTTCCTTGCTGAATGGCTGCGGCGCTATCATCAGCGATCGTCAAGCCGCTGACCAACCCCGCATCTCGCCCTTCGAATCGGAGTGCCATGTCGCGAACCGCAAGCGACGTGAACCACTCGGTTGAAATCCGATTCTTATGAAGAAACCACCAGCCTTCGATCGGCAGCCCATTGGGCCCATCAAGCTGATATGCCACGAGCCGCGGCTCGTCGCCTTGATTCTCAATTCGGACATCGACGTACAGGTGATACGACGCGTCGGGATTGGCCTCATCAATTTTGCAATCTGGAAGCGCTTCACAACGCGCAAACCATGCTTCGTCACCTCGCGCGAAAACTCCACGGTGCGCTCGTCGATCCGCTCTCCCATCCAGTTCCCAGTCCTTAACCTGATGCCGGCCAATTCCGTCGCATCGTCGGCTATCCGTTTTCCGTCCACCTCGTGAAGCGTGAACAACAGCGACAAGGGGTCGTGTGCGCGGCGTTTTACGATTTGCAACGGCTCGGTTGCGGCTTCCGGGCGGACCACTTGGGCCGGCATGCGAACCAGCGTGGCTCGCAGCACCTGTTTTTCGTTGCCCCCCTGGCCGTTTGCTCCTTTGCGCCGAACCGTGATTTCAACTTCCTGCCCGGGCCTCGTCGTTAACAGCGTTTCAAGGTATCCCGCCGCATCCTTAATCTCGATTTCACCGAGCCGCGTGATCACGTCTCCAGCTTGGATGCCGGCAATCGCGGCCGGCGTACCATTTCCCACGATCCGGACCAGGCAACCTCCCTCAGGCGCATCGATCGGAGCAAGGTATCCCAAGTAGCCATGCCGTTCCTCAAGCTGCAAGTATCGTGGCTCATTCAACTCAACGCGCTCCAGCACTGCGCCCGATTGGTCAGCGTAGCCACCATTCGGTAGGCGCTATCTGGGTCGGCCGAACCAAGCGAGAAATGCTGTTCTTCAATCACTGGCTCAGGCGCACGCCTGGCCGGGCTGCTTCTCGGCTTGAGCTGCAGCCGGTTCGCCATTCTTGGCCGCTTCGTTCTTTGCCTTGGCGTCGGCCTTTTCTTTCGCGGCCTTTTTTTCGGCGTCCTCTTTTTTTGCTTTCGCGTCAGCCGCCGCGTTCTGCTCCGCAATCGCCGGCGCATTCCGCTCTTTCAGCCACATCTGCAAGTAGGCGTTGCCAACCAGGATGCCGAGCGAGAGAACAATAAACAGCAGTACGCGTCGTTGCACGATCAGATTTCCGAAAAAGGACAGCCAACTCAATTCCGTTACATGCTGCGGGCCGCGGACAGTTTGCAGAATTAGCCCGGCCAGCACGTTTTCGTGCCACGCTGAGCCACAATTTCAACTCATCGCCCCACGAGCAGCCGGTCTCCCAGAAAGTTCTCCAACTCCGGGACGGCATAGATCTTGTCGCGCGTGACCTCGGCCGGATAGTCCACACGCCGGAACGCCACCAAGTCGTCTTCCAAGACTACGTAACATGCACGTCGGTCGCCGTCGCGGGGCTGACCGACCGAGCCCACGTTGATCATCGTTTTCTCACCCGCCAGGCGATATTGATAATCACGCTCCTCAGGACTGAAAAAGCTGAGGCTCTGCGTAAATATCCCCGGGACGTGGGTGTGTCCCTGAAAGCACGCGCTTTCGATTAATGCAAAGATCTTCTCCATCTTCCGCGGGTTGTAAATGTCCTCCGGAAAGACGTATTCATTGAGCGGGTTGCGTGCCGAGCCGTGCACGTAGAGGATGCCATTCTCGCGGCGGTTCCGAGGCAGCTCGCCCAGAAACTCCCATCTCGCAGTTCTTACGGCCGGGTTTCCGCGCGAGTTTTCCAGTTGGTCTCGTGTCCAAAAGATCGCCCGTTCTGCCCCCGCATTAAATCCTTCTGGATCGAACAGCGCCCCCTGGTCGTGGTTGCCCAAGATGCAAACATCGCACTCCATGATCAGATCGATGCACTCGCATGGGTTGGGGCCGTACCCGATAATATCGCCCAAGCAGTACACTTCTTTGATGCCCTGCTGGCGAATATCGGCCAGCACCGCCTCGAGGGCCCTCGAGGTTACTGTGGATGTCGCTGATCAGAGCTCGCTTCACGCTCGGCTAACCTGCTTTATGAGGCGGACGGAGTGCGGCCGACGGCCCTGACGCCCGGATGTGCGGATTTTGCTAAACTGGCAGTCTAAGACGACTTGCGAAGAGGGTCAAGGCACGCCGGCGGCGCTTCTCGATTCCCTTAACTAAACATCGGATGCTGCACCTGCCGCGTCGATTGGGTTTGTCCTTAGCTCCGTGCCACCGCCGACGTACCGGTCTGCCGCAAACGATTTTGTGGGTTATTTGATCGCCGACGGGGTGATTAGCGATCGCCCGTATCCGTTGGGTGTCCCGTTGTACTTCGTTTTACAGCGAACTATCTTTCCCGCCATGCGAATTCTAGCCTTGGAGACGAGCGGGAAAAGCGGCGCCGTGGCTGCTGCTGACGGCGAAAAGCTGCTTCTCACACTAGAATTAGCAGCCACGCATCAGAGTGCCCGGTCGCTTGCACCGGCGATCCAACGTTTACTTGGTGCGGTTCGCTGGCAAGCCGCCGACATCGAGCTCATCGCGCTCACACTCGGCCCGGGCTCTTTCACCGGATTGCGCGTGGGTGTCGCGACGGCGAAAGTGCTCGCCTACGCAACCGGAGCAGCCGTAATCGGCGTGAATGCTTTGGAAGTCATCGCGGCACAGGCGATTGCCAAGCGCGCGAATCGCTGGCGGTTGCCATGGACGCTCAGCGCTCGCAGGTGATCGCGGCGGGCTTCGAGCGGGATCACGACGGCACTTGGCTACAAGGCGGTGAGAGCAGGATACTCGACAACGATGCCTGGATTGCGTCGATCGCTGCCGGCACCGCGGTCACGGGGCCGGTGCTTCAGAAGCTTAGGCCTCACTTGCCCGCCGGCGTGGAAGTTGTTGCATCCGACCAATGGGCGCCGCGAGCGGAGACCGTCGCACAGCTCGCGTGGAAGCGCTACCAAACCGGCGAGCGGCACGACCTATGGTCGCTCGCGCCAACCTACATGCGCAAGAGCGCAGCCGAGGAGAAGCTCGAACAACGCACGAGTTAGCGTTGGCGTGCCGGCAACGCCGCGGCCAGCAGACCCAGCGCGTTGTGGAACGGACTCCCGACCATGCCATCAGTGCTACTGCGCCTGCGTGAAGACTTCTGTCTCTTCGAATATCACGTCGCGATGGCCGCTGGCAAACGAGTAACGCCGACCATTTGGAATCGGCGTCGTGGTTATGCCGGCGCCGACAAACCGCGTCCGCAACAAACCCTCGTCACCGAAGGCGCCGCCCGTTGGTGCATTACCGTCGACTGTAAATCGAGTGCCATTGCTAGGCGTCACATCCGACCGATTGGCCGCAGTACTCGCGTTCACACGCAAATCTTCTGAAGTACCGTCGAAATACACCGCGCCAAACCGCCGTCCACCGCCCGCGGCGATGTGCGCCGAGGACTGGCCGAGAACATAGGTGGCCGGCAAACCGTTGAGATGATCGTTCAACACAATCTGGTCGGCGCCCAAGCCGCCGAGGATGTTCCAGAAACCGTTCACGGTGTCGAGGTTACCGCCGCCAATGTTGAAAACGTCGTCGCCGCCAGAGCCGACCATGAACCCGCTGCCAGCCCACTGGTTGATGGTGATCGTGTTGTTCCCGCGCCGCCGCTCAGGTGCGCCACTTCAAAGTTAGCTAGTTGGAAGAAGTTCGTTTCCGGTCCCGTGACTTGTAACAGGTTGTTGGACAGCGTGAAGTTCACGTCGCGGTTGTGAACGATCGTGTCCTGGCCGCCGGCCCCGTCAATAAAGGCGGGCGTTGTGCGGGCACGAACGTCAATCTGGTTGGGGCTGCGCCGGTGGTAATGCTCGCCAGCTCCACGCTGTCGAGGCCCATCGTACCAAAAAACACGTTGTTGCCCGCCAGATAGAAGTTGTTGCCGAGCTGCACGTGCGAGTCGCGGCTGAGCGCGACCATGTCGTTGCCGCCAAGTCCGCGCAGGTTACCCTTGCCGTTCCAGCCATGGTCGATGAATGTGTTCACCCCGGGACCGCCGACCAGCTCGAGGAATTCCATCTGGCTGAGCGTGTACGAGCCGCCGCCGGTCACGTTGAGGAATGTTTCGCCATAGGTGAAGATTCCGTCACGGCTAAGGAACGCAGTGTCGTTGCCCCCTTCACCAGCCAGGCGTCCGCTGCCATGCCAACCGCTCACGTTAAACACGTTGGCCCCGGCGCCCCCCTTGAAATTGGCAGTCTCGCCAACAATGCCCGCCAAACGCACCACGCCCGGAGTCGTGGTGTTGAGTGTGGTGTCGGTCAATGTCCAGTTGACGTTGCCTTCGATGTTGAAAATGTCGGCGCCGGCGCCAAAGTCGAGGTGCAACCCGCTGTTGGGATACGTTGTTGAACGTAAAGTCAATTCGTCGTTACCGCCGCCGGTCATCAGGTTGAAAATACTCAGGCCGGTGGCGGTGGCCGTGTCGAGCGCGACCTTATCGTTCGCGTTCCCAAAGCCCGTATGCATCACGACGCTGTTGACGTTCGTAAAGCGCAGATTCGCGAAGCCGACGTTGGAGAGCGTGCCTTCGACCTCGCCAGTCCCTGCCACCGGGCTGCGCACGATGATGTTGTCGATGCCTTCCGAACCGTTGAACAGCAGGCTCTGGAAGTTGTTTAGCGTGATCGAGCCAAAGTCGTCGAACTCAGTGAAGCGGATATTTGTACCGCCCGCCTGCACCGTGCCGCTGTACGAAACGTATTGGCGACGATCATTCAAAAACGGCGATCCATAGTTTTCATTGCCGGGAATGAACTGATAAGAACCGTCTGGGGTATAGCTAACGTCAAGCCCCGGAACGCCGTTGACAATCAACTGATCAAATCCCTGGCCGCCTCGGATAGTCACCGGAACACCCAATAACGCATCGATTGAAATCTGATCTAATCCGCGCCCCCCGTCGATCACAATCCCATTCGTAGTATCGATGACGTACCCATGGCTGCCGTTTGTAGCAATTGGCGCTGTAAATGTGCTGTCTCGAAATGCTTGGATGGAGACGCTGGCCGTCTGCGAATCAATCCGCGTGATTGAGATTCTGTCAAATGCGCCTGTGCCTGTGACATATTGCGGCGCACCAGCGCGAAGCCCGATGTCGGGATCGTTGGCAAACTGCTCAAACGAATTCCTCAGGTTGGCGGTATCGGCGTTACCATCGCCCATCATCAATGGAAAACGAGTGATGAACGAAAGGTTGTTGACGTTTCCAAACACACCGCCTTCTCGAATGATCTCGGCATCGGACAGCAGCTCTTGATCAACTCCCAACTGCCCCGGCAGGAATGCTCCTGAGTTGATATGCCGGAGACCGAGCGTATGGACTGCTTCGTGCGCAATCACATGCGCCATCGCGACGGCGTAGTTGTATCCACCATTGAATGCGAAATCGAGCATAAACTCGCCATCGACCAGCACCGTCTCGTCGGTGACGTTCTGCAGGTTTTGAATCAAGTCCACGCCCGAAGCGATGCCCAACCATCCTTGCAGCGAACCGGCCGGTACGTTCGGTATTACCGTGCTATAAATGCCCGTTGCTAACACGTAAGCATCAAACTGACCCGTCGGGTCGCCGGCGTTTCGCGCATGATCTGTTTGATGCCGGTGCCGGTGGCAGCCGATACCATTTCGACGTTAATATCAAACGGCTCAAATATCCGGCGGACAAGTGCCATTGTCGTATCGCGAAGCTGAAACCAGTCCGTCGAATCTACGCGTCCGTCGTCATTGAGATCGATCCGTTGGCCTTGCGCGGCCATGTCATTCATCACCGATCGCAACGGTGTAAGCTGCAACAGGTCCGTGTCTTGATACGGCCCAAATGCAATGTCGGGGCCGATCAGGTCGCGGCGCAAATCGCCGACGCTGACAAGTTGGTTGCGCATAGCTCTCCCCAAAATCCACGAAGACCGTCGTCGTCATCAGACGACGCTCTTCCAACTGCTCCAGGGAGCTAAATCGGCGACGGCCGGAAACCCGGCGCAGCGTGCGCGAGGACTCATCCCGACCAATCGCCTTGGCAAACGGTGAAATCAGGGAACGAAGCAAACTAGGCCGCTGATGTGCCATCTCTCGAAATCCGTGGTTATAGATATGCCCCGGCCGGAACGCCGAATTCGGCGCACCGCCGCTGGTTGGTTGAAGCGAAGGTCCCCGCAAGAGCCGCCAGAGGTGATGTGCCGCATGCCCACTCCAAACGAGACACGTGGGCGCACGCTCGCCGAAGACCTGAGTATTTCTTTACAACTAGTTGGGTTGGTGGTGAAAGTCAAGATAACGGAAGGTTTTGCGGGGTAAGGGTTTTAGTGGAGCCGACAGTGGTGACGTGCAATGGGGTAGTATCAAAAACCGCCCGCATATTTAGAACCGTTCTCTGTATACGCAGTAGATTATTGCAAGTTCTTGGCTGGACGGATTTTGCGGGAAACCGCAATGGGTGCCAGGGGCTTTGGCGGGGCCACGCTGGAAATGGTGGTGGCCGCAGGGTTCGCGAACCAGCGGCGGCGACGGCATACTCATAAACTCTGGAAAAACACGACTAACTCGAGGTTGAGTATGTCCATGGCGCGGATCCGCGAAGCTACCGGAAACGACGCCGCGGCGGTTGCGGCGATCTACGCGCCCTACTGCGACTCGAGCGCGATTTCCTTTGAGATCGAAGCCCCGAGCCCGGATGAGATCCGCACGCGAATCGAGAAGGTGTTGCCGAAATATCCTTGGCTGGTGTGCGAGACCGAGGACCACGTCGTTGGCTATGCCTACGCCAGTCGCCACCGCGAACGCGCCGCCTATCGCTGGACCGTGGATGTGGGCATCTATATCGCCGACGATCAGCACCGCCGCGGCATCGGCCGTGCACTTTATTGCTCGCTCTTTTCGCTTATCGTCCAGCAAGGCTATTTCAAGGCCTACGCCGGGATCACCCTCCCCAACGACGCCAGCGTGGGCCTGCACTTGGCGATGGGATTTAGCGAAGTTGGAACCTATCCGGCCGAGGGCTTTAAGCTCGGCGCTGGCGCGACGTAATGTGGCTGGAAAAAACGCTCCAGCCGTTGGTGCCCTATCCGCCGGAGCCAATCCCGGCCACTGAATTACGCGCCACCCCCGCATGGTTCGCCGCCGTCCGCTCGGGCGAAAGCCAATTGCGCGACCGCAAAGCGTAAGAAAAGCCCCGCACTTCGACCGGTGACCGGGGAAATCCAGACTGCCGTGTCGCGCCCCATCGCGCGAACTACTTGGCCTAGCAGGATTTCCTGACTGCGGTACGATGGTTTCGCCGAATTTCGCCGCCAGGACACCGCCAATTCCCCCCGAATGAAGCCTATCCGTAAGCTGCTCGTCGCCAATCGCAGCGAGATCGCCATCCGTGTCTTCCGCACCGCGCACGAGCTGGGAATTCGCACCGTCGCGGTTTATTCACACGAGGACCGGTACGCGCTGCACCGGTTCAAGGCCGACGAGGCCTATTTGATCGGCAAGGTCGGCGAGCCGATTCGCGCATATCTGGACATCGGCGGCGTTATTGGCATTTGCAAGGAGCACGGCATAGACGCCGTACACCCGGGTTATGGATTCCTCTCCGAAAACCCGGATCTGCGGCGAGCTTGCGACGAGGCAGGCATCACGTTCGTCGGCCCGCGGCGGGAATTGCTCGAGCAATTGGGCGACAAGACGGCCGCCCGCGGGTTGGCGAAGACAGCCGGCGTCCCTATTCTGGCCGGCAGCGATGAATCGGTAGCGAGCCTGAAGGAAGCCCGGCAGATCGCCGAGAAGCTCGGCTATCCGGTCATACTCAAAGCAGCGCACGGCGGCGGGGGCCGTGGAATGCGCGTGGTAAACCAGGCCGAGGAGCTTGCTCCCCATTTGGAACAAGCTCAGCGTGAGGCGGCCGCTGCGTTCGGCTCCGGGGAAGTCTTCGTCGAGAAGTTTATCTCCCGCGCGCGGCACATCGAAGTTCAGTTGCTCGGCGACAAGCATGGCAACCTGGTGCACCTTTTCGAGCGCGACTGCTCGGTCCAACGACGCCACCAGAAGGTCGTCGAAATCGCTCCCGCTCCGAATCTTGCCGCACCGCAGCGTCAGCAAATCTGCGACGCGGCGCTGGCCATCGGCCGCGCCGCGCGCTACGACAACGCCGGTACGGTCGAGTTTCTCGTCGATGCCGACACCGGCCGGTTCTACTTCATCGAAGTCAACCCGCGCATTCAGGTCGAGCATACCGTCACCGAGGAAGTCACCGGAATCGACGTGGTGCGAGCACAGATCATGATCGCGCAGGGTCGGACACTGAGCGATCCAGACGTCGGCGTGAGCCGCCAGGAGGAAATTCGCACCAACGGTTTTTCGGTCCAATGCCGCGTCACCACCGAGGACCCTGAAAACCGCTTCCTGCCCGATTACGGGCGAATCACCGCTTATCGATCCGCCAGCGGCATGGGCATACGCCTCGACGCAGGCACGGCTTTCTCCGGGGCGGTTGTCACGCCGTATTACGATTCTCTCCTGGTGAAGGTCTGCGCCCGCGGACGCACCTTGGCCGATGCCGCGCGGCGCATGGAACGATGCCTCCAGGAGTTTCGCGTTCGCGGAGTGAAAACAAACATTCCGTTTTTGATCAATCTGGTCACCAACCCGGCGTTTCTGGCCGGCGAATGTACAACGCGATTCATTGATGAAGCCAAGGAGCTCTTCCATTTCGTGGCGCGCCGCGACCGCGCCACCAAAATCCTCCAGTTCCTCGGCGATACGATCGTCAACGGGAATCCACTCGTGAAGGACCGGCCGCGGGCAATGCGGCGCGATCCGGCGCCGGTGCCATCGCATGATCATCTACAGATGCCCCCTGTGGGAACACGCCAGCGGCTCCAGCAGCTTGGCCCGGAAAAGTTCTCGCAATGGGTACTCAAACAGAAGTCGCTCTTAGTGACCGACACCACGTTTCGTGATGCCCATCAATCGCTATTGGCCACTCGGATGCGCACCTACGACATGGCGGCGGTGGCCGAGGCCTATGCGCGGCTCGTGCCCAATCTGTTTTCACTCGAAATGTGGGGCGGGGCAACGTTCGATACCGCCATGCGCTTCCTCAAGGAAAGCCCTTGGGACCGGCTCACGGTGCTGCGTGAAAAAATCCCGAATATCTTGTTCCAAATGTTGCTCCGCGCAAGCAACGCGGTTGGTTATACGAACTATCCCGACAACGTTGTGGATCTGTTCGTCCGGGAAAGCGCGCAAGCAGGAATTGACGTGTTCCGCATCTTCGACCCGCTCAACTGGGTGCCGAACATGCGCGTGGCAATGGAAGCGGTGCAAAAGCACGGCGGCATTTGCGAAGCAGCGATTTGCTACACCGGCGATATCCTCGATCCAAACCGGCCCAAATACGACCTGCGGTACTACGTGGATTTGGCCAAAGAGCTGGCGGGGATGGGCGCGCACATCCTAGCCATCAAGGACATGGCTGGCCTGTGCAAACCGTATTCGGCCGCGCTCCTTGTGAAGACGCTCAAGCAGGAAATCGGCATTCCGATTCACTTTCACACGCACGACACGAGCGGCATCGCGGGCGCCAGCGTGCTCGCCGCGTCGGAAGTGGGCCTCGACATCGGCGATGGCGCGTTACGCGCCTTTGTCGGGACTGACTTCGCAACCCAATCTCAACGCAATTGTCGAGGCGCTTCGCAACACCGGCCGCGACGCCGGCGTGAACGCGAACAACTTGCGGCTCTTGGCCCATTATTGGCAGGCAGTCCGCGAGTATTACACCCCGTTTGAAAGCGACATGAAGGCGCCCGACGCCGATTTGTATTTGCACGAGATGCCGGGCGGCCAGTTTACCAACCTGCAGGAACAGGCGCGGCGTTCGGCCTCACTACGCGTTGGGAAGAAGTCTGCCAGGCATACGCCGACGTCAATGGAATCCTGGGCGACATTGTAAAGGTAACACCCACCAGCAAGTCGGTTGGCGATCTGGCTCTCTTCCTGGTCACTAACAATCTCACCGTCGATGCGCTGATGGAGGGTAAGCGCGAACTGGCGTTCCCGGAATCGGTCATCGACTTGCTCGCCGGACGCATGGGTCAACCGCCGGGCGGTTTTCCGCCGAAAGTACAAAAGCGAATCCTCCGCGACACCAAACCAGTCAAGGGGCGACCCGGCGAGTCGTTGCCGCCGGCCGATCTTAAAGCCGCGGGCTCGGAAGTTGAAAAACTCACCGGCGAGCGTGCTACCGACCGCGACATTGTCACACATCTTCTGTACCCGCGCGTATTCGCCGACTTCGTGCGACACGTGCAAAAGTATTCGGATACCAGCGGCTTGCCGACTCCCTACTTCCTTTACGGCCAAATGCCGGGCGAAGAGCTAACAATCGACATCGAGCCCGGCAAGACGCTGATCATCAAAATGCTCACAGTGGGCGAGCCTCACGCCGACGGCAGCCGTACAGTCTTTTTCGAGCTCAATGGCCAGCCCCGCAGTGTCAGCGTCGTCGATCGCTCGCTCGAGTCCGAAGTCGCTCGCCGGCCAAAGGCCGACGAAAACAATCCCAAACACGTGGCAGCGCCCATGCCCGGCCTGGTTGTCACGGTCGCGGTCCACATCGGCGATACCGTCGCCAAAGGACAGAAGCTCTTGACGCTCGAGGCGATGAAAATGGAAACGACGCTCTATGCCGAGCATGATGGACGCATCGCCGACCTCCTTGTGAAGCCAGGTACGCCGGTCGAGGGCGGTGAATTGGTGGCGGTGTTTGAATAACCACAAAATTTGCAATGATGCCCGAACAACTGCCTCGCGTGCTTGTGGTACCGCCCATCATGCGCGAGCAACCCAATCGGCATCGCGAAATTTTGGGCTCTGCCGGCTTCGAGATTGTCTACCCAACCGTTCACGAGACCTACCTTGACCGGCCGACGCTGCTGGCGAACCTCGATCGTATTGATGCCGTGATCGCCGGTGCGGAACGCTACGACGATGAGGTGCTCTCCAGGTCGCACCTTCGCGTCATCGCCCGATTCGGCGTCGGTTACGACGCGGTTGACGTTGCGGCCGCCACGCGCCGCCGCATCGCCGTGACGATCACCGCTGGCGCCAACGAGGACTCCGTCGCCGAACAGGCGCTATCGTTGATCTTCGGCGTCTTTCGAATGACGGCCACGCGCGATCAAGATGTGCGCGGCGGAAAGTTCAGACGCACCGTCGGCCTGAGACTGAAGGGGAAAACGCTGGGGCTCGTCGGCCTCGGTCGCATTGGCCGTGCGCTGGCGTGGCGAGCGGCGGGTTTAGGCCTGACGGTTATCGCTTGCGACCCATGTGCCGATTCGCGCTTTTGCCAGGAGCGTCAGATCAAGCTTTGCGACCTGGAGACGGTTCTCGCGACATCCGACATTATTAGCCTGCATTTACCAGGCACTGACGCCACGAGACACCTAATAAACCACCAAACGCTCGCCAACATGAAGCCCACGGCGGTGCTGATCAACACCGCCCGCGGCTCGCTCGTGGACGAGGCCGCGTTGATCGAGGCACTCACCGGCGGACGGCTCTATGCCGCTGGCCTCGACGTATTTGAGCGCGAGCCGCTGCCCGAGGACAGCCCACTCTTAAAAATACCGAACGTCGCACTCAGCCCGCATGTGGCCGGGTGGGACGATCGGTCGATCGCTTCGATGGCCGAGATAGCGTCGCAGTGTATCATCGATTTGCACCGCGGCCGCTGGCCCGACGGCTGCGCGGTGAACGATGAACTGGGCAATGAGTGGAAGTGGTAGGGGCTGGAGATGAGCAGCGCAAACAAAACGCCGGACCAATGGACCGGCGGATAATAGCGGCCAGTCGTGCCGGCGGCGTTTCGCCGCCAGCCCGCGGATCAAGCCCGCGGTTCGGCTGGACAATGCTTGTGTGCGGGAACGCTCCCGCTGCTGAATCTATGGTCTAATTATGCCTGAAACGAACTCCCGCAGCCACAGGTCTTTGTGGCGTTGGGGTTCTCAAAGGTGAAGCCTCGCTTCTCAAGGCCCTCAAAAAAGTCGATCGTGGTGCCATCAAGATACAAAGCACTCTTCTTATCGACTACCATGCTCACGCCGTGCTGATCGTATTTCGCGTCCTTGGCTGCGTCAAAGTTTGCATCAAAACCCAGGGCGTACTGAAATCCGCTGCATCCGCCGCCGGCTACGCCGACGCGAAGCAGCATCGCCGCGTCCATCTTTTGGTCCACTAGGATCTTTTGAACTTCCTGGGCGGCTCGTTCGGTCAAGGTGATGGCCATCGCCACAGCGCTCCACGTTCACGGGGGTTGGTCAAGCTACTTACTTCGTACGCCTAAATTATACAACACGGTCAAGAAAGGGAAGCCTGAATTCTGGAGGGATATTAAGCGGCAGGGTTCTCGCGGCAATTAAGCCAGGCTGCTCAATTTGCGAAGCCGTGCAACCGCGTCAGACACGGATTCAATGGCGAAATCGATTTCCGCCTCGGTATTGAATCGACCCAAACCAAACCGAAGACTCGCCTTGGTCAGGTCGTCATCCAAGCCAAGCGCCCGTAACACATGGCTCGGCTCTGGGTTCGCCGAAGTGCAGGCAGAACCGGAGCTCACGGCCAATTCCTTGATCTCCAAAAGCAAGGCCTCGCCCTGAACGTACGAAAACGCCATGTTCAGGTTTCCCGGCAGACGCACGGCCGGGTCATCGAGCGTCGGACCATTGAGCAACACGTAGGGAACCGCCGCGACCAGCCCGTCGCAAAGCCGGTTTCGCATGTGCGTCAGTCGGTGCTTTCGTCGTCGATTTCCGCCTGTGCTAGTTCCATGGCTCGGCCGAATCCGACGATTCCTGGCGAGTTGAGTGTGCCGCTGCGAAAGCCATGCTCCTGGCCGCCGCCAAACTGGCGCGGCTCGAGGCGAGCGATCCGCGCTCGACGTCGCACATAAAGCGCTCCCACGCCTTTGGGCCCGTAAAGTTTGTGTGCCGAAAAGCTGAGCAGATCCACTTGCAGTTCCTGGACGTTGACCGGAATCCGGCCGACCGCCTGTGTGGCGTCGCAGTGTAGGAGTACGCCACGCTGCTTACAAATCTGGCCAATTTCGGCGATCGGCTGGATGGCGCCGATTTCGTTATTTGCCAGCATCACGCTGACAAGGACAGTTTCGTCACGAATCGCCGTGGCGACCTGCTCGGCTGAAATCAAGCCGGCCCGCGGCGTACCCGCCTGCTCCACTGACAAGAGTGTGGTTTCGTAGCCGCGTCGGTTAAGCACGGCCAGCGGGTCAAGCACCGCCTTGTGCTCGGTTTGCACGCTGACAATGTGGTTTCCCCGTGCCGCGGCCGCTCGGCAACGCCAAAGATCGCCAGGTTGTTGCTTTCGGTCGCGCCGCTGGTGAAGACAAGTTCAGTCGGCAACGCACCGATACCGCTCGCTATTGTCTCGCGCGTGCTCGACTGCCTCGTGTACTTCCCGCCCAAACGAATGCGTGACGCTCCCATAGTTCCCGTACATGGTGCCGAACAGCGGCAGCATCGCCTCGACTACGCGCGGATCGACGCGCGTCGTGGAGTGATTGTCCATGTAAACGGGAAGGCGGAGCATTGAGATTCAACCGTTTTGATCAGTCGAGCTGTGGGGCCGGATCGCAGCCGCGCTCGTTCAAGTTTTTGAATTGTCGACTTCCTTGAGTAATAGCTCGAAAGTCAGCGCAGCACGACGTCTCGGACCCAACCGACGCAACGCATCAGTCTGGGCCCGATAGGCCTCGGGGTTGGTGTCGATCGGTATGCCTGGAGGAATCTTCACTTTGCGCGAACTCAAACTCAATTTACTCGGCCGTCACCAAACAATGCCTGTAAACAGTACTGTGACCACGTTTCAAAACCACGGAGGTCGGCCAGCAATTCCTCAACCGGCGCAAAGCCGGCATCGAGGATGTCTACTTCGCGCGGCGTGATCGCCGGCTGCTCCAACTCGACCAGGTGAACGACGCCCAGGTGTACCTGCCCCACCGGCGTCTCGTCGTCATTGATCAATCCTACGCATTGCTCCGTGTAGGGGCTCGAAATCGCTACTTCTTCCTCCAACTCGCGGCGCATGCCTTCATGATACGGAACAGCGCCGGTGGTGGTCTGATCCGTCGCGGAGATATGACCGCCGACTCCCACGCTTCGCTTGGCGTGAAGCCGGCTCTCCCCCTGCCCTTTGCCGCGCGTGTATTGGAAAACCAACAACCGGCCGGCGGCACTTCGATGCGTGAAGATGACATACGGAATGAGCTGCTTGAAGCCGGGGTCGTTCTCCATTTCGCCGCGCGGACGGTAGCTCGTATTCGCTGGGCTGAACAAATCGGCCAGATAGCGGTCAACTTCTCGCGAAAAGCCATTGAAGTGCCCCAGGCGATGAAGTAGTTCAGTCGGCACGACGAGGACGTGTTCAGTTTGGACGGCGGTAGACATGCAAGTTTCAGGATCTGGGTTCAGGTTCAGGTGGTGAGTGCAATGAATTAGCATACCGCCTGTTCGATTGAATTGGCGAATCAGTTTAAAAACAAGCGAGTGATACCGCTGGATGAGGCTTCGGAGCTATGCTCCATGGGGCTTGTTTGTCGGAAACTCAAACGATCAGCATTGCGTCACCGTAGCTGTAAAAGCGATACTGTTCTTTGATCGCCTCGGCATATGCCGCGCGAATCAACTCATCTCCACCGAAGGCGCTCACCAACAGCAATAGCGTCGTGCGCGGCAAGTGGAAATTCGTCATCAATGCATCCACTGCGCGAAACTCGAACGGCGGCCGTATGAACAAATCGGTTTCTCCCGTCCACGCTTGAATCTCGCCGCTCCTTGCGGCAGTTTCCAACACGCGTACGCTCGTTGTGCCCACGGCCACGATTCGACCGCCCTTCTCGCGTGTTTCGCGCAATGCGGCCGCCGTTGCAACGGTGATCTCACCCCACTCGCTGTGCATTCGGTGCTCCGATAGGTTATCCACCGTGATCGGGCGAAACGTGTCCAGACCGACATGCAATGTAATGTCCTGTCGGTCGATTCCCGCCTCGATTAGCCGGCGAAGCAAGTCGGGCGTAAAGTGTAGCCCCGCCGTAGGCGCCGCGGCCGCGCCGGGGTGAGTTGCAAAAACTGTCTGGTAATTGGTCCGATCCGTTTCAAGTTCCTCCCCCGAACGGATATACGGCGGTAGCGGGACACGGCCAATTCGTTCTAAGAGCGCTAGTGCTGTCTCTTGCCCTTCTGGACGCCCTAGCCACACGCCGTCATCCTCACGTTCCAAGAGCCAAAGTTTGGCATCATCCTGCATTTGTGAATTGACTAGCCGCACGGCCTCAGGCGAGCGAATCTTCCCACGTGTCTTACAGAGAAGTCGCCAATTACCATCCGTATCGGATGACAAATACAATCCTTCCCAGCGGCCCCCGGTGGCAATGCGATAGCCGAGGACTCGGGCCGGAACTACGCGGGTGTTATTTACGACCAGGGCGTCTCCAGGCTTTAGCAGTTCTGGAAGATCGCGCACGTACCGGTGGGTGAATCCCCCAAGGCGACGATTAACCACCAACATGCGCGCGTCCGAACGCTTGACGGCCGGTTGCTGCGCAATCAAGTGGGCCGGTAGCGAGTAGTCATATCGCGCAAGTTCAGACATGAATCGCTCCGGCCGAATCTTGCGGAAATCCAAACAGGCGCATGAGTTACGAATTTGCGTTGGCCAATAAAGCAGTATATCGCTGTTGCTGGCTGAGCGAACGAAAACACTCGGCATAGACGATGCAGGCTTTGCGTGTGCGGGCAAGATGGGCTGAGCTTGTCGCCTCGACTTATCCTGAATTCGATCAGTGTGGAGTTGATCCAGCGAGATCCTGCATCATGCCATTTCGCGGATGGCAATCGCTGGCAACGGCACCTTGAACGGAGTGGAAGTAGTGGCTACATTGATTCCGTTGTGGGGATTTGTGGGGAGAAGTGGTGACCGAATGGTTCTGACAGGCAGCTTCTCCCGAACCATTGATACAAAACAGCGGATAGCAATCCCAAAGCGATTGCGCGACGAATTTGCCGCGGGAGAAAACCCCGCCATGTTCGTGGCGCCCGGAACAGACGGATCGTTAACCCTATACACGGAGGAGAGGTTTGCATTGCTCGCCACGCGCCTGACTGCCGCGTCCCCCGCTGAGGAAGACGTTCGGGCATTTAGTCGCCTCTTTTATGCCCAGGCGCAGCGCGTGGAATTCGACCGACAGGGTCGGCTAAGGATACCCGCTGAGCTTGCCGAATTGGCCGGACTCAGGAAAGAATCCGTGCTGCTCGGCGTTTTCGACCACCTGGAGATTTGGGACAAGCGGCGCTGGGACGAATACCTAGCCGACAAACGGAGTCGCTACGACAAAATTGCGGAAGCAGCATTGCGGAAAGACCATGAGTGAGCGTTTGTGACAGACGCGCCAGTGGTTTTAGGGCCGAGTGCGACGTGGACTCACGCCAGGATGGCGATGAGTAGCGAGAGTGGTCTCATGATGGGACACCCGGTGCTACTTCAGTGGACCACTAGCCTTCGACCTGGCCTTGGGGTGCATGGAACGCGCCCTAGGTCGAGGGTTGCCGTTGCAAGCGTCTGGTCCGACATCCGCATTCATAAATCGAGGACGAGGCCCACCGCCGTGCTAGGCTAACTCATCTTGCTCATTTTCCCCCATTGAGCTAAACACGGCCCGCCTTGGCCCACCGGTTACGATACAAACGGCAACGAGCATGGACGAGGCTCAGCACATCCCCGTCATGCTCGATGAAGTGGTCGAGTGGCTGGCGCCAAAGCCTGGCATGGTATTGGTGGATGGCACGCTCGGAGGCGGCGGACATACGCGGGCACTGGCTGAAGGACTAAACGACCAAGGGTTTGTGCTTGCATTGGATCGCGATCCCAATGCCATCGAGCGTGCCGAGCAGCGACTTGCCGGATTCCCCGTGAAGCTTGCGCAAGCCAATTATTGTGACGTCAGCGACGTGCTTCGTGAAATTGGCGTACGAGAGGTCGACGGGATTGTGTTAGACCTAGGCCTGTCCAGCGAGCAATTGTCCGACACAAGCCGCGGGTTTAGCTTCGATTCAGAAGGACCACTGGACCTGCGATTCGATCCTAACGCTGGCGAGCCGGCCTCGCGGCTTGTGAACCGTTTGGGCGAGCAGCAACTCGCTGATTTAATCTTTGAATATGGTGAGGAACGTTATAGCCGCAGGATTGCTCGCGCGATCGTTGCGCGACGCGGCGAACGGCTGATTGGGACGGCGAGTGAATTGGCAGGGGTCGTTCGATCCGCAATTCCGCGAAGTAAACACGATCAACGAATTGATCCCGCAACGCGAACATTTCAGGCACTCCGAATTGCGATCAATGGGGAGCTCAAGTCGCTGGAGTTGGCCTTGGCCCGGCTGCCGGACCTGCTGCGACCGGGGGCGCGACTGGCGATCATCAGCTTTCATTCGTTGGAAGATCGGATGGTCAAGGAGGCGTTACGCAACGATCCCCGGCTAAAACCCCTCGTGAAGAAACCACTGCGTCCCAGCGACGAGGAAGTACGGAAGAACCCACGGAGCCGCAGCGCGAAACTTCGAGTCGCCCAGCGCGTCTAATCTGTGGATAATTGGAAAAGCATAGATCCCTGACCTTTAGCCGATGGCTCGCTACACAAGGATGGAACCTGCCATGTCGAACAAAAAATACGAAGAAGCCGATGGAGTGTTTGATATTGACGGCGACGACGCCGACCAAGATCTGGACTTGGACGCCGAACAAACAACTGTACGTCCGCCGAAGCCGAGAACCGGCTTAGCGCGAAACGAAGGTAGGCCTCTCGGTAATCGGGGCATTCTTGTGGTTTTCGTCGTCGTGCTCGTCTATCGGCTATCAAGGCCATCCAATGATGTGATTGCCAAGCGATCGAATGAGGCAGAGCCAGCCGCCAAGACGAACACGCCGAAAAAAACTGAGCCGGACACGAAAAAGCCCACCGTTGTGACACCAGCCCGACAGGGAACCAGCGGCACAAACCCGTGGGCGACCGACTTTTCAAAAAAGAGCCAGGCCGGCCGTCCATACGGCAACGTACAGGGAACGAACAGTGATGCCTTGACGTCTGACGACGCCATGCACGATGCGCCAGTCAGAAGCGATACTGTCGGTAAGAATCCATTTGATGCTCGGGAAGTTACCAGCCCGAGCCGTGACTCGAAAACGGAAGCCGGCTTCGACTTATCGAACACACGTCCGGGTTCGGCATACGGAAACATTACTGAAAGCGACGGGCCAGAAGGATCCGACGCAAAAAGCCTGGCAATTGATCCAAGCGGCGATCGTGCGTCGACGCAAGCCACCGCCACATTTCGTGACGGTTCGCAATCGGGCGCCGAAACGCGCGACCCATTCGGCCTTGCGAAACGAAGTACCGGTTCGATGGCCAGCGCCGCCACGGCCGCCGATAGTGATGCCGAGTCGGCCGAAACCGATGACGCCGATTCCGCAAAGTCAGATCCCCCACTGAAGTTTGGAGGCAACGATCTGCTTTCCGGCACCTCGGCCGAATGGGATAAAAATCAGGAGCAACGGAGCAAAAGTGCCGTGCCCGAGGGTGCGAGTGTTGGTTCCAATAAGGTCGCCCCAGCGAAGCAACAGGATAAGCGCACTGCGCCTCCGCGAAACACAAAAGTCGCGGCCGCGGATGGGGAAGCGTTAGCACCATCGATGTCAGTCGAGAGAAACGGCGAGTCTCTCCGGTTCGGATTCGACCGTGCGACACAGCCGGCAGAAACAGCCGAAGACCGCGCGACAGAAGCGCCGCGTTTTGCTGGTAGCCGGAAAAACGCGTTTGATCGCCAAGCACCGGCCGCACCGGCCAGGCAGATCGACGCCGATGAAAACCTCGATTCACCGACCTCGGCGCCGCTTCAAACCGCATCTACCACGCCAAGCGACGAACAGATGTATGTCGCGCAACCCGGCGACACCTATTGGAAGATCTCCCAGCAATTCTACGGCAGCGGTGCGTACTTCAAGGCGCTGTATGAGCACAATCGCCGCACGCTTCGCAACCCCGACCGTTTGCAGGCTGGCGCCGATTTGCAGGTGCCCGACGAGGCAACCCTGCGGCGGCTGTATCCGGCGCTTTGCCCCGCCAGTACGCGAAAGACTGCCAGCACGGGCCGCGCCACACGAGCAGTCGCGACCGCTCGCAACACGGAACCAACCTACGTTGTCGAAGATGGCGACACGCTCTACGAAATCGCCCGCAGCCAGTTGGGGAAATCCTCGCGATGGGGTGAAATCTTTGAGCTGAATCGCGATGTGCTAGGAGATAAGCTCAACGCGCTTTCGCCCGGTACCGAGTTACTCCTCCCCGCCGACGCGCAGCGCGCTTCAACCACACGCCAGACGGGCGGGCTCAATTCCGAGGCCGAATAGCGGCCCGATACGGTTGCCGCCTTTCACCGAGTTCGCGATATTGACGCCTTTATCGCGAACCGATCGCTCATTCCATGATTCGCCTCCCACCGCGCGGCGTCGGCTGGCTGTTTGCTCTTACGACGCTGACCAGCGCATTTCTGCTGTTCCAGGTTCAGCCGCTGTTAAGCAAATACCTGCTACCCTGGTTCGGCGGCACTCCGGCCGTCTGGACAACCTGCGTCCTTTTCTTTCAAACCGCGCTGTTTATTGGATACTTGTATGCCCATCTTTCCGAACGCGTGCTTTCGGAGCGAATACAAGCGGCCGTACACATTGCCCTATTAACCGCCGCGCTGGTGGCGCTACCGATCTTGCCCCACACTTCGTGGAAGCCAATGGCGGGCGAACAACCGGTTACGCTGATCCTGGCCGTGCTTTCTGTCTCAGTAGGCCTGCCATACCTGCTCTTAAGCTCAACGGGTCCGCTTTTGTCGGCTTGGTTCGCCCGCTGTTTCCCGGGCAAGTCGCCGTATCGGCTCTATGCTCTGTCGAATTTCGGCTCACTTCTCGCGTTGTTGACCTATCCATTCCTGGTCGAGCCGACCTTGTCGATTCGCCACCAGGCAAGCGGGTGGTCCTCGGCATTTGCTATTTTCGCGGCTTGCTGCGCGGTGTCGGCGATTATGGCCGCGCAACATCCGCGGCCCGACGCAAGCGAGCGACTAAAGGTTTTGCTGTCGAAACATGAGCGTGCTCAGGGAACTGCACAAGTCCGCTTCAAACTGGCTCGTCATGGATCGGCCTGCCCGCGTTCGCTTCGCTCACATTCCTCGCCACTACCAATGTCGTTTGCCAGGACGTCGCTGTCGTTCCCTTCCTGTGGATTGCGCCCCTGTCGCTGTATCTGCTGTCGTTCATCATCACGTTCGATCACGAGCGCTGGTACAGCCGACAAGTTTATTGCTCGTTGTTTTTACTGCTGCTCGCGCTTGGCCCGTTCTACCTCTTGGCGGTGGATCACTGGAGTCTCCCGTATAGCTTCGTCCACGAGCTTGTGCTGTATCTTGCCGCGATGTTCTGTGTCTGCATGATTTGCCACGGCGAGCTGGTTGCACTTCGCCCGCCCTCCGCTCAACTCACCACTTTTTATCTGTGCATCGCAGCGGGGGGCACCTCGGCGGACTGTTCGTCAGCGTAATCGCGCCCCTTGTCTTTGCCACATATTACGAGTGGGCCATCGTCGTCGCGGGCGCAGGAGTCCTAAGCGCCGTGTTGTGGCTCGGGCCGGACTTCCGCGACTGGTTGGTGCGCCAACGGCGGTTGCTTGTGCCAATCGTGGCTGTCGGCCTGTTGGTGGCTGTGGCAATTGGCCGCGAGATCGTGTTGGGAGAGCTGTCGCTTGTATGGCAAGCACGAAACTTCTACGGCGTTGTTACCGTCAGCGAAACCACCGACGAAGCCCCCGACAAACAATACCGCCGATTGGCCAACGGCCGCATCACGCACGGCATCCAGTTCACCGCCCCAAGCAAGCGAAACCTGCCGACGACGTACTACGGCCCTGAATCTGGCATCGGCCAGGCAATCGCCTTCTATCAGCAATCGCGTCCGCAGCGTGCGAATCGGCGCGGTCGGACTAGGCGTTGGTACGCTGGCCGCCTACGTGCGCGAACAAGACACGATCCGCTTTTACGAGATCAATGAGAACGTCGTTCACGTCGCCAATGAATACTTTTGGTTTCTCGGCGACTGCCGCGGCAAATGCGAGGTCCTTCTCGGCGACGCTCGGTTAACGCTCGAAAGCGAACTCGCCGACGGTCATCTTCAGCAATTTGACGTCCTCGCACTTGACGCCTTCTCCGGCGACGCCATTCCAACGCACCTGCTTACCCGCGAGGCATTCGAGATTTATGACCGCCATTTGCACAGGGGATGGCGCAATCTGTGTGCACATCTCGAATAAGTATCTGGACCTCTCAGGAGTGGTACATCGGCAAGCCGACGTATTCGGTTATCGGGCGGTTGGCGTAAATGTCAAAGACGACCGCGACGAAAGCGGGGTTTACACCAGCGACTGGATCGTCCTGTCGCGAAACGATGAGCTTATACGCTCGATCGACAAGCACGTGGTTGAACACGCCGACGCAACGACTGCGAACGCACCGCTGTGGACCGACGACTGGACCGACCTGTGGAGAATCCTCAGGTAGGCAGGCGCATAAAAAAGTGGCACGGTCGCTTGACCGTGCCACGGTGTTGCTCCTGTTGCGATCGACTCAGACGGCTACCGCTTCGTGAACTTGTAGTTCGGGTTTTTGGTGTCGAAGTCGGCGTCAGTCAACCCAACGTTGATCTTAATGTTGGTGTAGGTATACTCCTCCAAGAGCATCATCTTGGCCCCTGCCTCGCGTGGCCAGTCGTAAGACTCAAACCGAATCGGCATCTTCAACTCGTCGTCCACATAGATCCGGGCCAGGTGATACCGAAAATTCTTCCGCGGCACCGGATGCGTCACTTGGATACAAGTCGCGCCGCGACCGTTGATCTTCGCGTTGGGAACGAATTTCACGTCGCACTCGCCGAACTTACGGTCCTGCTCGCCCACCTCGATCAACCGCTCGCACAAGTTGAGCATGCCCAACTCGGTGATCGGATACCGATTACCCGCCATTGCCAATGCGGAGTTCGGCTTGAGCGAGACGGCGGGAATCAGCGACTTGATTCCCTTTCCCTCGTGGGCAATCAGCTCACCGTTGTTTTGTCCGGCGACGTAAATTACTTCGCGACCCTGGATGTCGTCCGGACTAATGAAGTTCAGATAGACACTGAACGGCTCGTGGCGCACTTTGGCGAACATCACCTCGGGGCCCACGAGCTTGCCGTCTACGCGCTCGATTTTGCGCATCGTGGCCGTGTAGTCCCGTACGTTTTCTTTCACATGCTTACGGCCCTTGTACGCGATGTCCAGCGCAGGTTCGAGCGGATGCCCTGTCAGCTCGCCCAATTCCGTGGTCAGCGGCGTACCGCCGGCACCGGCTGCGCTTGCAACTGTCGTGGTTACCTGCGGCTGCTGACCGCAGGCCGTGGTGATGAAGGCCAACGTGCAAGTGGCCGCCAACAGATAGGTTGCCCGGCGAATTGTCTGAATGATCCGCATACAAACACTCCTTTTTAATTGGCCGCCTGGTGGGCATTCCGGACTGAGGATCCATCCCTCAGTCGCCGAAACGAGCGGCAGCTATTCAAATCCTACGTTGCAGCGATCTCCTGGCCGGTCACGCGTGTTAAGTCCCGGCACAGGCTAACAGGCCCTGCAATCCGACCGGCTCTGCCTGGCAGAGACGGCCGGAGTTGCAAACTTTACTCGGCAGGGAAGTTTGGGGGGAGAGCAACTGGTGTGCCTCTGGGTCGCTTGGACGGTGGCTGCTTGCCTCGGCTGGCCCGCTAAGCGATGCGACAATAACGACTTCCGTCGCCACTTCACCATTGCCAGCGATTGCTCGCCGGCGGTCGCAACCGTCTTATCGCCCTGGGTTTCCGAAACAATTACAATGCGTTTCCGATTTAGCGCTGGTTCTCCACGCGGACTGTCTTTTCCAAACGGCGAGATCCGCGCTACCGGCCATTTTAATACGAGTGCCCTGGTGGGGGGAGTTCAATTTTTTCACCGACGACTGCTATCCGGCTGGTCACGGTCGTTTCCCGGCCGTTTGAGCAGAACACCTACGTTGCCTGGCTCGATGGCCGCGATGACTGCATCATCGTGGATCCGGGTTTCGAGCCGCGGCTGATCTTCGAAGCGGTGGAACGGAACAGTCTGCAGCCGGCCGCCTTCCTGATCACGCACGGGCACTCGGACCACATCGCCGGCAACGCCGCAATGAAGGAGCGGTGGCCGGATTGCCCGCTAGTGATCGGCGAGAACGAAACCGCCAAGTTCAGCGACCCGATGCAGAACCTCTCGGGCATGTTCGGAGCCAAGCTCACCAGCCCACCGGCCGACAAAACACTTGCTGACGGCGAGCGATATTCGGCCGCGGGCTTCGAATTCCTGGTACGCGAGATTCCGGGGCACTCGTCGGGACACGTGGTCTTCGTCTGGGACGTCGGCCGTCCGATCGTGGTTTTCGGCGGCGACGTGTTGTTTTCCGGCAGCGTCGGGCGGACCGACATTCCCGATGGAGACTTTGAATTGCTTGCGCGGCATTCGCGAGAAGTTGTACACGTTGCCGGACGACACCATCGTGCTTCCCGGCCACGGCGAGCCAACGACGGTCGGCGAAGAAAAGCGGACCAACCCGTTCGTGCAGGGGAATTGATGATCAGCGTTACCAACCTTCGCAAAGCGTATGGCTCGAACGTCGCCGTGGACGGCGTATCGTTTGAGGTGCGGCCGGGTGAAACGTTCGGCCTGCTTGGTCCCAACGGCGCGGGCAAGACCACAACGCTGCACATGTTGGTTGGCGCGCTCAAGGCCGACGCCGGTGCAATTTCCATAGCGGGGGCCAACGATCCGACGCGTCGCGAGGCACGGCGCTCGATCGGTATCGCCCCCCAAGCGACGGCTCTCTACGAGGACTTGACGGGGATTGAGAACATCCGCTTCTTCGGCGCACTCTATGGCCTCTCCAGCTCGGCGCTGGCGGACCGTGTGAAGTGGTCGCTCGATTTCGTCGGGTTGGCCGATCGCGGGAAGGACTTTGTGAGCAGCTATTCCGGCGGTATGAAGCGGCGGCTCAATATGGCCTGCGCGGTCGTGGCCGATCCAAAAACGGTGTTGTTCGACGAACCGACGGTTGGCGTCGATCCGCAGTCGCGAAATCACATGTTCAACAACCTCGAACGGCTGAAGTCGGCTGGAAAAACCGTGCTTTACACCACGCATTACATGGAAGAAGCGCAGCGCCTGTGCGACCGCGTGGCGATTATGGATCGCGGCAAGATTCTGGCGCTGGACTCTGTGCCGGGATTGATTCAACAACATGGCGGCACCAGCGTGGTGGAAGTGGAATTGGAGGACGGCGAAACATGCCCGAGCGAATACACCGACTCGATCTGCGAACCCAACGGTAATGGCAGCGATTCATCCAACAAGACCCTGCTGCGGATTGACACCAAGAACCCCGACGAGGACGTACAGCGCTTGATCGATCGACGCCTGCGCTTCTCGTCGCTGCGGATCCACCGCCCAGATCTGGAAAGCGTGTTTCTGAACCTGACTGGGCGGAGGCTTCGCGACTGATGCGAAACATCGTGACCATCGCGATCAAGGACTTGCGCCTGCTTTGGCGCGACAAGTGGGGCATGTTCTGGGTGATCGTGTTTCCGTTGATGATGGCCACGTTCTTTGGCTCGCTGATGGGCAGCATGAGCCAGCAGTCGCCGGTGGCGATCATGCTCGCCGACGAGGACGACAGCGAGCTGTCTCGCGCGTTCGTCAAAACCCTGGGCGAATCCACGGCCGTACGAATCGTGCAACCGCCAACTGCCAAAGAGGAGGCCGCCGACGGTGCACCGGCGACCGACATAAAACAAGGCGTGAACGTCGATATCGCGCGCGGCCAGGTGCAGGAGCGAAACGTTTCGGCCTACGTGCGCGTGAAGAAAGGTTTTGGCGAAAACGGGTTCATGCCGGTGGCCGCGGCCGTCGAAATCGGGATCGATCCATCGCGCCGAGTCGAGTCCGGACTGTTGCAAGGCGTGGTCATGGAAGCAGTCTTTGCGCCGATGAAAGACCTGTTCTCCAAGCCCGAGAAGATGAAGGAGCAAATCGCCAAGGCGCCGCGAGGCCATGGACAAGGCCAACGATTTGCGAGCGGATCAACGACTCATGCTCACAGCGCTGTTCGCAGCCGTGGACCAGGTAAGCGATACGATGGCCAACGAAGCGATTGCTCAAGACTCGCCTTTTGCGTCGGGCAAGCCCGAGATTGTCGAGGTCACGGCGCGGCGCGTGGGCAAACCGACGAGCGGCTACGAGATCTCGTTTCCGCAATCGATCACTTGGGGCATATTTGGCTGCGTGTCGGCGTTTGCGATGTCGCTGGTTCAGGAGCGGACGCTGGGGACGTATTTGCGGCTGCGCGTGGCGCCGGTCAGCAAAGCCGAGGTCCTCGGCGGCAAGGGGCTGGCGTGTTTCGTGGCGTGCTGCCTGGTGTCGATCTTCCTGCTGGCGTTTGGGAGGTTGGTGTTTGGCGTGCGCGTGCTCGATCCCTGGAAGCTGGCGGCGGCGATCGCCGCATCGTCGCTGTGCTTTGTAGGGTTCATGATGTTCGCCAGCGTCCTGGGACGGACCGAGCGCGCCGTGGCCGGCAGCGTGTGGGCGTTGATCATGCCGATGGCGATGCTCGGCGGCAGCATGGTGCCGCAGATCGCCATGCCGCAGTGGATGATCAAGGCGGGCAGCGTCAGCCCCGTGAAGTGGACGATCCAGGCGTTTGACGGCGCGATCTGGAGCGGGCTGTCGTGGGAAGCGATGGGGCTGGCCTGCGGCGTTTTGCTGGCGATGGGCGCGGTGATGTACGCGGCGGGGGTGTTTATTTTGTTCAAGTACGATACCTAGGCGGAGTGTCTGGTGGTCTGGTGTCTGGTTGCCTTGGTAATGGAATACCGAAATCCGAATGCCGAACGAATTACCAATGACGAAGCACCAATGACCAATGCAGGCAGGTGTCTGGTGACCTGGTGCCTGAGGTCTGATGCCGAGTGGCCGCGGGAATTTTCGAACACGAGTTTTTTCTGCGTTGGGGCCCCAGGGGTTTTGGAACAATAATCCCATCTTTAACAAGCACTGCCGTGCGCAACGTGTTTGGCCGTGACCAGATAGGGTTTTCACTGCTGACGGGAATTTTCGAATATCGTGCATTTGGAACTGACTCAGCGGTTATTTTTCGGCGGATGCCCGGAGGTTTTGGGGTGTCGTTCTGTGTTTTCCCGCGGTGCGCGCAATAAAAAAGCCCGCGGCGGCGGGCAGCCTCCTTTGCGAGGGCTACGGGCCGGCGTGGGCTCGTGGAAGTAGTCGCTGCGGCGACCGATCCTGCGATACCGTGCGATCTTGTACTATTCTACAGAACACTGTCTATATGTCAAGGTACGACGCCGAAGAGTTTGGGAAGTTTTTTTGGGATTCTGGATTCTTCGTAAGTGGTTGGCTGCGAAGGGGATGGGACCGAGACCAGAAACCGGCCAGAACGAGAAGGCCCGAAATGGGTTTCTGGCAGTGTGCTCCGTCAGACGGTAGCGACGGCACAACGGTTCGGGTGAAACTGCGGCCGCGCGGACGGCTGCACAAGCTCAAATTGGACCTGTTGCCTTTTTCCCCTCCCGAGTCATCTCGATTTTTCTTGCTGCATGGCTTACCCCGTGATTAAATCTGTATTGCGGTGTATCTAGTGCTTAAGCGTGTTGCCGCCCTACGACTCTGTGGCGCGGCTCAGTGACACGGCGGCAGCCGGAGCAATTCACCGTGTACGGCACCACCCAGATGCCAGGGACAGAGTCCATGAACCGGTTTCTGTTGGCGATACTGCTGTCTGCCATCGGTCACTTTGCGTATGCGGCGGACACCGACGGTGATGGATTGCTAGACGTGTTAGATGTTCCCGGATTTGAGCCGAATGCAGCCGGCCACCTTGTCTTTAACGATCGTGGCATCCAAGACCTTGATGGCACTAATCTCTTGGTCAACGCGACGGCGCTTGACATGAATCTCAATCGAATAACAAACCTCGAGAACGGTGACTTTCAGGGGCTTAGCAACTTGAAGACACTTGCTCTGTTTGGCAATCAAATCGCGAGCCTCACGAACGGAGCCTTCCAAGGGCTCAGCAATCTGCAGTTGCTTCACGTGGGAGGGAATCGAATCACGACCCTCGAGAATGGAGACTTCCAGGGACTCGGCAATCTGCAGACCCTGGTTCTGGCTGGGAACCGAATCAGTAGCGTCGAAAGCGGCGATTTCCAGGGGCTTAGCAATCTGCAGTCGCTGATCCTGAGCAGCAATCCAATCACCAACCTCGAGAATGGAGCATTCCAAGGGTTAAGCAATCTGCTGTCGCTGGACCTGACGTTCAATGAAATCACGAGCCTCGAGAACGGAGATTTCCAGGGGCTCGGCAATCTGCTGGAGCTCTTGCTGAGAGACAATGAAATCACGAGCATTAAGAACGGCGACTTCGAGGGGCTCGGCAATCTACTGAGGCTTGACCTGGACTACAATCGAATCACCAGCCTCGAAAATGGAGACTTTCAAGGGATCGGAAGTCTGCAGACGCTTAGCCTGAGCAACAATTCAATCGCAAGCCTTAAGAACGGAGACTTTCTGGGGCTCGGCAATCTGACGAGGCTTGAGCTGGATGGCAATCGGATGACGGGCCTGGAGAATGGAGCCTTTCAAGGGCTCAGCAATCTGCAGTCGCTCGACCTGAGTCACAATCAAATCGCAAGTTTCGACAGTGGAGAGTTCCAGGGGCTCAGCAATTTGCAGACGCTTACACTGAGGATCAATCCAATCACGAGCCTCGAGAACGGAGACTTTCTGGGGCTCGACAATCTGCGTGCGCTTTACCTGGACTTAAATGATATTGCGAGCATCGAGAACGGAGGCTTCCATGGACTCGGCAATCTGACGCTGCTTGACCTGGACCACAATGAAATTACGAGCCTTGAGAGCGGAGATTTCCAGGGGCTCGGCAATCTGCAGGTCCTTCAACTGGCCGTCAATAAAATCTCGAGCCTCGAGAGCGGAGACTTCGAGGGGCTCGGCAAGCTGACGACGCTAGAGTTGGACGGCAATTTAATCACGAGCCTGGAGAACGGAGGTTTCCACGGACTCGGCAACCTGGAGGCGCTTCAACTAGCCGGCAATAAAATCACCAGCCTCGAGAACGGAGACTTCCAGGGACTCGGCAAGCTGGCGGGGCTTTACTTGGCCGTCAATCAAATCACGAGTCTCGAGAACGGAGACTTCGAGGGGCTCGACAAGCTCGGCACACTTGAACTGGGTGCGAATCAAATCACGACGGTCGCGAACGGAGCTTTCCAGGGCCTCAGCAATCTATCGACGCTTGACCTAAGCCGCAATCAGATCATGAGGCTTGAGAACGGAGCCTTCCGGGGGCTCAACAATCTCGTGACGCTTAACCTGAGTGGCAATTCAATCACCGATTTGAACCTGACAGATGCTACGTTTGGTACCTTGGTGCGATTTTCCATCGACAGTCTCGAAATAACCGATCTCGTCCTCGATGGCGCCGTGCTCGACCGACGCTCCTTTGAAACAATTATTAGCGAAGCACAATTCATCGAAGATGTGTCGCTTGTCGGCCTCATCTTCTCGACCGGCAATCCGGCCAATCTGTCGGCGTTGTTAGGCATCTCGACACTCGACAATGTGACGGTGGATCCAGCGCTCTTTAATCTCTATACCGCCGAGTTCAATGCCTTTGACGCGATCGCCGGCAATACGGTGATCGTTGTACCTGAGCCGTCGGCGTTCTTTCTATGCTTGGCGGCGACTGTTCTGGGCGTGGCCTTTCATCGCAAGCGGCGAAGTGCGGGCTGAGGACAGCTTCGCCAGGCTATCCCCGCCCTACAGCTCTGTGTTTTGCTTCCGCAAAACACAGCCATCCGTCCCGGAAGTGTCCGCACACAACCTCGACACACTAAGTCCAGGGGAGTGTGTGGACTACGCTTCACGCCGGCGCATGAGGCCGATACAGCCCGTCAGCGCCACCGCGATCACGCCCAGGGCCACGCTCGCCGGCTCAGGAATGACCGTGAGAGAAAAGTCATCCACGAAGGCCGATTGCGGGTTGACGCCCGGATTGAGGACACCATCGACCATCGACGCCCGCACACGCACATTCACCGTGCCAAGTGGCGCGGTCGCCATCAAAGTGTGCTCCATCCAATCGCGCAGTGCGGTGTCTGGGTCGTTGGTCTGCCCATCGGCCGCTAATTCGATCTCGAGCGAGCCTGCCAGGACGTTGTTGCCGACATCGAGAAACTCGATGGCAAAGACGTTGTCGGTCGGCGACGCGGGGCCATCGTTGGTTGGGGCCGGTGGACCGGTGCCGGCATTGAGGTTGTCCAATCCGCCCGGGTAGTAGGTTTCAAAGTGGGCCCAGCCGGAAAAGGTGTAAGTGTTGCCGGGGCTGGCTGGAATAGTTTGCGAAAGATGCGCCTGGGCCGGGTCGGCAGGAGCGCCTAAAAACCCGCGGTACCACAACCCGCGGCCGGCGGGCGCGGTTCGGTCGGCAAAATTAGGGAAATTGGCGGTGTCGTCTGGCCCCGAATTGGTTCTGAACGTCTCAAGCGTCCATCCGGTTGCTGTATTCCCTTCGTTAACCGCTGGGTCGTCGAGCCCGGGATTAACCAGCAGGTTTTGTGCGCGGGCCAGACTTGCCCCAAGAATGGTCGCGAAAAAGGCGGCGAACAGAGTTAGTGTTTTCATTGGTCTTCTCTCAAAGTTGTTAAGGAATCCTAACCCAAGGCTCGCGGGCTACTCCGCGCTTACGCGCTCTGCTTGTTCACGCCACTGGTTTACGCTGGTCAGGTTCTAGCTTGACTGCAATCGCAGAGCAAGCGCCGCGTGTAATTGGTTTGGAACCGGACTGCATGGATGCCTCACAGTCGCAGGCGGGGTCGGAAGACCCCCGCCGAATCCCGACTGCGCCGGCGCGGGTCGGGAGGCCCGCGCCGAACGACTGTTACGGAATGGCGCGCGGGCTTTTGAGCATGGCGTTAGTTCCGTCGGCGGTGTCGCGGATGCTACCGGAACCATCAGGAGATGCGGCGGCGGCGAGCAAGGCTGGAAACTCCAGCGTGAATGTGCTCCCTTGGCCAACGGCGCTTTCGACGTGAATCCTCCCGCCGTGTTCTTTCAGAATCTTCTGGCTGACGGGGAGGCCCAAGCCCGTGCCGCGAGAACCCTTCTGTGAGATGAACAGGCTGAAGATGTCTTGCAGGTCAGCGGCCTCGATGCCGCAGCCATTGTCGCGAATGATGACGCGCGCGAGACCTGAATCGGCGAGATAGCGCGTGCTGATCTCGACGCGGCCGCCTTGGCGCTGTTCTTCGCTATTGTCGCCGCAGGCGTCGATGGCGTTGGCAGCCACATTCAAGGCCGCGCGATGGATGCCGTCGGGGTCGAACACCAAGGTCGGAATGCCTTCCTCGGGCGTGTAGACCAGCTCCACGTTTTTCTCGGCCGCGCGGCTGAGCCAGTTCGACCACGTCAGCGATGGTCCGATTGAGATCGGTGTCGGCCAATTCCGGCTCGCGCTCTTTGCTGAACGTGAGCATGTCCATGACCAGGTTGCTGATGCGTTTTTGGTTTTTCTCGACGATGTCCCAACCTTTGCGGACAATGGATTCATCGTGGTCTTTGAGACCGAGGTCGATGAGATAACTGCCGCCGCGGATGCCCTGGAGAATGTTCTTGATGTGGTGCGAGAGCGTGGCGATGGTCTGGCCGACTGCGGCCAGCCGTTCTGCCTGGACCATGGCGGAGTAGTAGTTGGTGTCTTCGACGGCCAGAGCCGCCTGATGCCCGATGGCGACCATGAGTTTTAAGTGCTCGTCGGAGAATTTTCTCGCGTGAGTGAGCGTCTTGGCGGCCGGCACGAGTGTGTCGATGTAGATCACGCCGACGATGTCATAGCGGCCTTGCATGGGGACGCAGATTGCCTCGCGGACGCCGAGGCGGACAATGCTTTGGGCCGCGTCCCAGCGCTGGTCCTCCTGAGCATCGCTGGTGAGCACGCCCTCCTGGTGCTCCATGACGTAGTCGAGGATCGTGCGGCTGATGTTCATGTTTTCGGTGTCGCGCGATTTTCCGTCGGCCTTGCGGTCGCGGCGCACGCGGGGCCGAAGCTGGCGAGTTTCGCCATCGACGAGCATGATGCAGCCACGATCGGCCTCGACCCATTCGAAGATGAGCTGCATGATGCGGCCGAGGAGCTGATCAATATCGAGCGTATGGCTGACCGCCAGGGCCGTGCGGTACATCACCTGCAGGTTGCTTTTGGCACGGGCGAGCCAATTGCTTTGCGATTGATCAAAGTCGAGCGAGAAAAGCTGGCTGCCCTCCTCCTGGCGCATCGTGCGGAGGATGCGGGATTGGTCCATGGCGGCGCCGCCGCCGGTGGAACCCGATTCGCCCACGATACGGACGCGCTCGTTGAGGCTGCGGGCAGAGGAGTCGCCGGCGCCGGTGAAGAGCATGATCGTGCGACCGATCTGCACTTGATCGCCACTTGCAAGCTCGTGCCGTTCGATCTTGCGGCTGTTGACGTACGTGCCGTTGGAACTGGTGAGATCGGCAAGCACAAGCGCGGCGCCGGCGCGGCGAATCTCGGCGTGCACTCGAGAGACTTCGGAATCGTGAAGCTGGATCGTGCAGGAGGCGTCGCGGCCAAGTGTGACGGGGACGCCGGTTGAGTCAAACTCGAATCGGTTTCCCTGATCGCGGCCTTGGATGACGAAGAGCGATGACACGATGGTTGTCCGTTGTCTGTTGCCGGTGGTCCGTGGTCGGACTCAACGCACCGACGGTTTGGCTTGACCGCCTTGCGACCTCGATTGAGAATCGTATTGAGGGCCATCTGATTTGCAAGCCTGTTTGGAAGGATATTTACGTGAAGCATACAAGCCGCCTGTTCTGGACTCGGTTATCCGCGCATTTTTGCCTCGCATGCCTCGTCGCCGCGGCCGATTCTCGCGCACTCTTGGCGGCTGAAGATACGGCCGTCGTGGCAAAGGCATCGAATAGCGCCGCGGCGGAGGCCGCCATCGAGCAACGGTTGGAAGAGGCGATTGGCTATCTGGCGTCCGACGAGTTGGAGGGTCGCGGCCTGGCGACCAAGGGCATTAACACCGCAGCCGAGTATTTAGCGGAACAGTTTCGCGACTTGGGACTGAAGACCGATTTGTACGACGGCACGCCGTTCCAGACTTTTCAGACGACGATCAGCTCGAAGCTGGGGCCAGCGGAGAATAATCACGCGCGAGTCGTCTCGCCGCGCGAAAACGGAAAGTCGGTTGAGTGGAAACTCGGGCGGGATTTCCAGCCGCTGGGGGTCGGCGGTTCGGCGACGTTCGAATTGCCGCTGGTGTTCGTGGGATACGGCATCAGCGTGAAGCAGGGCAAGGACGAGGATTTTGCCTACGACGATTACGAGGACGTGGACGTGAAGGGGAAGGCGGTGATCATTCTGCGCCATGAGCCGCAGCAATTGGACCCGCATTCGCCGTTCGACGGGACTGCGCGACTCGCGTTATGCGCCGATTGCACGCAAGATTTCGAATGCGTATCAGCACGGGGCCGAGGCGGTGATATTGGTGACCGACGAAGTGGAGGTCCGCAAGAAGGTGGATGAAGCGGTCAAGGCGTATCAGAAGGCGCTCGACAGCGTTGCCAAGGCGAACGAGGAATTCAAGGGGGTTGAGAAGCCATCGGCAGAGGATGTTACCGCGCATCGCAAGAAGATCGACGCGTTGCTGGCACAGGCGAAAGACGCGAGCGAGAAGATTGAAGCGGAGCGCGACCCGCTGTTTGCGTTTGATCGAGGGGGCGACGTGACCGAAAGCCGGCGATTTCCGGTGCTTCACGTGCGGCGGGAAGCGATCGAGGGAGTGGTGAAGGGGGCGCTGGGGACGTCGCTGTCTGAATTGGAAAAACAGATCGACGGGGATTTGAAGCCGCGGAGCCGCGAGCTGAGCGGCCGGCGGCTAGCGGGCCGCACCGACGTCGAGCGTGTGGAAGTGCCGATCAAGAACGTGATCGCGGTATTGGACGGGGAAGGGCCGCTGGCTGACGAGACGGTCGTGGTCGGCGCGCACTACGATCATCTTGGGCGCGGCGAGTCGGGATCGGCGGCGCCGGGTTCGAAGGAGATTCACAACGGCGCGGACGACAACGCGTCGGGGACGGCGGCGCTAGTGGAGGTGGCGCGGCAACTTGCGAAGCGAGAGAAGAAGCTGCCGCGGCGCGTGGTGTTTATCGCGTTCACGGGCGAAGAGCGGGGGCTATTGGGAAGCGCGAAGTACGTTCACGAGCCGTTGTTTCCGATCGAGAATACCGTGGCGATGTTGAATATGGACATGGTGGGACGAATGAAGAACGACGAGCTGGTGGTGTATGGCACCGGTACGGCGAAGGAATTCGACGGGCTGATCGATACGGTGAACGCTGAGCATGGTTTCAAGATCAAGCGCGAGGCGGGCGGGTTCGGGCCGAGCGATCATTCATCGTTTTACGCGATGAAGATTCCGGTGCTGCATTTCTTCACGGGCTTGCATAACGATTATCACCGACCGAGCGACGACACGAACAAATTGAACCTTCCGGGGATGCGGCGCGTGAGCGAGATGGTGACGCAGGCAGCAGCGACGATTGCCGAAGCGGAAGCGCGGCCGACTTACGCGCGCGTGGAGCGCGAGGGATTTGGGCGCGGTAGCGGTCAGCCGATGGGCGATCGGCCGTATTTTGGGAGCATTCCGAATTTGGGGGGCGGCGAGGAGGACGGCTACGCGATTCAGGGTGTTTCGGGAGGCGGGCCGGCGGAAGCGGCGGGGTTGAAAGGTGGCGATGTGATTGTGCGGTTCGGCGACAGCAAGATCGGCAACCTGGCGGATTTTGATAGCGCGTTGCGCAAATACAAGGCGGGGGACAAGGTGCCGGTGGTAGTTCGGCGCGACGGGCAGGATGTAAAGCTGGAGGTGACGCTGGAAGCGCCTGAGGTAACGATTCAAGGTTCAAAGTTCAAGGTTTTCGCGGATGGACCTGCGTTAAATCGTGTTGTTGAACAACGTTGAACGTTGAACCTCGAACCTGAAACCAGCGGCCGAAACCGGCCTTTACGGGTTTTTGGGTTCTCGGCACAATACCGCCCTCAATTTGGTGGCCGTGGAGCTGTTTCGCTGCAGGCAGGAGGCCGAAGGCGAGCAAGAGTTCCAGGGCGCGTTTCGCCATGAGCGGCGGCATGCTGCGGCTCGTCGCAAACATGCATGTCAAGGACGACTTTCTCTTGCAAGGAGTGCGTCACGTGAAACTTTCCTGTCTGTGCGCCACGATGGTGGCAGTATTCGTCTGTGCGGCCGGCGTGGGGCCGACGTTGGCTCAAAACCCGCGCGGCCACAACATCGCGGTGGTTGATGTTTCGGTCATCTTCAAGAAGCACGCACGCTTCGACGGGATGATGAAGAAGTTCAAGAAGGACCTCGAAGGGGCCGAGGGCAAGATGAAGCAGGAGATGACCGAGATCAAGTCGCTCCAGGAGCAGCTCAAGGATTTCACGCCGGGCTCGCCTGACTTCAAGCAGATGGAGCAGCGGGTCGCCAAGCAGATGGCGGATTGGCAGCTCAAGGCGCAGATGCAGAAGAAAGATTTTCTGGAGCAGGAAGGGCGGATTTATTACCAGGTGTACCGCGAGCTGGACGACGCGGTGAAGCGTTTCGCCGTGAAGCACCAGATTGCATTGGTGCTGCGTTACGCCAGCGATCCGGTGGACGACCCGAATGATCGCAATGAAATCATTCGCGGGATCAACAAGCCAATTGTGTTCGTGGATCCATCGTTGGACATCACGAACTGGATTTTGGAAGACTTGAACCGCAGCGGGGCGGCGGCTTCGGGAGCGGCTCCGCAAGGCGTTGGCGTGCGACCGCAGGGCGTGCAGCGCTAGCGAATGCGCCGGTTGTGACTCGGCTCGACGTTGTGCCTCGGCATGCGATCGAGCCTGCTTTTCCCTTTGGCTCTTCTCCATACGCCAGCGCCGGTTGACTGCCTTGATTCTGACACCTCGCCAACAGCGCACGATTGCACAGCCGGTTGCGGTGGAAGGTTTTGGCTATTGGAGCGGGCACGACGTGCGAGTGGAGTTCCGCCCGGCGGCAGTTTCGACAGGTTTGGTGTTCGTTCGCGCGGATTTGCCCGGAACGCCGAGAATTCCGGTGGCGGTGGCTCACCGCGTGGAGATTCCGCGGAGGACTGCGTTGGCCTGTCACAAAGCCAGCGTGGAAATGATCGAGCACATTCTGGCGGCGCTGGCTGGGCTGGCAATCGACAATTGCGAGATATGGGTCAATCAGCCGGAAATGCCGGGGTGCGACGGGTCGAGCCAGCCGTTTGTGGAGGCGATCGACCAAGCCGGCGTCGTGGTGCAAGACGAAGTGCGCGATCAGCTCGTCGTACGCGAGATTACGCGGCTAGGGAACGACGATAGCTGGATTGAAGCGCGGCCGGCGAGTGCCCCCGGACTGTCGATTCGATATCGCTTGGACTACGGGAAGGACAACGCGATCGGGCGGCAAACGCTGACGATGAGCGTGAACCCGAAAACGTTTCGCGAACAATTGGCGAATTGCCGGACGTTCATGATGAAAGAGGAGGCGGACTGGTTGTTGGCGCAAGGGTTGGGTGGGCGGGCATCGATGAAGGATTTGTTGGTGTTTGGCGACTTAGGCCCGATCGACAACACGCTGAGGTTCTCCGACGAATGCGTGCGGCACAAAATACTGGATATGGTGGGCGACTTCGCGCTTAGCGGTTGCGACATCGTTGGGCAGTTCGTGGCGTACAAGAGCGGGCACCGTTTGAACGCGGAGATGGTGCGCGTGCTGTTAGATGAGGGGCAGCGGATTGTTGGTACGCCGGCGCGAAGAAAATCGGCGTAAAGCGGTGCGAGCAACGGGAGAGGATCGCCCTCGCCCCGCCCTCTCTCAGTGGGAGAGGGAGTAAGCATTGACACGGAAGTCAATCGAACGGCGAGAAGTTTATGGCCAGCTTGATTGCCCACAACGCATCGATCGACCCTCGGGCCGAAATCGACGATGAGGTAGAGATTGGGGCGTTTTGCGTGATTAGCGCCGGATCGCGGATCGGCCGGGGGACGAAGCTGGAAAGCCACGTCACGCTGATGGGCCGCGTGACGATCGGGCGAGACAATCACATTTTTCCCGGCGCGGTGATTGGCGGGCATCCGCAAGACATCAGCTACCGGGGCACCGAGACACAGGTGGTAATCGGCGATGGCAACGTGATCCGCGAAGGCGTGACGATCAATCGAGCCAGCGAGAAGGAAGACGGAGTCACGTCGGTCGGCAACCATAATTTCTTGATGGCTTGCTCGCACATCGCGCACGATTGCCGCCTCGGCGACCGCATCATCATGGCCAACGCGGTGCTATTGGGCGGGCACGTGCGCGTTCACGATCACGCGTCGTTCAGCGGGGCGGTTGGGGTGCACCATTACACGACGATTGGCGGTTACTCGTTCATCGCGGGGCTGAGCCGCGTGTTGCACGATGTGCCGCCGTTCACACTGTGCGAGGGAATGCCGGCACGGCCGCGGTGCATCAATGTGGTGGCGCTGAAGCGGAACAATTTCAGTCCCGAAGCGATCCATTGTCTGGCGGAAGCGCACCGATTGATCTACCGCGCGAAAGTTGGGCTGGATCATGCGCGTGAGATACTTCGCGGCAACGACCAGCTCTTGCCGCAGGTGAACGAGCTGTTGAGCTTCGTGCAGGACCAGCAGGAAGGCAAGCACGGGCGAGCGTTGGAGCGGCGGCGGGCGGCCTAATTATCCGGAACTCTCTGTTCAACGCGATCCTCTTCGAGTCGCGGCCAAAAGGAAGAGCATGCCGCTACGCATTGGAATCATCGGCGCAGGTCACCTGGGACGGTTTCACGCAAAGTTAGCGGCCGAGCGGGCCGATGTGCACCTGATCGGCGTTTGCGACGCGATCTCAGACGCGGCAAACCAGCTCGCCGGCGAATGCAAAACGCGTGCATTCTGCGACTACCGCGATCTGATTCCGCAAATCGACGCGGCGATCGTCGCCACGCCGACGGCCACGCACCATCGCGTAGGCTGCGATCTGCTCGCGGCGGGCGTTCACGTGCTGATGGAAAAGCCGCTGGCCCGGACGAAGGCCGAGGCGGACAAACTGGTGGCGCTCTCGGAGCGGCACGGGAAGGTGCTGCAAGTAGGTCACATTGAACGATTCAATCCGGCGCTCGATCAGGTGCGACCGTTTGTTGAAGAGCCAAAATACATCGAGGGGGCGCGATATACGCCGTATACGTTCCGCTCGACCGATATCGGCGTGGTGCTTGACTTGATGGTGCACGATCTGGATTTGGCGATGTCGCTGGCCGGGTCGGCGGTGGAAAACGTGCTGGCAATCGGTTCAAGCGTGATGGGCGGACACGAGGATGTGGCGCAAGCGAGGCTTCAGTTCGCCAACGGATGCGTAGCCAACTTGAGCGCTTCGCGGGTGAGCTATAAGCCGGTTCGGCAAATGCAGGTTTGGTCGCGACACTGCGCACGCGAGCATCGACTTTGCGACGCGTACGGCGATTGTGGCTCAACCATCGGCTGTCCTAAAGGAGCGGCGCTTTTGCGGTGATCAGCTCAGCCCGCAAGAGAAGGCACATTTGAAGGACCACTTGTTTGAGGATCTGATCCCTTTGCAGCAATTCGAGGCCAACGCCGTGAATGCCCTGATGGAAGAGCAGCGCGACTTCGTGGAATCGATCCGTGACGGACGGGAACCGCGTGTTTCGGGGCGCGAAGGGCGCGACGTTGTGGCCGTGGCGGAAAAAATCCTGGCAGCGATCGCGACCAATGACTGGAATCGAACACCCGCTCATCCCGGCGAAGGGCCGACCATTCTGCAAGGCCCGCACTGGCATCACGCCACCGAGGCGGCGAGCGAGCAAAAACGCTCGGCTTGAAGCAAGCACATCTTTCTCAAGGCACCGTCGTGGCCAGCTCATTGAAGCGCACGTAGTTCAAGTGCCGGTAGATCTCGCTGGATTCCAAGAGCGCGGCGTGAGTTCCATCGCCTGCCAACTCGCCGTCGTGCAAAAGCAGGATGCGGTCGGCGGCGCGCAGCGTGGCCAGCCGTTTGCCCAACACAATCAACCAACGGCCGACGGCGGCGCGGCGAATGGATTCGGCCAATAACTCGGTCTCATGGAGGTCGGGCAACACCGGCGGCTCGTCAATGACGATCACGCTTGGTGAGCGAAGAACGGCACGGGCCAGCCCAATGCGCATCGACTCGCTGGCGCGCAGTGCGGCGCCATGCTCGCCAATGATCGTGTCGAATCCTTGCGGCAGACGTTGAACGAACTCGTACGCGTGGACGAGCCTGGCGGCTTCCAACACGTCGGCCGTGGAATATCGACGGTCGCCGCAAGAAATGTTTTCAGTCACGGTGCCTGTGACCAAAAGGCTATCGGCAACGATTAACGCGATCTGTTGGCGAACCGACTCAATCGTGCCACCGCGAATGTTTTTTGAATCGAACAGCACGGCGCCGGACGTGGGGTCATAGAAGCGGGACAGTAAGCCGGCCAGCGCCATCGGTGAGTCGTGGCTGGAAGAGAAGATCACGGTGCGGCCGCCGGAGGGAAGCGAGACGGTGACATCTCGCAACAGCGGGTGGTCGTCGGTATCAGACAGCGAGACAGATTCCAGATCGATCACACGCGAGAGCCGCGGCAGCACGACGGCGTCGGGCAACTGGGCAACCGTTGGCTGGCGTTCGAGGTAGTGGAATATTTCCGCGCCCGCTTTGTCCGCCTCGGGCAGCCTGGCTCGGAGGCGCTCTATACGGAGTAGAGGGTATAACGCCGACATCAGCGCGGCGATAAGCACAAATGTGGATGCCAGCGAACCCTGAGGCGGATTGCGGAGGATGTTGACGCCGCCAAGCAGGAGAATCAATCCGCCGCCGACCATGATGAGGAAGAAAATCAACGGCCCGGTGCCGGCCGTACTGGTGTGTTGGTCGATGATCGCCGCGTGGTAGCGGCGCAGTCGCTCGTCGAATGATTGTCCCGAGACGCGATCGACGGGAAAGAAGTTTCCCAGAAAGCGCGCTTGTCGCATGTCTTCGGCCAGGAGTCCGCCTTGCATTTGGGCCCGATCGGCGAGCAGGACCGCCTGATGCCGTTCGCCTATATAGCGGCGACCGACAAACAGCCAACACAGTAACGAGAACACCATGGCGGCCATCGCCAGCCAAGGTTGCACCGACACAGCGATCAGGCCTAGAAACGCAAGTAATACAATTGCCTGTGGTACAACGCGATACCAGGCCACGATTCCGGTTCGAACGGTTTCGACAGTGGACTGAAAGAGACTGTTGGGCTGGGGGTGCGCATCAGCAAACAGATCGCTTGCGCCCAGCAGGACCGCCTGCCTATGGATTTCACCGCGGAGTCGTTCAGCGGCGCCGGTGGCATGCCGCTGAATTCGCGCGTTCCAGCCGGTCCATCGTCAAAGCAGCGATGGCGGCAACGGCCAGGGCAACAATGAATAGCGTCAACAAGGCCGAGACGTTGTTTCCCCAAACGTCGCTGGCGCTGTAAAGGGTCGCGGCCGGCGGTCCGATCGGTGTGCCTCGCAAGCGCCACACCAGCGAGAGCAGACCGCGATTGTAGTATCGGGCCACTGTTGGAGTGGCTTCGTCCGGCGAACCGGCAATTCCCTCAGCTTCGGCCGCCTCATCGCGGCTAACCGTGAGGTCGCCGGTCGTATCCAGAAGATCCAAGAGCAAACCGGCTAACAGGATGAGCAGACAAACCAGCAACGCTGCAACAACGCCGAAGGCAATCACGGCGACGCGCCCGGGCGTCTTTACCTCGCCGTAGCGGCGCGCCCGATGAAAAGCCGGCCAACGCATACCAGGCTCCGAGAATACGGTTGATGCGGCTGGCAAGTGAATTGCCGCACTTTAACCATTTTACATAGCGACCTGCGGGTGCAAGGCGGCGCTTTACGCCACGTCGCGGTCTTCGAACAGCACCAGGGCAAACAACAATGCAACGGTGCTGTACAACACGCAGTAGGCCAATGCTGCCCACAAATAGGTCCACGGAACATAAGCACCGCCAGCGATGGCCGCATAGATGTTGAAATGATCGAGCACCGGCAGCACCAATGCAAAGAACCTACCCACGAACTGAATAATGCCGTAGGGGTCGCTCACCTTGTTCGAGAGAACCAACAACGGCAGCAGATGGCCAACGACATAAATCGTGAAGCAGATCATGAGGTTGGCGAGCATCGGCAGGCGCGTGGCGATGGCGACGCTGATCGACGCCATCACGACCGTTTCCATAAAGGCCAGAAGCAACCCAGGGACAATGCCGATCATCTCGGCGTAACAGTTTTGCCAGGTCGGCTCCTGCATCGCCGACTCGCGCGCATCGTATACAACCTTAAACGAGACCAAGATCAGGAACAGAGTGCCGAGGATCAAGAACATCAGCACGACCGGCAACAGGACGCCGACGAATTTTCCAAGCAAGAACTGCGGGCGGCCTATCGGCTTCGAGAGCACGGTGAGTCGCGGTGCGCCCTTCAATCTCCTCGGATATTCCAACGCTGGCAGTCCACAGCGCGACGAAAATCGAAAGGATCATAATGAACGAGAGGTTGAAATCCTTGAGAACCTTCACGTCCTCGCCGAAGGTGTTGTACGGTATAAAGACCGTGATCAAGAGCAGCGTTGCGCCTAATAAGACAACGATCACGTAGAGCGGCTGGGCCATCGCCTCCTTCGCCGTCGTGGTGGCCACGGCCATCACACGCGGGAACAGCAGCCGCAACATCACGACGCCGACCACCAGCCCGAAGTACGACAACGCCGCGCCCAGAATTGCGACTGCCTCGGGATACTCCGGCTGCGTGGAAAGATTGATCTGAAGTTCGGCCGGCAGGCCGCTATTGTTGGTGACATAGAAGCGGGTGCTTTCTCCATAAAACAGATACTTCTGGCGGCTCGCACGCTCCCACAGGTATGGCTCGCCCGGCGACAGCGTGATGCGCGTTTCCGGTGCATCCTCCTGTTCTGCGCCGGGTAGCTCGACGGCGAAGTACAGGTCGCGATTCGTCGTAATCTCCAAGGAGTTGACTTCGACGGGCGGCACTTCCAGATCAACTTCCTGTGCTTTCGCGTCGGCCGGGACATCGATCGTCATTTCGACTGCTGCGGCGGATCCGATTCGTGCCAACGAACGCAGAAGCGGCTTCACTGGCACAAACGTTGTTCCGATTAACGCGAACAGCGCCAGTGCTCCGCCCAACACAAGGACCGGAAACAAGAATCCTTCGCGAAGCGAGCCGCGGATCGTGTTCGCGGTGGTTGGAGCTAATGCAAACACCGCGGCATACACAAGCGACAGCGCGACAAGAGAAATCAGGACACCAGCGGCCAAGAGCCAAACGGGCGTCAGCCAGGTAGTCATCGCGCCGAAAAGGGACGGAGCTAACAAAGTGTGCGAAAGCATACCATTAAGTCAGTGGTGGAGTCGCGCCTAATGCCGAATTGAATAGTCTTCGAATTCACCGGTCGCTGGCGTGGAATCTGAATGCACGTTGCGGATGTTTTTGCGCCATTTCAACGCGAATCGTTTCGATGAAATTGTCAAGCTCGCGAACCGGCCCCTCGGCAACCAATCGCACGCGACCATCGGGCAGGTTTTGCACATAACCGGTGACTGCAAAACCCACCGCGATTCGCTTAGCCGTGTACCGAAAACCCACGCCTTGAACGTGGCCTTGATAATAAACAGTTCGACGCTCGTTGGTCGCCGCTGAATCCATTTCCGACTCCCGGTGCTCGATCGGCAGACTTAGCCGGTCCACCGGGTCGCATATGGACCGGCCAGTATAGGCGGTCGCCAAGTGCCCCCACTAGGCCCAATCGGCCACCGACACGCAGTGCGGCCGCGGAGCGCAACCTGGTGCTTAGGCTGTACGCAGCAAGCCAGCCGAGGGTTCGGACGAGAAGAGCCGGTTCCTGGGAAACACGCAACTGGCGTTTACCGCGGAGGGGTCACCTCAGTAAGCGGCCCGACGACGAACGTCGTGTTTCGCGAAAATGGGTATTCACTCAGCAAACGAGCAATCTGATCGAGGTTGACCTCGTCGATGGCTTTCAGATCGTCTCGGAGCGAGCGGTACTCGCGACGATAGGTCCAATGGCTGCCTACCACGAAGAGGCGGCCACGTGGCCGTTCGCTGCCCAGAACAGCGCGCGATTTGATCTTGGTCTTGGCTTGCAGCAACTCGGCTTCGGTGACACCCGCGGCTTCTGCCTGGCGATAGACATCGAGGACGCCTTGAAGGTTTTTATCGACGAAGTCGGGGTCGCAAGACAGATACGCGAGATATGCCCCCGCGTCGTGATAAGCGCTATAGTGAATGCTGGCGTGCTCGGCGTGACCCGGATCAACGAGCTTCCAATACAGGCGGCTGCCACTATCGTCACCGAGAATGACTGAGAGCACCTTGGCGGCGTAGCGATCTGCGTGCATCGACGAAGGAGCTGCCGCCATTTGGATCACGTACTGTTGTGTTGCCGTCTCTTTCGAAATAACCGTGAACTTTTGGCACGGCGGGGTTGGGAAGTTGTCGGTTGGTTTTTGATGAGGCCCAACTGCCGCAAGCTTTGCCGGCAGTTTCGACCAAGGCGGAAAAGTCGATGCGGCCCGTTCCGACCAACGCAATGTTGTGGGGTGCGTAGCGCTCGCCGAAATAATTGCGCATCGCATCGACCGACAGTCCGCCGACGGTGTCGATCGTGCCCAGTACGCTTCGTCCGAGCGGGTGGTCGCCAAAGAACGCCGCGCGGCACTTATCGTCGGCGCCGAACGGAGGTTGGTCGTCGTACATGCGGATTTCCTCGATGATCACCTGCTTTTCGGTATTGAAATCCTCATCGCGCAACGACGGCCGCATGATATCGGAAAGCAATTCGACGGCGCGATTCTGATATTCGGGCAACACAGCGGCATGATAGACCGTGTTTTCCTCACTGGTGAAGGCGTTGTAATCCGCCCCCATTTCGTCGAATTCGCGATTTACGTCGTCGGCAGAGCGGTGAGGCGTGCCTTTGAACACCATGTGCTCAAGAAAATGACTGACGCCGGAGATTTGATCCGTCTCGTCGCGGGCGCCGGTTTTCACGAAGAAGCCCACGGCAGTCGAGTAGGCGTTGTCGTCGCACTCGGCGACGATCTCCAGACCGTTGGGAAGCGTGGTTTGTTGGAAATTCACGATTGCTTTGTCCGTGGTCCGTTGTCCGTTGTCCGTTGTCCGTTGTCAATTGTCAGTGGTTTTTGACCGAGGGTCACGATGGTGTAGTCGCGCGGCGGGTTAGCGGCCAAATACCGTCCCAGGCTTTCGCAGGTAAGCGAATCGACGAGCCGACCAATCTCCTCCATCGATCGTACACGGCCGAGGTGATACCATTCGCGGGCGATCGTACTGCTGCGAGCGGAACTCGATTCCTGCTGCATGATCAAGCCGCTTTTTACGCGGGCTTTGAGCCGGTCCAGCTCGCGGGACTCCACGCCGTTTGCCAGCCGTCGCAACTCGCCGAGCGTTACGTCGAGCGTTTCCTGAGCACGCTCGGCCGTTGTGCCGGCATAACACATCACGCACGCACGGTCGCGGTGCGTATGGTAGGAGGCGTAAACGGAATAACACAGCCCGCGCTTTTCTCGGACTTCGGTAAACAGCCGCGAGCTCATGCCTCCGCTAAGGACACCGACGGCCCCCGATGCCTGGATGTAATCGGGATGATTGAATGGCACAGAGGCGTAGGCGATGCCGATTTGCGTTTGATTTGATTCGTGCATCAGGTGGTCGGTTTTGGGACCTCGCTGTCCAGTCGAGGGCGGTTGAACCTCGCGGGGATTCCAACCGCCCAGAAGATTGCCGACGAGGTCTTGCAGCAACGGCCAATCGATATTGCCCGCGATACCGATGATCGCGCCGTTGGGCCGGTACAAGCTCGTAACAACGGCGGACGTCGGCAAGCGAAATCGCCTCCAGGGCAGCCAATTCTCCTTCGCTGGGGCGTCCCCAGGGTTCGGGGTAATGTCGCCGTCGAAGTTCGAGCATCACCTTGTGGGCGGGGTCGTCCTCGATCGCGCGAAGTTCCTGAATCGCATATCAGCCGCGTGGCCTGAAGCTGGTCGTCTGGAAGGTGCGGACTCAGTAGCAGGTCGGCATAGATGGATAGCGCGGCCGGCAGGTTGCTGGCGAGCGTTGCACCGCTGTAGCTGGTGTGTGAGGCCGAAACATTCTCGCCTCGCTGCACGCCGAGTTTCTCAATGTCCTCGATGAACTGGCGACTGTCGCGCGATCCGGAGCCTCGGAGCGACAGCTCGCAAGTCATAGTTGCCAAACCGAGTCGATCGACGGGGTCCTGAGAACACCCGGCCGGAACCAGGATGGTGAATGCCGCCGACTCAAGCGACGGCATGGCCTCGGCGACCAACAGCAATCCGTTATCGTAGGTGTGACTGTAGAACGATTGTTTCAAGTTGGTACTCGGTGTGTGGCGGGCGAATTGGATCGACGTCGAGTGTTGCGATTCCAGATGCTTAGCAATTGTAGCCTTTCGGCCTAAGCCTGCCGGGTTCAGCCCCTAAAGCAGGAACCCCCGGTCTAGCCAGGGGTTTGATCAGTCACGCGCGAATTGAAAGGTGACACCTCCGTGCGAGTGCAAGCAATGTTATGGAAGGGCGGCGCTAGCTATACGCCACTTCGATCACCTTGTAGACAGTACGGACCTTGCTGAAGCCAAGCTTCCGATACAGGCCGATTGCCGTGTCATTCTGCGACGTGACCTCCAGGAAAGCGCGAGTCAAGCCGACTCTTTGAAAGCCGGCAAGGGCCCGTGCCATCACCACTGCGCCCAGGCCGCGGCCGCGATGTTCCGGAACGATCCCAAGATTTTGAATGGCCCCCATGCGTTGGTGATCGACGACGCCCTGCACGGTACCACAGTTTTCAACGCCGTGCTCACCATCTGCCACAAGCAGCCAGGTTGCGTCTGGCAGAAAGCCGGGTTTTCGCGCTATCTCATTCATTAGCCGCAAGCAGCCCGCGTAGTCACCCAGGCACGGAAACACGTTCGAATCGACTTCAGAGCGAAAGCTGTGGTACTTCGCCTCGGCATGGGCCTCGATCAGCGAGGGATCCCACGGAAGGAGATGGTAACCGCGGGGCAGGCGCAAGGGGAATAATCCCGGCCGCGCAGGTCGGCCTCCATCCGGAACCGTTTGAAGTAGGTCAATCCCACGGAGCGACCTGCCGGTTAGGCCGTTAAAAAAGAGTTGTGGTTGTCTGTAATCGTATCGGGCTGGCGGGGGGTTGGTCAAACTTTTGGCGACACTCCGGTTTCATGCCGTTCCAGGTAGCTATAGCGGAAAGGTCCGGGTCTGAGGTTTCCTAAAGGTGCGCAAATGGGGGCTGCATGAACGGCAAATCTTTGCCGATCCGCACGACCGGCCACACGGCCGTCGCTGAGTCCTGATGTCTGAAGTATGCCACGTGTTCGCGCTGTAGCCGGCCGGCGATGCGAGCCGATTTTTTTGATATATCAAAACCATTTGCTTCGCCGCCCGGTTAACCGGCTAGTAGGGGAACACTGTGATGCCGCTCCGCTCGACAATGACGTTTTTTTCGGCGGCTTGGCTCGTATTTGCCTGTTTGCAGGCCGCGGTGGGCGGCGAGTGCTGCGCAACAGCGGAGTCGTGCGCTGCGAGGGGTGATTCCCGCTGTAACGGCACTAGTTCCAGCTTTGGCCACGGCTGTCTGCGATGCAAAAAGACGTTACTTCACTGGCCAGGGGGCGAAGTGAACTATGTGACCGACGACGACGACGAGGAACCGCTCTCAACAGATCGGCCTGATTTCACGGAGACGAGCTCGACGGTCGGCCTCGGGCGCACGCAGGTTGAGTTTGGGTACACGTTTGTTCGAGACACGGACGGGGGCGTCCGCGTTGATACACATAGTTATCCCGAAACGCTGTTTCGCGTCGGCATGCTCGCGGAATGGTTTGAGTTTCGCATCGGGTGGAACTACATCACCGAACGGACCGTCGGCGGCGGCATAAGCGACACATTGGATGGCGCGGAGGATCTTTACTTGGGCTGCAAGTTTGCGCTGTTCGAGCAAGACGGCTGGTGGCCGGAGTTGGCAGTCGTGCCGCAGATGACGGTGCCTACGGGGGCTGAGGCGTTTACAGGAGACCAGACGCTGCCGGGCGTGAACATACTTTATGGCTGGGACATCACGGAGTTCTTAACGTTCGCAGGCAGCACCCAAGTGAATCGCAATATCGATGACTCCTTTGCGTTCCACGAAGAATACGCACAGAGTCTTACAGTCGGGTTGAAGTTTACGGAACAAATTGGCACGTACAACGAATTCTTCGGCATCTTCCCGCACGGCCACGCGGATCCGTTTGCGGGGCCGCAGTATTACTACAACCTTGGGTTCACGTACCTCGTAAACAATAACGTTCAATTGGACTGGCGCGTGGGAATGGGACTCAATGATCGGTCCGAGGATTTCTTCACGGGACCGGGCGGCGCGATACGCTTTTAGGCGTGAACGGTAGCCACTGGCGGTTGCTAGAATTGCTGTCCCGCCATCCACAAGGTCATTCCCGCGACGACCACGACGTAGATCCATCGCCGGCCTTCGTTGGCGATGTAGGTCATTACGGCCACGCGAAGCAGCTCACGAATGGGCTCAGCTTCGCTCTCGTCGATCAAGCCCGCTTCTCGCAACATTCGCTGTGCGCGGGTGGATGCGTCGAACTCCATGGGCAAAACGACGGCGCCTTGTAATGCGAGCGCCAGCGAACACACGCCGATAATGACGCCGCCAGTTGAGGTAAATTCGAGCGAAGGTGCGCCCCAGCCGAGCAGAACGAATGAAAGGAGCAACAGTGCGTAAGTGACCGGAATGACGACACTGCGCATTCGGCTGGGAAAATAGCCCGAGGCAAACTGTTCGGCGTGGCCAACTTCGTGGGCCGCGGTGGCCAGCGCCGCCAGCGATGCGCTCTCGTAGGTTACATCGGTCAACAACACGTCGGCGGTGGCCGGCAAATACTGGTCGCGCACCCCGGAGCGATCGACGCCAACTTTCTTCAGGCCGATCTCGGTAAGCAGGCAACGGGCCACGTCGGCGCCGCTAAGGCCGCATGCCGATGGCACAGCGCCGTAGTCACCTTGAACTCGTTGGAAATTTGCAGTGGCTTTCTGAACCAGCCAGCCGGCCGCCAGTGCGCCAATTGCAATGATCGCGGTGAATTCGAAGTTGCCTTCGGCTATGCCTTCGAAGTAGTCGTCCCAGTCCATCGCTTATGCCTCTCGTGAGTGGCTATGGAACTGTACTTCGTATTGGTAAACCGCCGATAACTCGTTTGGTATAATGGGTTTTTGGCTTATCAAAATTTTTGCCCATGCCCGCACCACCGGTCGAAGTCCACGACATGACCGTCGCCTACCACCGCAAGCCGGTGCTGTGGGACATTGACCTGGTCGTGCCGCAGGGGCAGCTTGTGGCCATCGTCGGTCCTAACGGCGCGGGGAAGAGCACACTGATCAAGGCCATTTTGGGACTGATTCCCGCTGGCGAGCGGCAAGGTGGAGATCTTCGGCCAACCATACGAGCAGCAGCGGCACCTGGTGGGATATGTTCCCCAACGCGAAACCGTCGATTGGGACTTCCCGGTCACGGCGCTCGACGTCGTGCTAATGGGCACCTATGGACGCCTGGGTTGGTTCCGGCGTCCCGGCGCGGCGGAGAAACGGCGCGCCAGCGAATGTCTGGAACAGGTCGGAATGAGCCGATACGCCGGTCGGCAGATCCGTCAGCTCTCCGGCGGTCAACAGCAGCGTGTGTTTCTCGCCCGCGCGCTGGCGCAGGACGCGCAGATTTACTTCATGGACGAGCCGTTCGCGGGCGTTGACGCAGCCACGGAGCAGGCAATCGTCGAACTGTTGCAGGCGCTGCGCGAACAGGGAAAGACGGTGCTCGTGGTGCACCACGAGCTGCAAACCGTGAAGGAGTATTTCGACTATGTCATCTTGTTGAACATGCGGCTGGTCGCGGCCGGTCCGGTCGCCACCACGTTTACGCCGGAAATGTTGCAGACCACTTACGGCGGACGGCTAACGATCCTCGACGAAGCCGCCGAGGCCGTGCGCCGCGGGGAGGGAGTGCGGTGAACGAGTTAGTGCTCACCGTGCTCGTCGGCACCGCCATCTTGGGGGGCGTGTCGGGCATCGTTGGCAGTTTCGCGGTCCTGCGGCGACGGGCGCTGGTTGGAGATTTGCTTTCGCACGCCGCGCTCCCCGGCATCTGCATCGCCTTTTTCATTGCCGATCGGCGCGAATATACGTACTTGCTCGTCGGAGCGTTCGTCAGCGGATTTATCGGCGTGGGACTGGTAACGTTCATATTGCGCTGGACGCGGACGAAGGAAGACGCGGCGATTGGAATCGTGCTGAGCACGTTTTTTGGCATCGGCATCGTATTGTTGTCGATCATTCAGCGGCAGGAATCGGTCGGCGGCACCAGCGGCCTCGAACGATACACGCTCGGGCAGGCGGCCAACCTCACGCGCGATGATGTTGCATTAATTGCCGTCGTGTCGCTCGTCGCGGCGGCGATTGTGCTTCTGCTCTATAAAGAATTCAAGATTCTCAGCTTCGACCCCGACTTCACGCAGGCGCAAGGCTGGCCGGTGTTGGGACTGGATTTGACGATGATGGGGGTGTTGGGGTTGGTGGCGGTGGTGGGCGTGAAGGCCGTGGGCGTGTTGCTGGTTCCTGCGCTGTTGATCACGCCAGCGGCCGCTGCACGTTTTTGGACCGATCGGCTCGGTCGCATGCTCTGGCTGGCCGCGATTTTTGGCACTGCGTCTGGTGCAGTGGGAACGCTGCTTTCCTCCGGCCTATTGCCCGAGATGATCGGCTTTGACCCGTTGGCGTTCGGCAACAACGCGGCGCTTCCCACAGGCCCGGTGATCGTGCTCACGGGCACCGCGGTGTTTCTGTTTTCGATGTTGTTCGCGCCGCGTCGAGGCGTGCTGGTCGCGTGTTGGAGCAACTACAGGTCCGTCACAAAGTGAATCGCGAGAACCTGCTTCGCACGCTGTATGAACTCAGTGAGCCGGCCCTACCCAAGACGCCAAGCGTGCAGCAGCAGCGGCTGGAAGAAGAGCGATCGTGGACGCCGAATCAGGCCCGGCGCCTGCTTCGCTGGGCTGAATCGGAGGGCTACGTCGAGTTGGAGAACGGCAGCGGACGGCTCACGCAAGCCGGCCTAACCAAGGCCGCCGCGATCACTCGAACGCATCGCTTGTGGGAACTATTCTTGATTCAAGGCGCTCAAATCGCCAGCGACCATGTGGATCGCGACGCCGACGCGATCGAGCATTTTTTGCCACAGGAAGTGGTTGACGACCTTGAGGCCGCGCTTGCCGCTCAAGGCCGTCTGCCTTATTTGCCCGGGGACGTGCCCCAGTCACCGCACGAGCTATCCGCGCATGTAGATAGCAAACAATGCGCGAAAGGGGCCCGGCAATGCCTGACTGGCTCCGCGTATTGGTCCCGCAGTATGCCGCCGAGCAATGGATGCTGGCCGTGGCGGTAATGGTGAATGTCGCGTGTGGGCTGATTGGCTGCTATCTGGTGTTACGGCGAATGAGCCTGATGGGAGACGCGATTTCGCACGCGGTGCTGCCTGGGCTGGTTCTCGCGTTTCTGTTCACAGGGAGCTTGAACATCGCCGGCATGCTGATTGGCGCATTTGCGATTGGATTGTTGACAACGTTTCTCACGCAGGCGTTGCACCGGCAAGGGGGCGTGCCCGCCGACGCGAGCATGGGCGTGGTATTCACGTCGCTGTTCGCGTTGGGCGTGGTCCTTTTGCGGCGATATGCGGGTAACGTGGATCTCGATCCGGACTGCGTGCTACAGGGACAGCTCGCCATTCTGCCGGAGTTCGAAGTATTTGGCCGCTCGATTCCGCGCGCGGCAATCTCCATTGGCGTCGTGCTCGTGTTGGATATTGTATTCATCACACTGTTGTGGAAGGAGCTGAAGATCAGCTCGTTTGATCCGGCGTTGGCAGAGACGATGGGTCTGCGCGCGAACGTCATCCACTACCTGCTGATGGCGATGGTGGCCGGCACGACGGTCGCATCGTTTGAAGCCGTGGGCTCGATCCTGGTGATCGCCATGCTTATTATCCCGGGCGCGACTGCGCATCTGCTCACCGACCGGCTCGGACGAATGATGGTGATCGCGGCAGGCGTGGCGATGCTGTCCGCGTATCTCGGTTTCGTCGGGTCGTCACGATACATCAACATCGAGCCGGCCGGTTTGATGGCGGCCGCAGGCGGCGGGCTGTTCTTCCTGGCCGTGCTGTTTTCACCGCGATATGGGATCGTGAGCACGCTGGTCCGAAATCTACAAACGTCGGTCCGCATCATTCGCGAGGATATTCTGGCGATGCTCTATCGGCTGGAAGAGCTGGGCGTTTCGCGGCGCATGGGTCCGCGCGAAGCGGTGCTCGCCGTCGGCGGCACACCCGCAGCCGCGCTTGCTCTATGGTCGCTGTTTCGGCAGCGCGGCGTTTCTCGAGCTGAAGGAGGGTTGGAGCTTACGCCGGCGGGTCGAGATCAGGCCACTCACTTGATTCGCTCGCACCGGCTGTGGGAGGCGTATCTGGTGGAATATCTCGGCCTGCCACTAGACCACGTGCATGCACCGGCGGAGCGGATGGAGCATTACATCGGCCCGGCCCTGCAGAAAGAGATTGCACAACGGTTGGGCGACGACCGAACGGACCCACACGGCCGCGAGATTCCGTGAATTTGCGGTTGGTAAGGTTTGCCGACTGCGTCCAGGTTGCTGGTTGGCACTCTTAAGCGGAATCGCAGGTTTTGTTCGGCCGATACCAAGTCCTATTGGCATCGCCGCCGTGATGCATCATCATCTCGCAGCATTCCAGGCAAGGGAAGGGAACCGATGCCTAGCTGCCGACGCTGTACCACGCAGCGCTTTGCCAGATTCAGCAATCGCGACCGCGGGCGGCGTTCAACTTCGCGTCGTAGGGCCGGACAAGAGAAGTGCTCGCATCCGCTGGAGCTACCTGATCCCCATTGTCGGCGTGCACGTCCTGTCCCTTCTGGCTTGCATCCCTTGGCTGTTCAGTTGGACTGGTTTGGCGGTGATGCTGATCGGCGTGCACGTTTTTGGCCAGGGCATCAACCTGGGATACCATCGGCTGCTGACGCATCGCAGTTTCAGCACCGCGCCGTGGGTGGAACGAGTGCTGGTGTTCCTTGGCCTGTGCTCGATGGAGGATACGCCAATCAAGTGGGTCTCGGTTCACCGCCGGCACCATCAACATTCCGACGTACCGAGTGACCCGCACAGTCCGCGGGCGGGCTTCTTCTGGTCGCACGTCGGTTGGCTATTCGTCCACAACCCCGAAACACACGGCAACGAGGCCTACCGGCGGTATGTGCCGGACCTCGTGCAAGACCGTTTCTATCGCTGGATCGAGGGCGGCATTCGATGGATCTGGATTTATGTCGCGCATGCGGCGGCTTTTTTTGTCGTCGGCGCCGCGCTCGGGGCCGTGACGACAGGCTCCACGGAGGGCGCCTTACAGCAGGGACTCAGCCTGTTGGTGTGGGGCGTGCTGCTGCGAACGGTCGTGGTCTGGCATATCACGTTTTCGGTCAACTCGCTCGCTCACGTCGCCGGCTATCGCAACTACTCCACGAGCGACGATAGCCGAAACAACTGGCTTGTTGCACTGTTGACGGTGGGCGAGGGCTGGCACAACAACCACCATCAGGACCCGACGAGCGCCAGCAATCACCATCGCTGGTGGGAGTTGGACGTCTCGTACTACCAAATCAAGCTGTTGGAGATGCTGGGCCTGGCGTGGAGCGTGAAGCCGCCGCGCCATTCTGACATGCCGGATGAAGCACGTCCGGTCGCATCGCGCCGCCGAGCAGCGTAGCGCAGAACGGCGTCACCGGAGAATGTCGAGCAAGGCGGCGTCCCAGAGATCACGCCTGTCGGCGCGTCGAGTCACGCTGAGCCGCGCGTCGGAGAGCGAATCGGCGGCTTGTGGAATAGAACCGGCGGTCGAGTGGCTCGCCACTTCGCTGGACCCGAACTGCGCCGGTGCAGCGAAGCGTCGTAGGGTGGAGCGCAGCCCCACTGATGCTTCGACGACGCCAACGGTCGTGCTGCCGTTGCCACGGAAGCCTTCGCCCTCCGCCATGACTCCGGGCGCTGACGCTTCCGGCTCGCTAAGAGGGGCCAGCGGTGCGCCTTGGAAGAAGAACGCCTGATCGACGACCGTGTAATCGTCGAAGTTAATGGAATTGTCGAAGTTGATGTCGCCGGTGGCCCAGCCGAGGTTGGGGATCAAGCCAAAAAACGCGTTGTCTGTGCCGACGTAGTCGTCAAAGCTCACCAGGCCATCAAGGTTGCCATCGCCAATGTAGGTGTATTTCAGCAGCAGGTCGTGTGGCCCGACCGGCTCGCCGCCGAAGCTGGTGTAGGCCGAGCCCGGCAGACCGGTGATCACGTCGATGTCCGAGTTGCGGATCATACCCAGACCGACCAGGTCAAATCCGGTAGCAACGTTGGTGGCTCGGACAGCGGAGCTGGTGATGCCTGTGCCGTTCCAGTTGGTAACAAAGTTGGCGTCAACGCCGTTTTGGGCATTCAGGATCTTCGCGCAGGTCGTCATAGCGGCCGTCCTTGTTGGCTTCGCTGCTGTGCAGGACCAGCGTGTTGTTGGTCACGTCGAGGGTGGTGCCGAGGCTCAGCTCCAGGTCATCGAGGACCGAAACGCCACCACCAGGGAGCAAAGTGACCTTGGTGTCGGTGCCTTGCAGCGCCAAGCGAAGCTGGTCAAGCCGCGCGGTGGTCATGTGCACGCCGGCGGTGACGATCGTGATCAGGCTGCCGCCCGTGGAGGTGCTATCGATGTGCACGTTGCCGCCGCGGACGGTGAGCAGATTGGTGCCGGCGCCGGTATCGAACCGAATACCGCCGCTTGGCCCGTTCATGCCGGCGGGGAGTTGGACAAAGATTTGATCGTCGCCGCCAAGCGTGTTGAGGGGCAACGCGTCCGGCAGATCAATTGGCCAACTTATGAGCGGTGGGACCGCAAACTGGAACGGATCAAGATCAAAGACTTCGACTTCGGTCTGGTTGGTGTTGGCGATCAGGTACAGCGTGTCGTTGGCATTGGTGAAAGTCGGAACGACGAAGACCTTGGCGGTCACGACGTCGCCGCCGAGTCCTTCGTCGTCGTCGCTGGTGGAGGCTTGGACGCCGAAGGTGGCGGTGCCGCTAAGCCGGCTGCGGGCGTGAACTTGAAGCCCTTTGCCGCTTCGCTAAACGAGACAAAGTCGCCGTTCGCGACGGAAGTGACGCCATCGTTTAGAAACAGCGAGCCGTGGGTGATGTTGGTGATCTTGACGTGGGTGACCTCGTTGCCGTCGGCGGTATTTTTGCTCACCACCAACCCACTTTTTGTCTGTTCGCTGTTCTGCGAGATTGCATGACTGACGCCAGGGTTGTTGGCACGAAACACAATACGCCACAGTTCTCGACCCACTTCAGGTCCGTTCGCCGCAAAGACCGCGTTTCCGCCGACATCAAAGAACGCTTCCGGGCTGGAGGTTCCGACGCCCGGCCAAAGGTCGCCGCCAATCTGTAGACGGTCATTCTCGTCGATAAACCACGGTTCAATACCGTGCACTCGATCGTCGTGGCGAATAAACAGCCTGTCGCCCACGACTTGTGGCCTTGGGCCAGTGCGACCGGAAGCCTCGCGTACACGCGCGACGAGCGTCGTTCCCCCAAGTGTTCCGTCTGTTTTCCAAATTTCCGCGTCTTCTGCATTTTGGTTTGCAGTGAAATACACCTGACGATTGAATTCGACGAAGTAACTTGGGAAGCCATGAAATGTGATTCTGATGTTTCGAACAAACTGCGTCCCTTCTGGCGTACCATCACTGCTCCAAATTCCACCGCCAGTGTGGAACACAATCCGTCCATTCGTTACACGGAGGTCGTCTAACTCTTGTGGGAACTCCTTCAGTAGCACGGTCCCCGCAGCCGTGCCATCCGTCTTGTACAAGCCAAAAGAAAAGAAGCCAAGTTGGCCGTCAAAATATAGACTGCCGTTCAGCTCGACCATGTATTCGACTTCAGCCGTCGTGACCAGAATCGTTCCTTCTTCAGTGCCATCCGATCGCCAGAGGGCTCCCGTCCTAAAGTAGAACGAGTCGCCGAAACCGCGCAGAAATTGCTGGACTGTGCCAGCCTTAGCCACCATCATCGTACCGTCCGCGGTTCCATCGCTCTTCCACAATTGTGTTCCATTGATTCCATCATTTCCATTAAAGTAGAAAGCGTCTCCCCATTGAAAAAATGGGCCAAAATGACGCACTTCAACATCTTTGACCATCGTGGTGCCGTCTGGTGTGCCGTCCGACCTCCACAGCCGATGCCGGAATCGATCGGTCACGTCCGTGGTTGAGAAATAGAGCACGCCGTTGACGAACGTAAGGTTTCTCGGAACGGCGCCAACAATATCCTTCACTATTGCAGTGCCGTCTGCGGTACCATCCGACTTCCATAAATCGGTACCATGCAAAGCATCTGTCGCGACAAAATAGAATTCATCATTGGCGGCGGTGATCTGCTCCGGATTTGAATTCCACATGCCGACGATGATGTCTTCGATCATCTCGTGGAATATCGCCATTAAGCGGCGATCCTCGAGCTTCTCATAGACCGATGCGAATCGATGGCGGCGGCATTTGCGAGAAACGAGCTCAGGCCGCCGTTTGCCAACAAAGTAAGAAGTGCACGCAAAGATGCCGGACAAGTGGCTCCAGAAAGACATTCCGCCTGCCCTCCAGTGTGGTGAGCTGCTCAGGCTCGGTGAGGTTGTACACTGAAACTTGGTCGTGACAGTTTAGTTGTGTCCGACACAAATGTCCAACTTTATGAGTTGACAAGCGACCGCAGCGTCTGAAGGTTCATGCGGTCGAGTTCGATGCCGCGTGGCTCGCCGTTTTCTTCCTTCGGCGTCTCGAGATACATCGGCACCTTTCGCAAGCGCGAATCGTTTAAGAGCAGCCGAAAACCTTCGAGCCCGATCTTGCCGCGGCCGATGTGCTCGTGTCGATCGACTCGCGAGCCGAGCTCGCGCTTGCTGTCGTTGAGGTGGATCGCCTTGATCAGCTTGAGGCCGAGGACGCGATCGAACTCTTTCATCGTCGCGCGATACTCCTTCTCCGGAAACAGCGGATAGCCGGCGGCGAACAGGTGGCAGGTGTCGATGCATACGGCCAGGCGTTCGGGATCGCGCACGCCGTCGAGCACCGTGGCCAGGTGCTCGAAGCGATGGCCGAGATTGCTCCCCTGCCCCGCCGTAACCTCCAGGAGCGTGATGACCTTTAGCTTGCCGCGTCTGCCGGTGGGCCTCGTCGAGCGCTTCGATGATTCGTTTAAGCCCCGCCTCCTCGCTAGCTGGTGGTGTAGGCGCCGGGATGCGTAACCAGGTACGGAATGCCAAGCTTTTCTGCACGGCCCAGTTCCATCACGAACGACTCCAGCGAGCGCGTCCAAAGCACCGGGTCGGGCGCGGCAAGATTGATCAGATACGAGTCGTGCGCGATCGGGTGCGAAATATTGCAGCGCGACCAGCGCCTCGCGAAACGCTTTGGCGTCGTCGTCGGTGATCTCCTTGGCTCGCCACTGGTTGTTGTTCTTGGTGAAAAGCTGCACGCACTGGCAGCCGCATTCCTGGGCGAGTTCGGCGGCGCGGTAATACCCACCCGCAATTGATTGATGAGCGCCAAGGATCGGTGTGGCGGACTTGGCCATGACTGTGGACGCGTAAATGAGACAAGAGCGAGCGACCAGGCGATCTTTTCGCAAAAACCCCGACCCTCGGCAAGCGGCAAATGCGACCTGCAGCAATTGGCGGTTCGTGTCTAGAATCACAATCCCGCGCCGGTTGCTTGCCTTGGGGCGAACCAACACACTAGAATTCGGTTAGGGTGGCGGAGTTTCCGCAGGAGTCGCGACATGGAAATGCTCGGATGGATCGCGCTGTCGGTCGCCGGAGGTCTGATCGCAATTCTGGCGGTTGTGTACTTCGCGTGGAGGCCGTATTGGGGCCTGCGGCAGGAGAAAATGCTGATTCGCGCACGGCGCGAGTTTCATCTGCGGCGCGAGGGATTGGAAGCACATTTCGTGCAGCGCGCCGCCAACAGCGGCAAGCCGCGCGGCCTGCGGTGGGTGGACTGCGACTTTGACGACGATGTTACGTATGCCCGAGATCGGCATAGCGGTCGTCTATCGGCGTTCGTGGCCACGACGATCAGCTTCGAGGCCGTCGAGGGTGGCGGTATGGAGGATGTCGAGGCCGTAAGCAATCTGCGCGGCAACGGCGGTGTTCAGCTTCGACGAAAAGACTCGCTGGACGACCGACGGCCGTGCGATCTTCAACCTGAACCCGGCCGAGGCGATTCAGTACTATCAGGCAAACTTGGAGTTGGTGGCGCAGGAGGCCGCGGGCAGGTAACACTGGCCATTTCGTTCGGCGCCGATCCGCCATAAGACCGGCGTTACTTGAGCGCATCGACGATTGTCTTCACATTGTACGTGAACATGCCGTCGTAGGTCGCCTCGGGCGTGCCTTCGGAGCCCATCGCGTCGGAATACAGCTCGCCGCCGATGACTAATTTGTGTCCGCGTCGAGCGCAGAGATCGATCAGGTTCTCGACATTGCGGTGCGGCACGCTGCTCTCGACGAACACCGCCTTCACCTTTCGTTCGACGAGCAGATCGACGAGCTTCTGCTTGCTGGCAATGTCGGTCTCGTCGGCGGTGCTGATCCCTTGCAAGCCGCGGACCTCAATATCGTACGCCTGACCGAAGTAGCCGAAGGCGTCGTGTGCGGTGACAAGAACGCGCCGCTCTTTGGGAATCGCTGCCAACTCGTTGCGCGAAGTGACATCAAGCACCTTCAGATGTTTTTTGTAAGACGACGCACTCTCTCGGTAGTCGGCCTCGCGCTCGGGATCCAACTCGATAAGCCGCCGCGCGACTTCGTCGGTGCACAGCATCCACAACCGCACGTCGAACCACACGTGCGGATCGTATCCTCCCTCGAACTCCTCCGGGCTGCGGAGCTTCTCGCGAGAGATGCCGTCGGTAACTGCATGCACCGCTCGCCTTCGGCCCATGTCTTCCAGAGCGTCGGTCATGCGACCCTCAAGGTGCAGGCCGTTGTAAAAAATCACGTCGGCGTCTTCCATCTTGCGACGGTCCCCAAGAGTGGCTTTGTATTGATGGGGGTCCACACTCGGACCCATCAGGGAAGCGACGGTGACGTGCCGGCCGCCGACATTTCGGACAAGGTCGGCGACTTGGCCGGTCGTGCACAGAACGCGAACGGGGTAGCCCACCGGACGATCGCCGGACGCTTGGCTACAACCGACTGTGGCCGCCAACGGCAGAAGCGCAAACCCAAGGCAGATAAGCAATAAACGGCGATTCATAGATAAGTGCGAACTTTACAGTTTGTAGAGCATGAAACCGACTTTTTGATGACTCAAAAATAATATCGTGAGTTTTGCCACCAGTCAATAAGAGAAAGCGAGAAAAATTGGGTAAGGTGGTGGTTTTTAGTTGGTTCGGGGCCGTTTTCAGAGGTTGGCTTTAACAACCGGGAGCCGGTTTATGCGGCTAGTCGCCGTCTGCTGTTTGGTCCTTGGCGTTGCAGGTTCCGCCGCCATATTGGCGCCGGCCGCTGAGCGCGGCACTCGGACGAAAAACGTTCTCTTGGTGACGCTCGATGGCCTCCGTTGGCAAGAAGTGTTCTTTGGAGCTGAGGATTCGCTCATCGACAAGGATCGGGGCGGCGTCAAGAATCCCGACGAGCTCCGCAAGCGCTATTCGCGCCCGACGTTGGAGGAGCAACGCGCTGCCCTGCTGCCGTTTTTATGGGGCGTCGTTGCTAACCAGGGAGAGGTGTTTGGCAATCAACGCGAAGGAAGTGTTGGCCGCGTCGCCAACGGGCTGAACTTCTCTTACCCCGGATACAACGAGTTGTTGTCCGGCTTCGCCGATCCGCGGATCGACAGCAACGACAAGCGTCCGAACCCGAATGTGACCGTGCTGGAATGGCTGAATCGCAAGCCGGAGCTACGCGGCAAGGTGGCGGCATTTACGTCGTGGGACGTGTTTCCGTACATCATTCGTGCGGAGCGAAGCGGAGTGATGGTGAATGGCGGGCACATGCCGCTGGTGGACGTCGAGCAGACCGCCGAGGTCCGGCTGCTCAATCGATTGATCGCCGAAACGCCGGTGGACGAAGAGGTACGGCCCGACGCGCTGACGTTTCATGCCGCACAACGGTACCTCGTCGAAAAGAAGCCGCGCGTCATGTATATCAGTTTTGACGAAACCGATACGCAGGCCCACGCCGGGCGGTACGATCGAGTGCTGAATTCGGCGCATAAGGCCGACGGATTCATTCGCGAGCTATGGGAGACGGCTCAAGGAATGCCGGAGTATGGCGGCAAGACGACGCTAATCGTTACGACGGATCACGGTCGCGGCGATCCTCCGGTGGAATGGAAGAATCACGATGCGAAGACCACCGGGTCAGAGTTCATCTGGGTCGCGGTAATCGGGCCGGATACGCCGGCGCTCGGCGAGCGGAAGAACGTGGCGGTGGTCGAGCAAAACCAGATCGCTGCGACGATCGCTGCACTCTTGGGTTACGACTATTTGGCCGATGTGCCGCAGGCGGGAAAGGCGATTGGCGACGTGGTTGGCACGAATCGATGAAGCCTGCTGGCGGTTGATTTGTGCTAGATACCGCTCTCGGAGGCAACTTCCGACCATCTAAGGAATTGATAATAGTCGCCGACATCCCAACCATATTCCGAGAAAGAGAATTCGCCGTCGCGAGTGTCCTTGAGGATTTGCTCATCCGTTTCGAATTCAACTTCGCCGACAAACATCAGCAGGTGGGCCAAGTCGACGCGGGCGATATGGGTGCGGACAGGATCGTTTCCGCACCAATGGTGAATTTTGAGCAGCCCAATGACGCGGCCATCCGGTGTGATCTCGACTCCCTTCGCGATTGCGCCCGTTAGCGCTTCGGACTCGGAGGGAAGACCTGTAATGCCAGGCAGTCCGATGCGGCGGCCATCGTCCAGCGTCAATCGGTCGTTCGACCAACCGCTTACCGCGATCGGGTCTTCGAGAGTTTCGACTTGGTCAATGTGCGGCGTGAACGGCGCGGTATTGAGCGCAGGAAGGATGAGACCAACGGTAAGGCCGAGAATCACGAAACCGGCGATAAAGTGCCAGGGCTTCATTGTTTTTTCCGCTGTTTCTTTCGCTTGCCTGCGCCATTTGTTCTTTCGAGCTGCGTCAGATTCGACGCCGGGCGCCGCGAAGGAGGCCTTCCGTACTTAAATCTTCGTCGACATCAGGCCAGTGAATGCCGTAACCGCCACCGGCAATACGCCAGTTCTTCCGCTGAGCCGGGGTAGCCTTGAGCAGCCGCGGATACCACGTCAGCGGAACTGAGATCGTCCGCCCGTCGCGAAGCCCGACGCTAAGAGTGTCTTTTGTGATTTTCACTTCGGCGACGCGTTCATCGGCCGCCAGCGCCAAGATGCCCATGCCACGCCTCCAGAAATTCTGCTTGATGCTGCACCACTACCCTTTGAATTCTACCCAATTCTTTGGGCGAAAAGCCGAAATTGCGAGCTAACTCGACTGGGTCCACCCAAAACTTGGCAGACAACTCGTCGCGATCGACATGGACGTGAGGCGGTTCGTGCGGTTCATGGCTGTAAAAGTAAAAGCGGAAGGGACCGGATCGAAGGACGGTCGGCATTTGTTTTTCACCTAGGCGTGAAAGTTGCCATCGGCCATCGCGAGCATTGTGGCCGCACTCCAACGACAGGGCTAGATGGGCTTGTTGTGGAACGGGACATTCACGTGCAGTAGACTTTACCCTCAGACCAGCTTTTCATTTCGGGAGGATTCTCTTATGCATCGGCGCGAATTTGTCAAACTGAGCACGGCCGGTCTGGTGCTGACCGCGGCCGGTGGATACCACGTTCAAGCCGCCGACGACCGGCCGAAGCGAGTCGGGCTGATTGGCTGCGGCTGGTACGGCAAGTGTGATCTGTTCCGGCTGATTCAAGTCGCGCCGGTCGAAGTGCTCGCGCTGTGCGACGTGGATCGCAAGATGGGCGAGGAGGCGGTCGATCTGATGTCGCAGCGGCAAAAGTCGGGCAAGAAGCCGCGGCTGTATGGCGATTACCGCCAGATGCTCAAGGACCACGAGTTTGACATCGTGCTGGTCGGCACGCCCGACCATTGGCATGCGCTGACGATGATCGCCGCGGTCGAGGCGGGGGCCGATGTCTACGTGCAAAAACCGATCAGCCTCGATATTGTCGAGGGACAGGCAATGGTCGCCGCCGCGCGAAAGCACAACCGCGTGGTGCAGGTCGGTACGCAGCGCCGCAGCACGCCGCACCTGATCGAAGCCCGCGACCGGATCATCAACGAAGGCAAGCTTGGCAAGATCGGCCTCGTCGAGATCTATTGCTACTATCCCATGCGGGCGAACGACAACCCGCCGGTCACCACGCCGCCCGATTATCTGGATTACGAGATGTGGACCGGCCCCGCGCCGATGCGGCCGTACGACAACCTTCCGCACCGCCGCTGGTGGCGGACCTTTATGGAGTACGGCAACGGGATCGTCGGCGATATGTGCATCCACATGCTCGACATGGTGCGCTGGATGCTCGACCTTGGCTGGCCGAGCCGCATTGAATCGACCGGCGGCATCTACGTGCAGAAGAACGGTAAATCGAACATCAGCGACACACAGACCGCCGTGTTTCAGTACCCCGATTATCCGGTGGTCTGGCAGCACCGCACCTGGGGCCCGCCGGTCGATCCGAAGTATCCGTGGGCCGCCACGATCTACGGCGAAAAGGGAACGCTCAAGGCGAGCGTCACTAGCTACGACTTCCATCCCGCCGGAAAAGACAAGCCAAGCGAGAGCGGTAAGGCGCGGGAGGAAGACGGGTACCCGGAGGACAAGACCGAGCGCGACAACGAGCTGCATGCGGCGATGGCCAACCGCTGGCATCAGAAGGATTTTGTGAAAGCGATTCAGGCGCGCAGCCGGCCGGTGGCCGATATCGAGCAGGGATACATCTCGACAGCGAGCTGCATCCTGGCGAATCACTCGATGAAGCTGGGCCGCTCCCTCACGTGGGATTCAGAGAAGCAGCAGGTTGTCGGCGACGCCGAAGCCAACAAACTGCTCAGGAGGCCGTATCGTGGCCCGTGGAAGCACCCGGAAGTTTCGTAGCGGATTCGGCCGACGCGAGTTTTTCGTGCTCGCGCGCGACTTCGGGCTTGGCGGCGCCGGGCGCGGATTGATGCGGCAGACCGAGCAGCTCACGGGCACGGTTCAGCGCATCGTCGATGTTGCCGAACATATTTTCGCTTCCCACGACTTCATTAAAGCCGCTGCGGACGAAAGCCACCAAGGGCTGAGCATGCACTCCGGACAGGAGAAGGACTGTCCCTCCGCGGCGGCACTTGGAATGAAACTCCGCCAACGCATGGAGTCCCGATGCATCAATCGAGGGGACTTTGCGCATGCGAATGATGAATACCTTCGGCGTCCGCTCGATGCCGGCCAGTACGTCTTTGAGCCGATCTGCCACACCAAAAAATAACGGACCGTTGATTTCATAGACCTCCACGCCACGCGGCACGACGCGGCTGTCGATCGAGTTTGGATCTTTTAGATCGCCCAACTCTTCGAACCCGTTCTCGAATTCGCGCGTGATGGCGCTGAATGTTCGATACGTCGGCCATTCGCTTCATAAACAATAGCGACGCCAACACGAGACCGACGCCGACGGCCAGCGTCAGGTCGGTAAATACTGTCAAGAGGAAGGTCGTGAGCAACACGCCCACATCGCTCGCCGGCAGCTCGCAGGATCGTGCGGAAGTGATCGAGCTCGGCCATGTTCCAGGCGACCATGATCAGCACGGCCGCGAGTGTGGCCAGCGGGATCGCCTGTGATAACGGCGCAAGAAATAACATGAACGCCAAGAGCGTCAGGGCGTGAATCATACCCGCCACGGGAGTCTTTGCGCCACTCTTGACGTTGGCCGCCGTGTGCGCGATTGCACCCGTTGCGGGAAGCCCGCCGACCAGGGCCGAGCCAACGTTGGCGACACCTTGCGCCACCAATTCGCAGTCCGATTTGTGTCGCCCGCCCATCATTCCGTCGGCCACGATCGCCGACAGCAATGACTCGATCGCGGCCAGGGCCGCGATCGTGAGCGCATCGGGCAGCAGCTCGCGCATTAGGCTCGGATCGAGCGATGGCAGCTTTGGAATCGGAATCGAATTGGGTATTTCTCCGAACTTGCTGCCGATGGTTTCTACGTCCAAGTTCAACAGCGTCACCAGGCACGATGCGCCAACCACCGCGATGAGCGCCGCCGGGAGGCGAGGAGCGAAACGCCGCATGAGAAATAGAATTGCCAGTGAGCAGGCGCCAACCATCAGCGTATGTGGACGCCAGGTGGACCACGCCTCGGCATAGGCCATCCATTTCTCGACGAACTCGGCGGGCGCCGTGCCCATTTGCAAACCGGCGAAGTCGCGCACCTGTGACGAGAAGATGATCACCGCGATGCCTGTCGTAAATCCAGTGGTCACTGGATATGGAATAAACTTGATCATCGCGCCGAATCGGCATAGTCCCATCAGGATCGCGAACAGTCCTGCCATGAACGTAGCTGTGATCAGGCCGTCGATGCCGTGCCGTGCCGCCACGCCATACACGATGACGATGAACGCCCCAGTCGGACCGCCGATCTGCACGCGGCTACCGCCGAGAGCCGAAATCAGAAAGCCCGCGACCACCGCCGTGAACAGGCCCATTGCCGGCGGAGAGACTCCGGCAGCGGCCGCTACATCTTCGGGAATTGACGCGATGCCAAACGCCAGAGCCAAAGGCAGCGCAATGACGCCGACCGTGATGCCAGCGAAGAGGTCATTCAGAAAGGATTGCCGGGAGTATCCTTGACGAAAGCAGACGATCGACTTGGGTAAGTAACGGGGCATTCCGCTGTAAACGACCAGGGTCCGCCTTTGAAACGGCTAACTATGCCGACTCGGTGGCTTTGGTGCAAACCCAGTTTCGCTGGTTGATAGAACGTACCGGTGGCATGCTCCCCGCGCAGCGAATTCCGCACCAGCACGACGCTGCGGCGCAGACGCTTATTTCCTACCGAGCATCCGATCCAGCGAGTCGGATGTCTGATAGATGAGCGCCTCGGGATAGTGCAAGTACGGATGAAAATACTCAAACGTGAGGTAACCCCGGTAGCCGACCGCGTCCAGCGCGTCCATCACCGCCGGCCAGTTGGTCGTGCCGTCTAACAGCGGGCGGAACGACTCGAGCGAATGGTCGGTCCCCTTCTTCGTGAACTCCTTGAAGTGGATGTTGCGCGTGCGTTTGCCAAGGATTGGGATCCAATGCTCGGCGTGCTGGAACAGCGCGATGTTGCCCGTGTCAAAGTGCACGCACACGTGCTTGCTTTGAAAACTATCGACAAACGCGTTCATCTCCATCGGCGTCATCAGGTAGCCGTTGAAGAAAATGTTCTCGACGTTGAGATACACGCCGAGCTTCTCGGCGCTCTTGGCAAGCTTGCCCACGGCCTCGCGAGCGCGCTGGTCGCACACATCGTTTGGCACCGGCTCGTGGTCCTCGCGCCAGGGTATATGAACGGCGCCCGGCACCAGCAGCACGCTTTCAACGCCAAGAGCGCTTGCCGCCTCGGCGATCTTTCCGGCCAGCTCCAACCCGCGAGTGCGTTTAGCCGGATCGTTGCTCGTGAGCGGGTACGGCCAGAACAAAAACGAGCACAGCCCGCTGATGGCGATGCCGATGCCGTCGGCCATGGCGCGGATTGCCTTAAAATCCTTGGCAGTGGTTTTTGGGGAGAGATCATTCTCGAGGTCGTAGTTCAGCTCGATGCCGTCAAAGCCGGCGTCCTTCGCCAGTTGCAGGCACTCCTCCAGCGTCATCCGCTGCGGGTACGGAAACGCCCACAAGTTGATCGACTTCTTCATGTCGAACACTTTGGGCGATGAGCGGCGCGTGTCGGGCTGGGCTTGTGCCGACGGCGGCGACGCGCCGGCGACCCAGGCGACGCCGGCGCCTGTGACAGCCGACAGAAGCACCTCGCGGCGTGAAACGGAAGCGCGGTTGCCGAATGGCGAGACGGGAATTGTTTTTCGTTGGGGCATTTCGGGTGCGGCAACGCGGCCGGACGTTTGAGCATTGGATTGCATGGCGGCGCCTGTGCGTAGGAGAGAACCAGCAGCGGCCATTCTGGCCCTTATTCGAACCGCGTGCAATTCGAGTCCGGCCGCGGAGTTCGAACGGCCGCCGCAAACTCTGTTTGGCCGCTACAGCTTGCCCGACATCCGCCCGAAATGGCGCGCCCGCGGTTTGGCGGCGGGGATTCGGCCGGTTTTTTGTTGCGGTTTACGCGCCGCGGCCTTACATTCCGTTAAGACTAGACTTGCCACATGCGAAGGGCCTCGCACCTCCAGGGGGAAACTGTGAACTCGATACTTTTGTTTGCCCAGGAGACTCAAACTACCACAGGCATCGATTGGGGACTTCGCCTTCCTCTCTCGGTGATGATGTTTCTGCAATTTGCCATCTGGGGTGCGTGGTATGTGGTGCTCGGGAATTACTTGAACGTGCTTGGCTTTTCGCGCAAGGACATCGGCCGCATTTATTCGACGATGCCGATCGGCGCGATCATCGCTCCGATGTTTATTGGCACGATCGCCGACCGGTATTTCGCGGCGGAGCACGTGATGGCGGTGTCGCATCTCGTGGGCGGCTGCCTGCTTTTGTGGATGGCAAGGATCCGCACGGCCCGTGCATTCTTCTGGGTTTCATTGGCTTATGCGATCGCATACTCGCCAACGCTCTCGTTGGTCAACACGATCGTGTTTCGCAACGTTCCCGATACGAATCAGTTCCCCGAGCTGCGCGTGTTGGGCACGATCGGCTGGATCGTGGCCGGCATGTCGCTGCGGTTGTTGATCAAGCCGGGCCAGCCCATGAACAATCGGCCGATCCTGTTGGCGGCGGTGCTCTCGTTTGTGCTTGGCGGGCTATCGTTCGCCTTGCCAAATACTCCGCCGACCCCCGACGTGGGCGCCGAGATACCTTTCGTACAAGCGCTGGGAATGTTTCGCGATCCCGCGGCTGCCACGTTCTTCGTCGGATCGTTGATCATCGCGATGGCGATGGCGATTTATTTTGCGTTCGCCGCTCTTTATTTGGAGCAAGGCGTGAAGGTGAAGGCCGAAAATGTTGGCCCGGTCATGACACTTGGTCAATGGGTGGAGATTATCTTCCTCTACACGCTGAGCTGGTTTATTGAGAACTGGGGAATGAAAACGGTTCTTTTGGTCGGTATGGCCGCCTGGGCAACGCGATTTGCCATTTTCGCCGCGCGACCGCCGTTCGCGCTCATTGCAATAGGAATCGCACTCCATGGCATCTGCTTCGACTTCTTTTTTGCGGCGGGCATGATGCACACCGAGAGAATTGCTCCGACCGGCATCACAGCCAGCGCACAGTCACTCTATGGCGTGCTGGTCTATGGCCTCGGCATGTGGCTGGGCACTGAAGGGTCGGGCTGGCTGAACCAATATTTCACGCGTGAAACGGTGGATCCCGCCACCGGTCAGGTGATGCGTGAAACCAACTGGACCAAGTTCTGGTTGGTGCCATTTATCGGCGTATCAATTGCGCTGGTCGCTTTCTTGGTGTTCTTCCGGGCGTAATCGCCAATCCCTTAAATCCTCATTGCACGACGGCGTTCGATAACGACAATGGAGGGATGCGCGTCGCCGCGCCCATTTTTCCGCCTTGGTTATCCCGCCCCGCCGCGTGAGGACCGCCGAGTGAGCAGTCGCAATTGTGCCTTCCTTGGTCTTTGCTTGGCCACTGTCGCCGCAGCGCTTGTCGTTGCGCCGCTCGCTTCGCTGTTTGCCGCCGAAGCTCTCAAGCCGGTCGAGCCGGCGGTCGATTTTGCACGCGAAGTTCAACCGCTCTTCGCCAAGCGATGCCTCTCCTGCCATGGGCCGGATGAGGCCGAGGGCGGGTTGCGGCTGGACGAGAAGGAATCGGTCTTTGGCGAGTTGGAATCCGGAGCGAAGGCGATTGTCGCGGGCAACGCCAAACGCAGCCTACTTCTCGCCAAGATCTCCGCCGAAGATCCGGGCGAACGAATGCCGCCCGAGGGGAAACCGCTTTCCAAGACCGAGATCGACACGATCCGCCGCTGGATCGAAGAGGGCGCGGAGTGGAAATCCCACTGGGCATTCGAACGGCCGCGACCCCAATCGCCGCCTTCGGTCAACAATGCCGCGTGGGTTCGCAATCCGATCGACGCGTTCATCCTGCGGAAGCTCGAAGAGCAGGGGCTTTCACCGAATCCGCCGGCCGACCGGATCGCACTCATTCGCCGCGCGTATTACGACCTGACCGGCTTGCCGCCGTCGCCGGCGGAGGTCGATCAATTCCTGGCCGACGCATCGCCCGACGCTTACGAGCGGCTGATCGACCGGCTGCTCGCCTCTCCACAATACGGCGAGCGTTGGGCGCGCCACTGGCTTGACGCGGTGCGTTATGCCGAGACCAACAGCTTTGAGCGCGACGGCCCCAAGCCGAACGCCTGGCGGTACCGCGACTATGTCATCCGCTCGTTCAACGACGACAAGCCGTACGACCAGTTCATCCGCGAGCAGTTGGCCGGCGATGAGCTGCCCGACGTAACGCACGACACGATCATCGCAACCGGCTACTATCGGCTCGGCCTGTGGGACGACGAACCGGCCGACGCAAAGCAGGCGCGCTTCGACGAGCTCGACGACATTGTCTCGACCACCAGCCAGGTATTTCTTGCGCTCACGGTCAACTGCGCCCGCTGTCACGATCACAAGATCGACCCGATCCCGCAGGACGACTATTACCGATTGCTGGCGTACTTCCATGAGGTGCGGCCTTACGGGATCCGGTCCGATCAAACGTCGTGGAATCAGACCGATATCGGCGATCCGGCAATCGCGAAAGTACATGCCGAGGCCGACGAGCAGCGCAAGTCGATCGTCGAAAAAATGACGGCAATCGAAAATGCCGTCATCGCGCGCATGCCGGCCGAGTTCCAGCGTCTGGCCGAGGGGTCCGACCGCGAGAAGGTCATCCGCGACAAGCTCAAGGAAACCGCCACCGCCGACGAATGGCAAATATACACGTCGCTTCGCGATGAGTTCAGGGAACTGAGGCGCCGCAAGCTGCCCCCGCGCGAAATGGCCTTGAGCGTCAAGTGCCTGCCGGAACCGCCCGAGACGTTCGTGCTCGGGCGCGGCAACCCGCACGTGATTGGCAAGAAGGTCGAACCGGGCGTGCCTAAAATCTTTCAGGCCGTCGATCCACAATTGCCCACTCGGACCGAAGGCGCGAAATCGTCGGGGCGACGATTGGCCCTGGCGAACTGGATTGCATCGCCCGAGAACATGCTGACCGCGAGGGTGATGGCCAATCGAATCTGGCAGTTCCACTTTGGCCGCGGCATTGTGCGCTCGAGCAACAACTTCGGGCAGTTAGGGGATCCACCGACCCATCCGGAGTTGCTCGACTGGTTGGCGAACGAGTTTGCCGCCGGCGGTTGGAAAATAAAGACCGCTTCACAGACTGATCATGCTGTCGAACGCCTATCAGATGTCGTCGAGTGCTCGGCCGGAGGCGCTCGCAAAAGACCCGCAGAATCAGCTTTTCTGGCGGTACGACATGCGGCGATTGTCGGCCGAAGAAGTCCGCGATACGATCCACGCAGTGACCGGCCAGATGAACGCAGAGATGTACGGGCCGAGTTATTATCCGGAAATTTCGGCCGAGGTGCTTGCCGGACAATCGATGCCCGGCGCCGGCTGGGGCGACAGCAGTGAAAAGGAGCAGGCACGGCGCAGCATCTACATTCACGTCAAGCGGTCGTTGATTACGCCGATTCTGGCCGACCTCGATTTTCCTGAGCCGGACGTGAGTTGTGCAGCCCGGTTTGCCACCGTCCACCCGGCGCAGGCGCTGGGCATGATGAACGGCGCGTTCATGCACAAGCAAGCGGCCAAGTTCGCCGAGCGACTGATGCGCGAGGGGGGCGAGGATCGGTCAGCGCAGGTGCAACGAGCGCTGCGGCTGGCGGTGCTTCGCGAACCGACCGCTGCCGAGATTCAGCGCGGCGTCGCGCTGATCGAATCGCTGGAAAGCAAGCGACAGCTCAGCAAGGGCGACGCGCTTAAGTATTATTGTCTCGTCGTGTTGAATCTTAATGAGTTTGTGTTATTTGGATTGAAATCCTTGCTCGGTACTCGATATGTCATCCGACGCCAATAAACCCCACGATTCCTTCTGCCGCCGCACGCGGCGTGAGTTCCTCTGGCAGGCCGGCGGAGCCTTCACGTCCGTCGCGCTGACTGGACTGCTATCGGCCGATGGCTTCCTCAACTCTCAAACGGTCGCCGCCGACGGCACGTCTCCGTACCAGAATCCGCTCGCGCCGAAGTCGCCGCACTTCGAAGCCAAGGCCAAGAGCGTAATCTTCCTGTTCATGTACGGCGGGCCAAGCCACGTCGATACTTTCGACTACAAGCCGAAGCTGTTCGAGCTCGACGGCAAGACCATTCCGGTCAAAACCAAGGGCCGGGGCGGCGAGCGAAACGAAGGCCGCGTCGTCGGACCCAAATGGAAGTTCAAACAGTACGGCGAGTCGGGCCAGTGGGTCTCCGACCTCTTCCCGCACATCGCCACGTGCATCGATGAGATCGCGCTTCTCAAGAGCATGACCGCCGACTCGCCAATCCACGGCTCGGCCATGCTGCAGATGAACTCCGGAAAAATCCTCAGCGGCAGCCCGTGTCTCGGCTCGTGGGTCAACTACGGCCTCGGCACCGTGAACGAAAACCTGCCCGGCTTCGTGGTCATGCTCGACCCGACCGGCGGGCCGATCAGCGGCGCGAAGAACTGGTCCAGCGGATACATGCCGGCGATCTATCAGGGGAGCATTTTACGCTCGAAGGGTGCGCCAATCATCGACCTGAACCTGCCGGCCGGCCTGACGTCGCGACATGCAGCGCGATCTGCTCGATGCCTTGCGCGAATCAAACACCGAGCACGCTTCCTCGCGAATCGACAACAGCGATCTGGCGGCGCGTATCTCCAGCTACGAGCTGGCGTACAAGATGCAGGAGCATGCGCCGGGCGCGGTAGACCTCGACGACGAAACGGCTGAAATGCACAAGCTCTACGGTCTCGACAACCCGCGCACGGCCGATTTCGGCCGGCGTTGCTTGCTTGCGCGGCGGTTGGTCGAGCGCGGCGTGCGATTTATTCAGCTCTATTCGGGCGGCAACCACAACGACGCCAACTGGGATGCGCACGGCGATCTCGAAAAGAACCACAACTATCACGCGGGCAACACCGATCAGCCAATCGCAGCGCTCGATCAAGGACCTCAAACAGCGCGGCCTGCTGGACAGCACGCTGATCATCTGGGGCGGCGAGTTTGGGCGGCAGCCGACGGCCGAGTACGCAAACGGCACCGGCCGCGACCACAACTCCTATCGGGTTCACGATGTGGATGGCCGGCGGCGGTATCAAAGGCGGCCAGAGCGTTGGCGCAACCGACGAGCTGGGCAGCGCCGCGGTGGAACAGCCCATGCACGTCAAGCAACTGCACGCCACGATCCTGCACCAAATGGGCATCGATCCCAACCGGCTGTCATACTTCTATGGCGGATTAAACCAGAAGCTGGTGGGAGTGGAGCACGTCGAACCGATCAAGCAGATCGTTTGATGAGCTTGGGTAAAAAACGGAATCATGCGAACCAGCAAACACTCTTCAACAATGAGCTTGCGCACAATTCTCCTGTTTGGATTGTCGTTGATTGTGCTTGCACTGGCGCCGATCGCTGCGACGCTCGCCGAACAGACGGGCGAGCCGCGGCGCGTGCTTGCCGCTGATTACTCCACGAAGCGATTGGGAATCGTTTCGGCCGACTGGCAAGCTCGAATGGGAATACCCGATTCAAGGATATTCACGACGCTTGGGTAATGCCCAGCGGCAACATCCTGTTTCAAACGAGTTGGACCGACATCGTCGAGGTATCGCCCGCTAAGAAGGTCGTTTGGAAGTACGACGCTTCGAAGCAGAATCGCACCGGAGATCAGCGGGTCGAAGTTCACGCGTTCCAGCGATTGGCCGACGGCGTGACGATGATTGCCGAATCGGGACCGGCGCGGATTATCGAGGTTGACCGCGATGGCAAGCTTTTGCGCGAGACGAAACTACGTGTCGAAAAGCCTGACGTGCATCGCGACACGCGGCTCGCACGCAGGCTGGAGAATGGACACTATCTCGTCTCTCACGAGGGCGACGCAACGGTTCGCGAATACGATACCGACGGCGAGGTCGTCTGGTCGCACGAAGTGAAGTCCGCCGTTTACTCCGCCGAGCGTCTAAAGAACGGCAACACTCTCATCGGAACGGGCAACGGCAATCGGGTGGTCGAAGTCGATCGGGATGGTCATGAAGTTTGGTCGGTCGAGAAAAACGATCTGCCGGGGATCACATTGGCCTGGATCACCATGGTCGAACGTCGCCCCAACGGGAACACGCTGATCGTCAATTGTCACGCGGGTAAAAGCAACCCGCAAATCCTTGAAGTGACGCCGCAAAAGAAAGTGGTCTGGACCTTTAAGGACTTTGATCACTTTGGCGACTCATTGCCCGTGGCGCGCGTGCTCGATGAACCGGACGAGCGATAGGTCGCGCGATGCGGTGTCAGCTCAGCCCGTGGATGACCACCGTCTTCGTCTCGGTCATTTCTTGGATCGCGTACTTGGGGCCTTCCTTTCCCAGCCCGCTGTCCTTGAGCCCGCCATACGGCATCAAGTCGGCTCGCCATGCCGGTCCCCAGTTGATGTGCAGATTGCCTGAGTCCACTTTTTGGACGAACTGCATCGCCCATTTCAGGTTCTCGGTGAAAATGCCGGCGCTCAATCCATAGCGCGTATCGCCGGCCAGTGCGATCGCTTCGTCAACGTTCTCCGCGCTCGTCACACCGACGGCCGGACCAAACAGCTCGTCGCAACTAAGCCGCATTTGCGGATCGACATCGGCCACCAGCGTGCGGCGCCATCATCGTGCCGCTTCGCCGCCCGCCGGCGATCACCTTTGCTCCCCCCTGCTCTGCTTCGCGAATCCACTGCTCAACACGCGCCGCATCGGCCTCGCGAATCATCGGTCCCATCTGCGTGGCGTCGTCAAGCTGATTGCCGTGCGCAACGCTTGCACCTTCGGTTTCAAAACGTCGAGTAAATCGCCGTAAACCTGCCGCGTGGCGATCACGCGCTGCGTTGAAATACAGACTTGGCCTGCGTTTCCATACCCGGTCGTGATGGTCGCCTCGGCCACTTTAATGAGATCGGCGTCCGGTAACACGATCAAGGGACTGTTTGACCCCAGCTCCATGGTCACGCGCTTGATGCCGGCGGTCTTACACAAATGTTCTCCCACGGCCGCGCTGCCCGTAAAACTCACCTTGCGAACGCGCTTGTCGGCAACCAATGCGTTGCCGATCTGACCCCTGCCCCCGTGAGACACGCGATCGCGGTTGGAGGCAACCCGGCCTCAAGCAGAATCTCGACCAGTCGCAACGCCGAAAGCGGCGTGTCGCTGGCTGGCTTGATGATCACGCTGTTCCCGGCCGCCAATGCCGGCCCCACTTTATGACTGACTAGGTTGAGCGGGAAGTTGAACGGCGTAATCGCGACCACAACGCCGCAAGGCACGCGGACAGTGAACCCAAATTTCCCGCCACCATTGCTGGCGCCATCCAGCGGCAGCACTTCACCATACAGGCGCTTTGCCTCCTCCGCCGAGAGCTCAATTGTCTCCCGTGCGCGGGCCGCCTCCGCGCGACCTTCCTTGAGCGTCTTACCCTCTTCCTGGCTGATCAATCGGCCAAGCTCGTCGGTCCGTTGCTCCATGAGCTCCGCGGCGCGGCGAAGAATTTGGTACCGCTCGTAGGCCGGCATGCGGCGCATCACCGCGGCTCCTTCGACCGCGCCGGCAACTGCCGCGTCCACGTCGTCAATCGTCGCCCGCGGCACGGTGCCGATTACCGAACCGTCGAATGGGTTTTTTACCTCGATTTTCTCCGCGCGATCGACCCATTGGCCGGCAATGTGCATGCGCATAACGCATCTCCTTGGGTGCGCAGTCTCAAATGCTGTCAGAATTGTACCGAGGCGTTCACCAGAAGCGACGCCCCGCCTCACGCATCTTCGGCAGCCGAATCGCGCTCCGCTGCGTCGGTCTGTGTGATGCTCGTCATGTGGCGCAAGAAGACATCCATCGAACGAGGGCGAAGGTCTGGCGATCGGTTGAGACACTTCATGATCAACTCACCCAGCCTACGGTCGATGTTCGGCCGCAGCTTGCGGATATCGACCGGATCCTCGGTGTCGTGAGCCAATGCATCCTGCCCGTCGCCTCGGGGCCACGGCATGCCGAAAGTACAAAGTTCAAAAGCGGTAACGCCGAACGCAAAAACATCCAACCGTTCGTCGGTTCTTTTGCGGCGAACCACCTCCGGCGCCATGTAGTTGGCGGTCCCCGTCCGGTTTCCGGGCTGCCGGAACTCGGGCGTGTTCGGCACGGCCAGCCCAAAGTCGATCAATTTGAGCGTCTTCCCGTCGCGCGAAACCACGTAATTCCGCGGGCACACATCGCGGTGGATGAATCCCGCCTTGTGCACCGCCGAGAGCGCTTTCGGCCGCCTGGCGCAACAGCGATATTCGGTTCTGCTCCAATAGCGGACTGCGGCCAATGACCAGCGAGTTTAGTCCGGGTCCGTCCAAGTACTCCATTACGATGTAGGGCTGCCCGCTGGTCGTTACGCCGTGATCGTAAATCTTCACGACATTGGGATGATCGATTGCCCCACCAATTTCCCCTTCTGGCGGTTTCTTGAGACCCTTGAAACGGTCCTCGAATTCCTTGGTCTTGAACGCGTCCAGGATCTTCAGGCCAACGACCTTGCCGGTCTGCTTGTCTCGCGCCATGTAAAAGCTCGACATGGTGCCCGAGATGGCCTCGCGCAACAACTCAAAGCGGCTTTGGATGTTGAGCCTGGTCTCGAAGAGAGACTTGAAACCGCCGAACAAAGGCATGGAAAGCGCTTCTCGAATTCCGTCTGACTGTGGAGCGGTAATGGCCCAGGAGGAGACGACAAGCAGATAAGTATGCGCTTTGTCCTCTTCTGCTAATCTACGTTGCGGACTCGCAGGCAGCAAGTCGAGCTGCGCGACCGCTCGATTCTAGCTATGCACAACAATATCGACGGTCGCATCTTCGGCCATTTCGCGGGCATGGTAGCTGCTTCGCACGAAAGGCCCGCTCGCCACCTTTCTAAATCCGATCGCTCGTGCCAGCCGTCCCAGCTCATCAAATTCATCCGGCGGCACGTAACGGACTACAGCCAGATGTTCCGGGGACGGCTGCAAGTACTGCCCGAGCGTGAGATAGTCCACACCGGCGTCGAGCAAGTCGGCGAGCGTGTCGAACAGCTCCTCGCGCGATTCGCCAAGGCCGAGCATCAGACCGCTTTTGGTTTTCATGCCAGGTGCAAGCCGCTTGACGCGGCGCAGTAAATCGAGCGTCCAGCGATAGTCGCTCTGTGCCCGCGAACATCGCGATACAGCCGCGGCACGGTCTCGGTGTTATGGTTGAATACTTCCGGCGCGGCCTCGACCACGCGTTCGACGGCCCCCGGCTTTCCGATGAAGTCCGGCGTCAGCGCTTCGACCGTGGCGCACGTCCGCCCGCGAACCGCCAACACGCAACGATAAAAGTGCTCGGCGCCGCCGTCGGGCAAATCGTCGCGCGTTACCGACGTGATCACGACATGTTTGAGTCCCAGCCGCGCTGCTGCTTCCGCTATGCGGTCCGGTTCATCCAATTCCAAAGCCTCGGTCTTCCCCTTCGGCACCGAGCAAAAGCCGCACGGCCGGGTGCAGACGTTGCCCATCACCATGAACGTGGCGGTCTTTTGCGACCAACACTCCATCCGGTTGGGGCATTTTCGCGCTTTCGCACACAGTTTCCAGCCGCAATTCCTCGACAAGCCTGCGCGGTGAAGTGATTTCCATTGCCCTTCGGGATGTTCTTCTTGAGCCAACGCGGCAAGCGCGAGACCGGTTCGCTAATACGATCGACGATCGGCAGTTCGGCAAGCACGGCGATAGACGGGCAATGACGCGTGGTTTACGATTTGATTCCAACTTCAAATTCTAGCAACTACTGAGTATGCAGCGAAGGGAACCTCGCCACGGCCAAAAAACCCGCCAAGAGTGAAAAGGCCGCCAAACGCGCGGCCGATCGCGAGCACGACAACCAGCGGCTGGTGGCGCAGAACCGCCGCGCGCATCACCAGTACCTGGTGCTCGACACGCTGGAGTGCGGGATAGTCCTGGTCGGAAGCGAAGTCAAAAGCCTGCGGACCGGCCAGGTTTCGCTTGAAGAAGCCTACGCTCGGCTTCGCAGCGGCGAGTTGTGGCTCTTGGGCTGCGACATTCCGGAATACAAATGGAGCAACCAGCTCAATCACGTATCGAAGCGTCCGCGAAAACTGCTCATTCATCGACGCGAAATAAAGAAATTCGCCGCCAAAGGGAGCGAAAAGGGGCTGACGATGGTCCCGCTCAAGCTCTACTTCAAGGAAGGGCGAGCCAAAGTGCTCCTGGGGCTGTGCAAGGGCAAGCAGCTCCACGACAAGCGGCAGGCCATCAAAGACAAATCCGTCAAGCGCGACATCCAACGTGCCATGCGCCGCAAGTAGGGTGGGTCAGCGGCCAATTGGTCGTGGTATCGACAATCGACGTCGCCCGCGCTGACCCATCAATGCGTTCTCGATGTCGACATAGTTCACTTGCGCAGCAAAAACGGCGGAAGTTTATCCTCCGCCGCTTGAGCATATTCAGTTTTTGAACTCAATCGCGATGCTCTGCGCGGCACCGATCTAGTCACGCGGACGAACCACGCCCGTCAACCCGCTATAATCGCGGCGATCGGCGGGGTGCCACAGCGGCATTCCTTCTTGAATGCGGCGAGCGAGTGCCTCGATCTTCTCCCGTGAACCGGCGGGAGCATCGGTCGGCGCGAAGCCGCGGCCGGCAACCGGCGCGAAATCCTCGTCGTGACCGTACTTCAGAATTGTCTCGAACACGTTGCGAATTTGACGCATTACAACGACTCCTGATCCGAAATCCATGACCGGCGTGAAAACAACACCCCACTGCGGCACTCGCACGTTACGAGCGACGCGTGAAGATGGGAACCAACACGCGAGCCTTTGATAAAGTGACCACCCAACTGGAAGAACTGGGACGCATCCGGAAACACCGTTCGGCTGCGGTGGGCACGCAGGTTCCGAACCAGGTAGGAAGCGTTTCCGCGCAACTCACTCAGTTCCAGGTAAGCACACCATTATTACGAGTCGGCGGCCATTGTCAAGCATTTCCGAGGGCCTCTGGATCAGGTTTTTTCGACGGACTGTGTCCTTTTGAGGCCGCCGAAATCGGCTCCGCATCCATGAGCGCGAAGCTAGGCAATTTGCTCATCGACGCGGTATTCAATTTGAGCACTTTTGGCGTGCCGGGGTTCCGAATGAATCGACCGCTCTGCATGTCATGCCCGAGATAATAGTTGTTGCGGTGGTCGTCCCCGATGGAATCAAGTAATGCGTAAGTATCGAGAAAGAATCCCTTCCACTGGCCATTCCGCAGCTTCTCGCATTGCCATGGAGTAAGGACACCCTGACCAACCACGAACGTGCAAAACGTCGTCACGGTATCCGGCAAGTCGGACGCCGGCAAATACTCGTTGCGAAACTGCCGTTTCAGGGCATCGATTTGGGTCTCATCGGCGAGCTTGCTTTGAGCTAACAGCACCAGAAATTGGTCAATGCTCTTAACGCGACGATCTTCAATCATAAATCCGCCTCGCTCCCAAATTCGGCCGTTCCACGTACTATAATCAGCGCGACCGAGAGACGCTGCTCCTTACGCCGGAATCACCCCGCTGAGAATCCGGGCACACGGCAAAAAGCCGGCCTTTTGGAGCGTCGTGCGCGAGGCCGCATTCGACACGTTGCACCGCGCCGCCGGCACCCTTCCAATCTCGTAGCAGGTTCGCTTTAGCTCTTGAACCAGATAGCTACCGTATCCTCGCCGCCGGAATGCTTCGGCGACCTCCATATAGATGTCGCCGTAGGGCACGTTGTAGTGAAACAAGACTCCGCCGGTTGCCGCCACTTCGCCGCCGGCTTCGATAAACCATTCACCCACTGGCTCTACTTTGTGTGGGAAAATGCGCTTCTCGTCCTCCTTCGTGGCCCTACGAAACTTGACACCCCGACAGCGGCAGACTTGTGGTGAGCGCATCGTGGAACAGGATCGTGTCGGACTTGATTCGCTTCGCAAAATCGAAAAGCATCAGCGTCAGCAAGAGATCGTTGGTCTGCGCCTCGACCCTTCTGGCCTGGCTGGCTTCGACAAGCTGGCGAAACGCTTTGAGCGCCTGCGCCTCGGTGCTCGGGCAAGATATAAAACTCCTTGACCGTGTCCTTCTTCCTGCGAACGGCGCCGACGCTGCCGTAGCCCACAATCTGCCCCTCAATACGGATCAGATACGAATCGGTGAAGCCGCGCCCGTGCCATGAGTCGTGAACGATCTGGCAGTTCATTTCCTTTCGATATAGATCCCGCAGATTTCGGATCTTGTCCAGCGGCACTTGCGAAACGTCGATGTGCATCGGATTACAATTACTCCCATGCCGCCGATTAGCGCCGCAACAGCTTCACCGCGATCTTCGAGCCGTACTTCCCCCGCATGGCCAAATGAATCCACAACAGCGCCAGCGGCTCGATGTAGCGCGCTTCCGCGAGCGGCCCCGCATCGATGACCTCAAAACCAATCCCCTCCGCGAGTTGTGTGACCGCCTGCTTCGCCTCGTCGTCGTCACCGCACACCAGCACCGACGCCGAGTGGTCGCCGTAGCGTGCGTCATGCAGGCCCCCCGCACCCACGGTGTTAAAGCACTTCACCACCTTTGCCTGCGGTGCCCAATGGGCGATTTCCTCTGCCGCGCTCGTGTTGTGACCAACCAGCAGCCCGCTCAGATCACGCGCAATTGGGTTGGTGCAATCGATAAGAACTGCGCCCCGCCAGATGGGGTGCGAGCGAACGCACGACCTTTTCGGTGGCTTCCCACGGGACTGCAATCAGGACCACTTTGCCGAACTTTGCAGCAGCCTCGAGTGAGCCGGTTTGAGCCGACGAGCCAAGGGCCGCGAGTCTCTTGGCGGTTTTTTCGCTGACCGGCTGGCGGACGCCGAAACAAACCTCATGGCCGAGCGCCGCCCAGAGCTTGCCCAGCGCCGCGCCCATGTTGCCGGCCCCGAGGATGCCGATCTTCATCAATCGAGCCCTCCGCGTCACGTTTTGATTTTCGCCCGAATGTCACGATCGTAAACGGAAACTACGCGAAGCGACAGGGACCGTCGAGCAAGCTCGCTTTTCACTATCTAGCGCGGGCCTTACAATCAGCGCACGGTCGAGCGAATTCAAGTAGGTCAGGAAACGCAGCATTGAGCACACCAAATAAAATTCACGTCATCGGTATTGGCGACGACGGTCTGGATGGCGTCACGTCGCAAGCCCGCGCCTTGATCGAAGGCGCCGACCTGCTGCTGGGCGCCGAACCGACGCTGGCATTGGTCCCCACGAAGTTGGCCGCGCGGCAGCCGATCGCCTCGAACCTCGCCGAGACGCTCAATCAAATCCAGCGCCGGCAACAAAAGGATCGTGATCCTGGCGTCGGGCGATCCGCTGTTCTACGGTGTCGCCCGCTACCTTTGCGACAAGCTCGGCAAGGATCGGTTCGAGGTCATCCCCCACGTTAGCAGCATGCAGTTGGCGTTCGCTCGCGTCAAGGAAAGCTGGGAAGACGCTTATCTTACGAACCTGGGCAACCACGACATCGAGGCGGTACTGGAAAAGATTCGCATCGCCGACAAAGTGGGACTATTCACCAGCGAGCGGTACACACCGGCCGCCGTTGCGCGGGCGCTGGTCGATAGCCGCATTGATTATTTCTTCGCGTACGTTTGCGAAAACCTCGGTTCGCCAGACGAGCGCGTCACCCAGGGCGAATTGAACGAGATCGCCCGCGAGGAATTCTCGCCGCTGAACGTGATGGTGCTGGTTCGCAAGCCCGAGGTGCCCGATCGCCCGGCCGCCCTGGACGGCCGGCGGCTATTCGGCAACCCCGACGAGCTGTTCCTGCAATCACGCCCAAAGCATGGCCTCTTGACTCCGTCCGAGGTCCGCGCGATCTCGTTGGCCCAGCTAGCCATTCAGCCGGACAGCACGGTCTGGGACATTGGCGCCGGCAGCGGGTCGGTGTCGGTCGAGGCGGCGCAGCTTGCTCCAAAAGGCAAGACCTACGCGATCGAAATGGAAGTCGCGGATCACGAGCTCATCGTGACGAACGCCAAGAGATTTGCGTTGAAGAACATCGTCGCCGTGCTCGGGCGTGCTCCCGATGCCTGGATGGATTTACCCGATCCCGACGCCGTTTTCGTGGGCGGCAGCGGGCGCGAGATCGCACGACTCGTCGAGTTGGCCTACCGGCGACTCAAGCCAAGCGGGCGGCTGGTGGCAAACGTCGGCAGCATCGAAAATCTCGCCGCCGTACATGAAACCCTGCATCGCCATGTGTCGGATGTAAAAGTATGGATGGTCAATGTAGCCGCGGGGGACCTACCAACTCGAGCGTGTTCGGTTCAATGCACTGAACCCCACGTTCTTGCTCGCCGTGACCAAGCCACGATAGATGGGAGACAACGTGGCCGAGGAGCAGCAACTTGATGTGATCGCGGTTGGGGCACACCCGGACGACGTCGAGATCGCCTGTGGCGGCACGCTGGCGAAACTCGTCGAGCAAGGTTATCGCGTGGGCATCGTGGATTTGACCGACGGCGAGCCGACTCCGCACTCGCCCGGTCCCGAAGCACGGTTCGCCGAAGCGCAGTGCGCCGCCGAGGTATTGGGCGCCTCGGTCCGCGTTCAGCTCGAGCTGCCCAACCGCCGGTTGTTCGATACGTTCGAGGCGCGCGTGGAACTGGCCAAGGTGTTTCGCCGCTATCGGCCGCGGCTGGTGCTCGGCTTCGGCGAAAAGACACCGCTGGCCTCGCCAGACCATTTTCAGGCGATGCAGATCACCGACGCCGCCGTTTTTTATTCGCGGCTGACGAAGTGGGATGTCCACTTCGACCATCTGCCGGTGCACCCGATCGCGGGCTATCTCTACTACACTTTGGCGTTTCACACCATGACGCCACCCGCCGCGCCAGGCCATTTGGTAGTCGATATCAGCGACACGCTGGAGAAAAAACTCGCGGCGATCAAGTGCTACGCCACGCAGTTCCCGCCAGCCAAGGCGCACGTGTTTGAGCGCGTTCGCGCGATTGCATTGCACTGTGGCTCTGCCGCCGGATACGTCGCCGGCGAACTATTCTCCAGCCCGAAAGTGTTGGGCACGCGCGACCTGATGTCGTTTCTGTTTGGGCCGGAGAAGCCCGCGCCGGTGTGAGCCGCTAACCTTTTCTCGCCGGTTGTCGCGCTGGCGGTTGTGATCTGCGATGCGCGGCAGTAGTCGGCCGCTGCTGTTCGGTTTCAGCGGACGTAACCTTTTCCGCTTGTCCCGTGAGCTCGAACAAAAACCGGCTGGGGACACTCGGTCGCGGCTTTCCCCATTTCATGCGGCTCAAAGCCAGGCTCATCGTCAGCCGATCCTGGGCCCGCGTGATCCCGACGTAACACAGCCGTCGCTCTTCGTCGATCGCGTCGCCGTCGGCGGAGATGCTGCGGTGGTGTGGCAAGAGCCCCTCTTCCATTCCAACCAAATATACATGCGGAAATTCCAGTCCCTTGGCGGCATGCAGCGTCAGAAGCGCGATCGCGTTACGGGTAAGTTGCGATTGTTTGTCTCGGTCCTCATCGCGGCTGCCGACGGCGATCTCATCAAGAAACTCGCGAAGGCTTGGTCGCTCGGATTGTTTCTCGTAGGCAGATAGTGCGTTGATCACTTCTTCGACCGCGCTCCAGCGCGAAAGTTCCTCCTCGGGCGCCTTGGCGATCCGCGCGATTTCATCGCGGTAATGGATCGCCCCGATCAGGTCCGAGACAACCGTCAGCGGCGATTCTTGCTTCAGACGCTGTTGGTAGCCGTCCAGTTGTTGGCGGAATCGCGTTGCCGCCACGGCCGCGGCCGGTGAAACGCCCGGACAATCGCCGGCGTGTGGCAGCAGTTCCCACACCGATTTGCCTGACTCGACGGCATGGTTCAAGCACGCCTGTGCCGCAGTTTGACTAATCCCGCGCGGTGGCGTGTTGATGATCCGCAACAGCGAAGGCTCGTCCCGCGGGTTGACGAGCACCTTAAGATACGCCGTGATGTCGCGGACTTCCTTTCGGTCGAAAAACGACTGACCGCCGATCAGCACGTACGGCACCTTGGCTTTGCGCAGTACGGTTTCAAACGGCCGCGGCTGCTCGTTGGTGCGGAATAAGATCGCGATGTCGCGCGGTTGAACGCGGCTACTGGCAAGCCGACTCTGAATATCGGCGACGACTTTACCGGCCTCATCATTTTCGTCTTGCGCCTGTATGACGGCCGGCTTCTCGCCCCCGCGTCGCGCGGCGCGGAGCACTTTGTCGTGGCGGTGCCGGTTGAATGCAATCAAGCGGTTGGCGACTTCGAGTATTTCCGCGGTCGAGCGGTAGTTGTCTTCCAATCGCACGACCACCGCGGTTGGCCAGTCCTGCTTGAAGCGTAGGATGTGCGACACTTCGGCGCCCCGCCAACCGTAAATTGACTGGTCATCGTCGCCGACGACGCAAAGATTGCGATGCCCGGCGGCCAGCGCTTTGACGATTGCGTATTGGCTTCCGTTGGTGTCCTGATACTCGTCGATCAAAAGGTGTGAAAATCGGCTTGCCTCGGTGCGGCGAACATCCGGGAAACGGTGGAACAATTCCTCGGTGCAGCCCAACAAGTCATCGAAGTCAACCGCACCGGCGGCGCGAAGCGCCTTCTGATAACGTACGTAGGCCATCGCGGCGAGATGTTCCTTGTCGTTTTGCGCCGCGCGGCAGCGTCTTGCGGACCGATCGAGCGACATTTCCAGCGGCCGATTTGAAACAAGAGATCGCTTGGCCGCAGGGTTTCATTGGGAACGCGAATCTCGCGGAGCGCGCTTTGCGCCAAGGTTTCCTGGTCATTGCGATCGTAAATCGCAAAGCTGATCGGGTAGCCGAGATGATGAATCTGCCGCCGTAATATGCGCACGCAGAGCGAGTGAAATGTTGATATCTCCGGCTTCTCGGCGCTGCGCTTGCCCAACAGCGCGGCCGACCGCTGTTGCATCTCTGTCGCCGCCTTGTTCGTGAACGTCACGGCCAAAATTCGCGACGGTCGTGTCCTTTCGCTGCGTATCAGCTCGGCGATCCGATACGTGACGACGCGCGTCTTGCCGGTTCCCGCTCCGGCCAATACCAAGAGCGGTCCATCGAGCGCTGAAACTGCCGCCTGCTGTGCTGTGTTGAGTTCGTCAGGCATTCCTTCGCCGTGTGTAGTTTGACTTTGCGAGCGAGGCCACCAAAGTATTTCGCCGGCAATCGGTCGGATGAGTCTAAACGCGCGCGCATACCGCTGTCCACCGGCCGCTTAGCGCGCGTCCGACGGCCTTGACCCACCGTCGGCAGCAGTCCTATACTCCACGCTTGGCACGAGTTACGTCCTTTATCACCCGTCAAAGCTGCAGATAGGCCGCGTCCATGAAAGCCGAACGGCGTCACGAGCTTCAGCACAACGAATTAGCCGACTGGCTTTCGGGCACCGCCGAGCGCCTGCGGCCGTACTCGCGTGCAATTCTTGGTGTCACGATTGCCGCCGTCGTACTGTTGCTTGCTTACTATCTGATCACGTCGCGCGCCGAGAAAAAGCAGTCGGCGGCCTGGGATAAATACCTTCATGCTCTCTCGGCGACAACGCCCGATGCCTCGACCACCGAGCTTGAGGAAACAGTCGAGCGGTATTCGAAGACCCCGGCGGCGGTCTGGGCCGAAGCAACACTGGGCGATATGGAGTTGGGCGACGGCATCGGCCAGCTCTTCGTGGACAAGGTTGACGCGGAGAAGAAAATCAAGCGCGCGATCGGCCACTACGAGGCCGTGCTGGAAAAGGCGGACGACCCTCTCCTGAAAGCGCGCGTGCTGTTCGGATTGGCGCATGCGCAGGAGTCGCTAGGTGAATTGGAGAAAGCTCGCCAGTCGTATGAAGCGCTCGTGGACTTGAAAGGCCCTTATCAGCAATTGGCCGAGGACCGAGTGGCGGCGCTCGGGCGCGATTCGACGCACGACTTTTATGCCTGGTTCGCCTCCGAAGAACCGGTTCGAACCCCTTTGCCCGGAATGCCCGGTGAGCGGCTGCCGTTCGACGCGAGCAGCCTGATGCCCGACGATTTGCGGCTCAGCGATCCCAATAACCTGTTCAACGTGCCATCGTTGGACGGCCCTGCGCTGCCGAGTCTTAGCACGGAGTTTGGATCGAAAAAGGAAACCAAGGACGAGGCAAACAAAGACGAGGCAGCCAAGGACGAAACGGAAAAAGGGAACGAAGCAGACACGGCGCCCGCCTCAAAGGATGAGCCACCAAAGGAATCGCCGCCGTCTGATTCGGCAAGCGAACCGGAAGGTGAAACGGCCGTGGATACGAGCGCCGAGCCGCAGAAATGACTGCCGCGCACCATGACCAGTCCTTTGCAGCCGGTGGAGCTGGTCGTTGAAGAGGCGTTTGATGGCGTGCGCCTCGACGTGTTTCTCGCGCAGAAGTTTTCCGACTACAGCCGCGTGCACCTGCGCAAGGTGGTCAACGCCGACGCGGTCCAGGTGAATGACCGGCGGTCGAAAGCTTCCCACAAGCTGCGCACTGGGGAACGCGTCTCGATCGTCCTGCCCGAGCTGCCACGAAAAGCTCCGCAGCCGGAAGACATTCCACTGGAGATTTTGTACGAAGACGAATGGCTCGCGGCGATCAACAAGCCCGCCGGCATGGTCGTGCACCCCGCCAAGGGGCACTGGAAGGGAACGCTGACGAGCGCCCTGCAATTTCACTTCGACAAGCTCAGCGGCGCGGGCGGGCCGACTCGACCGGGGATCGTGCACCGGCTGGACCGCGACACGAGCGGCGTGCTGGTCGTGGCAAAGACCGATCAGGCGCACTATGCGCTCTCCGAGCAGTTTGAGGAGCGATCCACCGAAAAGGAGTATTTTGCGATCACCGCCGGCGTGCCGGATCGCGACCGCGACATCATCGACCTGCCAATCGGCGTTCACCCATATCAGCGAGAGAAGATGGCAATCCGCCGCGACCATCCGACTAGCCGGTCGGCGCAGACGTTTTATGAGGTCAGCGAGCGGTTCGACGGGTTTGCATCGCTGCGCAGTGGCGCCAAAAACCGGCCGGACACACCAGATTCGTGTGCATCTGGCGCACCTCGGTTGTCCGGTGTTGTGCGACAAGCTGTACGGAGGCCGCGCGGTTCTCGCGCGCGGCGAGATCACGCGCGAGCTGGAAGACCGCGAGACGATTCTGTCGCGCCAGGCTTTGCACGCGGCACGATTGGCATTGGCGCACCCGGTGACCAAGGCCGCGCTCGAGTTCTTGCGCCGCTGCCGGAGGATATGCACGCGTTGCTCGCGCTACTGCGCAACGTGGGAACGGCTCGCCGTTAGCGCACCGATGCCGCATGTTCGGCGGCCGACCGTTTCGGCGTAACCAGCATCTCGGGCTTGTCGATCACGAGATAGTGGCCGTGGTCGGCGGTGAGGATCAGCGCGGTATCGTTCCAGCCGCCGTGGCGCTCGATCCACTCGGTGACGGCGCGGAACGCCTCGTCGCCGCTGACCACAGCGCCCACCGAGTTATCGATGTTGTTGGAGTGGTTGGCCCAGTCCACATCGCCCGATTCGATCATCAGCCAAAAGGGCTTTTCACGGTCTGCGAGAACGTCGAGCGCGGCGGTGGCGAAGTCCGTCAGCGTCGGGTTTTCCTTGCGATCCGAGGATTTGTACTTTTCACCTTCGGCCGGACCCGGCACGTCGAGCTTGTTGATCGTGACGTGATAGGTCGGATCGAAGTTGCCGTCGGCGGTTCGAAACGGAAGGTGACCGTTCTTGCCGCCAAAGTAACCAAACAGCCGGTGTTTCTCATCGATTGCACGTTTCGCGGCTTCGGCCAAGAGCTTGCGTCCGCCCTGACCCTTGGTTCGCTCGACCACGACGTAGCGTCCGCCGTTTTTGATGTCGGTTGCGCGGCGGTCGTCGTCGGTAAGGTACTTGTTGCCTGGTACAAAGTTCTCGCCTTGTGCGCTGTCCTTCTTTTCGGATTGGCCCCAGCCGCGCCGAGTAGCACATCGACGCCCGGAAGTGGTTCGTCGGGATGGGCGACTGACGGACGACCAATAAGATCGCGCGTCAGGTCCTGATAGTCGTCGCGGTGAACGTTGTTGGAATAGGCACAGGCCGGCGTGGCATGGCTGACCGGCACACTCGTCACGACGCCGATCGACCAGCCTTGCTCCTGGAGTTGTTGCGCGATCGGCTTGACGGGATGGCCAAGCGCGTCGCAGTTGACGGCGACGTTATATGTCTTTACGCCCGCGGTCATCGACGTGGCGGACGAGGCGGAGTCTGTGTAGGCGTGCTTCCGCTCGCGCGATTTGCCGATGAGGTACAAAGGGTCCGGCGGTCGCGACCAGGGCGTGTCGCCTGCCAATCGCCAATCGTAACCGCCAAGCGTCGCGCTACCGGGAATGGTTACATCCTGATCATCCACGTCGCACTTGCCGTCGCCGGAAGCGGGGCTCGTGACCATATAGCCGAAGTCCGTCTCGACGCCGCGATAGTCCTGGAAATGCAGGCCGCTGCCGCGACCTTCGCTGTAGCGCACGTCGCCGGCTCGATGAACGGCCGCCGCCCAAGTGGTCCACCAATCCATGCCGTCGAAGACGAAAAGAATCACTCGCTTCTTGCCCGCGGCGACCGCCTGCTCTTGTAGGCGATAAATGTCGGTTTGATCGAAGTAGTTAGCCTCGGTGTTCACGGTCCTCCGCGGCACGTAACCATACAGTTCGCGGAGCCGCGAGGCGCTGCGGTAGATGCTGTTTGCGCCGACGACGCTGTCGAGCTTGATTCCGAACGTGTAAACGGGGATCAAGCGGTTGGAGTGTGAGGTCCAGCTTGTGTACTTGTCTGTGTCGGCGCCCCAATGCCCCCACTCGGCCTTGCCGGTGCGCGCGGCTTCAGACTGCAGCTCGCGCAGGTGATCCGCGCACGCGGAAGCGACAAGTAAGCAGACCAGAAGTGGAACGTGAAAGGCGCAGCGTTGCATCATGAGCGATTTTCTTGATGTTCCATTTTAATAAGAGCTACTCGGATATCCCACATACTCAGGGTAAGCATCGCAGGGCCCGCGTGGGATAAATCGGTTACTCCGGGTCCTCGATCTGATCGTGCTGATGCCGTACGATCTCCCCCTCCACCATATAGATTACATCCTCGGCGATGTGAGTGGCCATGTCTGCCAGCCGCTCCAGGTGCCGTGAGGCCGAAATCAACTTCACTAGACATTCCGTCTTTTCGGGCGATTTGGCGATCTCATCCTCGACCACATGCTCGATCTGCTTGCGGAGGCGATCAATTACATCGTCGGAATCGCGAACTTTTTGTGCCAGCGGCGCGTCGGCGTTGACCAAGGCGTCGAGACTCTGCTTGACCATCGCCTGGGATCGCGTGGCCATCTCGCGAAAGTCGGAAGGGAGATTGAACGGCTGGCACTTTGTGAGGAAACGCGCCGCTTGGCGATATTGCGAGCCAAATCGCCCATTCGCTCCAGGTCGTTGTTGATCTTGAGCACGGCCACGCAAAATCGTAGGTCGGCGGCGACGGGCTGGTGCAGCGCGAGCGTCTTGAGAACTTCCTCCTCGACGTCCACCTCGGTGCGGTCGATGATGTCGTCGGCATCGATTACTTCCTCGGCCAGCTTGAGATCGCGCGTGATGAGCGCCTTCAGCGCTTTGGCGATCGCTTCCTCGACGAGCGAGCCGACCTGCAGTACTTTCTTCTTGAGAGTTTCGACTTGTCGTTGCAGATGACGCGACATAATAGTCCTGACCGCGGCGAACCTGTCTGAACCCTGAACCCTGACCCCTGCCTGTGGCGAGCGCAGTCGAGCCAAACCCTGAACCCTAACCGTACCGACCTTCGATGTACATTTCCGTTTCCTTCCGCTTCGGGTTCAGGAAAACGTCTTCGGTCTTGCCGTGCTCGATCAAAACGCCGGTGAGCATGTAAATGCATTCCTGGCTGACGCGGCCGGCTTGGCCCATGTTGTGCGTGACAATCAGGATCGTGAACCGGTCACGAAGGCCGAGGATCAGCGACTCGATGCGTTCGGTCCCCGCGGCGTCGAGCGCCGAGCAGGGCTCGTCCATCAGCAGGATTCGCGGCTTGAGCGGCAGAAGCCGTGCGATGCACAGCTTTTGTTGCTGCTCCAGCGTGAGCACGGTCCCCTTCTTCCGCAGCCGGTCCTTCACGTCGTGCCAGAGGTGCACTTCTTCCAATGCCCGCTGCACGATTGCGTCGCGGTCCGACCGGCGCAATTGCTTGCTCCGCCCGTGCACCTGCATGCCAAACAACACGTTGTCGTAGATCGAAATCGGCAGCGGGTTAGGCCGCTGAAATACCATGCCAACGGCCTTGCGCAGCTCGCCAAGCGAGACATTGTCGTCGTAAATGTTTTTGCTGAGGACTGTGATCTCGCCTGTCGTGCGAACGTTGCCGTAGCGTTCGTTGATGCGGTTGAAGCAGCGCAACAGCGTCGTTTTGCCGCAGCCGGACGGGCCAATCAGCGACGTGACGCACCAGGCGCGGATATCGACGTTGATATCGCGCAAAGCCTGAAAGTCACCGTACCAAAGGTTCAGGCCGCGAGTTTGGATGCTGTAGTTTGTCGCGGTTGCGCTGACCATTTTAGCGGCGGTATTCGCGGAACTCCCCAGCGCCCCGGGGCCTTTGTGAACAACACTCAGTTCAGTTGGTTCGATCGTACTATCCAAAGCCGCTTCCAATCTATCCAATATTACCCGAGACGTAGTCCAGGGTCAGTTTTTGATCGGGCCGCGTAAACATCTTCTCAGTTGGCCCCACTTCGACCAGCTTCGAGTCGTTGAGGAATGCAGTGTTGTCGGCCAGGCGACGTGCCTGTTGAACGAGGTTCGTCACCAACACGATCGTCATTTGGCTCTTTAGTTCCAACAGCACGTCCTCGATCTTCATCGTAGTCACCGGGTCGATGGCGATCGAGAACTCGTCGAGGCACAGGATCTCCGGGCGGTGCGACAGCGCGCGTGCCAGCGTGAGCCGTTGCTGCTGGCCGCCGGAGAGCCGCGTGCCGAGGAGCTGCATGCGGTCCTTCACCTCGTCCCACAATGCCGCCTGGCGAAGGCACTTTTCCACGAGCGAGTCGAGCTCGATGCGGTCGCGGACGCCTGCCATCCGCGGCGCATAGGCCACGTTGTCGTACACGGTCAGCGGGAGGCCGACGGGCAACGGAAACACCATTCCAATGCGGCGGCGGAGGTTGTAGACGTTGCGAATTTGCGCACGTCTTCCTGTGCGACAAGCACGCGGCCGCCCACCTCTGCGCCGTCCACCAGATCGATCATGCGATTAATACACTTCAGAAGCGTGGTCTTGCCGGAGTTGGCGGGGCCAATAATGCCAAAGATCTTGTTGGCCGGCATTGAGAGCGAAATATCGCGCAGCGCGGGCCGCCCGTGATAACTCACGTGGACGTTCTGAAATTCGACGTTGGCGGGTATCGCTACCATTTCTTCCGCATCCGCAAATACAGCCGCAGGCCAATCGACACGCTGTTGACCAACAGCACGAGTCCGATGAGCACGACGGCGGTCCCATATTGAATATGCTCGAGCGGCATGGACTTGCCTGCTTCGATCTCGGCAGTGCTGGGTGGCGCGACCTGCGTGAGCAACACAAGCAGGTGATACGACAGCGCCATGCAACTGTCGAACAGGCCATAGGGGAAGAATGATCTCAATCCTTCGTGCGGCACCGTGACCGAAAATGCGGCCCCAGTAAACAAGATCGGCGCAGTTTCACCCGCTGCGCGCGAGACTTGGAGGATCACGCCGGTGAGGATCCCGCTGATTGAGTTGGGAAGCACGATCGTGCGGATGGTCTGCCAGCGGCTGGCGCCCAGGTTCCAGCATGCCTCGCGGAAGCTCCGCGGCACGCTATCAAGCGCCTCGCGCGTGCTGGTGATGATGACCGGCAGAGTCATGATGGCCAGCGTCAACGACGCGGCCAGCACCGATTCGCCCAGATTGGCAAACATCACGAATGCTCCCACCCCGAACAGTCCGTGAACAATACTGGGAACGCCGGCCAGGTTGACGACGGCAAGATTCACGATTCGCGTGAACCAGTTGTCTTTGGCGTACTCATTAAGGTACACGCCCGCGAGAATTCCGATCGGCGCGGCCGCCAAGAGCGAAATGAACACGAGATAAAACGTCCCGACCAGCGGCGCCCAGATTCCGCCCGCGGTCATGTTGTTGCGCGGGTTCTCGAATACGAACGACGGCGTCAGCGCGGGCCACGCCTTGTAAAACAAGTGAGCGAGGATCGCAGCCAGCGGCAACACCAGCAACAACGTCATCGAAAGTAAAACGATCTTTGCCGCCAACTCGATTCGCCGTTTTCGCGTATCGACCGGAGTGGTGGCGAACGGCTCGCGCACCGAGAGCCGAATTCGCTCTCCCGCCGACAGCGGCAACGCTCCACCCTCGTGCAGCTTTTCAAGCGCCGCCAATGCCGCCGAGAGCGTCGGCCACGCCGCGTGGTGACTTCCGTTGGCGGTCGCTTCGTCGGTGGCCAACGGATCGATGTAGAACTGATGCCGCGGCGGCGCAGTCTGCGACGCTGAATCGGTGGTCGGCGCAAGAAAAACAATGTCGAGGTGCTCGTTGCCGCGGAGCGGCCGAGCGTTGGCCGCGCGATCGCCGTGGCGCTGCCGAACGGCGGTCAACGCGTCGCGGAAGTTGGCGCAGCCGCCCGCGCCTGCCGAGGGCGCTGTTGCACTGCGCCGGCGACGCCGATCAACTGAATGTCGTACTCGGCAGCCTTAGTCATGCTGCTTTCCCCGAATACCCTTGACGATCAAATCCGCCGTGACATTGACGGCAAAGATCAACAGGAACAGTAGAATGCCAATCACAAACAGCACGCGGTAATGTTCATCTCCCTGCACTGTCTCGCCCAACTCGGCGGCGATCGTCGCGGTGAGCGTTTGCGATTGATCGAGCAGGCTGCGCGGAATCTGGTTGGCATGCCCTGTGGCCATCAATACGGCCATCGTTTCACCGACCGCGCGGCCCACTCCAAGAAGCACCGCCGCCAAGAGCCCGCTTTTGGCGGCCGGAAACAGCACGCGGTAGATGATCTCCCAGCGGCTGGCGCCAAGGGCCAGCGCCGCCTCTCGATACGAATCCGGCACGGCGCGCAACGCGTCTTCCCCCACCGACACAATTACCGGCACGCTCATCAGCGCCAGGATGATGCCCGCGTTAAGCACGTTCAGGCCGATTGGCGCTCCGGTCAGCTCGATGATGATCGGATTCATCACGACGACGGCGATAAATCCCCACACGATCGACGGAATCGCCGCCAGGATCTCGATGACAATCTTGAGCGTCTCTTTTGCCGCCGGCGGCGCGAATTCCGAGACGTAGACCGCGGCGCCCAAGCCCAGCGGTACGGCCAGCGCCATCGACAGCCCGGTCACCGCCAACGTCCCCGCCAGCAACGCCAGGATTCCGAATCGCGGCTCGGCCGCCGTCGGTGACCAGTCGTTGCTGAAGAATTCGGAAAAGCTCAGACCGCCGAACAATATTGGCGCGCCCTCGCGAAACACGAAGAAGAAGATCGCGAAGACAAAAAAGATCGCACTATAGCCGCAAAGGCGGATCAGCGCCTCGATGACCGGCTCGCCACCCTTGCGAATCCAATCGTCTAAGCGAACGCGAGACTTGGGACGCTCGCCGCCGGTCGTGTCAACCGCCATGACTCGTTTCCTTTGGCACGTATCCCACCTCCGCGACGATCCGCTGGCCGGTTGGCGAAAGCGTCCAGTCGATAAAATCCTTCACCGCGCCCTCCGGCTCGCCAAGCGTGTAGAGAAACAACGGGCGAGAAATCGGGTACGTACCATCGAGCGCCGCTTCGGCCGACGGCGCGATTGCCTTATCGCCCTTCTTTTTTGCAACACCGAGCATCTTGACGCCTTCGGTGCTATAACCCATGCCGCTATAGCCGATCGCACACGGCGTGTGCGTGATCAAGGCCACCACGTCGGACGAACCGCTCTGCGACGTGGCGCCGAGCTTGAAGTCGCCGGTTTTTCCCAGAATTGCTTCGCGGAAGTAAACGTAAGTGCCAGAGCTGTTTTGACGGCTCACGCGAATGATCTCGCCCTCCCGGCAGCCGGTGTTGTCAACGCCCAACTGCGACCACTGTTCGAGGTCGCCGTCGGCGCCATAAATCCCGGCCAATTGTGAGATCGTGATCTCGTCAATGGGGTTGTCCCTGTGTACGTAAATCGCGAGAGCGTCGAGGCCGACGATATGTTCCCTGGGTTCCTTGCCGGTCCGTTCGCGAGCCAGTTCGATTTCCTTTGGCTTGATCTTCCGGCTCGAGGGCGCAATTTCGATCTTGCCGGTGCAAAGTGCTGCAAGGCCAACACCCGAACCGCCGCCTTTCACCTGGATAACCACTTCCGGTCGAACCCCCAGGTAGAACTCTTGCCACGCCTGGGCAAGATTCACCATCGTGTCCGAGCCGGTGATCTTGATGCTGTTAGGGTTGCGGACGCGCGAGCACGAACCGGCCGCCAAGAGCAGCGACACCGCGAAACTGAATGTCCAAACCCTCGCCCACGCCATTCGGCGTCTCCCCGCGGACAAAGGGGCCCGCCCCGTGTCCTTGATCACCCACCTCTTCGAGCCGTGGGCGATTGTTCCAGTCCAGCTAAGATGGTGTAAGAAATCAGCTTAGGCTGCTAGCGATTGAAAAGCAACGGGCCGCGTTTCGGCCGCAAAGTGCTTTGGCCCGAATGAGTTGCGATTGCACGCCATGGGAAGACTTTAACTTTTGTTGTAAGCGCTTGGCGTCCAAATCGCCACCGGATAAGCTAGATATCCAACTTTCGCGATGCGGATTCAGGGACCCGGCATCGGCGGAGGTTCTGCCCGCCGGCTCATCAATGTTACAACACGGTTCCAACTCGCAAACGACGGCGTCGTGCATGCGCGCCGAGATCGAGGCGCTGCTCGTCACCGAATTGGGTTACACGCCAGAAAAGGCCGGCCAGGCCGTGGCGCGCTACGAAGGCTTAATGCTCAAAGCCGTTCGCCGCGAACAATCGGTAGGACCAATTGCGCTGTCGATCCATCTTGCGTATCAGCAACAGGCGAATAGCGCAACGCCGTAGAATGCCATGATTGTTGACTGGTCGATTCGCTTCTAGAAAAGCAACGGTGGGAGTGGCAATTGTCCGTGTTCGACGTGTGACAATGCATGAGCGGTCTCGGTCATAAGCCAACATCGCTCGATCCGTGCGAACCCTGCCAGGTCCAATGCGGGTGATCGCGTTCCACGACGGCCGATCGCGCTCAGCGCACGCAGAATAGGAAGCGAACTCTCGGCCCAGCCGTCCGACCCAACGGACAACGAATTAACTTCGATGTGTCGCGACGACAAGTCTAGGAATGAGGGGAACATGTCTTGTGCTCTCGCGGTTAGCCGCCCTTAGGTCACTTTGCGCACAAGAAGGTTCACCGCGCCGCATAAAATGCTGTCGGGACCGCCGAAATCACCCTTCGTTTTAGCGCGGTGCGGCCGCTATAATGCCGGCCGTTTAACGCACCAGCGGTGCCAGGCCCAGGCGTGCCACGCTTTACCGCTGCGGTTCCAATTCGTGTAGCACAAACGTTGGGTGTAACTATGGCTGGGAATTTCTTCCTCGCGGCCTGTGTCGGACTGTTTCTCCTCACAACCACAAACCAATTGTCGGCGCAAGTGCAGGTGCCGGGCACAGGGCGACAAGTCCCCGGCGCCGGCGACAATTTTGAAGATCCGGCTTGGGAATACATCTACAACAACCCAAAAGCCAGCAACGAACTTGATGGCCAAAATCGCAATCCAGCGGGTGTCTCCAAAAACGGCCGCTTCTTCGAGCCGGCCAAGCGCGGACAACCCGATCTGATCCAGCGCGTCGCCACGCCCGAAGGAGGTTTACCCGGCAGCACCGGCTCGATGCTGTTTGCCACGCTGCACTCGGGCGTTCCCGGCCGCCCGAACAATAAGACGGAACAAGACGACTTGATCGCGTCGATGTCGCGCGCCGGAGGCGCAATCGCGGTCTCGCGCTCGCCAAGCGTCGTCACGCGCGTCTATCTGCCGTCGTTCGAGGAATGGGAGCAGCGTACCGGCAACTCGTTTGGATTTCGCGCCTCGTGCCATGGAACAAAGACGACCGGATCCGGGTTTCGGCGGAGCAGCTCCCAAGAAGAGTTCTGGCCCGGTTTCTTCCTGCACTTCTACAGCAGCAAAACGGATCGGCGATACAAGGAAGACTTCGCGATGATTCTTATTCGCGCGAACGATCGCGGCGCTGATATTTTTGGTCCGCGGATCACGGAGCCGGGTTGGTGGACATTCGGCATGTCGTTCACCCCGGATGGCCGGGTGCACTTCTTCGCCAAAGCGGGCGTTGAAGATCTCACCGCGCAGGACCTGCTCGCCTCGCACCACTGCTACGGCTTCCGCTGTCAGCGGCTCGACACGCTGTTTTACGACGTCGTGAATCAAAACGACGGCACGAGCTGGTCCACGAAATGGATTGTGGATGACCCAGCCGTGTATGTGGGACGGTAGCTAGTGTGCTCGGCCGCTCGTTAGAATAGGCGGCGTGTCGTCGATCCCTCAATTGCTTGACCGGCTGTTTCAACCGATTTCGGCTGCCGGTTTCATAGAGCGCTACTTCCAGCAGTTGCCCATCGCGGTCCCCAATGCGGCCTCACATCTGTCGTCTTTAGCAACACTGGATACCCTCCGAACAATCGCCGATCACCCGGAGTCGAAGATTCAGCGCAGCCGCCGTGGCGAATGGTGGCCCGAGGACGTTCGCCCAAACTACGACGACCTGGTGCGATCGCTCGATGAAGGTTGGACCATCTTCGTGCGGCACGCGGAGCGCTACGACGAAGGGCTCGCGCGCCTGGCCGCCGAATTCCAGCAGGCCTTTGCCGCACCCATCGACGTGCATTTCTTTTGCACCCCGCCCGGCAGGCATGGATTCGGTTGGCACTACGACGTCGAGGACGTGTTCATCCTGCAAACGCAAGGCGCCAAGCAGTACCGTCTGCGTAAGAACACGGTCAACCCCTGGCCGCTTGTAGAAACCACGCCAAACGATCTCTCGTACGAGGCCGAGCGGTCGCTGCCGATGGAATGTCTGCTCCGCGCCGGCGATTGGCTTTACATTCCGCCAGGTTACTGGCACGCGACACAAGCCGATCCGAGCGTCGGGATCACTGTCGCTGTCGGTCGGCGTGATGTCGCCCACGGCAATTGACCTGTTGGACAAACTTCGCCCGATGCTCGTCGAGTCGCTCCGCTGGCGGCAACGACTGCCGCTGACTAGCCAATTGAGTGACATTTCCGACAGCGAGGCGCTCGAACGCTTGAGCGCGATCCTTTCCGATCTAGGCGACGATCTTGCACGCCGATTGAAAAGCGACGCCTTCCTAAACGCATATTTGCAATCACGAGTGGATTGCTGCGCATTGAAATTGAGCCTTCACCAAGAATAAAGACGGCCTGGTCAGCTTCGACGACTACGTAGGAATGGACAACGCGTTTTCTGGCTTGATGCCAAACGGACCATGCCAAAACATAAATTCCTGAAGGAATGTGGGAGCAACCGATGAACAAGGAATTGCAATCCGCGACGCTCTCTATCTTTATTCTGTTATTGGCGATGACGAGCCCGGCTCAGTCGCAGGTCGCCCCAGGGGTTGAGGAGGGCGATTTATTCGTGGGGGCTGCATCTTCGATCTTTTTCGGCCGGCCTGACGGACCACGTGGCATCTTTCGCGTACGTGACGGAGTCGTCACGCCATTCTCACTGGGCCCGGCCGACGTCAATGACCCTGGCTTCTTCGATAACCCTCACGACGTGTTGGTGGACTCGCAGGGGCGCGTGGTGTGGCTGGCGCCCCTCGATGTAGTCGATGTCGGACGTTTCGCAAGTCACGTCGGTTTGTTCCGCGCATCGGGTGAGGGAGCAACGCCTGAACGGCTGGCGATCTTCCGCGTGGGCAATCACGCATTGGACCAAGGCTATCCAAATCCCTTCCCCGATCTTCAACTCTCAGCGTATGACAACGGAAGCACGCCGGTGCCTGTCATTGGGCTCCATCTGGCGTCGAATCGGCGAATTGAGATCGACGATGACGTCGAGGGCGGAAAGCCCCGAGTGGTGACGGAAGAAGCGTATGTGATGGGCTTGCTCCTCGGCACGGGGACCTCCGACATCGCGGATGCAAAAACCGTGTCGTATGGCGCCACCACGGGCGTTTGGGACGACCATTTGCCGAAACCGATTCACGCAGTATCGCCACGTATTGTTCCAATCGACATGGTAAGTCACGCGGGGGCGATTTACTCAATTAGTGGCAACGGATTGCGGCGGTCTTCAACGCCACTACGCGTGGACGCGAGCGGGAGCATCGACTTGGGCCCCGCGGGAGAAATCGACTTCAGCGTCGGCTTGGGTCTTTTCGGGGGCAACCAAGAGGTTCGGGGCATAATCCTCGACGACACGAACATCCCAAATGTTCCTTGTGACTGCGCCGCCGGAGCACCCGACCCGCCGCACCATTCGATGCCGTGGGAGCCGGGGTTTTCTCCCATGGGCGGTTTTCAAAGTCTGGCATACGATCCAGAACTTGGCCTGGTGGTCAGCAGCAACACTGGGTTTGGGCCCTACATTACGCGTATCGGCGGACCGTTGCTCAACGACGACCCACAGGACGATATTGACGCCTACTTCTATCAGCCGTTTGCCGGCGATGCTCCAACTCCATCCTTGGAAGTCACGACGATGGTTCCGAGAGGTCAATTCGGTGATCCCGACAGCGGAATCGCATATCCCATCAACAGGTCCGTGACCGGCGCACCCGGTGGCGGAGCTCTCGTGGCCGTGACTCCGAGCTCCGTGGTGGGCGTTCAGGCAAACGGTAGCGCTGAAATACTTGCCACCATGACTGGCTATCCGAGTGCCGTCGGTTCCTATCCAACTTATTCATCGCCTGCGACCGGACTATCCGTGATCATCCGCGTGGACTCGCCGGTCGACGTATTGCTCACCGCGCCCGACGGAAAACAGATCGGCGTCGATCCCGAAACGGGCCTGCCTGTGAATGATTTCGGCGAGAACGGCTTTGACAGCGGCCCCGGCGAGCCGCGGTTTTTCGCGGTTCGGGATTCGGCGATCGGCGATTGGGACGTTGACATGATCGGCACGGATGAAGGTCCTTTTGCAATTCAATGTTTATGGCATCGATCTGGACGAGCCGATCGGCGATCGCGATAGGCTGGCGGGCGTCGCATCGCTTGACCGCCGGCTGGCAACTGCCTTCAGCATGGATCCTTCGGCAAACGTCCAAATCTTCCCGCTCGGCGATTACAACATCGACGCCGACGGAAACTGGTCAACCGCCGACAACTGGACCGGCGGCGTTCCCAATGCGATGGGCGCCGGGCTGTGTTTGGCGGCGTCATTACGCAGCCGCGCTCGGTGACGCTCGACATCCCGGTCACCGTCAGGCGCATCGATTTTGATAATCCAAATGCCTATACGATTACTGGCACGAGCACTCTGACGCTTGACGCCACGAGCGGCAACGCTCAGATCAATGTCCATAGCGGCAGCCACACGATCGGCGCACGGTCACGCTGGCCGACAACACGGTAGTGACCGTTTCCCCGGCAAACAGCAGTCTTTCGATCACCAGCGCGCTCGATGCCAACGTCGGAGTAAACCTTTCCAAGGCCGGCCCAGGGAACCTGACCGTGAGTCGAGTGCGCGTCACCGCTCTTTCGGTAAACGACGGCACTTGGCTATCGCGCCCAACGGAGGCGATCCGGGCACCTCGATCGTAGACAGCTTGAGCGTCAACGGGACGAGCCGTCTCGACCTCAACAACAACGACCTCGTCGTCCGCGCCACCGCCGCCACCAAAGACGCCGTCCACGACGCAATCCAAGACGACATCGCCAGTGCCCAAAACGGCATCGACGCCAGCTTCATCACCAACTGGGACGGACCGGGCATCGCCAGCTCGTTCGCGCCACTGCCAACGTGGGTACGGGCTTCGACCTTGTCGGCTTCGGCGCCATCCGCAACTCGGACATCGATATCATCACCGGCTTGCCGGGTTCGTCCTACACGTCGTTCAGCGGCCAGCCGGTCACGTCCGACGACGTGCTCGTGAAATACACCTACATTGGCGATGGCAACCTCGACGGCCTGGTCAGCTTCGACGACTACGTGGGCATGGACAACGCTTTTTTCGGTTTGACCCCCAATCTCGGCTGGGCCACCGGCGACATCAATTTCGACGGTGTGATCAACTTCGACGACTACACCGTTGTCGATCAGGCGTTCTTCTTCCAAGCCGCGCCACTGGTCAGCGCCGGGTGCGGCAACGGTTCCTGAGCCCCGAACAATCCTTGTCGCGGGGCATGCGGCGCTTCCGCCCTTGCCACCTTGTGGATCAGACAAGCTCGGGCGGCAAATCTTTCGACATCAGGTACTTATTGATCGAGAAGGCGGCGTCGGCCCCTTCCGCGGCGGCAACGATCACCATCTGCACGTCGCGCGAGGCATCGCCCACGACATACAGCCCCGGCACTTGCGTCTTCTGGTGCTCGCCGGTCTCCACGCTCCGCTTTCGATGGTCCTCGCATCCCAGGCCGGCGGCTAGCGGCGACGCCTGCACCTGATGCGTCAACACGAACATGCCCTCCCGCAGTAAGACACTTCCATCCACAAAACGAATCCCCGTCAACCGCCCCTCGCTTCCCTCAAGTCGCTCGATCCGCTCAGTAAATACGCGCACGCCAATTTTCTTCAGCCCCGCGAACTGCTTTTCGCTCAGCTCGTGCGGCCCGTCGGTGCACAGGGCCAAATCGCGCGACCAGTTGCTCACGGTCGTCGTCAATCCCAGCCCGCTCTCGCCGCGTCCGTACACGGCCAGCGGCCGGTCGCGATGCTCCCAACCGTCGCAGTAAGGGCAGTGCCAGATCGTCTTGCCATAGAAGGCATCCAACCCTGATATATTCGGAAGCTCATCCACAACGCCCGTCGCCAGCACCAGGGCTCGGCATTGCTCTTGTTCGCCACCGGCAAGCGTCACTCGAAAGCCGTCGGTCGCACACTTCGCGTCTGCAACCTCGACCGCTCGATATTCGACGTTTTCATACGCGGTCAACTGCTCGCGCGCCACCTTGAGAAACTCATGTGGCGGAATCCCGTCGCGTGTGAGATACCCGTGCATCGCCACCGCTCGCAGGTTCCTCTGACGCCCCGCGTCGCAGACGAGAACTTGGCGCCGGCAACGACCGAGCACGAGCGCCGCGCTCAGCCCTGCCGGCCCGCCCCCCACAACGATCACGTCGCGCATATTTCAAAAGCTCCTTGCAGGTGAGCGGGCTTACGCGGCGGGTTCGCTATGCGGGATCACCGAGATTTTTCCGTTTCGCTCCACTACGGCGAACTTGATCTGCTCGAATCGCTCCAAGCCATGAATCTCTCGTGCGGCTTCTAGGATGTCGTCTTCGTTGACGCGGAGCTTGTCGGCACGGTCTTTCAGGAGTTGCCCGTTTGCCACGACCAGCAGTGGTTCGTCATCGACGATCTTACTCACCAGGGGCGACCGCTGCTTGATCAGCGAGATCAGAATGGTGATGAACACCAGCGTCGTGATCAGCAGGATGGCATTGGTAAACGAGTGGTCATTCCCCACCATCGCCTGCTGCGTCGTTTCGCTAATGATCAACAACATCAGGAAGTCGAAGACATCGGCCTCGCTCATCGTGCGCTTGCCCGCCAACCGGAATATCAACAGCAAAACCAGGTACATCGCCCCGGCTCGCAAGACCGTGTCCATTGCCGCGCCTCCGTCTGCCTGAGTTATGGGTAAATGAATTGGCTGAATTCAATCGTCTGTCGATCGTCTAATTGGAGCCGGCACACCAATGAACCGACTGTTTGAGGTTGATATCGCATCACAATCGTCCGGTCTCCGGCATCGTCCGCGCTTTTGAAATCGAAGGTCACGCCGTCCCGCTCTAGGACCGACGACTCGAATTGCGGTGTAAACGCTTCAAGTCGAACGCTCTCAATAAAGGCACGATCAAAGCGCAGCCGCACGGTGTCATCGGTTGCCTTGGCAACCACGCGCAGCTCGCAATCCGCATTCAGGCGGCCAAACCTTTCGTACTGAATCTGTAGGGTATCGTCCTCGCTACTGGCGGCGGCGCGGCTGATCCACCCGCGTCCAAATCCGCCGATTAGCGCAAAAACCAGCATCAGGAACATCAAACACCAGCCGACGCGCTCGGCAAAGAATTGCCAGCGGTGAAACCGCATCGTCTCAGTGCGAGGAGGGCGAATCGGCGCGGACATGGATCCCACAAGCGCGAAAGCGGATGACTCGCCGCGTGCCTGCGTCACGCGATTGCAAACATCATGCCCCGCCAGGAACCCACGCTGCGCTGTAGATTCCCCAAGGAAAAGAAGGGAGGGATGAATGCACACGTATGTGGTTCTCCACACGACGCCTGCGGACATTCGCATCGACATTTGGGTCGTAACTCGTTGTAGCCACTATGCTTTTGTTGACGCATAATTTGCGATTAAAGTATGCTGACTCAAAGGGGTGCGCGCGTGCGAACAACCAACGCGCAATCCGCCAGCCGCGTGATTAAAGCACAGCGTCACGCTGCAAGTGCGCTTGCGCGCTGGCGAGAATATCGCTCTGCAGTAACACGGATTGTTTTTCAAATAGATTTCGCAGGCAGGGAGCTATCTTCATGGCGACGATCGACGAACCGCTCGTTGACGTATTGGATGTCAAGAAACTTCTTTCCGCCCTTTCCGCGTTCAAAAAGGGCGATTTCTCAGTAAGGCTGCCGATCGAGTGGACGGGCGTCGCCGGAAAGATCGCCGACGCCTTCAACGAAATTGTTGATCGAAATGATCGGCTGTCGGATGAACTCGCACGGCTCAGCCGTGTTGTCGGCAAGGAAGGACGCATCGGCGAGCGCGCCGAACTGAGCGACTTCACCGGCGCCTGGGCATCAAGCGTCGAAAGTGTGAACGATCTCATCGGCGACCTGGTCCATCCGACCAGTGAAATTGCGCACGTCATCGGTGCGGTGGCAAAGGGCGACCTGTCGCAAACCATGTCGCTCGAGATCGACGACCGGCCGGTACAGGGTGAGTTTCTCCGCACCGCGAAGACCGTCAACAAAATGGTCGAATCCCTCGGCTCGTTCGCCTCCGAGGTGACGCGTGTCGCCCGCGAGGTAGGTACCGAGGGAAAACTCGGCGGCCAGGCCAAAGTCAAGAATCTCGCCGGCACCTGGAAGGATTTGACCGACAGCGTGAACCTGATGGCTAGTAACCTTACCGGCCAGGTCCGCAACATCGCGGAAGTCACGACCGCCGTCGCCAACGGTAACTTGACCAAGAAAATCACGGTCGATGTAAAGGGCGAATTCCTTGAGCTGAAGAACACCATCAATACGATGGTCGATCAGCTCCGCTCGTTCGCGGCCGAGGTCACGCGCGTCGCGCGCGAAGTGGGCACCGAAGGCAAACTCGGCGGTCAGGCCAAGGTCGAAGGTGTGTCCGGCACCTGGAAAGACCTCACCGACTCCGTCAATTTCATGGCCAGCAACCTCACTGGTCAGGTCCGCAACATCGCCGACGTGACCAAGGCCGTGGCGGCCGGTGATCTCTCCAAAAAGATCACGGTCGATGTGAAGGGCGAAATCCTCGAGCTCAAAAACACCATCAATACGATGGTCGATCAGCTCAGCTCGTTTGCGGCCGAAGTCACGCGCGTCGCACGCGAAGTAGGCACCGAAGGTAAGCTCGGTGGTCAGGCCGAAGTGAAAGGCGTCGCCGGCACCTGGAAGGATCTCACCGACAGTGTGAACTTCATGGCCAGTAACCTAACTGGCCAAGTCCGAAATATCGCCGACGTGACCACCGCCGTGGCAAACGGCGACTTGTCTACGAAGATCACCGTGGACGTGAAGGGCGAGATCCTGGAGCTAAAAAACACCATCAACACGATGGTCGATCAGCTCCGTTCCTTCGCCTCAGAAGTCACGCGCGTGGCCCGTGAAGTGGGTACCGAAGGCAAACTCGGCGGGCAGGCCGACGTGAAAGGCGTGGCCGGAACTTGGAAGGACCTGACCGATAGCGTGAACTCCATGGCCAGTAACCTCACTGGCCAGGTCCGCAACATCGCCGAAGTCACCACCGCCGTCGCCAACGGCGACCTTTCCAAGAAAATCACCGTAGACGTCCGCGGCGAAATCTTGGAGCTGAAGGACACGATCAACACGATGGTCGATCAGCTCCGCTCGTTCGCGGCGGAAGTCACGCGCGTCGCCCGCGAGGTAGGCACCGAAGGCAAGCTCGGCGGCCAGGCCGACGTGAAAGGCGTGGCCGGCACCTGGAAGGACCTCACGGACTCCGTGAACTTCATGGCCAGCAACCTCACCGGCCAGGTCCGCAATATCGCCGACGTGACCAAGGCCGTCGCCGCCGGCGATCTCTCCAAGAAAATCACCGTCGATGTGAAGGGCGAAATCCTCGAGCTCAAAAACACCATCAACACGATGGTCGATCAGCTCAGCTCATTCGCGGCCGAAGTCACGCGCGTCGCCCGCGAAGTAGGCACCGAAGGCAAGCTCGGCGGCCAGGCGTTCGTCCCCGGCATTGCCGGAACGTGGAAAGACCTCACCGATAGCGTGAACTCCATGGCCAGTAACCTCACCGGCCAGGTCCGCAACATCGCCGAAGTGACAACCGCCGTCGCCAACGGTGACCTCTCGAAAAAGATCACTGTCGATGTACGCGGAGAAATTCTCGAGCTCAAGAACACCGTCAACACGATGGTTGATCAGCTTAGCTCGTTCGCCGCCGAAGTCACGCGCGTTGCCCGCGAAGTAGGCACCGAAGGCAAGCTCGGCGGCCAGGCGTTCGTACCCGGCGTCGCCGGCACCTGGAAAGACCTGACCGACTCCGTGAACTTCATGGCCAGCAACCTCACCGGCCAGGTCCGCAACATCGCCGAAGTGACCACCGCCGTCGCCAACGGCGACCTCTCCAAGAAGATCACCGTCGATGTGAAAGGCGAAATCCTCGAGCTCAAAAACACCGTCAACACGATGGTCGATCAGCTCAGCTCGTTCGCCTCGGAAGTCACGCGTGTCGCCCGCGAGGTAGGCACCGAAGGCCGCCTCGGCGGACAGGCCCAGGTGAAGGGCGTCTCCGGCACCTGGAAAGACCTGACCGACAGCGTGAACTCGATGGCTAGTAACCTCACCGGCCAGGTCCGCAACATCGCCGAAGTCACCACCGCCGTCGCCAACGGCGACCTTTCGAAGAAGATCACCGTGGACGTGCGCGGCGAAATCCTCGAGCTCAAGGACACCATCAACACGATGGTCGATCAGCTCCGCTCGTTCGCGGCGGAAGTCACCCGTGTGGCTCGCGAAGTAGGCACCGACGGCAAGCTTGGCGGTCAGGCGTTCGTGCCCGGCGTCGCTGGCACCTGGAAGGACCTGACAGACTCGGTGAACTTCATGGCTAGTAACCTCACCGGTCAGGTCCGAAACATCGCCGACGTGACCAAAGCCGTGGCGTACGGCGACCTTTCCAAAAAGATCACCGTCGATGTGAAGGGCGAAATCCTCGAGCTCAAGAACACCGTCAACACGATGGTCGATCAGCTCAGCTCGTTCGCCTCGGAAGTCACGCGCGTCGCCCGCGAGGTAGGCACCGAAGGCCGCCTCGGCGGACAGGCCCAGGTGAAGGGCGTCTCCGGCACCTGGAAGGACTTGACCGACAATGTGAACTTCATGGCAGCCAACCTCACCACGCAGGTCCGCGGCATCGCGCGTGGTTACCGCAGTCGCCAACGGCGACCTGCGACAAAAGCTCACCGTCCATGCGATGGGCGAAATCGCCGCGCTGGCCGACACGATCAACAGCATGATCGATACGCTTGCGACCTTCGCCGATCAGGTAACCACTGTCGCCCGCGAGGTCGGTGTCGAAGGCAAGCTCGGCGGTCAGGCCAGCGTGCCCGGCGCCGCCGGAACTTGGCGCGACTTGACCGATAACGTAAACCAATTGGCCGCCAACCTCACCACTCAGGTGCGCGCCATTGCCGAGGTCGCCACGGCGGTCACTCGTGGTGACCTCACGCGGTCAATTCAGGTCGAGGCCCAGGCCGAGGTGGCCGCGCTCAAGGACAACATCAACGAGATGATTCGCAACCTCCGCGAAACCACGCTCAAAAACGCGGAGCAGGACTGGCTCAAGACCAACCTCGCCAAGTTCAGCCGCATGCTGCAAGGCCAGCGCGACATGCTCACCGTCGGCCGGCTGATTCTCTCCGAACTGGCCCCGGTGGTTTCGGCTCAGCACGCCGTGTTTTACACGCTCGAGTCCGGCAACAACGGACCCGAGCTGCGCCTGCTCGCCAGCTACGCGTTCCAAAAGCCAAACGCCCTCGGTCAGACGCTGCACCTCGGCGAAGGGCTCGTCGGTCAGTGCGCGGTCGAGAAGCAAAAAATCGTGCTCACGAATGTGCCTTCCGACTACATCCGTATTGCCTCGGGCCTTGGCGATGCGACCCCCGTCAGCATCATCGTGCTCCCGATTCTCTTCGAAGGCCAGGTCAAGGCGGTCATGGAGCTTGGCTCCTTCAACCAGTTCAACCCCACGCACCAGGCCCTGCTCGATCAATTGACCGAAAGCATCGGCATCGTGCTCAACACGATCGAAGCCAACACCCGCACCGAAGACTTGCTCAAGGAATCGCAGTCGCTGGCCAAGGAGCTCCGCAGCCGGCAAGAGGAATTGCAGCAAACCAATCAGGAGCTCCAGGAAAAGGCGCTATTGCTTGCTCACCAAAACGCCGAAGTCGAGCGCAAGAATCAGGAAGTCGAACAGGCCCGTCAGGCCCTCGAGGACAAGGCCAAACAGTTGGCGCTCACGTCCAAATACAAGTCCGAGTTCCTCGCCAACATGTCGCACGAGCTGCGTACGCCGCTCAACAGCCTGCTGATCCTGTCCGACCAGCTATCCAAAAACCCCGATGGCAACCTCAGCCCCAAACAAACCGAGTTTGCCAAAACCATTCACTCTTCGGGCAACGATCTGCTCAACCTGATTAACGACATTCTCGATCTCTCCAAGATCGAGTCCGGCACCGTCGTCGTTGATGTCGGCGAGCTGCGTTTCTCCGATCTTTACCACTATGTCGAGCGCACCTTCCGTCACGTTGCCGAGTCCAAGGGGCTCGGCTTTTCAATCGAGCTAGATCCGCAGCTTCCCAAGAGCATGCACACCGATACCAAGCGGTTGCAGCAGATCATTAAGAACCTCCTGGCCAACGCCTTCAAGTTCACGCGCAGCGGCGAAGTGCGACTCTCCCTCGAGCGTGCGCCGTCCGGCTGGTCGAGCGACGCCGACAACTTGCGCGGCGCAAAAACGTGATCGCGATGAGCGTCAAGGACACAGGCATCGGCATCCAGCCCGACAAGCAGCAGATCATCTTCGAGGCCTTCCAGCAGGCCGACGGCAGCACCAGCCGTAAGTACGGTGGCACCGGCCTCGGGCTGGCGATCAGCCGCGAAATCTCCCGCTTGCTGGGCGGTGAAATCCGGCTTCAAAGCGCCGTCGGCGAAGGAAGCACGTTCACGCTTTACTTGCCGCAAACGTACTTGCCCGCACGGCCGATTCGCAAGTCGTCCTTAACGCACACGGACTCCGGATTCATTTCGTCCATGGCCCACTCCGTCGCCGAGCTGGCCGAGCCTGTGCTCGAGCCGGAGCACGTCGCCAACGAAATGGACGATGACCGCGACAAGATTCAACCGGGTGACCGCGTGTTGTTGATCGTCGATAACGACACTACGTTTGCCAAAGTGCTTTTGGAAACCGCGCGGGCCCGCGGCTTCAAGGCCCTGGTCGCCACGATGGGCGCAAGCGCGCTGGCTTTGCGCGGGAATACAAGCCCGATGCAATTACACTGGACATCTGTTTGCCGGACATCGACGGCTGGCGTGTGCTCGATCGGCTCAAGAATGACTACGACACGCGCCACATTCCTACCTGCGTAATCACCACTGAAGAGGAAACCGATCATGGCGTTCGCCTCGGCGCCGTGGGAATCCTTCGCAAGCCCATCCAGCGCCATGAGCTTCTCGAACAGTCCCTGGATGCGATCAAGGAGTTCGTGGATCGCACCACTCGACATCTCTTGGTAATCGAGCCAAACGCCGGCGTCCGCGAACAACTCAGGACCGTGGTGGACGATGGCGAGCTGCGTATTACTGCCGTCGAGACTGCCAAAGAAGCACGCGCCGTGTTTCTCGACAACGTGATCGACTGCGTCTTGTCGGGACCAACGCTACCCGATGCGATGCTCTGCGAGCTCGGCCAGGAGTTCTCGGCCAGCCGAAATTTGCTGGTCGTCCCGTGGATCGTTTATTCGCCGGAAACGCTCTCGCCCCAGGCTGAAGAGGATGTCAAACGGCTCTCTCAATTCGTCGTTGCCAAGCACGTCCGGTCGCCGGAACGCCTGTTCGATCAGACGGCCCTCTTTTTGCATCAGTCCGTCGCCAAAATCGACGGGCACAAGCGGCGCCTACTCGATCTAATCAGCGACCCCGGCAAGGTTCTCGCTGGAAAGAAAGTGCTCATCGTGGATGACGACATCCGCAACATCTTTGCGTTGACCAGCGTGCTCGAACGCCACAATATGGACATCCTGCCCGCCGAAAACGGCCGCGACGCGATCGAAACGCTCAAGGCCCGGCCTGATATCGACATCGTGCTGATGGACATCATGATGCCGGAAATGGACGGCCTCGACACCACCCGCGCCATCCGCAAGCTCCCCGCCTTCAAAAACCTCCCGATCGTGGCCGTCACGGCCAAGGCCATGAAAGGCGACCGCGAAAAATGTATCGAGGCCGGCGCTTGGGATTACCTTTCCAAGCCCGTCGATACCGATCAAATGCTCTCCGTCCTCAAAGCCTGGCTCCATCGTTAGCGCTCCCCTGATTCACCCTGGAAAGGCAACATGCCTGAGGAAGAAAAAGTCAACATCCTGGTCGTCGATGACGTCCCGGAAAAACTGTTGACCCTGGAAGCCATTCTCGAAGAGCTGGGCCAGAATGTCATTTCGGTCGGCTCGGGCCGAGAGGCGCTGCGCCGGCTCTTCAACGAGGATTTCGCCGTCATTCTGTTGGACATCAACATGCCCGACATCGATGGCTTCGAAACCGCCGCGCTGATCCGCGAACGCAAGCGCTCCGAGCATACGCCAATCATCTTCGTCACCGGTTTCGCGGACGACGCTCACACCTTCCAGGGTTACCAACTAGGCGCGGTCGACTACATCCTCACGCCGGTAGTACCCGAAATTCTCCGCGCCAAGGTCAGCGTCTTTGTCGAGCTGTATCAGAAAACGCAACAGATCAAGCGACAGGCCGTGCAAGAGGTGGCTCTCGCCCGCGAACAGGCCGCCCGCGCGGCCGCGGAAGACGCCACGCGGCGAAGTGTGTTCCTCGCCGAGGCAACGGCAGCGCTGAACAATTCGCTGGATATGACGGACACGCTCCGCTCATTGGCCCGCGTGGCCGTACCCCGTTTGGCCGACCTGGCCGGCGTCACTGTTGTCGAGGGAAACGTCGCGTGGCGAAGCGAGCTCGCTTGGCGCGATCTGGTGTCCGGAGAAATCCAACTGCAAACCGTTGCGGGCCACGATCGCCCCGACGACGAGCTACGCGCGGCGATCGATCGTGTGCTCATCACGGGTACGCCCGAGCGTCTCGACGGTCTCTCCATTAAAAACCCTTTTTCCGGCGTTGCCGTCGATCCGCTGCGAACGGCTATTATTCGGCCGCTAACCGCTCGCGGCCGTACGCTCGGCGCTCTTACCCTGGCGATGGGCTCGTCCGGTCGCACATTCACGCACGCCAATCTGGAGCTGCTTGACGAACTCGTCAGCCGCGCCGGAGTGGCGCTCGACAATTCTCGACTTTACGCTGATATTCAGGACAACGATCGGCGTAAGGATGAGTTCCTGGCTATGCTCGGCCACGAGCTGCGAAATCCGCTGGCGGCCATCACCAATGCTTTGCAGTATGTCTCTGTGTGCGCGCCGACAAGAACGCATTCGACCGCGCTCGCGAAATTCTAGGCCGCCAGGTGCAGATGATGGCCCGGCTCGTCGATGACCTGCTCGACGTGTCGCGCATTACGCGCGGCAAGATCGAGCTACGCAAGGAAACTGTTGAGTTGGAGGGCGCGGTCCGTCGCGCCGTGGCCACTGCCGAATCGCTGATCACCACGCGCCAGCACGAGCTTACGGTCACGCTTCCCGAACAAACAATTCGTTTGGTTGCCGACCCGGCGCGACTGGAACAGATCCTTGCCAACCTGCTCAACAACGCCGCCAAGTACACCGACCCCGGCGGCCGTATCCAATTGGACGCCGTTTGGCACGGCGACCAGGTCACCATCCATATTCGTGATACCGGCGTCGGCATCCCCGAGCATTTGCTCCCGCAAGTTTTCGATCTCTTCATGCAAGGCGATCGCTCGCTCGACCGTGCTCAAGGCGGTCTCGGCATCGGCCTCACTCTGGTCAAGAGCCTGGTCGAGATGCACGGCGGGAACGTCGAAGCCAAGAGCGAAGGCCTTGGCCGTGGCAGCGAGTTCATCGTCCGACTCCCCTGCTCGCTCGCGCCGAAACACGACGGCGCCAACGGTTCGCCCAAGGATGCCGTGGCGACCGACTCCGCCCCCCGACGCGTCTTGGTCGTTGATGACAACGCCGACCTCGTCGCCACCATGACCGCCCTGTTACGGCTGGCTGGACACGACGTCTGTTCCTGCCACGACGGCCCGTCGGCTATCGACGCCGCGGTCGAGTACCAGCCCGAGGTGATTCTGATCGATATTGGCCTTCCCGGCATGAACGGCTACGAGGTCGCCATGCGACTCCGCCAAATGCCCCCCTTCGAACAAACCACGCTCATCGCCATAACCGGCTACGGTCAAGCCGACGACCGCCGCCGCGCTCGCGAGGCCGGTTTCGACCATCACCTCACCAAGCCGGTCTTTTTTGAGCATCTCCAGCAAGTGCTCTCTAATCCAAAGCGGCCAGCTCGTGCCGACGCGCCAACCTCGGCCTGATGAACTGGCATTCGCCGCCGCCGATTGCATCTCTTCCGCCGTCTTGCCAAGATATTCGCTTCGGGACTATGAGGCTCCCGCAGAACCTGGGAGGGTGAGGCTCCCGCCAAACCGTGCATCACAACCTATGGGATTCGATATCACTATGACACGCCTTATCGTCGTTGCGCTTCTGCTCTCCGTCGCTTCCCCCGCCCTCCCCGCCGACTGGCAGCCCAAACAAGCTCCCCTCATGACCCGTTGGGCCAAGGACGTTTCGCCCGACAAGGTCCATCCCGAATACCCGCGGCCTCAGATGGTCCGCAAACAATGGCAGAACCTCAACGGCCTCTGGGACTACGCGATCCGGCCCAAAGGCGAGGCGCAGCCCAAAGACTTCGACGGCCAGATCCTCGTCCCCTTCCCCGTCGAAAGCGCGCTATCGGGTGTGATGAAACCGGTCGGGCCCAATAATCGCCTCTGGTATCGCCGCGCTGTGAAAGTTGATGGCGCAGGCGACGGCAAGCGTATCATGCTGCACTTCGGCGCAGTCGATTGGTACACCACCGTTTACGTGAACGGCAAACAGGTTGGCGATCACCGCGGCGGCTACGACCCTTTCACATTCGACATCACCGACAAACTCAAGTTCGGCGCCGAGCAGGAAATTGTCCTGTCGGTGTTCGATCCCTCCGACGCAAGTTTCCAGCCGCGCGGTAAACAAGTCCTCAGGCCGAACAGCATCTGGTACACGCCGACCACCGGCATCTGGCAGACCGTTTGGCTCGAGGCGGTTCCCAGCGTTCGCATCGAGTCATTTCAGGCCATCCCAAACATCGAAACCAGTGATGACTTTGGTTCAGTAACGGTAACCGTGAAATGTGTAGGAACGACTGACCGGCAGTTCGTCAAAGTTGAGGTCATCGACCCGGCAAAACAAAAGGCCGATGAAAAGGCGATTGTCGTATCCTCCATCCAGGGAAAGGCGGGGGAGCCACTCAAAATGGAATTTGCGGGAGCGCCGCTATGGTCTCCTGACGATCCATTTCTCTATAGCATGGAAATCTCGATCTTCGAACCCGACGGCGAAAAATTCGAAACAATCGACCATGTCGATAGCTACTTCGGCATGCGCAAGATCGCCCTCGGCAAGGACGATCGCGGCATCACGCGCCTCATGCTCAACAACAAGTTCCTCTTTCAATACGGCCCGCTCGATCAAGGCTTCTGGCCCGATGGTCTCTACACCGCCGCCCACCGACGAGGCCTTGAAGTACGACCTCGAGATCACCAAGCAGCCTCGGCTTCAACATGGTCCGCAAGCATGTGAAGGTCGAGCCGGCCCGCTGGTACCACCACTGCGACAAGCTCGGTCTCCTGGTCTGGCAGGACATGCCCAGCGGCGACAAGTACATCGGCGCCCGCGATCCCGACATCACTCGCACCGCCGAAAGCACGTCCAACTTCGAAAACGAATGGCGGAACATCATCCGCGCGCACATCAACAGCCCCGCGATCATCATGTGGGTTCCCTTCAACGAAGGCTGGGGACAATTCGACACGGCTCGCATGGTCGATTTCACGCGAAAGCTCGACCCCTCGCGGCTGGTCAACTCCGCCAGCGGCTGGACCGATCGCGGCGTCGGCGACGTACACGACATTCACGTCTATCCCGGCCCCGGCTCGCCGAAGCCGGAGGAAAAGCGCGCCGCGGTGCTCGGCGAGTTCGGCGGCCTTGGCCTGCCGCTCGAAGGCCACACCTGGCAAGCCAAAGGCAATTGGGGATATCGCAACTACACCGACCGCGAAACCCTTGGCCGCGACTACGTAAGCCTGCTCGAGCGAATGCACCCGCTGATCGGCGATCCCGGTCTGTCGGCCGCCGTCTACACGCAGACGACCGACGTCGAGATCGAAGTCAACGGCCTGATGACCTACGACCGCGCGGTCATCAAGTTCGACGAAAAGCTGATCGCCGATGCCGCCCGCATGTTGCACCTGCCGCCGCCAAAGGTCCGCGAAATCGTCCCCACCGCGCAAGCCAGGGCCATCCCCTGGCGCTACGTCACCGCCAAACCCGCCGACGGTTGGGAGCGACCGGATTTCGACGACTCCGCGTGGCAGCGCGGCTCGGCCGGCTTCGGCACCGAAAACACGCCGGGCACGACCGTCCGCACCGATTGGAACACGGCAGACATCTGGATCCGTCGCACCTTCGAGCTGGAAAGCGCAGCGCTTAAAAAGCTCAACAAGCCGCAACTGGTGATCCACCACGACGAGAACGCCGAGGTTTACATCAACGGCGTGCTGGCCGCGAAGACGCAAGGCTACACGACCGGTTACACGCGCGTGTCGATCTCCAAGGAAGCCGCCGCCGCTCTTCGCGCGGGCGAGAACACCATTGCCATCCATTGCCACCAAACCGGTGGCGGCCAATACATCGACGCCGGCCTCGCCGACATCCAACCGGTGGACAGGTGACGGATTTCGTAGGTCAGGCACTCCGTGCCTGACAGCTTGTAGAGTCCGTATATGCACATAGGTACATTAATGTTCGGCTTGTATAAACTCGCGTGCATCGCCCCATCCGACAGCATCCCTGCCTACTTTGCGACCCCCCAAAAACCCCGGTTATTCCCCGAGAAATACGCACCCCACCTCAAATCCGTGCTGAGTGGTTGTTCGTTCCACGCAAAAACCCCTGGTTTTTACGAACCGTTTGCGCAAAACCGCCCTGGAGACCAAAAACCAATTAGGTGTCCGGACCACCCAGTCCGACCCAGCGCGTCGAGCGTTTACCCGCGCGGGCGAGCAAGAAAGCGAATGCAGACAGGCGTAGAGACACGGACCGATACGTCGGTCGGCGTCAATGCCCCGCCCTCCTGGTCAATCGAAAAGACGTTGACCTTGTGCCCCTGCTGGTTGGCCACGAGCAGCCACTTGCCTGACGGATCGACGTTAAAGTTGCGCGGGACTTTGATTCCCTCGCCCTGATGGCCGGCGACATTGAGCCGGCCCGTTTGTTGGTCGATCCCGAAAATCGCAATGCTGTTGTGCCCGCGATTGGAAACGTAAACGAACTTGCCTGACGGGTGCACGACCGTTTCCGCCGTCGAGTTCCCGCGGGTTGGCTCGGGCAGCGTGGAAAGCGTGTGGAGCTTAGTCAGCACGCCGCGCTCGGCGTTGTACTCAAGCGCGGTGACCGACGAAGTAAGCTCATTGTTCACGTAGGCGAAGCGGCCATTGGGGTGGAACGCGAAGTGCCGCGGCCCGCCGCCCGGATCGCCATCGTACGACGAAGGCTCATTTGGCGTCAGTGTGCCGCGGGCGTTATCGAACTTGTAAACCAACACTTTATCGAGTCCGAGATCGGCGCAGACGGCGAACTTGTTGGCCGCATCAAGGTTGATGCTGTGCGCATGCGGCGCGTCCTGTCGCTGTTTGTTAACACCGGATCCTTCGTGCTGAATCACGCTCGCCGGTTTGCCGAGCTCGCCATTATCACCGATCGGCAGTGAGGTGCAGCTTCCGCCGCCATAATTCGCCACGAGCGCGTTTTTCCCCGCTCGATCCACGACGATGTGACACGGTCCGCCGCCGCCAGAAGGTTGGCGGTTAAGGAGTTCCAGATTACCGGTCCGTGCGTCGATGGCAAATGCGTTCACCGACCCGCTTTTGATACCGCCGAAGTCGGCTGTCTCGCCAACGGCGTACAAAAACCGCCCGGAGGGATGAATCGCCACAAAGGATGGGCTCTTGATCTCGCCGGCAAGGATCGGCTCGCTGAGTTTTCCAGTCCCGCTGTCGAACTCCGCGCGGTAGATCCCCTTACTGTCGTCGGCCTTATCGCCGGTGTAAGTGCCGATGTAGACCCAATAATTGCGTGCGGGTGACTGGTCTTGTGCCGTCACCAACACCGGCCACGCAAGCACAACACCAACCGCGAGCCAGACAGCGGAGAACAATCGAGTGGTATTCATATTACCCCCACGGGGAGTCGAACCCCGGTTTTCGGACTGAGAACCCGACGTCCTGGGCCACTAGACGATGGGGGCGCGGTGGACACTTCTGACGCGACAAGTGCCCAAATATCCTGATGGACCAATATTATGAACACGTCGCGCGTTGTCAATCGGCGCGCAGCCGGACGCGAACGAAACACATCGACTCGGCGAGACTTGAGCGTACGGTCTCGTGATCATTCTTTGTTGGCCTTCTCACCGGGCACGTTCAGGCTCTTCAAGATCCTGCGGAGAGCCTCTTGGTTCGCGGATTGACTTTGCTCGCTCTTGTCCCCTTCGATGGCTTCGATTAAGCGAACCATGTGCTCGTCGAGGATTGCTCGTTTCTCCTCGTCATTGAGCGGCCTCGTGAGGTCCTGCAATTGCTCCAACCGCACGTTGAGCAATGCATCCGACTCCTGGATGTAAAGCACGACGCATTGTCCCGCCAGGCCAAACGCGCGAAAGCGAGTCTCCTTGGATTTGGTCGCCAACTCTTCGAACAGCGGCATGGCCAGGTCCAACTCGTCACGTTGCAGGTAAAGGCCGGCGAGCTGCCGTTTGGCTTGCCATTTCAAACCTTCATCGTCCGGATAATAGTCGATCACGGCCTGCCAGGCCGCCGGTGTGTCGCGCGATATCGCGTACTCGTACTGTGCACCGGCAGTCGCCTTTTTGTCGATTCCTCCGGCGCCCCCTTGTTCCGCAAGCACAAACGGATTGCGCATCGCATAGGCGACGAGGGCGCCCAGAGTGAAGGCGACGAGTGATCCGACCAGCGCGTAGCGCCACCACGGGCGGTTGTCCACTATCAGGCTTTGCGTTCGCATTAATTGGGACAATTGATCCGTCGATCCGGAAGGCGAGACGGGAGTTGCCAATTCCTCGGCGTCGTAGATGTCGCTATCCTCGGCCGCCGCTTCACCATCAACGTGCAGGGCGCGCAACTCGCGAAGTACCTCGCGAGGATGCTGGTATCGGTGCGAGGGCTCCTTGGCCAACAACTTGTGAACCAGGCGGCAAAGTCCGCTGGGAAGCTCCGGCCGCTGAGTTTCCAGCCGCACCGGTTGCGTGCGAACGTGCTGAACGGCGATCGCCAGCGGAGTTTCGCCCCGAAACGGTGTCTGACCGGCAAGCATGTGATAAGCGGTGACGCCAAGTGAATACAGGTCGCTGCGCACGTCGAGCTTGCGCCCTTCGACCTGTTCCGGGCTCATATAAAGCGGTGTCCCCATCGTGATGCCAACTTGCGTCAGGTTGAGCGATTCACCCGTGCCGGTCAGGCGCGCAAGTCCGAAGTCGGCGACTTTCACCTCGCCGCTCTTGGTCAGCATGATGTTTTCGGGCTTGATGTCGCGGTGGACCACTCCGTGGTCTGCAGCTCTGCCAAGCGCGCTGGCGACCTGTCGAAGGATCGCCAGCGTCAGTTTTAGGTCGGGCGAGCCATGGCGGACCATCCACTCGCGCAGGTTCTGCCCCTGCACATATTCCTGGGCGATATAGTGCAGCCCGTCGTGGCAACCGACTTCGTAGATTTGCACGATGTTGCCGTGCACAAGCGCGGCGGCTGCCTGCGCTTCGACCTGAAAGCGCTTGACATACGACTCGTCGGCCGAGAACTCGCGGCGCAAGATTTTTAGGGCGACTTGCCGCCTGAGCGAACCTTGTTCGGCAAGGTACACCTCCGCCATGCCGCCGCGCCCGAGTCTGCGCAGCAATTGGTAGTCGCCCATCTGGCGGCCGGAAAGATCGGTGTCGAGCGTGACGGCGGGTTGCGACATAGGGTCCCGAAGGCACACTTGGCGTGCAGGACAATTTGAGATCTAGTAGTCAGTATCGTGGTTTATTGCCGCCTCGACAATGAGAACCTGCGCAGGCAATCGCGTGTCTTAAGTTCTCATGAAGGGCCCAGCGGTATAGTGTTTCGACACCAAACCCAGTCGCGCGTGACAGCGGTCTTGACCGAGCTTGGTGGTGAGCCTAACCTTAAACGGCGGCGATGTTTTGGACGCGCGGCGGGTCGCCAGGTTGATCGGATACTGGGGAATGGTGTAACGGTAGCACGACTGGCTCTGGACCAGTTAGTTAAGGTTCGAATCCTTATTCCCCAGCTTGTGGTATCCCGCGATGTCGTTCATTCGGCGACTTTCATCGCCAGGATCGCGTCGAGCGGCGAAGGCGTTGTTCGCCCGCTTATCTCGCTGAATCCAACACTGCGGAGCAGTGCTTCGTATTCGCGGAGCGTGCGCTCCTTCCCTTCTGTGCAAGTGAGCATGTTGAGATTCTGCGTCTGCGCCCACCTGGGTCCGGTCTTATCTTCGACCAGGAGCTTCTCGGCAATCAACAACCCCCCGTTCATGGGCAGACTGTCATAAATCCTCGCCAATAGCTTCACGATCTTTTCCTCGCTCCAGTCGTGCAGAATCCGACCCACGGCATAGATGTCGCCAGCCGGTAGCGGGTCGGTGAAAAAGTCACCCGCCCTCACTTCGATGCGATCAGCGACGAGCGATGCACCTACGATCTCTTGAGCCAGCGGCACAGCCTCGGGTAAATCAAATACAACGGCGTGCAGATTCGGGTATCGCTGGCATGCGGCAATGGCGAGGTGCCCGGTAGCGCCACCGAGGTCCACGAAACTCGTAAACCAGCCAAGATCAAACGCCGCGACCACGTGCGGCGAGCTGATCAAACCAAACCCATGCATGCCCATCAAAAATTCGCGCTTTGCATCCTCGGTTTTGAAGAAATGCGAGAAGATTGGACCATCCCAGCCATAGGTCTGCGCCCAGCGGTGTGTTCCTTCTCGAACGGCATCGTCGAGGTTGGCCCAGAGCTTCCACATCACGTCGTTGGAATAGTTGATGTACCCGGTCAACCGATGCGGGCTGCTATTCGTCAAGTAAGTCGCCGCGACCGGCGTGTTCTCATATTCCGGGCCGTGCCTCCGCAACAATTCGAGGCCGATGCAGGCGTCGAGGAGACGTTCAAGCGCATCCGCATTAGCCTGCAACTCCGCCGCCAGCGTAGCGAGCGATTTGGGCCCAGATGTGAGGGTGTCGAAGACTCCGAGCGACACGGCCGCAAACATCGTCTTCGACCAACGGAAGGCCTGCAAAAGGTCGAGTACGAGCGAAGGATCGGGCCGTGAAGTGTCGCTGGTCATGTTTGATATGGTTTTGATGGGGGCCGAAACGGTTGACGCGACCGGCTTACGCATGACAATGCGCTTGTTTGCGCTGCGCAAATCGTATGCGGATGACATCGCCCTCCACAAGTTGGGTGTCAAATGCTCCGGTTCATTTTTCTGATCGGTGTGGTTGTCTGTGTGCCGGCGCTTGCCGATGACACGGCCCGAGAGCACTCGAAGGCGCCGTACCTGATTGGGCGTGCCACGGTTGACATTACACCCGAATATCCTGTGCGTCTCAACGGTTTTGGTTTTCGACGAATCGAGTCGGAGGGCGTGAGGCAGCGGATCTATGCGAAGGCGCTGGCGATCAGTCGCGATGAGGGGAAGCCTCTCCTGCTGGTGACGGCAGACACGTTATGCATCCCCGATTCACTGGCCGAGCGAGTGGCGGCACGGCTCAAAGAAAAGGCTGGCGTGACTCGCGACCGAATTGCGTTCACGGCAACGCACACGCACACGGCGCCGATGATCCGCGATGTCGCGCCGACGATCTTTGGGATGCCGATCCCGGACGAGCACCAGCGACACATCGACCGCTACAGCCGCGAGTTTGAAGAGGCGATTGAGAAAGTGGCGCTGGCTGCATTGGCCGACCACGCGCCGGCCCGGCTATTTTACGGCATCGGAAACGTAGGCTTCGCCGCCAATCGCCGGTCCAAGGGCGGTCCGGTAGATCATGACTTACCGGTGCTGGTTGCCAAAACTCCCGATGGAAAGGTGCTGGCAATTTGGACCACGTATGCGTGCCATTGCGTCACGCTCTCGGACAACAAGATCAGCGGCGACTGGGCGGGTTACGCACAAGCGCTCATCCAACGCGAGCATCCAGGCGCGACGGCATTGGTCTCGATCGGATGTGGCGCCGACGCGAATCCGTCTTCGGGCGTGACCGGCGACAAAGGGGATCGGGCCGAGGCGCACGGGCTGGAGATTGCGCAAGAGGTCAACCGGCTGCTTGCCAACAATCTTACGCCGCTTGACGGCGAGATTGGCGCGGTACTTCAACGGATCGAATCTGCCACTGGCCGACCTGCCAAGTCGAGAGGAATGGGAACGACGGGCGAAAGAAGAATCGCCAATCGGTTATCACGCTCGCGTAAACCTCGCGCGACTCGACCGCGGCGAGAAGCTCTCGACCAAAATCAGCTACCCGATCCAGACTTGGACGTTCGGCGATCGATTGGCGACGGTGTTTTTGCCGGGAGAAGTCGTGGTCGATTACTCGAACCGGTTGAAGCGAGAGCTCGACGAAAAACGCCTGTGGATCAACGCATATGCAAATGCCTGCCCCGGCTATATCCCTTCGGAGCGGGTGCTCAAGGAGGGTGGCTACGAGGGGGGCGGGGCGATGGTGTATTACGACATACCGGCGCCGTACGCGGCGGGAGTGGAACAGAAGATTGTTGATGCCGTACATCATCAGTTGGATGCGCGATTCAAGGCGCCTGATGAAGGCAAAAAGAGCGGCGGCTAGGATTTCCGCGGCAGGCGAACGTCGGCGGGTTGGTCGCAGCGGCTACTGGCAATTGCCTGCCTCGTTGTTGCGAGCGACATGGACTAGAACGACGTTCCTCGTCGTATGACCAAACTTATGAGCAAGCCCGCCCTAACAGACGAAGTACCAGGCGACATCCGGCAACGGGTGATCGATGACTTCGGACCGGAAGAAGCCGACGAGGTCTATCGCTACCTGCTGAGCCGAATTCCTGATGGTTTGCCGAACGGCACTCGCCCGCGGCATCTACGCTGCATTCTGTACCTGGCCAACGGAGGCAGGAATCTGCTCGACGAATGGATCAAGATGTGCCTGCAGGACACACGCGATGTAATGCTGTATGCCGAGTACGAACCGGACTCGCGTGGGAAGTTGGTTCGAAAGCGAGATTTCAGCAAGCCGTTTGGCCGCGAGTCGATCGTGGATGAAAGCGGATGAGACACTTTGGCGTCTTCGCGGCACAAGGCTATACTTGAATTTAGCACCGCACCGCGTTGGTTGGAGTCTCTGATGTTGCAATACAAGGCTGGCTATAAATATGTCGCCGGCGGTGTTCATGCGCAAGTCGTGGACTTTCCGGCTGTCATCACTTGCGCGGCCGATCTAGGGGAGGCCAAACGATTGTTAACCGCGGCCTTGCTCGACGTGGCGGAAACGCATCTCGAGCTTGGCCAGCCGCTACCCAAGCCAAATCCTCTCGCAACTGATCCAGAAATGGATTTCGAGGAACCCATCTATTTGCACCTTAGCGCAAGCAGCGAGCTTGACCAACTACCGGCGGGAGAAGTCGCTTCGTGAAGCGAAAGGACTTGCTGAAACACTTGCGCCGGCACGGTTGTCAACCATTGCGCGAGGGTCGCAGTCACTCGATTTGGGTTAATCCGGCTAACGGCCAGCAATCCGCGATACCTAGGCATCGTGAGATTAACGACTACACCGCACGCGTCATCTGCCGGCAGCTTGGAGTTGCCGAGCCATGAGCCGTGTGCAGGCTAGTGACCTACCAGGGCTGTCACAACTAGCCGCGAATGGATCGCCCATGGACGCGAATAAATGATTTGGATTAGTGCGCGTGCCCGTTCCATCAGGAATGACTACATCGGTTCTATCGCCCTGGCGTTGAGGGCACGGAATTGAGCATTCGCGCCAGCGTAATTTCCATGCTTAGCACGAAACTACTTTCGCAGCTCCAAACCCGTTTTCCTGATAGCGGACTTGGCACCGGGCACACCCCCGAGTGCCTGTGCGGTGTTTCCCGCCGTCCATCCCGCCGTCGGCAACCTTGAGATTTACGACGATGGCAATGAACTAACCCTAGTTGCTGGCAACTTCACTCACGGCCATTTTTCGAACTACGACGAGAACCTGAGCGTCGATCAGAAGGAGAGCGCGATAGTCGATGCCGTTGTAAGTTTTCTCGAAGATCTTTTTGCCGATCGAGTGGTTCTGTGGGGGCACAAAAGCGTAGTAGCGGATGGTATCATCTCGAACGCGAAGATGAGCCTCAAAAGTACGAGGGGGAGTTCGTTTGGTCCGGCCCTCGATTCAGAGATGTCTGACAAGCACTTCAGATGAGCCGCTGGTTTCAGAAGCACTCGGGAGGTGACCCATGGCCGCGCAGAAATGGAATGAAACAGGCCGTGTGTGGGAGGAGGACCACGGGCTGCTCGATGAAGAGCAGGTCGCCAAGTGCGAGCGGGCGGACATTGGCGAGACACTGCGATCGCCGGTGCCGACGCGGATGATCACCAACGGCGAATACATGCCCGCACCGCAGACCGCAAAACAAAAGCAGGTCGAGTCGCGGATTGCCGAGTTGGCCGAACGGGCGAGCAAGAAGCTCGGCATCAGACCGGCGGCAATTCCTGGCAGGCTCGGGCGGCATGGCGGCGGCGCTGTTGGCAATGAACGAGGTGTATGGAAACTTCTTTAGCGTCAGCGAGGCGGAACTGTTTGAGCAGGCGGCTGCGGCCGAGGCCGCGCCGCCAAAAGACCTGTTCGTCTTCGACGATCAATTGCACATGGTCCGCGGCAGCCGGCCCTCGCCCGCCGGCTTGCGAGCGATTGCGCAAGGGCCGACGTCGGCGCCGCGCGTCAGAGCGAACCCGTTCAATCCGCGCGGCGAAAAGGATGAGCGTGGCGAGGCGTGGAGCGTGTGGAACCCGGCGCTCGTCGGTCTGCCGATCGATGCCGGCTACGCGCACATCACGCAGTTCATCAAGGACGTGTATCTGGACAGCCAGGTGACGATCGGCCTGTTGAGCAACGTCACCGCGTCGATGGTGCAGGTGGAGGGAGAGCCGTCGCGGCCGCCGAAAAACGCCGAGGAGGCGCAGCGCGGCGAGATTCTGACCGCCGCTCAGACCGCGGCGGCGCAGGAATTTCGTCAACGAGATCTCGGGCTCGACGCGGATGCTGTGTCACGGCCTGTTGTACGTCGGCAAGGGCAACCTGGAGTTCATCCAGGAGCAGATCGATCAGAACGAGCCGGACTCGTGGAAGGGCTACAACATCTCGAACTCCGCCAAGGTCGATGACGACCCGGCGAGCCTGATGCGGCAGTGGCGGCACGACGACCCGGAGGTGGCCTATCCGACGTTCGAGCTGATCCAGAAGAACTACGAGAAGCTGAAGGCCAAGCGGCCGGGGTTCAACAACATCTGCGTTCACAAGGGGCTCGCGCCGGGGCCGCCCGATCCCAAGCGCGGCCATCCCGGGCGATTTGCCCAAGGCGGCCCGCGACTGGCCGAAGCTGAACTTCATCAGCTACCACTCCTGCATTCAGCCGAACTTCTTCATGGCCGACACGCTGGAGGAGGTGAAGGCGGAGAAGCTGCGCGGCGGCGTGCCGAACATCAGTTGGACGACCGAGTACGCGCAGCTCGTGCAGGATACTGCCGAACTGCTATGCCGAGATCGGCACGACGTGGGCGTCGTCGGTGGTGTCGTTTCCCACGATCGCGGCGCACATCATGGGCCAGCTCATGAAGTTCATGGGCGAGGACCGGATCGTGTTCGGGTCGGACTCGGTCTGGTATGGTTCGCCGCAATGGCAGATCGAGGCCTTCTGGCGGTTCCAGATTCCCGCGGAGATGCGCGAGAAGTACGGCTACCCGGAGCTGACCGAGAAACCGCCAAGCGGAAGATCCTGGGTTTGAATTCGGCCGAAGTTGTACGGGATCGAGGCCGTGGACACGGGCTCGTACAAGGCGGTGCCGAAGGACTACGAGTCGCGGATGAGCGGCGAGCTGAAGACGGTGATGGAGTTCGGGCAGTTGCGGGCCGACAACATGTCGAAGATGAAGGATACGTATGCGGCACT